>CAVANO010000031.1:74601-115681 GCA_963590165.1 Anaerovoracaceae bacterium
CTTCTGAAGGCTTTTTTCTGCCAAATATGCCATACTATTTTGAAAAGTCGAACAATTCTCTCGAAAAATCGTTTTCGTATCGAAAATTGGTTTTCGTTCTATGATTTGACATGCTAATTTACGAAAAAAAACCCTCCGGAAGGATCCGGAAGGCGTAATGATTGATTTTTTCAGCCAAGCAGCATGCGATCATTGTTCAGCTCGCTGCCGCTTGCTTTTTCGAACATGACCAGCAGATCCTCCACGTGAATCTTTCGCTTCGTTTCAGCATCGATGTCCAAAATGATTCGACCTTCGTGCATCATGATGGTGCGGTTGCCGTATTCCAGTGCGTCCTTCATGTTGTGCGTGACCATCATGGCGGTCAGGTGGTCTTCATCAATGATCTTCTTCGTCAGTTTCAGCACGGTTTGCGCCGTCTTGGGGTCAAGCGCAGCGGTATGCTCATCGAGCAGAAGCAGCTTCGGCTTCTTGAGCGTCGCCATCAGCAGCGTCAGTGCCTGACGCTGACCGCCAGAAAGCAGCCCGACCTTGCTGGTCATGCGATCCTCCAGCCCTAGTCCCAGCGATGCCAGCAATTCGTGATACTCCTCGCGTTCCTTCCGCGTGATGCCCCACGAAAGCGTGCGGTTTTGTCCTCTGCGGTAGGCAAGCGCAAGGTTCTCCTCGATGTTCATGGTCGCGGCAGTGCCGGTCATGGGATCCTGAAACACACGTCCGAGGTACTTCGCGCGCTTGAACTCCGGCAAACGCGTCACATTGATGCCGTCAATGACGATGCTGCCGCCGTCGACCATGAAGGTGCCTGCAACCGCATTGAGCATGGTGGATTTACCGGCACCGTTGCCGCCGATGACTGTCACGAAGTCGCCCTCTGCCAGATGCAGATCAACGCCCGACAGGGCACGTTTCTCAGTAATGGTACCGGGATTGAAGGTTTTGCTGATGTGATTGATGTCAAGCATCCTTCTTCCCCTCCTTTTTTGCCTGAGCGGCGCTTGCAAACTTTCCCTTCCAGAACGGAATCGCGAGGAAGATTGCCACAACCAAAGCCGTAATCATCTTCAGATCGTTTGTGTTCAGGCCGAGCCAGAGCACCACCTGCATGACAATGTAATAGATAATTGCACCGATGGAAACGGCCAGCAGTTTCGTGCCGAAGTTCAGGAAAATCTTGCCGAAGATGACTTCGCCGATGATAACAGCCGCCAGGCCGATGACGATTGCTCCGCGTCCCATGCTGACGTCCGCAAAGCCCTGATACTGCGCAAGCAGTGCGCCGGACAGCGCAACCAGACCATTCGAGAGCATCAGACCGACGACTTTGCACGTGTCAGTGTTAATGCCCTGCGCACGCGCCATGTTGCCGTTCGCGCCGGTTGCTCGCAATGAACTGCCGTATTCCGTACCAAAGAACCAGTACAGAATCAGAATCAGTACGACGGTAATGATCACAAGCAGCAGAATCGGGTTTTCCAGCGACAGTGAGCGAACGTTGCGCAGCGACACGAGCAAATCATACTTCGTGACGTTGACGGACACATTCGCCTTGTTGCCCATGATGCGTAGGTTGATGGAATACAGTGCAAGCTGCGTCAGGATGCCGGCAAGAATCGCCGGAATACCCATCTTCGTATGGAAGAGACCCGTGACAAGCCCCGTCATCATGCCCACAACAAATGCAGCCGCTGCTGCCAGCGCCGCATTCCAGCCGTTAAGGATCAACACGATTGCGACTGCACCGCCCGTTGCGATAGAGCCATCCACCGTCAAATCCGCCACATCCAGAATGCGGTAGGTAATGTAAACGCCGATGGCCATGATGCCCCAGATGATACCCTGAGAAACTGCGCCCGGCAAGGCATTCAACAGCTTCATAATGTCCAATTCCACGGATGCTTCCTCCTGCATGCTCGCCTGTAATTTCCGCGCCGCATGATGTTACTTTTTTGATTTAAGCATAGCAAAGCCCGCACAACAAATAAAGCAGCGCCGCAGAAGATCGCCGTCAAGCGTCTCTCCTGCGGCAGCCGTGCTGTGCGGTGCTGCTGTTTACTCGATCGGGATGTAGTCTTCCGGCACGGTGATGCCCAGTGCCGCGCAGTTTTCTGCGTTGTACTTCTTGGTGAACTGCGGTGCAAATTCAATCTCCATAGTGGAGATGTCCGCGCCGTTGACAAGAATTTCGTACGCCATTTCACCGGTCTTGTAACCGATGTCATAGTAGCTGATGGTCAGCGTCGCCACGCCGCATCCCTTGCAGATGCCTTCTTCACCGGTGACGGCAGGCTTGCCGGCAGGTAGCAGGACATTTCCGATTGTCTCGGTATACGCCGCAGCGGTGTTGTCGGTCGGGATATAAACCACATCGCACTCCGTCGCCTGCTGCGCCATGGACGCAACGTCATTGGAGTCAGTGAAAGCGTATTCTTCGCAGGTGTAGCCCAGCTTTTCCAGTTCGGTCTTGATGACGCCGATCTGATAGGCGCTGTTCGCCTCAGCAGAGCAGTACAAGAGAGCGACTGTCTTTGCCTCAGGGAAAAGCTCCTGAATCATCGCAGCCTGACCGTCCAGCGGAGCAAGATCGCTCGTGCCGGAGACGTTCATCTCCGTGTAGCCCTTCCAATCGCTGATATCAAGCGCCGTGCCGTAATGCGAAATGGAGGTACCGAGAATCGGGATGTCCGCCGTTGCACTGACGCATGCCTGAAGTGCGGGCGTCGCGTTCGCCAAAATCAAATCGACATTCGCCGCGACAAAGCCATTCGCAATGGTCGCGCAGGCAGGAATATCATTCGATGCATTCTGTTCGTCAAATACCACGTTGTCGCCGAGCTTGTCGGTCAGCGCGTCGCGGAAACCCTTCGTTGCGGCGTCCAGTGCTTCATGCTGAACGAGCTGCAAAATACCGACATGGTAAACCTTGTCTTCCGCGGAAGCAGTCACCATGCACGCCAGCGCCAGACACAGCGCCATCACCAGAGCAAACACTTTCTTCATATGGGGAAACCTCCTTCTGTGCTTCACGTAGCCGAGCGTTTTTTTCGCTCCGCTGTCCTACAAGTAAAAGTTTACCTGATTTATGCGAACATGTCAAGTACGGTAGCAGAAAAGGACAAGAAGAAAACATTAGGCATACAAGCGTTTATTTTCTTAAGGTAATACCGCACAAATGAGGTGGTACGATGAACAATGAATTTTGTGTCAGATGCAATTGCAAAAATCGAAGGTTTACTGGATGTAAATCGAGATTTTTGCAAGCCGCAGATGGCGCAAAAGGCATGTTCAGCGGTGCCGCCGAATTGTGCGGTATTGCCTTAACGCAATAGACACAGCACATCCGACCTGCGTAGCCACGATCATGATGTTTCCGCCGTCTGCCGCGAGTCACTCGAACCGATTTTCAGCCCCGTAAATGGACACGAAGACATCATCATCATAAGCAGCTATGCTTTTCGCAACATTTCACTTTTTCAAGCACAAAAAAAAGACCCGCTTTCGCAGGTCTTGGGAAGCTGATAACCAGATTCGAACTGGTGACCTCATCCTTACCAAGGATGCGCTCTACCGACTGAGCTATATCAGCATTCGTTGCTGACAACATTGATATAATAGCACAATTGCAGAAAAAAATCAAGGGGTAAATTGAAAAAATATTGATGTTTTTTCGCAGGTTTTTGAATAGCACACGTTTCTTTTTCTCCTGCAACATGCTATAATACCTTCACATCCCTGTTTTTCGGGATGTTTGCATGGTTTGCTGCTCTTTTTGAAGGAGGCTTTGAAATATGGGGAAAATTCAGGCATTCATGAAGCGGAAAAACGTGCTGTTCTCCGCAAAACGATACGGCATTGATGCAATGGGCGCCATGGCACAGGGGCTGTTTGCCTCGCTGCTCATCGGCACCATCATCAAAACGCTCGGCCAGCAGCTGAACATCAGCTTTCTCATTGATGCAGGCAACTTCGCGCAGGCAGTGTCCGGTCCTGCGATGGCGGTTTCCATCGGCGCAGCGTTGTCTGCACCGCAGCTTGTGCTGTACAGCCTGATTGCGGTCGGTCAGGCAGCGAACTCCCTCGGCGGTGCAGGCGGTCCGCTTGCGGTGTACTTCATCACCATCGTCGCGGCGGAATGCGGCAAGCTCGTCAGCAAAGAAACGAAAGTCGACATTCTTGTGACGCCCGCGGTGACCATCCTCGTTGGCTGCGCACTGTCCGTGCTCTGCGCACCGGCCATCGGCTCGGCAGCGAGTGCTGTTGGCGACTTCATCAAGTGGGCAACCAACCTTCAGCCGCTGCTGATGGGCATTCTCGTTTCGGTTGTGGTCGGCATTGCGCTGACGCTGCCGATTTCCAGCGCGGCGATTTGCGCAGCGCTTTCGCTGACAGGTCTTGCAGGCGGTGCAGCGGTTGCTGGCTGCTGTGCACAGATGGTCGGCTTCGCGGTCATGTCGTTCAGGGAGAACGGTGTCGGCGGGCTTGTCAGTCAAGGGCTCGGCACGTCAATGCTGCAGATGCCCAACATCATCCGCAATCCGCGCATCTGGATTCCCCCGACGCTCGCCTCGGCGATTACAGGTCCGATTGCAACGTGCATTTTCCATCTGGAGATGAACGGTCCTGCCGTGTCCAGCGGCATGGGCACCTGCGGCCTTGTCGGGCAAATCGGCGTCTATACCGGCTGGCTGAATGACATCGCCTCCGGCGTAAAAGACAGCATCACTGCAATGGACTGGGTTGGACTGCTGCTGGTTTGCTTCGTGCTGCCGGCAGTGCTGAGCTGGCTGTTCGGGCTCATCCTGCGCAAGTGCGGCTGGATTAAGGACGGCGACCTCAAACTAATGGCATAATAAAAAGCAGCTGCCTCCTCAATTGGAAGCAGCTGTTCTTTTTTATAGAGTGATCAGGCCTTGCCTGCGCAGCCGAGGACATCAACGATCTTGTGGGTGACCATCGCCTTCACCGCAGCGCGGGCGGGCTTCAGGTACTGACGGGGATCGAAGTGATCCGGATGCTCCGCAAAGTACTTGCGGATGCTCGCGGTCATAGCAAGGCGAATGTCGGAGTCAATGTTGATCTTGCAGACAGCCATCTTAGCAGCCTGAGCAAGCTGAGCCTCCGGAATGCCGATGGCGTCGGGCATGTTGCCGCCGAACTTGTTGATTTCGGCAACGAATTCCTGCGGCACAGAGGAAGCGCCGTGCAGGACGATCGGGAAGCCGGGCAGGCGCTTTGAGCACTCCTCAAGCACCTCGAAGTGCAGCTGCGGCTTCTGGCCGGGCTTGAACTTATATGCGCCGTGAGAGGTGCCGATGGCGATCGCCAGGGAGTCGCAGCCGGTGCGGCTCACAAACTCTTCGACCTCTTCCGGATGGGTGTACATTTCCTTGCCGGATTCGACAACGACTTCATCCTCGACGCCAGCCAGCGTGCCGAGCTCAGCCTCAACCACAACGCCGTGGTCATGGGCATATTCGACGACCTTGCGAGTCAGGGCGATGTTGTCATCAAAGGACTTGGAGGAAGCATCGATCATGACGGACGTGAAGCCGCCGTCGATGCAGCTCTTGCACAGCTCGAAGCTGTCGCCATGGTCAAGATGCAGTGCAATCGGAATATCCGGATTCTCGATCACAGCCGCTTCCACCAGCTTCACAAGGTAGGTGTGGTTGGCATAAGCGCGTGCGCCCTTGGACACCTGCAGGATAACGGGAGCCTTCAGCTCACCGGCAGCCTCGGTAATGCCCTGAATGATTTCCATGTTGTTGACATTGAAAGCGCCGACCGCGTAGCCGCCGTCATATGCCTTCTTGAACATTTCCTTCGTCGTTACGAGTGCCATTGGAAACCCCTCCTGATGATCAATAATCTCATCCTTTGCCGCAAGGAAGCTGTTCCAAAGCGGCTCGGACGGCAATGATGCCTTTAGTCTTCCGGAACATCGTTTATTATATCACATTATTTCAAATTAGAAAAGGGCTTTTTTCATCCTTTCCTGTTTTCTTTCATGCTTCTTACATCGAATCCCTTCTTTTTTATATGCCTTTTTCGGTTGACACGTCCATTTATTCTGCTTATAATAAAATCACCGTGCCGGAGATCATTTCGCTTTTTCTGCGCGGTATTGTTTCCGGAAATCACCGCGCCGCATGGTTTGTCCGCGCTGATTTTCCTTTGCTCCGCGATTTGCGGCAAATCCGGAGTCATCATGAAAGGAGCTGTGTTTTCCATGAAGAAGTTTCTGGCTCTGCTGCTGACGGCAGTCATGTGCCTGAGCTGCATGGCTTTCGCGGAATCCGCGGATGTCTACGCGCTTGGCTCTCCGCTGCCCGATTTCACCTTCACAGCAATTGACGGCACCACCTACACTCTCTCCGAGGTGCTCAAGGAGAAGGAAATGGTGCTCATCAACCTGTGGGCAACTTGGTGCGGCCCGTGCGAATCCGAATTCCCCTATATGGAAGAGGCGTATGAGCAGTACAAGGACAAGATCGAAATCTTCGCCCTGTCTGTCGAGGCGACCGATGACGATGCGACTTTGACTGAATACGCCGAGTCCCACGGCATGACCTTCCCGATCGGCCGTGATGACACGGATATCTTCGGCAACTTCGGTCTGAGCGGCATCCCAACGTCCATCGTCGTTGACCGTTTCGGCAATGTTGCCTTCCTCGAAACCGGCAGCCAGGACTCTGTGAGCCGCTTCGTCCGCCTGTTCGAGTACTTCCTCGATGACAACTACACCGAGACGACCGTGCTTGACGCCATTCCGGCGGAAAAGCCCACTGTTGAGGCGATCTCCGAGGACGACCTAAACACTGCGCTGAACGTGGAGGGCGGCATGCTGTCCTTCACCAATCCTACGGACGAATACACCTGGCCGATGATGCTGAGCATCGACGGCGAGCGTCAGGCGTTGGTTTCCTCCAATGCCGGCTATGACGGCAGCACCTCCGCCGTGTGCACCACGGTGACGGTCGAAGCCGGCGATGTGCTTGCATTCGACTACAAGGTCTCCTCCGAAGCAAGCGCCGACCTGCTGACCCTCTATGTCAACGGCAACGCGGCGAAGGTGTTCGGCGGCGAACGCGGCTGGGCAACCTACGGCTACGAGTTCACCGAAGACGGCACCTACGAGATCGAGCTGGCTTACGTGAAGGATCAGTATTCTTCTGTCGGCGATGACATTGCACTCTTCGACAACGTCCGCATCGTGTCCGGCGATGAGGCCGTGGCTGTGCTGGCCGGCAACCCTGTCTATCCGGCGACCACGAAGTCGACAAACATCGAGGTAGCGGACGGCAAGCAGCTGTTCTTCATTGACCCGAGCTTCAGCCTGATGTCCTATTTCGGCCTGTGCAGCTACTATGTGCTGGATGATGCCCAGGAAGTCACGCTCAAGATCACGCTGGACGACACCATCGATCCTGACGCTGCGTTCGTTTACAACCAGGCGGACGGTGTGCAGTACGCGCTGAGCGATGCTGCCGGCGAGGATGCGTACTATCTGACCATGCCGATCGACCGCAACGCCACGACCGGCTATTCCTACACCATGTACTCCCTGTACGCCAACGCCAGCGACACCAATCCGATCATCTACACCATCATGGCAAGCGAGACCAACGTCAATGCGACCATGGCTTACTTCAACGAGTATGACTTCGGTCTGACCGGCTGGAAGTACGCAGACGGCACGCTGCCGAGCACGGATGAGTGCGAAGAAGCTGTTTCCTACGGCGCAACCTATGTGATCTCCTGCGTCGACCAGAACGGTGACCCCGTGACCGGCGTGACGATCAACGTCTGCACAGACGAGGCCTGCACGCCCATGCCTGTTGGCGATGACGGCGTCCTGACCTTCACCGCGGATCCCTACGCGTATGTGCTGCACGTGCTTGTCGTGCCGGAAGGCTATGAGTACGACATGGACACCGAGATCGTTGCTCCCGAAGAGGGCGGCGAAATCACCTTCGTGCTGACGAAGCTGTAATCCAGAACCAAAGAAGAGGACTTCACCGCGCATAGCAGTGGAGTCCTCTTTTTGATTGCCGTTGTTATTATTCCGATTCATCCGTCCGTTCGAGCGTGCCGACATAGATGATTTCGCTCTTGGCCTTGTAGGTATCCGTGTAGAGGTACGTGCGCTCGGTTTCGACGCCGTTGACATACTTGACGCGGTAGCTTTCCACCACGCAGCCTTCCTTCGCCTTGCGGTAGACGTATTCCTGGTCGACATAGGTCGTATATTCGTGCTTCGTGTCCTTGACGATTTCGGGCTCTTCCGGCGCAGCGAGAATCTCGACCGTATTCGTCACGATGTCGTACGTCACGCCCGTTCCGAGGCTTTCACCGTAAATCGAAACGAGGCAGACCTTCTTGGACTTATCATAGCGGGTGTCCTTCGTGACCGTGCAGACGATGAAAATCGTGCTATCCGTGTCGTTCTTGAATTTGAAGTCGATGCGCTTATCCGAAACCGTCGCGTCCTTACCGTAATCCGTATAGCCGACCGCGTCAGAGTGCGGCTCGCGCTTCACAATCGTCAGATTCGCCTTGACTGCCGCCAGATACAGCGTCGTGCTGACCTGGCAAACGCCGCCGCCGTAGCCCATACGCTCCGAGCCGTACGCATACTCAATCGCCTCGTAGAAGCCGTTTTTCTGTGTGCGCTCACCGACGACCGTGTTGAAGGAGAACGTTTCGCCGGGCTTGAGCATGTAGCCGTTAATCTTGTCGAACGCCACCTGAATATTCTTGTTGCGGTTTTCCGTGCTGGTGGTGGAAATGGGCGTGTAGGCCGTTGCGCGGAGCTGAATTTTCGGCTCAAGCATCGCCTTTGTTGTTTCCGGCTGAAGTTCCTGCGTCTCCAGCGCAATCTCGCCGCTTTCAAGCGTGGATACCATCCGGTACAGCTGATTTTTCGCCTCGGTCACGTCCATGTACCGCCCGACCGTCTCCGAAACGATACTCAGCGGACTGTTGAAATTGCTGGGATTGAAGACAATTTGCGCATCGACCGGCGCAATGTACGCCTGATTGGCAATCGTCGTCAGGATGTTGTCGATTTCGGTGTTATCGCCGCTTGGTGTCGCGGAATAGCCCTCATACGGCGATTCCGCCAGCGCATCCATTTCTTCCTTCCGTTCATCGATGGTGCCCGTATGCCCGACCTGCCACGCTTCCTCCAGTGCCTCATCCACATCAACCGTCATGTTCAGGTCGCTGCTTGTCACCTCGCGGACGAGTTGCCCCTGATATGTCAGGCGCACCTTCCAGGAGTCGCGCTGCTGATTAGCGTGTTCCGTCACGGCAGTTTCCGCTTCCTCGCGCGTCATGCCGCTCAAGTCGATGCCGTCAACATACACGTTCGGCACGTACCGATCATCATACGCGGTGACAGACGCTTCGAGCGCATTCCGGGCATTTTCGGCGGCAATATTCTGCGCGACCGCACGTCCGGCAATGACCAGCACGACCACTGCCGCGGCCATGCCGCCATAGAGCAGAATCCGCCGAAGAAGCGGACTGCCTTTCGGAAGATTTCTGTGCGGATGACTGCCGTTCTTTCTGCCGCTTGTGCCAGCAAATCCGCCCATACCGGACGGAGGCTTCCTTCCGCCGCCATGACCGTCATATTGTGCCGGAGCTGCCGTCTGCGGTATCTGCTGATTCGGCATCGATTGCTGCATCATCGGCTGATACGGCATCGACTGCTGCATCATCGGCTGATGCTGCACATTTTGATACTCCTGCGGATACGTTTGTGCAGTGTTATTGTAAGCCTGCGCAGCATAACCAGAGGAAGCATGATAACCAGATGGGGCGGTATAACCAGACGAATTATTGACGATAGGCGGATTGATACCAGGCGAATTAGTAACAGGCTGATCAATAACAGGCGAATTGACAACAGGCGAATTGACAACAGGCGAAGCCTGCTGCTGATAGCCGGAAGTGTTCACATTGTAAATGGGGAAATCAAAGCTGTACGGATTGGACGCAGAGGAATTGGAAAATGCCGAAGCATGATAAGGTGAAACCTGCTGAACGCCCTGATTCCAGTTCTGCTGCGGCTGAACGTTTCTGCCCTGCTGTGCTCGGAAGCCGCCTGTCGACTGTGTCCCTTGCCTGTTCGCATTGGCCTGAAAGCCTGTATTTTGCGGCTCCTGTGCCCGAGTAATTGGCTGCTGCGACGCCGTATTTTCCTCTTTTGTGTGAACAAGCGGGATGCTGTCGTTCTGCGTCTGCTGCCATGAAGCGTATTCATCGGCATACAGCTGCGTTCGGCGTCTGCGCGGTGTGCTGTTGTCTTGCGCCATGTCCACATCCCCTTTCATAATTACTCCATCGCTTCCATCAGCCGTTCAACGTCCTTCTCGGCGCTTGTCCACATCGCTGCGGTACAGCCGAGCATGCCATGCCGACCGCTGTCGCCGTGAAAGTCGCTGCCGCCGGTAATCAGGAAGCCCATTCGTCGTGCCATCCTGTCCAGCTGCGCCATATTCCGCCCTGCCGAGGGATGATACACCTCAACACCCATCAGCCCCTGCTCCTGCCATTGTCCGAGCAGGTAACGGATAGCGGCGTCCGGCTTTTCCAGCTCCATCGGATGCGCCAGCACCGGCACAAAGCCGCTTTCGTGCATCAGCGGCAGTGCCTCTGCCATGCTGAGCCGTTCGCCGCCGACATACGCCGGTCCGCCATCGCCGATGAAACGGTCGAATGCTTCCGCGACATCCGCGACATATCCTGCTTCCGCCATGGCGCGCGCAATATGCGGACGCCCGATACTGCCGTGCGCTTCCGCCGAAATCCGCTCCATGGACAACGGATAGCCGAGCTCAGCAAGTTTTTCCAGCATTCTCTCTGCCCGCGAAACACGCATCTCCGCCAGTTCCTTCACCTTCCGATGCAGCGGCGTATCCTTTTTCCGCCCGTAGCCGAGCAGATGCAGCCCATGCATATCGCGCAGGGACAGCTCAACGCCCATCAGCATCTGTATCGGCGGCTTCTGCATCATCACGCGCTCTGCGCCGTCAAATGTATCGTGGTCGGTGATGGCAAGCAGCGTAATCCGGTGATGCTCCGCCAGCGCCACCAGCTCCTCCGGTGAATATAGTCCATCGGAGCTGGTGGTATGCGTATGCAGATCAGCCTTCATGCGTTTCAGGCGTTTCGTCTTCAGCAGACTTTTCTTCTGCAGGCTTTGCGGCATGTTCAGCCGGCTGATCGTTCATGTCCTCCATGAGCAGGTCGCCGGCAGTGCGCTTTTCGGGATTGAGCACTTCAGGCATCTTGCCGGTTTCCATCAGTGTCACAAACTCGCGGCGACTGATCGTTTCGTACTTGAGCAGCGCGTCAACCAGCGCCGTCAGGCTATCGTGATGCTCACGCAACACCTGCTCTGCGAGCGCATAGCATTCGTCGAGCAGCCGCTTAACCTCTGCATCGATGCGTGCTGCGACTTCTTCACTGTAGCTGCGGCTCTGACCGAACTCCATGCCGACAAAGACCTCCTGGTCATTGTCAAGGTACATCGAGCCGATTTTCTCGCTCATGCCGAACTGCGTCACCATGCGGCGGCAGATTTCAGTCGCGCGCTTGAGGTCGCTCGTCGCGCCGGTCGTGTATTCGCCGGTTTCAATCATCTCAGCAACATGACCGCCAAGGAGCATCGCAACCTCGTCCTTGAGCTGATTATAGGTATTCAGGTCATCCTCTTCTGCCGGCAGTGCCAGCGTATGACCGGCCGCCTGTCCGCGCGGCACGATGGTAATCAGGTGCACCTCATCGCAGTGGGGCAGCACGTGACCCACGATCGCATGACCGCTTTCATGGATGGCAACAAGCCGCTTATCGCGCTCGGTAACCTTGTGGCTGCGCTTTTCCGGACCCATCTGCACGCGCGCGATGGCATCCACAAGCACCTGCTGGGTGATGGCTTTCATGCGTCCGCGCGCCGCGAGAATCGCCGCCTCGTTCATGATGTTCGCAAGGTCTGCACCCGTGGAGAACGGCACGCGCTTGGCGATGTTGTTCAGGTCGACATCGTCCGCAAGCGGCTTGCCCTTGGCGTGCACCTTCAGAATTTCGACACGGCCGCCCATATCGGGGTAATTGACCGTGATGGTACGGTCGAAGCGCCCCGGGCGAAGCAGCGCAGGGTCAAGAATATCGCGGCGGTTCGTTGCCGCCATGACGATAACGCCCTCATTGATGGCAAAGCCATCCATCTCGACAAGCAGCTGATTCAGCGTCTGCTCGCGCTCGTCGTGACCGCCGCCCAGACCTGCGCCGCGGTGACGGCCGACAGCGTCAATCTCATCAATGAAGATGATAGACGGTGCCGCCTTCTTTGCCTGGTCAAACAGGTCGCGCACGCGGCTCGCGCCGACGCCCACGAACATTTCCACAAAGTCAGAGCCGGAAATAGAGAAGAACGGCACGCCCGCCTCGCCCGCAACTGCCTTTGCCAGCAGCGTCTTGCCGGTACCGGGCGGACCGATCAGCAGTACGCCCTTCGGGATACGCGCACCCATGTCGATATACGTCTTGGGGTTGCGGAGGAAGTCCACCATTTCGCGGAGTTCCTCTTTTTCCTCCTCTGCACCGGCGACATCGGCGAACGTCACCTTGTTCTTGCTCGGGTCATTGACGCGCGCATGGCTGCGTCCGAAGCTCATGACCTTTCCGCCGCCGCCCGTCTGCGCGCGCATGACCACATAGAACATGACACCGCACGCAACAAGCGTCAGCAGCATCGGAATCAGCTCATACCACCACGGCGTTGTCAGTGCGGCGCGGTAAATGATGGTGAACGACAGGTCATTGACGGACACCTCATCGAGCGTCTTGCCGAGCTTTTCCGCCTGCATCTGGCGCACCGTGACGATAAAGTCAGAACCGATGACCGTCTCAAAATCGTAATTCTTATCGGGGAAGTCCGCCGCTGCCACCTTCGTGTCCGTGGTAATACCGACCAGTGACGTTCCGCGGATAGCGACAGAGGACACCTTGCCCTCGTCAATCATCGTCAGCAATTGGGGATAAGTGATCGACCGATCACGCGTGTCGCTGCCGAAGCCGTTGAACAGCATCGATACGGCAAACAGCAGCACCGCCAGCACAATCAAATAGCCGACCATCCCGTGCGATTTCTTCAAAATGTACGTCCTCCTTCGAGCGTCTTACTCGTGCACGGCGCCGTACACGCGGCTGTCCAGCACACCGATATCCGGCAGGTTGCGATACTTTTCCGCAAAGTCAAGCCCGTAACCCACCACAAATTCGTTCGGAATCTTGAAGCAGTGATAATCCACCTGCAGGTTATGCTCCGGATTGCGGCGTTCCGGCTTGTCCAGCAGCGTCGCGATGCGGATGGAGGCAGCGCCGCGCCCCATCAGGTACTTGCTCAGGTAGAACAGCGTGTTGCCACTGTCGACAATGTCCTCGACAATCAGCACATCGCGTCCCTTGATGGACACAGACAGATCCTTTTCCAGGTTGACCACGCCGGAAGAGGTCGTTGCGTTGCGGTAGCTCGACAGTGCCATGAAGTCCATCGTCACCGGCAGATCCACCTCGCGGATGAGGTCGGAGAAGAACACGCTCGCGCCCTTGAGGATGCAGACCATGACAAGATCCTTGCCCTGATAGTCCTCGGTAATTTCCTTGCCGAGATGCTCAACTGCCTTGCGGATGTCCTCGCGGCTGACAAGAACCTTCGTGATGTCCTGATAAATCTGTGCCGTTGTTTCCATGATGATTGCCTCCTATTTTTATGTCAAATGTTGATGATGCGTCTTAGTCCGTTCTGCGCGGTGCGCCGCAGGAGTTGCACTGCTCCAGCGATGCATAAGGCTCATCGTTAATCTGCGAGAACTTGAACGACGATGTCAGCGGCTTATACTTCGCATTGATGCTGGGGCAGTTCGGGTCGATGTGGTACTTCGTGCCGCCGTCAGGATTATAATACAGGATCAAATCCGGATGGCTCGTATACAGGGGCGGCTGCGTTGCCTTCGCGTTCGTCGGCGTCGCTGTGCTGACCTGTTCGTTGCTTTCCAGCGTTGCCGGGTCAACGTACCATACGCCGTCCTCCTTGACCATGCGCACCTTCCACTGATAAACGCTCTCGCCCAGTGTGTTATTCTTGTTGATGACGGCGCGAACCGTTACCACGCGCGCAGTATCATCGCTCGTGCCGGTGATGGCGGTGAATTCCCAGCTGACAGGCGTGCGGTTGTTCAGAATCTGCCCGAACAGTGCCTCCGTCAGGTCGCCGGAAATCGTCTTGCGCCACGACGGTGCGGTCAGGCTCACCATATTGCTGATGGAATTATTCTTCCAGAGCGTAAAGAAGGAATACAGCTGGTCATAGCAATCGTTCGTTTCATCCGTCGGTGCCTCGGTTGCGGTCGGTTCAGGCGTCGGTGAATCGGTCGTTTCGAGCACAATGCCGAGCGAATCGCCTTCCTGACTGCTGCTTCCGTTTTGCTGCTGAACGGTTGTCCCCTGCTGGGCGCTCGTCCCCTGCTGCGCGGTCGTCTGCGACTGTGCCGGTGAACACGCCACGCAGACGCCAATCAGCCCAATGCAGAACATGACAAGCGTCACAATCACGCGCACATTCGGCGTAAACAGCTGTTTGACCCACAGCCCGACCATGCTTGCCACTGCGCCGACCGCCACAACCCACAGCCCGATCTTCCATGAGAAAATCAGGCTGAGCACGAAAATCAGCGGCAGGACGCCGAACATGAGTCCCATCATCAGCGTGTCCCACGGAATTTCCTGCTTCTCGGACGGCTGCACGCGAAAGCCGCTTCTGCCGGACTTCTGATAGACGCGCTGACCATCCGGCGTATAATGCGGCAGTTCCTGCTGGTCATACGACGGCTGCGTGCCGTTCGACGGCTGCGAACCGTTCGACGGCTGCGAACCGTTCAACGGCTGCGTACCGTACGACGGCTGCGAACCGTATCCCGTCTGCTGCATGTACCCATTCGGCTGCACGAAGCCCTGCTGGTCATATGTCTGACTTTGCGATGGTTGTTGACCGTAATTCGCTTGCGAACCGTACGACGGCTGCGTACCATACGACGACTGCGAACCGTACGACGGCTGGGAGCCATACGATGGTTGCGTGCCGTACGACGGCTGCGAGCCATACGATGGTTGCGAACCGTACGACGGCTGCGTACCGTAATTCGCCTGCTGACCATAATTCTGCTGGGTATATCCGTTCTGATAACCCTGCTGGTAGCCGGCTTGCTGGTAACCAGTTTGCTGGTAACCAGCTTGCTGATAATCAGTCTGCTGACTTCCCTGATAAGGCGTTTCCTGAGAATACGTGCCCTGATAGGCGGAGGACTGCTGTCCCTTCCCGTAATCCGATGGACGATTCTCGTTCATCCTGGTTCCTTTCCTTTCTTCCGCCGCCGACAGACATCGTCTGCAGGCGGATTCTGCATGACATGCCATAAGTCTGATAACACATTTTACAGTATATCACAAAATGCGCGCTTGTAAACCACAGCGCGCAAAAATTTACGTTTTCTTATTGAAGAAAAAGCGTCAAAGTGCCTTCACCGCATCCATGAATGCGGTCACGTTCCGCTCCGGCGTCGCCCATGAGGTGCAGACACGCAGGACGACGTGATGCTCATCGAGACGTTCTTGGAATTCCAGCACAAACTGCTCTTCGAGTTTCTCCGCCTGCTCATCCGTGAAAATCGGGAAAAGCTGATTCGTCGGCGAATCGACATAGAAGGGAATCTTCCTGTCCATCAGCGCCGTGCGGATTTTCATCGCCTGGTCAACTGCCTTCTTGCCAAGCTGGAAATATAAGCCGTCCTTCATCAGCACATCGAACTGCTCTCCTAACAGCCATCCCTTCGCCAGCATGCCGCCCTGATGCTTCATCATGTAGCGGAAATCCTTCTTCAGCGCCGGATTCGTAATGACGACTGCCTCGCCGAAGAGCGCACCCATCTTCGTGCCGCCGACTGTGAACACATCGCAGTTCTCCGCGATATCCTTTGCCGTCACATCACAGGTCGGCGCAGCAAGCGCATAGCCAAGCCGCGCACCGTCGATGAACAGGTACAGTCCGAGCTGCCTGCATGTCAGATACAGGTCACGAAGCTGCGCGATATTGTAAACCGTTCCCAATTCAGTGGACATGGAGATATAGACCATGCCTGGCTTCGCGATGTGCTCATCATGCCCAAGCAGCGCTGCTGCCACGCTCACCTGACTTGCGCTGATGCGTCCGTCCTTTCCCTTGAGTGCGATGCACTTATGCCCTGTGGATTCCACCGCGCCGGTTTCGTGCACGTTGATATGACCCGTGTCGGCACAAAGAACCGCCTCATAGGGGCGAAGAATGGAGGCGATAACGGTCATGTTCGTCTGCGTGCCGCCAACCATGAAATGCACATCCGCATCCGCGCAGGAAAATGCCTGACGAATCGCGTCTGCCGCCGCAGCGCAGCTGTCGTCCGTGCCGTAGCCAGGATGCTGGGTCAGGTTGATTTCATTCAGGCGCAGCAGGATGGACGGATGGCAGCCTTCAGAATAGTCATTGTTCAGTCGAATCACAGGGCGCTCTTCCTTTCATTCACAAATCCACCGACTATTATAGCGCCTTGACCGTTCCCCGTCAATGAAAATGCTGTCCTGTTATTGGTCAATTTCAACAGAATGACCGCCAGATGCGCTTTCGGAAGGCTGGAGCGCGCTTTTGCGGTACTGCAGCGGACTTTGCCCGACGGCGGCGGAGAATCGTGCGGAAAAGTGGCTTGCATCGCCGAAACCGACGGCTCTGCCGATGTCGCTGACGCTGCGGTCGGTCATCGCAAGCAGCGCCTTCGCCTGCGTAATCCGTGTGTGAATCAGGTAATTATACGGTGTTGTGCCCATGTACCGCCGGAACAGCCGCAGGAAGTAGCTCTTGCTCATATGTGCCTGGCGAAGCAGGTCGTTCAGGCATAGTTCCTGTTCATAGCGCTCGCGGATGGTCTGCGCCGCCTGTGCAATCACTTGCTGATTGCTCTCCGTCTGCTCCTGATGCAGCATGCCCTGCGCACAAAGTGTCAGCAGCTGATGCAGCGCCAACGACACCTGCAGCATGCTGTCCACCGTGCCGCTCTCAAGCTGTGCAAAGATGGTGCGGTATTGCTCCTCGGCACGCGCCTGCGCCAGTGTCACGGGCGTCAGCTTACCGCCGGGCATCAGCCATTCCGCCATTGCTGCGACTCCTGCACCGTCCAGATGCACCCAGTCGTGATGCCAGCAACGTTGCCCCGGTGCCGTCGCATACCGCTGCGGTTTTCGGCAGTCCATCAGCAGCGCCTGACCGGCACTGAGCACCACGCGGCTGTCGCCCTGCTCAATCAGCCCTGCGCCGCGAAGTGTATAGAAGAGGATGTAGCTCTCCTTATGCGTCCTCGCGGTCGAAAAGTGCTGCTGCGCCAGAAACAGCCCTGCCTCGGTGCAGATGTACGGCTGCTGCATCGCTGCGGCGCCGGGTGTCGTCCTTAACCAGATACTTTCCGGCAAGACATCCATCGTATACGTCAGCATATTTACCCGCCTTCCTGTCCTTTTGTCCGTATTATACACCAAATCACGCGTGATTTGCAGATATCACTGAAAAAATACAAGAGTAGACTTTCCGCAAAAAAACGGGCACCTTTACGCATGGCAGCCAGCACATGATTCCGCTATAATATGGTCAGAAAATGCAAAGGAGGTTTCCGCATGCAGCGCACCTTTCTGGCCATCGACATCGGCGCATCATCCGGCCGGCATATCATCGGCACGGAAACGGGCAGCGGCTTTCAGACGGAGGAGGTCTACCGCTTTCCGAACAGCATGAAGCGCGAAAACGGCCATCTCATCTGGGATATTGACGAGCTGCTCAGGCAGGTTGTCGAGGGCATCCGGCAATCATTCCTGCGGTATCCGCACATTGACAGCCTGTCCATCGACACGTGGGCGGTTGACTACGTACTGCTCAAGGACGGCAAGCCGATTTATCCCTGCTACGCCTACCGCGATGAGCGCACGCAAGCCATCATCGGGGATGTGCACCGCATCGTGCCGTTTGAAACGCTCTATCAGCATACCGGCATCCAGTTTCAACCATTCAACACGGTTTATCAGCTTTACGCGGACATGCAGTCCGGACGCCTCGCGCAGGCGGATGAGCTGCTGATGCTGCCGGAATACCTGCTGTATCGCCTCAGCGGCGTGAAAAAGCGTGAATACACCAATGCCACATCCACAGGGCTCGTCAACGCACAGACGCAGGAATTCGATTCGGAATTGATTGACGCGCTCGGTCTGCCGAAGCGGTTCTTCCCTGCCCTGACGAAGCCCGGTGCAGTGCTCGGTGCTCTCACGGATGACATTGCACAGATGGTCGGCGGGCAGACGACGGTCGTCCTCTGCGCCACGCACGACACAGCCAGCGCCGTTGAGGGCATCCCGATGCAGGAGAACGCACCGTTCCTTTCCTCCGGTACATGGTCGCTGCTCGGCGTGAAGCTTCCGCAGCCGATTACGACGAAGGAAAGCATGGCATGCAACTTCACCAACGAAGGCGGCGTCGGATACATCCGGTTTCTCAAGAATATTATGGGGCTGTGGATGATTCAGTGCATCCAGAAGCAGCTCAGCATTTCGTTTCCTGAAATGGTTGAGCTGGCGAGGAACAGCCGCTATTCGCAGACATTCGACGTAAACGATCCGCGGTTCATCGCGCCGGAGGACATGATGGCAGAGGTACGCTCGGCGCTTGACCCGAAGCCTGCAACAGACGGCGATCTGATTCGCAGCGTGTACGTTTCCCTGGCGGAAGGATACGGAAAAGCCATCAGGGAGATGGAGGAGGTCACAGGGCAGAAGTGGGAGAAACTGTATATTGCCGGCGGCGGCGCAAAGAATCAGCTGCTGAATGAACTGACGGCACAGTATACAGGGAAAGAGGTTGTTGCCCTGCCGATTGAGGCCACAGCGCTGGGAAATCTGAAGATTCAGCGTTCGATTAAATAAGGAAGGGACTTCGTCCCATTTCTTTCTTGCAAAGTCAAGAAGCAGCTACTCGTTCAGTCTGTATGCAGTTTTCATTTTCAAGCCAATTCATCTTTGCAGCATCAAGGGGGCTTTGCGATCGCCCCCTTGACCCCTTCGCAGTGCACATTTCCATACTCATTTTGAAATGTAACGTTTCATATAGTTGTTTGCCCAAGCTCAATGTTGATCATAAAGATTGCATGTCCGAAGGGGGCAGGAGGCGATCGGAAAGCCCCCTGATACTCTTTGATTCAACCTCATCCTTGGAAAAAACAATTATACCAGCATCCATAACAAAACAAAAAACAGGAGGGAACATCATGAGCTATCAGGAAGCAAAGCAGAAGTACGCCGCGATCGGCGTGGATACGGAAGCAGCGATGACGCGGCTGAAGACAGTGCCGATTTCGCTGCACTGCTGGCAGGGCGATGACGTCCGCGGATTCGATACCGACCCAAGCAAGCCGCTGACCGGCGGCATCCAGACGACCGGCAATTACCCCGGACGCGCGCGGACGCCGGAGGAACTGATGGCAGACATCGATGTTGTGCTGTCGCTCTGCCCGGGCACGAAGAAAATCAACCTGCACGCCTCATATGCCATTTTCGATGAAGAAAATCCGTGGGTCGACCGCGACCAGCTTGAGCCGAAGCATTTCCGCAAGTGGGTGGAATTCTGCAAAGCGCGCGGTCTGGGCGCTGACTTCAACCCGACGTTCTTCTCCAGCCCGAAGTGCGACCCGCTGACGCTGTCCAGCCCGAACGAGGAGACGCGCCGCTTTTGGATTAACCATGGCAAAGCGTGCATCCGCATCAGCGAATACCTTGCGAAGGAACTCGGTCAGCCGTGCACGATGAACATCTGGACGGGCGATGGCTTCAAGGATGTGCCTGCCGACCGCAAAGGGCCGCGCGACCGCTATAAGGCGAGCATCGACGAGATTCTCAGCGAGCCGTATGACTTCAAGCTCGTCAAGCCCTGCATCGAGAGCAAGGTGTTCGGCATCGGCGTTGAGGCGTACACCGTCGGCAGCGCTGAATTTGCCCTCACGTACGCCGCCTATAACCGCGACAAGTGCATTCCGCTGATGGACAACGGTCACTATCACCCGACCGAGGTCGTCAGCGATAAGATTCCCGCGTTGCTGACCTTCTTCCCGGAAATCGCACTGCACGTCACCCGCCCGATTCGCTGGGACAGTGACCATGTCGTGCTGCTCGATGACGAAACGAAGGAAATCTGCAAGGAAATCGTGCGCTGCGGCGGTCTGGACGGACGCGTCAACATCGCGCTGGATTACTTCGATGCATCCATCAACCGCATCTCCGCATGGACGGTTGGCTTCCGCAACGTGCAGAAGGCGCTGCTGTCCGCCCTGCTGACGCCGAATGACCAGCTCCGCGCACTGCAGGATGAGCAGAAGTTCACCGAGCTGATGGTTCGTCAGGAAGCACTCAAGACGATGCCATTCGGCGATGTGTGGGACGAATACTGCCGCCGCTGCAATGTGCCTGTCGGTACAGACTGGTTTGAAACCGTGCAGAAGTACGAGCGCGATGTGCTCGTGAACCGCGTGTAATAATAGGAGGAAATTGATATGAGCATTCTCGATTTGGACATCATGAAGGGCTATATCCGCATGTGCACCGATGGCTGGGATCTCGGCTGGCACGAGCGCAACGGCGGCAACCTCACCTACCGCATGAAGGACGAAGAGGTCGAGCAATGCCGTCCGTACTTCCGTGCGGTACCCGGTGACTGGGTCAACATGGGCGTACAGGCGGACAACCTTGCCGGCGAATACTTTATCACGACCGGCTCCGGCAAGTACTTCCGCAATGTGCAGCTTGACCCTGAGCACAACATCGGCATCGTCGAAATCAACGATGCAGGCGACAGCTGGCGCATCGTCTGGGGACTGGAAGGCGGTGCAAAGCCAACGAGCGAATTCCCGAGCCACTTCCTGAACCACAGCGTCCGCAAGGCTGCCACAAACGGTGCGAACCGCGTCATCTACCACTGCCACGCCACGAACCTCATCGCTATGACGTACATTCTGCCGCTGACTGACCGCGACTTCTCCCGTGCCCTGTGGCAGAGCGCAACGGAATGCCCGGTCGTGTTCCCCGAGGGCGTCGGCGTATGCCCTTGGATGGTGCCCGGCGGCGCAGCGATTGCAGTCGCAACATCCGAGCTCATGAAGCACTATCAGGCAGCCGTTTGGGCGCATCATGGGCTGTTCGTCTCCGGTCCTGACTTTGACATCACGTTCGGTCTAGCGCACACCATCGAAAAGAGCGCCGAGATTTACATCAAGGTGCTTTCCGCTGGTCAGGGCAAAATCCGCCAGACCATCACGGATGATGACCTTCGCGCCATCGCGCATGATTTCGGCGTGACGATAAACGAGAATTTCCTTGACTGACCCAGAGCTCTGCCCATAATTCCCAACAAGAAAGAATGAAATGGGACGAGAAAAAATGAAAGGGGACGAAGTCCCTTGACTGACCAGGGAGCTCTGCCCATAAATCCCAACATGAAAGAATGAGATGTGTCATACACTCAAGGCGAATTGCAAAAACGGGGCTGTCCCGCTCGACCTCTCCGGTCAGCTGAAGGACAGCCCCTTGCCTATTCACTTGATTGCTTCCAAGCGGAAACGCAACGAAGAGAAAAATCAACGAAGTTGCATTATTCCTCGTCGTCCTCGACCTTGTCGGCGCTGGCGATGATCTTCTTCGCGACATCCGCCGGCACTTCCTCATAGCGCTCGAACGTCATCGTGAAGCGACCCCACGCCTGCGTCATGGAACGGAGTTCCGTTGCATAGCGGAACATCTCGCTCTGCGGTGCTTCAGCGATGACCTTCTGTCCGCCCTCGCACTGCTCCATGCCGATGATGCGGCCGCGGCGCTTGTTCATGTCGCCCATGACATCGCCCATGTAGTCGTCCGGCACGATAACCTCAACATGCATGATCGGCTCAAGCAGGACGGGGCTTGCATCGGCACAGCCCTTCTTGTAGGCAATGCGTGCAGCGGTCTTAAACGCCATTTCAGACGAGTCCACCGGATGATAGCTGCCGTCGTAGAGTTTTGCCTTCACGCCGACCATCGGATAGCCAGCCAGCACACCGTGCACCATGCACTCGCGCAGTCCCTTTTCGACCGAGGGAATGAAGTTGCGCGGCACAACGCCACCAACGACCGCGTCCTCGAACACGATGTCGGTCGAGCCATCCGTCAGCGGACTGAACTCAATCCAGACATCGCCGAACTGACCATGACCGCCGGTCTGCTTCTTATGGCGACCCTGCACCTTGACGGTCTTGCGGATCGTCTCACGGTACGGAATCTTCGGATCCTTCAGCACGCAGTTCGCGCCGAACTTGCTGGCCAGCTTACTGCGGATGACGTCCAAATGCATTTCACCCTGACCGGCCAGGAGCGATTCCATGGTTTCCGGATCCTTCGTCAGGGTGACAGACGGATCCTCCTCCATCAGGCGCTGCAGGCCGGAGAATACCTTATCTTCCTCGCCCTGCTTCGCGGCATAAACGGCCTTCGAGATGCACGGCGCCGGATATTCAATCTTCGGATAGATGACCGGGTTGTTCGGATCGCACAGCGTATCGCCGGTCGAGGTGTACTGCAGTTTCGCCATCGCGCCGATGTCGCCCGCATGCAGCGATTCCTTAACGACCTGCTTCTTGCCGCGCAGGATATAGATGCCGCCGCACTTTTCGGTCTTGTCCTTGCCGGGGTTGTACAGCGTCGTCTGACCGCTGAGCATACCGGAGAAGATGCGGAACAGCGAAAGCTTGCCCACGAACGGGTCAGCAATCGTCTTGTACACGAACGCCGAGAAGGGCTGATCATCCTTGCAGATCCGCGTGATCTTTTCGCCGGTCTTGGGGTTCTCACCTTCCCAGTACAGACCGTTGTGCGCGGGCGACGGAAAATACTTCGCCATCAGGTCGAGCATGCGCGCAATGCCAACGCCTGTCGTTGCGGACACGGCAACAACCGGCACAATCGAGCCGTCCTTCATGCCCTTGCGGAAACCCGCCTTGATTTCCTCGAACGTCAGCTCACCGGTCTCGAAGTACTTTTCCATCAGCTCTTCGTCCGCAGCAGCCGCCTGCTCAATCAGATAGGAATAGCATTCCATCAGCTGCGGCTTCATGGCGTCAGGCATCGGCACCTCAACGCTCTTCTTGTACGCACCTTCATATGCCTTGCGGTCGAGGACGTTGATCACGCCGCGGAAGGACGTTCCCTTGCCAAGCGGCAGCAGAATCGGCACGACGCATGTGCCGTACTTGGCACGCAGCTGCGTCGCAATCTTGTCAAAGTCCGCATGGTCGCGATCCATCTGGTTGATGATAAACATACGTCCCAGTCCGTGCGCGCCGGCATAATCCCACGCCTTCTCCGCGCCGACGGACAGGCCGTTCACTGCGTCGATCACAATAACGGCCGTCTCCACCACGCGCAGAGGGCCGATCATTTCGCCCACGAAGTCGAAATAGCCGGGAACGTCCACCACGTTGATAATCTTGCCGTTCCAGTCAACAGGAGCGGTCGCCGCGCTGATGGAGCACTTCCTGCGCACTTCTTCGGGGTCGAAGTCCGTCATGGTGGTGCCGTCCTCGACACGTCCCTGACGATCCACTAATCCGGCAGCGTAGAGCATGGCCTCAGTCAGCGTGGTCTTGCCCTCGCTGCCATGACCTATGAGGGCGATGTTCCTGATATTTGTCGTGATATAGTCTGCCATGATACTTTCCTCCGTTTCGATGATTTGGTTGGGTGCATGGAATAGTGTCACCCTGAATATGAAACCGATTGTTTCCGAATTGCTTTCGGATGTTAAGCATATTATATCATGACTTTTACCAAAAGAAAAGAGGATTTTTTGCTCATTTTGTATCTTTGTATAATTTCAACAAAACAAAGTTGGCTTTATTGGCTATTCAAATCCCATTTTCACCATTTTGATGGGGCATTGCTCAGTTTTGTCATTCATCCGAATGCTATTTTTCAGAGAAAAACAAACACCGCATGGCCTGCGAATCACAAGACCGTGCGGTGTATTTCATTTTATCAGAAAATCAGGTCAAGATCACGAAGGCGCTCGAGCAGATACGATTGTGAAAGTCCGGAACGCCGCGCCATTTCCGCAACCGTCACGCCGGACAGATACGCATCCGCCAGCACCTCATCATCACGCAGATGATCCCACTCGACAGGCTTCGCCTGACTTCCTTGCTTCGCCTGACTTCCTTGCTTCGCCTGACTTCCTTGCTTCGCCTGGTTTTCCGGCCTCGCCTGATTGCTCTTCGTCTGATTGGAAACCGGCGATGCCGGTGCACAGCGGAAGAAGGATGACTGTGCCCTCTCCGCCAGTGCCTTAATATCCGCCTTCATTCTGCGCTCCTGTGCCGCATACGGACGGATGACCTGCAGGAACGCTTCGCCGTACTTCTCCGTCTTGACCTCGCCCATGCCACTGACCGTCCGCATGCCCTCAAGCGTCTCCGGTTTGCGCTGCACCATCGCGGACAGGGTCGCATCGTTGCAGATCACGTACGGCGGCACGTGTTTGAGCTTCGCCAGCGCCATTCGCACCTGACGCAGCTGTTCGAACAGATCACCGCCGTTTGGCGCAGCAATCTTCCCTGACGGGTGTTCTTCGGACGGACGTTCCGCGACCGGACGTTCCGCAGTGGTGCGGCGCGTCCGCCTGACCTCCGCATCGCCGTAGAGATTGCCGCTGCAAGCGCTGCAGTGTCCGCAGTCACCCAACGTGTTTTCGCCGAAATAGCGCAGGATGAACGTCCGCAAGCAGCCTGGCTTCGTGCAGTAATCAATCATCTGATTCAGCCGCTGCAAGTCCTGCCGACGGACAGCCGCCTGTTCTTCCACGGTCATGCTCTCGTTCGGCTCGCTGTGTTCAATCATCCACTTCGCCGTGAAAATATCCGAGCCGTTGTAGAGCAGGATGCATTCCGCCGGAGCGCTGTCACGCCCCGCGCGCCCCGCCTCCTGATAGTACGCCTCCATCGAGCGCGGCATCTGGTAATGCACAACATAGCGCACATTGGACTTATCGATGCCCATGCCGAATGCATTTGTCGCGACCATCACCGGCGCAATATCGTACTGGAATTTCTCCTGATTGCCCTTGCGCTCCTCAGCATCGAGTCCGGCATGATATCGTGTCGCCGCGATGCCCGCTCGGTTCAAATCTTCGCAGACCTGCTCGACCGCCTTGCGCGTGGCACAGTAGACGATACCGCTTTCATTGCTTTTCCGGCGGACGATGGACAGCAACGCCGCATCGCGGTTTTTCGGGCGGACAACCTCAAAATACAGATTCGGGCGGTCAAAGCCGGTTGTCAGCATTTCCGGCTGACGCAGGCGAAGCAGACGAATGATGTCCTGTCTGACGCGCTCAGTCGCGGTTGCAGTGAACGCGCCGACCACAGGACGAACCGGCAGCGCGTCGACAAAGTCCGCAATGCGCAGATACACCGGGCGGAAGTCCTGCCCCCACTGTGACACGCAGTGCGCCTCATCGACCGCAATAAGCGAGATGTTCATCTGCTTCGCTGCGCAGAGAAAGGATGATGTTTCGAGGCGTTCCGGCGCGACATAGATGATTTTGTACGCGCCCTGAAGCGCGCGCTGCATGGCGAGATCCATCTGACGCGGCGTCAGCGAGCTGTTCAGGTACGCTGCCGGAATGCCGGCTGTTTTGAGTGCTGCAACCTGGTCAGCCATCAGCGAAATCAGCGGCGAAATGACGAGCGATACGCCCGGCAGCATCAATGCAGGCACCTGATAGCACATGGATTTGCCTGCTCCTGTCGGCATAACGCCCAGCGCGTCCCGATGGTGCAGCAGGGCATTGACCATGGTCTCCTGACCCGGGCGAAATTCGTCATGTCCGAAGGTTCGCCTGAGAATTTCGCGTGGATCCATGGGTGTGTTAACTCCTTACTGTATGGTTTTCTTCCTAATGCGATCTGGAGTCCTTCGCATGTCTCCAATGAGGCAGCAAATGGCATCAGATTCGTTTGATTTGCACTGTATTCGGCGTTTCAGGCTGCGTCTGATCTTTTGTCAAGGCAAGGATTTCGATGCGGTAGAGGCGCATCAGTTCCGACAGCGTCAGGCGCTCCTTCTCCAGCTCCAGCACACGGTCAACGCAGCGCAACGCCAGCAGCGCATAGCGGCGCATCTTGCTGTCCTGCTTGCCCGGCGTGAGTGCGACCGTCAGGTGACCGCCCATTTCCTTGGCACGAATCAGAAAATCAACCGTTTCGTACGACAGATTCTCGAATTCGCCGATGACCATGACGCGATGCATGACGCCGCCGGAAATATGGCGCATCATGGCATTCTCAAAGCGCAGCGCCAGCTCGCTTTCGCGCACTTCACTCGTCTTATCGCGTGTCATGAGAATAACTGCCATCTCTTGTGCGCTGATTTTGCCTTGCACAATGGCATTGACCGCCTTCGCGATGGGCATGTCCACCTGATAGCGCTCCATGAGCTGCATCGCGGCAGGCAGCGCGTTAATGCCCTCGACCGTGCCGACTTGCTTCACGGCCTCCATCGGCGGTACGCCCTGACCAATCAGAATACCGCAGCGGTTATTGCGGCTGTGCATGGAGGTTGCCGTCACGATGAGGTCACCGATACCGGCCAGTCCGCCGAACGTATACTCCGCGCAGCCCATCTTCAGCCCGAGGCGGATGATTTCAGCAATGCCGCGCGTAATCAGTGCTGCACGGGCGTTGTCACCGTTGCCGAGACCCGTCGATATGCCAACTGCCAGCGCATGGACATTCTTCATTGCGCCGCAAAGCTCAACGCCGAGGATATCCGTGTTCGTGTACGTACGCATGCAGGTGTTCATGAACACATCCTGCACCAGCTCGGCAACCTTCAAATCCGTACAGGCGGACACGATGGAGGACGTCATGTCCAGCGCAACCTCTTCGGCATGCGTCGGTCCGGAAAGCGCCACCAGCTTGATGTGCTCGTGCTGCCCATCCCTGCCGATTTCGTCACGAATGACCTCCGTCATCGTCATCAGCGTATCCGCCTCAATGCCCTTTGCAACATCGACAATGACCTGACCGTCCGGAATGAATCCGCGTGCCGCCCTCGCCGTTTCACGAATCGCCACCGAAGGCACGGCAAAGAGCAGAAGATCCTTGTTGACCGTGACCGTCTCCAAATCTGTCGTGAAGCGGATTTCATCCGGGATGACCATGCCCGGCAACGCGGGATGCTTGCGTGTTGTGCTCAGTTGCTCAATCTCCTGAGGAAATTTCGACCACACCGTCACATCGTGTCCGTTGCGGTAGAGCAAACGTGCCAGCGCCATCCCCCACGCGCCGGAGCCCAAAATACCAATCGATACCTGCTTATTCATGCGGTGCTTCTCCCTCTACTTCGCTTTCGACCTGTGCCGCCAACGCTGCATAAAATTCCGGCTGCTCGCGCTTCAGTCGTAGAATCCGACCCTCGCGGTTCAAAAAGCAATGCTGTGAAGAGCCAGTGAACACGTGCTTGCCGTCCTGATTTGTCATCTCGTATCCGACCGTCAGCACGACGCCGTTGAAGGCAATCACACGCACGTCCACCCGAATGCGGTCATCGAAGGTCGTTGTCGCAAGATACTTGCAATTCACAGCGGTCACGGGCGAAATAATGCCGCGACGTTCCATCTCCGCATAGGGGAAGCCGAGCTGCTCCAGATAGTCCACGCGCGCTTCCTCCATAATCCGGATGTAATTAGAGTGATGCGTGATGCCCATGCGGTCTGTTTCATAATACTGAATCCGATGCGTCCATGCGCGCATAGATGCTTCACCTGCTGCGTCCGTCCCAAAGCGGCAGACGGCTTTCTGTCTGATTTTGCTGGAGGAAACGTGCCTGAAACAGGCGCAAAAGCCTTCCTCTGTGCCTATTCTACCACTTTCGGGGTTTCGTTGCAAGTCTATGCATAAAAAGGAGCTGCACCGCTCCTGTATACAGGATTGGTGCAGCCCCATGTGCATCGTCAAAGGAAATCCGCCGATTCGAGGATGTCTGGAATCCGGCGAAGCCCGTCAGCCCTGACCGTCGTCAATCGTGGCCTTCCACGTAAATTCCGGCTGGCTGTTCGCAGGGATTTCGTAGTGCTCGCCGCCCTCGATGTCGTAAGCGTTGATGCGCATGACGACCTGTCCGACACCGTCCGGCTTGATGTACTCCTTGCCGAAGGAGAACTGACCGTGACGCGTTGCCTGACCGGGCTCAAGCGTAAAGTTATACGTGCCGGTGAAGGAGAAGGAGCGTCCGTCCGTGTTGCAGACGAGCGGCTCGCCGAACGCGTTGTAAAGGTAAATCGTGTAGTAGAACTTCGTGATGGTCAGGTTGCTGGCATTGTAGACCACAATCTTCGCGGCGTTGTTCTCTGCCCACAGGTTCGTGATGCGCAATGCGTCCTTCTTGCTGCCGACATTGACGGTGTACGTCACGACATAGCCGCCGTCCTCCGTCACACCGATGATGGTCGTTGTGCCCCAGCTGCGTCCAGTGACCTTCGGGTTCACGCCTGTGCCGGTCACGGTCGCGATGCTTTCATCCTGGCTCGTCCACTTGATGGTCTTGTTGTTCGCATCGGACGGCTCAAGCACTGCCGTGTTCGTGACGTACTTGTTCAGTCCGACATTCTGCTCGGTTTCCTTCATCGTGATGCCGGTGACCGACTGGGTGACCGTCACCTTGACCGTTGCCTTCTTGCCGCTGCCGTCATTTGCGGTCGCGTAGACGTAGCATTCGCCACGCTTGAGACCGGTGACGATGCCGTCATCGCTGACAGACACGACATCCGGTTTGTTCGTCGAGAAGGTCACAGACGAATCCGTCGCATCCAGCGGCTTCACTGTCCAGCTCAGCGCAATGGTGCGTCCGACAGAAACCTTCGGGTTCTTCTCGTTGAAGGTGATGGACGTGACCGGCGAGTAAACCGTAACATCCATCTGCTCATACACGGACGGATACGTCTTGCTCTGGCAGGTGATGGTACACGTGCCGGGTGCGATGCCCTTGACATAGCCGTTTGCGGACACGGTCGCGATACTCGTGTCGCTGCTCGTCCACACGACCGACTTGTCGTTGGTGGTATTCGGCAAGACGGTTGCCTTGATGGTTGCACCGCCGCCGACCTTGATGCTGCCGTTCACGCCGCTGAGCGTGATGCTCTCCGGCTGTTGACGAACCGTGATGCTGATGGTCGCGCGCTGACCGCTGCCGTCTGTTGCTGTCGCGCGGATGGTCGCGTTGCCCTTGCTGATGCCGGTCACAATGCCGTATTCATCGACCACAGCGACCTTCTCATTCAGGCTCTCCCACGTAATGCCGGTAATGTCCGCATCGGCAGGCTTGAGTTCTGCCGTCATCTGCGCCGTTTCTCCAACAAAGATGGTTTTCGTGTCCGCCGTCACCTTCACGCTTGTCACCGGCGTGACGACCAGCACGCGGTACACGACATTGACCTCGGGATTCTGCGTACTCGCCACGGTCACGGTGCATTCGCCTGCTGTGCGAGCATTCATGGTGGCGTTGCTGATGCGGACAATATCCGGATCAGAAGATGTCACCGTAAAATTGCGGTTGCTCGCATCCGACGGCGAAAGCGTCGCGCGGATGGTCGCCTGCTTGCCCTTGCGCAGCAGCAGCACACGTTCACCCGTACCGCCGGTCAGATGGCTGATCAGCGGATCATTCGCCTCGTAGAACGTCAGCGCGGACTCGTTGACCTCAATATCCGTCACGCGGCGCGCAACCGTCACGGTGACCGTTGCCTTCCACGTGCGCTTCTCGGTCTTGAGCGTCGCAGTGATGGTAGCGTTGCCCTTGCTGATGCCGGTCACAACGCCATTGTCATCAACCGTCGCGATGTTCTCGCGTCCGCTGGTGAACGTCAGCTCGCCTTCCTCCGCGCAGTTGCCCTGGCGAACAAGCGTCAGGTCGAGCGTATCGCCCTCAAATACCGTCAGATTGGTCTTGTCAAACTGAAAACGGTCTGTTTCCGCCAGTGCCGTTACGCCCAGCAATGCCAGGCACAAAACCGCAATCAAAATCCTCCAAAGGTGTTTCATCAATGTGTCCCCCTTCCCTTGCATCGGGTGTTCACCTATATAACGAACGAACGCCGTGCATTCTTCCGCATCAATCAAATTTTTTGATAGAAATTTTCAAATGATGCGAAATTGCGGCAGGCGAAACGAATGTCAGCCGATATAATGTGCCTGGCCAGCTCTGCGCCATGCGCGCATCGGTGACGGGAATCTCCTCCACCGCAGGAAGGAGCGCCGGTTTGCTAGTCATTGCCGCATGTTTGAAGCGGATGATGTTTTTCTGCACCTCCGGCTTTTCGCGTGCCATCAAGACGAATGTCACCGTTTCGGGCGATTGCAGCGTAATATCATCCGTGAGTTGTACGCCATCCTCTGCAACGATTGCTGTGCGCCTTGCTGACAGGACGCCTGCCTCCGCGGGATACGCGCCTGCCATATCCAAAGACGCACCGTTTTCCAATGGGCAGAAGTCCTTTGCAGCATATTGGATGCCTTCATGCTGCTCATACGCGCCAATCATCGGGACAGAATGATACATGCTCCGGCAGTTCCACAGCGTATAGCGTGCGTCGGAGAACGTCTTTGCCGTGTAGCACAGATTGCCGGCATCGATGAGAATCGGATGTTCCCCTGCGTACACCATCAGCGTACCGACATCGTTGTGATTGTGGCTTTCGCCGTTGTTGCCGCCCTTGATGCACAGCGTGAATCCGCCCTTCGTCACGATGCGCACCTGCAAATCCGGCAGGAGGACATCCCTGCGGATTGCCGCCGTGCTGACGCCTTCTCCCGCCTTGTGGAACAGCCGCTGGAGCATGCGCGAAAGGTGCGGCACATCAGATACGCTGTCCGTAACGTGTCCGCGGAGCTGCTTCCCCATCTGCCGGAGCGCTTCGTTATGCGTCAGCTCCCCTGCACGCTGCAGCCGTTCGCCGTACATGACCGGACGTGCATCGCAGTCAGCAAAATTCACGAAATAGCCGCCGCCGAGATTCATCTTCAGTGGAAATTCCAGCATATTGCGCAGTTTCTCGTTGTCCCAAAGCGACAGCCCCGCTTCATCGAGCAGCTCCAGGCAGTCCAGCAGGCTGCCGGAAGCCATGTTCCAGTACGCTACGCCCTCGTCGCAGCCGCCGTCCGCCGGAATACAGCGCAGATACGCGTCCAGCATGACGCAGGCGCGGCGATACAGCGGAATCGGGTCATCCAGCAGCGTCCGAGCGGCAAACATCACGTTAGACACAATCCATGGCGTCCAGTTACACAAATCCTTCCGCGTGAAGCCCATCCACCAGTCCGTATTGCGCGTCATGAACGGCAATAAAATGCGGCGGTCGATTTCACGCTGAACACGCGCCGAAAGCGACTTTTCGAGCGCATCGCCCAGAATCGACAGCGTGAACGCGAGAATCATGCCCGTCTGTGCAGCAAAGAGGTCGAGCGTCGGCGCTTCCTCGGTCGGGAACGGATGCTCCTTTGTCAGCCCGATATGTGCACTGATTGCCCATGTTGTTTCCTCGCAGATGCACCACAGTCCGTCCTCCACCTGCGGCATGTCCGTCATTTCGCCGCTCATCGCTACCGACATCATCGCAGCAATCAGCCTCCGACGGCGCGCAAAGTACGGGTTCTCGCAGCGGCTGCGGCTGAACGTGCGCACAAACGCGGCATAATCGCTCAGCAGCAGCATCGGGTACGGCTGATTCTGCCATGCCTGCACATACGCAGTCAGGTCGGCGCTGTCAGCCTCATCGATGCCTTCCCATGCCTTGCGGTCGGACAGCGGCGGAAAAAGCGGCTTTCTGTCCTTCGGCAGTGCATGAAGGCACAGTGCCTTTTCTGTCAGCATGTTTTCGATTCCTCCTCGATAAAGAGCGGACGGAATTTCTTTGAAATTGCACCGATAATCGGTCCCAAACAGAAGCCGGTGACAAGCGTCACGACCCCGACCGTGCTGCCAAGCAAATAACCAATGGAAAGCGCCATGATATCATAGAACATGCGGATGACGGCAAACGGCACCTTCTTTACATACTTCGAAATAATCTGCGGAATGGCATCATACGGCGCCGTCCCAAGCTCGACAATCATATAGAAGGACACGACGATCATGAACACCGCCAGCGTCGGGACAAGCCAGCAGATGCGCACAGCCATCGTCAGCGAATCCGGCTGAAGAATGTTCAGGGCATCAAAGATGACGTCGAACAGATCCTTTGCATAGCCGACAATCACCATGTTGGCAATCGAACCGATGCCGATGACCTTCCATTGGCGGCAGGCGAGAATAATCAGCAACAGAAAAGTATTGAACAGCACCTGATACGTCCCGAACTGAATGCCCAGCTTCCGTGAAGCACCCAGATTCATCACCGATGACGGGTCTGTCCCGAAGCCGATGCGGTCAAACACCGCAACGCACGTGCCCATGATGGTAACGCTCAGCAGCAGAACAATTGTCCGCCTGACCATCCTCGGCTGGCAGAACAGGTGACGCAGAATTTTCCGAAGCATGGAACTCCTCCTCATCTCATTGCAAGACCTATGCCATCATATCACAAACGCACCATGAAAGAAAGTGTTACATTTCACAATTTGACATTGCCCCGCAAATGCGGTATGATGAGCATGGAGGTGCTTATTTGATGCGTCATGCTGCTTTTGATCTGAGCCTGCTGCTCATTGCCGCTTTGCTTTTTTCTGCTTTTGCCTTTGCTGAGGACATTGCCACCTCGTCCGACACATCTGCTGATCCCACCGCAACACCTGTCCTGACTGAGGTGCCTGCGGATGCGCTGCTCCCCTTTTCACTGACTCTGCCTGACGATGCATCCGTCGAGCTAACCGATGGGAGAACCGTGCTTGTGTCCGGCGGCGCACGTGTTGTAGCGATGGTGATTGCCCGCACGCCCGATGAAGACCCGGAAAACACCCTTCCCGAGCTCATGAACCAGTTCGATGCAAACACCGATGAACTGATTGAATTCATTGCAGAGGACGGTTTCCACATTCTCGGCGGTGTGGTCACAGATGCTTTCGGCGAGGGCGATGACAAAATCACCGTGATGGTGCTTGCGGACACCGGCGACCTGCTCATCCTCTCCGGCTATCACCTTGAAAAGAATCATCAGGCGCTCTGCACGTTCCTGACCGACCTGCTGTCCCGCGTTACCATGGACGGAGTGCATGTCTATGTGCCTGATGCGGCCATGACGGCGGATTAATCTGCTCTGCAAAACAAAGGCGCTCCATCCTGCTCAGGACAGAGCGCCTTTTCTGATGCTATCTTACTTGTGCACAACAACTGTGTACGGCTTCGTAGCGTCGGTTTCGACAACTGCCTGACCGTCCTTCATTGTGACGGTGAACGTCGCGGCAGTGTTGCCCTTGGTGTCCGGGATTTCCACCGTTGCGCTTTCGCCGTCCTCCAGCTGATAGACGTGCAGTTCCAGCCCATCGAGGTAGTCATAATCCGGACGATTGTCGCACGCGCCGATGGGCAGCACCGTGCCCGGGCGAACCATCAGCGGCAAGGACATGAAGTCATGAATCTCCGTCTGCCAGTGACCGCCCTCGACCTTGGTATCATCCAGCAGGGACGTCCAGGTGCCTTCCGGCAGATAGTACTGCACTTCACCATCCTTGCGGAAAATCGGCGCAACAAGCAGGCTGTCGCCCAGCATGTACTGGCGGTCGAGCATGTCGCAGGCAGGGTCATCAGGGAATTCCAGCATCATCGGGCGCATCATCGGCACGCCGTCCACGTGCGCCTCAACCGCCTTGCCGTACAGATAAGGCATCAAGCGGCACTTGAGCTTGGTGAACTTGCGGCAGACATCGACGCTCTCCTCGTCAAAGAGCCACGGCACACGGTAGCTGCTCGAACCGTGCAGGCGGCTGTGAGAGGACAGCAGACCAAATTGCACCCAACGCTTGTAGACATCTGCCGGTGCGGTCGATTCGAAGCCGGAAATATCGTGAGTCCAGTAGCCGAAGCCGCTGTGACTCATGGACAGACCGGCACGGAGCGTTTCTGCCATGGACACATAGGACGCGGAATTGTCGCCGCCCCAGTGCACAGGGAACTGCTGTCCGCCGACGGTCGCGCTGCGGGCAAACAGAATCGCCTCGCCTTCGCCCTTGCGATCCTTAACGACGTTGAACACGACCTGATTATAAAGATAGGTATAGTAGTTATGCATGTAAAGCGGATCGCTGCCGTCAAACCACGCGATATCGCGCACCGGAATCCGCTCGCCGAAGTCCGTCTTGAAGCAGTCAACGCCCATGTCCATCAGCTTGTAGAGATACGACGCATACCACTTGCAGGCATCCGGATTCGTGAAGTCGACAATCGCCATGCCTGCCTGCCACATGTCCGTCTGGAACAGGCTGCCGTCCGTCTTCTTGAGCAGATAGCCGTTCTTCATGCCCTCGGCGAACAGCGGCGATGCCTGTCCGATGTACGGGTTAATCCAGCAGCAGATGTGCAGCCCCTTGTCGTGATAGCGCTTGAGCATGCCGACCGGGTCGGGGAACGTGTCATGATCCCACTCAAAGTCGCACCAGTTGTAGCCGCGCATCCAGTAGCAGTCAAAGTGGAACACGGACAGCGGAATATCACGCTGCGCCATGCCGTCGATAAAGGAAGAGGTCGTCTTTTCATCATAATTCGTGGTGAAGGACGTGGACAGCCACAGACCGAACGACCACGCCGGCACGAGCGCCGGACGGCCGGTCAGCGCGGTGTAGCGTTCCAGCGTATCCTTGGGCGTGCCGCCGTAAATCACGTCGTACACCATCGTTTCGCCCTCGTGCGAGAACTGCACGCGTTCGACCTTCTCCGTCGCAACCTCGAAGGACACGTCGCTGCTGTTCTCCACCAGCACGCCGTAACCGCGGTTGGTCATGTAGAACGGAATGTTCTTGTATGCCAGCTCCGATGCCGTGCCGCCGTCCGCGTTCCACATGTCGACCGTCTGACCGTTCTTGACATATGCGCCAAAACGCTCGCCCAGACCATAGACGCATTCGCCGACATCCAGCATCAGGCTTTCGGACATGTACGACTGACCATGCGGCAGCAACGATGTAGGTGTGCCGTCCTTGCGAAGCGCACGACCCATGCCGCGCCAGCCGGATGTCGTCAGAATGTGGTCGCCGACCATGTAGTCCACCGACCAGTTGTCGCCCTTGCTGACGCGTGCGGTCAGGTCGCCGGAAGTGAAATATGCGTAATCGTCATCCTCGCGGATTTCGGGTGTCACATCCTCCTCGTACGTCGTGAACTTCGGATCCTTGCGCGGCGTGCCGGCGAAATGCGTCACCTGCACACGAATGATGTTCTTCCTCGGTGCGGTGAACACGACATCAAGCGAACCGCCGTCGAGAATGTCGCCGCGTGTGCGGACGGGACGACAGGCGCTGATGATGTGCAGTTCCTTATCAGACTTGATAACACGGACGGTCTTGGTGGCGTAGGACATGACGTAGTCCTGACGAATAACCCAGTAGCCCTGTGTAAAGCGCATGATGATGTTCCTCCTCTAACTTTTTGCTTCCGTTAGTCTGTAATGATTTTGACAACAACCGGCATGTCCGAGCGGTAATCGCCCATATCGACATGCAGTGCCTCGCTGTCGCGCGTCCATGTCACCCCGTGCGGGCATCCCAGCACCTCCACTTGCCGGATGATGCCGTGCCAAAGCGGCAGGCTGCTTGCGTCCGCCTCACGCAGCGACTTGATCTGCATCTTGCCGTCCTCCGGGCAGACAAGGCACGCCGCATACACATTGCCGCCGCGGCAGGTAAAGCGGAAGTCCTCGCTGGTGAAGTTGCGGCTCTGCGCATCGGCGAATTGCCCTTCCTGAATGTGAGTCGGACCCTCCTGTGCAATCCGCCACAGCCCTGTACCGTGGATGCACTCGTTGTTGACCTTCATCCAGTCACGCATCGCGTGCAGGATTTCAAGGTCTTTGTCCGACAGCGTGCCGTCCGGCTTCGGGCCGAAATTCAGCAGCAGGCGCCCGTTCTTGCTCACGACGTCGAGCAAATCCCAGATGACCTCGCGCGGCTCCTTGTACTTCGCACGTGCCGGATCTTTTGAGTAGCACCAGCTTCCACGCATGACGGACGTATCCGACTGCCACAGGAACGGCTTTGCCTCAGCGAACTGACCGCGCTCGATATCCGGCACGCCGATGCCGAACGGGAATGCATCGTGCTTGTAGTTGATGACGCAGCCGCCGCGGTCTTCCATAACATTGAAATAGTATGCCGCGAAACGCCGCAGGTACGGCTTGACAGCGGCATGCTGAATCCACCAGTCGAAATACATGATGCGCGGATGATACCGGTCGACAATCTCGCAGCAGCGCAGCAGCCAGTCCGTCAGGAACTCGTCCGACGGTGCCGGTTCGGAGAACAAATCCTGATTGCCTCTCTCCGGCATCGCAGGCCACGCGTAGTCGCCCGGCTTGAGCGGCTGCTTGATGTCGCTGTCAAACTCCAGCGCTTGGCTGAGGAACCACCAGTGCTCCACACGGTGGCTCGACGCGCCGAGCGTCATGCCGGCACGGTCTGCTTCGCGGAGCAGGTCGCCCATGATATCCCGATGCGGTCCCATTTCCATGGCATTCCAGTGGGACAGCTCGCTTTCGTAGTTCTGGAAACCGTCATGGTGCTCCGCAACCGGCACGATGTAATCCGCACCGGCATCCATGAATTCCTTCACCCACGCTTGCGGCTCAAATTTCTCCATCCTGAACTGCGGAATGAAGTCTTTGAATCCAAAGTCCTTGTGTGCGCCGTAGGTTGCCAGATGATACTCATATTCCGGCGTCCCCTGAATGTACATGTTTCTCGCATACCAGTCATGATATGCCGGCACGGAGAACACGCCCCAGTGCAGGAAGATGCCGAGCCGCTTTTCCCGATACCAGTCCGGCACGGGATGCTGACTCAGCGATTCCCATGTCGGCTGATACGTTCCTGACGCGTTCCGCGCATCAATCTCCTGCAGATACCGTTGTCTGTCCATTTCAATCTCCTTTCCTGCCGAAAAGAATGATTTCCCTGTATGAAGGAATTAGTACGACAAACGAGTGAAAAATCCTTGCGGAAATTCTCCGAAAAGGAACGAAATTTTTGCGAAAACATGCTCAGACCCTATGCAAAAAACGTTTTCGCGTTGTGCGCGAGGTTGAGCTTCCTCCCCACCCTATCCAAAGGATCGCTTCCGGACTCCGCAAGGGACAAAAAAGGAACAAAAAAAGGGACGAAGTCCCCCTCTTGACCCGTTTCGCGATGGAGCAACAAAGAATTCATGGCGTTTTTTTGTTGACAGTTGCCGGAAAAGAAAGTATAATGGAACATGGTATACACCAAGCATTTTGGATGCTCGCACCCGGTTTTCGGCGGTCTTTTCCGCTGTCGATCCTCTCCGGGTGCTTCTTTGCGGCTCATCGCCGCGCACATGGAAAGGAGCTGGGACGCATGGCTGAAGAAAAACATAATATAATGACAGCCGAATCTCTCCACAAGCTGCAGGAGCGCTACGATTACCTGCTGAATGTCAAGCGCAAGGAGATCGTCACCGCAATCGAAATCGCACGCGGCTTCGGCGACTTGTCTGAAAACGCAGAATACACGGAAGCTCGTAACGATCAGGCGAAGAACGAGGCCGAAATCACGCGCTTGAAGGCGTTGATTGAAAGCGCGGAGGTGGTTGACGAGAGCGATCTGTCCACTGACCGCGTATCTGTCGGCATCACGGTTCGCTATGAGAATGTCGAATCCGGCGCACAGTCCGAGTATGGTATTGTCGGTGCAGGCGCGGACGAGGCGGATCCCGACGAAGGGCGCATCTCCACGGACTGCCCCATCGGTGCGGCACTGCTGGGCAAGACGGTCGGCGACATCGTCGACGTTGAGACGCCTCGCGGAATCATTCAGCTCCGCATTCTGGATATCCATCGGTAAATCTATATTTTGACACAGGAGTGGACACCCATCATGGCTGATTATCCCGTAACTCCCCTGACGCCGCCCCTTTCCGAGCAGGAAATCATCCGCCGCCAGAAGCTGCAGGCGCTTATTGACGCAGGGCAGAATCCCTATGAAATTACGCACTTTGACGTGACGCACCATTCCAACGACATCACGAACAATTTTGACGCAGTTGAAGGCAAGACAGTTTCGCTTGCCGGACGTATGGTTTCGCGCCGCATCATGGGCAAGGCATCATTCGCGCACCTGCTCGATGCGCAGGGCGAGATGCAGATTTACGTGACGCGCGATGACCTCGGCGAGGATGCCTATGCTGCGTTCAAGAAAGACGACATCGGCGACATCATCGGCGTACAGGGCACCGTTTTCCGCACGAAAACCGGCGAAGCGTCCATCCACGTGACATCGCTGACGCTGCTGTGCAAGTCCCTGAAGGTGCTGCCGGAGAAGTTCCACGGTCTGGTGGACACCGACCTCCGTTACCGTCAGCGCTATGTGGATTGCATCGTAAATCCCGAAGTACGTGATACCTTCCGCAAGCGCAGCCGCATCATCGCCGCCGTACGCGAGTTCCTTGACGGCCGCGGCTATCTTGAGGTGGATACGCCTGTGCTCCACACGGTAGAAATCGGCGCATCCGCGCGCCCGTTCCGCACGTACCACAACGCGCTGAACCTGCCGATGTTCCTGCGCATTGAGACCGAGCTGTACCTGAAGCGGCTGATTGTCGGCGGCTTCGAGCGCGTGTACGAGGTCGGCCGGATCTTCCGCAATGAAGGCATGGACGCGACCCACAATCCGGAATTCACGTCCGTCGAGACCTATCAGGCATATGCGGATTATAACGAAATCATGGAAATGGTCGAGCAGCTCTTCGAGTTTGTCGCCATGAAGACGCTCGGCACGACCGATGTCGTCTATCAGGGGCAAACGATTCACCTGAAGGCGCCATGGAAGCGCATCACCATGGCGGATTCCGTCAAGGAGGCTTGCGGCGAGGATTGGACGACGTGGCAGAGTGACGAGGAAGCACGTGCGATCTGCGACAAGCGCAATGTACACGTTGAATCGAACGCCACGAAGGGTGACTGCCTGGCTGCGCTGTTCGACGAATATGTCGAGGCCAGCCTGATTCAGCCGACCTTCATCACCGATTACCCTGTCGAGATTTCTCCGCTGGCGAAGCGCAAGCCCAGCGACCCGAAGCTGACCGAACGCTTTGAGTTCTTCATCACTGGTCACGAAATGGGCAATGCGTTCACCGAACTGAACGACCCGATTGACCAGCGCCGCCGCTTTGAAGCACAGATGCTGGCTCGCCGCGCACAGGGCATTCATGCCGATGTTGACGAGGACTTTGTGACGGCGCTCGAATACGGCATGCCGCCTACGGGCGGTCTGGGCTTCGGTCTTGACCGCATGGTCATGCTGCTGACGGACAGTGCCACCATCCGCGACGTATTGCTGTTCCCGACCATGAAGCCGCTTGATGCCCCGAAGAACGCCGAGCAGCCTGAAGCAGCGCCGGCTGACGCACCGGTCGCACCGGTCGCACCGGTCGCACCGGTCGCACCGGACGTTCCGGACACACCGGTCGCACCGGACGCTCCGGTTGCTGAGGAAAAGATTAACTTCTCCAATGTGCAGATTGAGCCGCTGTTCGCCGATTATGTAGATTTCGACACGTTCTCGAAGTCGGATTTCCGTGCGGTGAAGGTGCTTGCATGTGAAGCAGTCAAGAAGTCCAAGAAGCTGCTGAAGTTCACCCTCGATGACGGTACAGGCACGGAGCGCACGATTCTCAGCGGCATTCACGCCTTCTATGAGCCGGAAGAGCTTGTCGGCAAGACGCTGATTGCCATCACGAATCTGCCGCCGCGCGCCATGATGGGCATCGAAAGCTGCGGCATGCTGCTGTCCGCCATCCACAAGGAGAACGACGAAGAGAAGCTGCATCTGCTGATGGTCGACCCGCATATTCCTGCAGGCGCGAAGCTGTATTAAAAAACAGCTAAAGTCGTCTTACCTGCGTCAGTTTGCGCTGCAAGTCGAAAAATAACAGTTTCAGCCCTGCGGAAAAGATTCTGCAGGGCTGTTTTGCAATCGGCGAGGAAACAATTATGAAGTCTCTGAAAAGAAATGCATCCCTTGTTTTTAAATGCCTGATCTTCCTTTCGGCCGTGACGGGCATCCTCCTCCAGTGCGAGGTCGGAACGAGCAATTTCTCACTCTACAGCTTTCGCATGTTCACCACGCTCAGCAATCTCGCGGTGGCATTGTTCTATCTTGCGTATCTTATTGCCGAGATTCGGAAGTCTTGCAGTGCGGAAAACTCCGTGAGATTCGGATACTGCAAATTTCTGATTACCATGTCCATCATGCTGACGGGACTCGTTGCGCACTTTATGCTTCGCGGCATGTTTGACGGCATGGATACAATCGCCAAGATAGGGCTGACGCTCCTCCATTATGTCGTACCAATTGGCACCTTTCTCGACTGGCTGCTGTTTGATGCCAAGGGGAACACCACATGGAAGATGCCTCTCTTTGCGGCTCTTTTCCCTATCCTGTATGCGACCGTGTCAATGATTGCGGCACAGTTTCTGACAGGCGACAACAAATATCCGTATCCTTTCCTCGATGCGGATACACTCGGCACTGGCACGGTGGCGCTGAATATTGTTCTGCTGGCAGTTGCATTCCTTGCTGTCGGGTATCTGGGCGTAGTTGCGGATCATGGGATGAAGAGAATCGCGAAACGATGACGATCATGATTTACCAGCTATAAAACCTTGAATTGTCAAGTCAAGTGCAACACCGTATCATAAAAGACTTCCTCTGGTGAT
>CAVANO010000032.1:0-68540 GCA_963590165.1 Anaerovoracaceae bacterium
ATTTCGCCGCCGCAGATGGCGCAAAAGGCATGTTCAGCGGCGCCACTGAATTGTGCGGTATTACCTTAACTGAAAAGAGCCGTCTCCTTGCGAGGCGGCTTTTGTGTTTGTGACAGGAAAAGAAGCAACTTTCACCAAGTTATCACATTTCCTTCATGATGACAACAGACAAGCCTGCTATGATAACAATGTCAGGCGGGAAGGCCCGGACAGAAGGCGAACAGCAACCGCTTTGGCAAATTCAGCGGATTCGCCTGGTGGGCATGTCCGCTTTGACATAGAAGGCGGAACCGCACAGCGGATGAGCCAAATCATTGTGCGCGTTACCCCATGGTTTTCCTTTCCTTTTCTCCTCCTTTTTTCCCCTTTCCCCTTTCCATCCTGAGCGGCAGTCAGCAACAGGCCGCACAGGGAAACAGCCCGAACGTCAGCAGGTTCGGGCTGTTTTTGTATGTGAATTTATTCAGCGGATTCCAATGCTTCCCATTCGGCGTACAGGCGCTCGATTTCCGCTTTTTTCGCCTGATATGCCTTTGCAAGCAACGCCGCTTTGTCCGCATTCTGGTATGTTGCAGGGTCGGACAACTCATTTTCGATGCGCTCCGCCTCCTGCTCGGCATCCGTGACGGCCTTTTCGGCGGCCTGCAGCGCGTTCTTGCGCTCGCGGATGCGTTTCTCTTCCTCGCGGGACTTGCGTTTCTCCTTGTCCAGTGCGGTTTTCGTGATGCCGGCGGTTTCGCTGTCCGGCGGAACGGCGCGGTTGATTTTCTCGAAATAATCGTCGTAATTGCCCAGATATTCTTTGATGCCGCCGGATTCCATCACGCAGACTTTCGTGGCAAAACGGTTGATGAAGTAGCGGTCGTGGCTGATGGCGAGAATCGTTCCGGGAAAATTTTCGAGTGCGTCCTCAAGCACCTCGCGGCTGTCCATATCGAGATGGTTAGTCGGTTCGTCCAGCAGAAGGACGTTGTCCTTGCGGAGCATGAGCTTTGTTAGCGCAACGCGCCCTTTCTCGCCGCCGGAAAGCGTTGAAATGGGCATGAGCACATCATCGCCCGTGAAGAGGAACAGCCCAAGCGCACCGCGAACCTCCGTCTGGTCAAGGCGGTGAAAATCGTCCCAGACCTCATCAAGTACGGTTTTGTTCTCGTGCAGCTTCTCCTGATGCTGGTCGTAATAGCCGATGTCAACGCCTGCGCCGAAGCGGATGGTGCCCGTATCGGGCTTTTCCTCGCCGACAATGCACTTGAGCAGCGTTGATTTGCCGACGCCGTTGTCGCCGATGAGCGCGACACGGTCGCCGGTGCGCAGGTGCATATGAACGTGCTCGAACAGCTGACGGCCGTCAAAGCCTTTCGACAGTTCGTCAATCATCAGGACATCTTCGCCCGTGCGGCGGCGGACATCGAAGCGGAAGCGGATGGCGTTTTCATCCTGCGGCTTTTCGAGCCGCTCGACTTTCTCGAGGCGTTTCTCGCGGCTTTCCGCCAGCCGAATCGACTTCTCGCGGTTAAACTGGCGATACCGTGCAATGATGGCTTCCTGCCGTGCGATTTCCTTCTGCTGCAGTTCGTACGCCTTCATGCGGATTTCAAAGCGTTCCGTCCGCTGTGCCATATAGCGCGTGTAGTTGCCGTCATAGCACTCGGTGGCGCCCAGCAGCAGCTCGCACATCCGGTCGCAGACATGATCCATGAAGTAACGGTCATGGCTGATGAGCAGGACAGCGCCGCGGTAGGTGCGCAGATAGTCCTCCAGCCACGCGATGGATTTGAGGTCGAGGTGGTTTGTCGGCTCGTCCAGCAGGAGCAAATCCGGCTGAGTCAGCAGCATTCGCCCAAGGCAGAGCCGTGTCCGTTCGCCGCCGGAAAGGAGCGAGGCTAATTGCCCCTGCTGTTCCTTGCGGAAGCCGAGACCTGCCAGCACACCCTGCACGGTCGAACGCCAGCCGTAGCCGTTGCTCTCTTCGAATTTGCGCGTGAGCTGGTCATATTGGCTGCCGAGGCGGTGCAGGGCGGCTTCGTCCTGCGCCTGTGCCATCTGCTCCTCCAGCGCGCGAAGCTGCTGCTCCATGCGGCGAACCGGCTCGAAGACGCTTTCCAGCTCCTCCAGCACCGTTCGCCCTGCGCCGACCTGTCCCTGCTGTGCCAGATAGCCGAGCTTCAGCCCCTTCTGCATGGTCATCGTGCCGCCGTCAGCCGTTTCCAGACCGGCGATAATCTTCATCAGCGTTGATTTTCCGCAGCCGTTGACGCCGACAAGCCCCATTCGCTGACCGTCCTGAAGCACCAGGGACGCATCGCGCAGCACCTCGTTGGTGCCGAAGCTCTTCTGAATCCCTTGCAGAGAGAGCAGAATCATGAAATGAACACCTCCGGAAATAATGAGGCGGTGCCTCAGGAAATATATTGCAGCGCCATCAGCGCTAAAGCGGCGATGGATAACAGCCATGTTGACCGCTTCATGCGGAGATTGGCGATTTTCGGCATTGTCAGCAGCGCCCAAATTGCCAGCGCAAGCACAGCCAGTGCACAGAGCGTCAGCCAGAGCGCGGACATGCCCGGCCAGAACAGCGATGAAGCGTTGTAGGCGAAGTGCATGAGGATTGGCGCATACAGCCGCCCCGTGCGCAGCATCAGGATGGTCAGTGCCGCGCTAAGCAGCAGATGTGCCGGAAGCGCCGCCAGATTGCCGTGCAGCAGAGAGAACAGCAGCGTCGTCAGGAGACCCGCAGCGATGCGGCTGCCGTGCGAAAGCAGCGATGAGAGCACTACGCCGCGGAAAAGGCATTCCTCCGCAACTGCCGGAACAATCGCCACCGTCAGCAACTGCAGACACCACAGCATCGGGCTGTCCGGTACGGCGGTTGTCTGCTGTTCAAGGGAGAGCATCTTGCACCACGCGCCTGTCAGCGGTACGGCGAACGCGCGGAACGCCAGCCCGAGCGCAACGGCGCACAGCATCAGCCCGATCCCGCCGCGTGATTGCCCCATTCGTGGGCTGATCCCCTTGCTGCGCACCATCAACACGATGGCAGGCAGACCAATCAGCAGGACTTCCTGCGACAGGGAAATCAAAAGCAGCGTTTCCTGCGGCAGATCGTCCGGCAGTGTCAGCGCCAGGACACGCGAAAACAGCAGTTTCACCCCAAGCAGCACCATCAGCAGGAGCAGCAGCCGGTTGGTTGGCTCAATCGCCTGATGACGGCGCGTCATGTTGCATCCTCCAGACGGTACACAGCACCGACACGGTCGCGCAGCGCGACATCGAGCGACAAATCCGTGCCCATGCGGATGCCCTCATGAATCATCCTGTCCTCGCTGACATGGTACGCCAGCGTCGGCGTGTTGTTTTCGCCGCTCAGGTGACCGAGAATCACGTTTCTTGTACCGCTCTCGACAAGCTGAAGCAGCGCATCGGCGCATGCGTCATTGCTCAGATGACCGCGGTTGCCGAGGATGCGCTGCTTGAGGCGTTCCGTGTAATGCCCGTTCTGGCGGAGCATGTCAGGGTCGTGATTGCTTTCGAGGAGCACGAGTGAACTGCCTGCAATCGCATCGCGCACCGTGCGGGGAAAATGTCCCAGATCCGTTGCGACGGAAATGCTCAGCGCGCCGCCCCATAGCCGGTAGCCGACCGGATCTGCCGCGTCATGCGGAATGGAGAACGGCTGCACGCCGATGCCGCCGACATAGAAATCGGAGAAGGTATCGAAGGAACGGCGCATGGCAGGCGGAATATTGCCGAGCTTTCCTTCCATGGCGCTCCATGTATCCTCGGTGGCGTAGAGCGGAATATGGTGTTTGCGGCACATAATGCCTGCGCCGGCGATGTGGTCGGAATGCTCGTGCGTAATCAGGATGGCATCGATGGATTCCGGCGCGATGCCGATCATGTCCAGCGCCTCATCGATCATTTTTCCGGATTTGCCGGCATCGATCAGGATCCGTGTCCCGTTGTACTCCGCAAAAAGGCAGTTGCCGCTTGAGCCGGAATACAGGGGACAGAATTTCATCTCCATGAATATCCTTTCTGGTTAGACATCCAGATGACGGGCGACACGCTCGTTCTCCGGCGGCGGCGTCATGTAATCCGGCCCGAAGAGGACAGTCAGCACTTCGTCCCATTTCTTGGGAATCAGCACATCGATGCCCTCGAAGGACACGGTGATTTTTTCCTCGAACTGCTCCGGATGCCAGATGTGCATCATCAGCTCAAACGCGCCGTTGGACATGCACAGGTCATTGCCGGACTGCTCCTGACGCGAAACCTGCTCGTACCAGTGCGTCTTCGTCTTGACGGAGAAGGGCAGACCGAGCACATGCGTGCCGAAAATCAGAATCTTGTTCTTCAGGCTGAAACGCGAATAATCAACGTTCTTCTTGAGCATGCCCTGCAGCGTGTGCAGACGGAAGAACCACCACTTGCGCTTGAACCCTTCCGGCGGAACTGGGTCGAGGATGAAGATATCCGTGAATGCTGCTGCTTTTTCGGGGTCGCGGTTCATGACGCGAGGCGTCCATGTGTCCAGATACGTCAGCTCAAAGCGCTTGTCGCACTCTTTCGGGTAGATTTCGCGGAACTTCTGGAATTCGCCGCGCGTCATCAGCAAATCGACATCGTCATCCCACGGAATGAACCCGTGATGGCGTACAGCCCCCAGAAGCGAGCCGCACATCATGTTGTAGGAAATTTGATGGCGTGTGCAGACGGCGGTGATATCGCGCAACTGTTCAAGCAGTTCTGCATGAATGTCCGGCAGGGACAGTTTCTTTTCTTCTTCCTGCTTCTTCATCGGATTATTCCTCCTTCAGCCATTGCATGCTGCGTTCGGCAATTGCAGCGGCATCCATGCGGTATTGTTCGCGCAGGTACTGCTGCGTGCCGACAATGGTGGAATAGGTATCCTCCATGCCGATGCGGTGAATGCGGCAGGCGTTGCCCGTTTCCGCAGCAGCCTCGCAGACGGCGGAACCGAAGCCGCCGACGATGGAATGCTCTTCGACCGTCACCAGATGGCGGAAGCGGCGCGTCAACTCGGCGATTTTATCCTTGTCAATCGGCTTGATGACGGGGAAGGATACGACCTCGGCGGAAATTCCCTGCGCGGAGAGCAAATCAGCCGCAGCGCTCGTCTGTGTCAGGATACCGCCGGCGGACAGCAAGGCGATATCGCTGCCGGTGCGCAGTGTCAGCGCCTTCGGCATTGCCCAGTCCGTTACGGGGGAAGCATGCACGGTCGGTTCGCCGCCGCGGCCAAGGCGCAGATAGCATGTGCCGGGGGTACGCAGCATGACCGGCACGACCGCTTCGACCTCTGCCGGATCGCCGGGAGTAAAGACCGTTACGCCCGGCAGCGCGCGCATGACGGCCATATCTTCGGTCGCATGATGGCTCATGCCGAGCGAGCCGTACACAAAACCGCCGCCGACGCATACGATTTTGACATTCAGTCCGTGATAAGCGCAGTCATTGCGAATTTGCTCCAGGCAGCGCAGGGTAGGGAAGTTGCCGATGGAGTACGTCAGCACGGTGCGGTTCGTTTTTGCAAGGCCTGCTGCCAGACCGGTCATGCTCTGCTCGGCGATGCCCGCGTTGACAAACTGTTCGGGGTACGTCTCCCAGAACGGACGCAGGACACCGAACCCCAAATCGCCCGTCACCAGCATCAGACGGCTGTCGTTTGCCGCCTCGCGCATGAGCGCCCGCGTAAATGCATCTCTCATGGCCGCTGTGCCTCCAGTTCCGCCAGTGCGGCATCGTATTCCTCACCCTGCGGTGTCCGATAGTGCCACAGGATATTGTTCTCCATAAATGAAACGCCCTTGCCCTTCGTCGTCACGGCAATGACAACGGTCGGGCGATTGCTGCCGAGATTGCCCTGTGCCTGATGCAGTGACTTTTCGACCGCTTCGACATCATTGCCGTCAATCTCGAGGACGTTCCAGCCGAATGCACGCCACTTGTCCGCAAAGGGCTCCAGCGCAAGCGTATTTTCACAGAAATCAAGGCTCTGCATGCGGTTGTGGTCGATGATGGCGACCAGATTGTCGAGCTTGAACTGATGCGCCTGAAGTGCTGCCTCCCAGACAGCGCCCTCATCGCACTCGCCGTCGCCGAGGATGCAGTATACACGCCACGGAGCATGATCCTTCTTGCCGCCGAGCGCCATGCCTGCTGCGACGCTCAGCCCATGACCTAAAGAACCGGTGGAAAACTCCGCGCCTGGCACGCCCTTATGGCTCACATGCCCGGACAGGCGCGAACCATTGGCATAATGCGTGGAAAGCTCCTCCACCGGAAAAAAGCCGCGTTCTGCCAGCGCCGCATAAACCGCTGCACCGGCATGTCCTTTGGATAAAATCAGCCGGTCACGATCCTCCATCTGCGGATTCTTCGGGTCGACATGCAGAATCCGCGTATAGAGAACCGCCATGATCTCGGCAACGGAAAAAATTGCACCGATATGGCTGCCGCGGCTGATGTGGGTCATTTCCAGCCCATGGCGGCGAATCAGCCACGCCAGCGTCTTGGGGTCGGACGTGTCAATCGCCTGACCATGAAACGCGGCGTGCGTCTTTTCAGTATAGGGTGCGCTCATGACTGCGCCTCCTTCTGCTCATGCTTTTCGTCCGCCATCCGCTTTGCCTTGCCGAACACGCCGCCGATGGTTTCAAAGAACAGCGAAACATCAAGCGTGAAGGACTGGTGCAGCGCGTATTCCACGCGGAGGCGGTTCTTTTCCGGCAGGATGTACTTCTCGAAGTTCTCTACCGGATTTTCGGTGCCGACAATCTCATCCTGCGCGATATACACGATGGACGAGCGGTCGGAAATGCCGGGGCGCACCCACAGGATGCACTCCTGATCCTTGGTATACTGGGTTGTATACAGCAGCAGCTCCGGACGCGGTCCGATGAAGGACATGTCGCCCTTCAGGATGTTGAAGAGCTGCGGCAGTTCATCGAGCTTCAGGCGGCGCATGATTTTGCCGGCGCGCGTGACGCGGCTGTCGTTGAGTGCCGTGCATCCGCCAGACTTGTCTGCGCCGACGACCATCGAGCGGAATTTGTAAATCAGGAAAGGCTGATTGTGATAGCCGCCGCGGACTGCCTTGTACAGCACGGGACCGGGACTGTCCAGCTTGACCCAGATGGCGAGCGGCAGCATGATCATGCAGCCGGGAATGAGCAGCAGCAGCGCCAGTACAAAGTCAATGACGCGCTTGACGACATGGCTGTAGAACGGATGGGAGAGCGGACCGTCCCAGCGGGGCATATCCGGAAGCGTTTGCTTTGACATACGGCATTCCTCCAACGAAGCGTTATTCCTGCTTGAGCTGATGGAGCAGCTCATAGACCTGCTCCAGCTCTTCGGCGGAATAATATTGCAGCGTGATTTTGCCTTTCTTCTGATTGCCGGTAATCGTCGTGCGCACGCCGAACGTCTCGCGGCAGAAGGACTCCAGCTCCGTCAGCTCCGCAGGCAGCGCGGCGGGTTTCTTCTTCGTATCGGGCAGGGGCGTATTGCTCTTCTTCATCAGCGACACGGCGTTTTCCAGCTGACGGACGCTCCAGTCGTTCGCGGTCGTCTGACGGGCGAGCGAGAGCTTCAGGTCATCCGAATCGACACCGGCAAGCACGCGGGCATGACCGGCGCTGAGCGTGTTCTGACGCACCATGTTGATGATTTCCTCCGGCAGGGACAGCAGGCGGAGCAGATTCGCCACCGCAGGACGGCTCTTGCACAGGCGCGCGGCGACGGTTTCCTGGGTATAGCCGCACTGACGCATGAGCGTCTGAATGCCTTGCGCGACCTCGATGGGGTTCAGGTCCTCGCGCTGCAGGTTCTCTACCAGTGCGATTTCCATCTGTGTCGGCACATCCATTTCGCGGATCATGCACGGCACGGTGTCCAGCCCTGCCATCCGCGCAGCACGCCAGCGGCGTTCGCCGGCAACAATGCGGTAGCGTCCGCCGTTCATCGGGACGACAAGAATCGGCTGAAGCAACCCCTGCTCGCGGATTGACTGCGCAAGCTGGGCGATGCTTTCCTCCGAGAAGGTACGTCTGGGTTGATCGGGATTCGGGTCTATATCACCCACGGAAATTTCCTGTGCACCGCCTGACGCTGTCAAATCGCTGTCCGGCAGCAGGATATCCAGCCCTCGTGCCAATCCGTGTGTTTTTTTGGGCATTGCGATCGTCTCCCTTTATTTTACAGCTTGAGTTCCTTGATTGGCAGATGGTTGCGCTGGAGCACTTCCTTCGCCAGGCTGACGTACGCGGTGCATCCGGCGCTGCGCTTGTCGTAAACATGAATCGGTTCGCCGTGGGACGGTGCTTCACCGAGGCGGACGCTGCGCGGAATGACGGTGGCGTACACCTGCTTCTTGAAATGCTTTTTGACCTCATCGACGACCTGCAGACCGAGGTTCGTGCGCCCATCGAGCATCGTCAGCAGGATGCCCTCGATGTCCAGATGCGGATTAATGGTCTTCTTGACGCGCGAGATGGTGTTCATCAGGCTCGCGACACCTTCCAGCGCGTAGTATTCGCACTGAATCGGGATGAGCACGCTGTCCGATGCACCCAGCGCGTTGACGGTCAGCAACCCAAGCGACGGCGGGCAGTCAATCAGGATGAAATCATATGACCTCTGAATGGTCTGCACGGCGGTCTTCAGGCGGAATTCACGCTTGTCCACATCGACCAGCTCCAGTTCGGCGTTTGCCAGCCGTACATCGCTGCCGACAATGGACAGGTTCTCGTACTTCGTCTGCTGCACGGCATCGGCGAGTTTCATGCGCCCCATGAGCACCTCGTAGATGCTGCCGCCTTCTGCCGTCATACCCAGACCGGAGGTGGTGTTTGCCTGCGGGTCAAGGTCGAGCATCAGCACCTTCTGACCCATCGCGCCCAGCAGCGCGGAAAGGTTGACGGCGGTGGTCGTTTTGCCGACGCCGCCCTTTTGATTGATAATCGAAATGATTTTCGCCATACGATCACCTCATGCATCAAGATGCAGAATCGAGGAAAGATTGCTTACAATCGCCCGCGCAATCCACGGCTTGTTCATTGTATACAGGTGAATATGTCCGACGCCGTTTGCAATGAGGTCGACAATCTGCTCTGTCGCAAACGCGATGCCTGCCTGCGTCATCGCTTGCGGATCGTCTGCAAAACGGTCGGCAATCGCGGCAAAACGCGGCGGCATGATGGAGCCGGACAGTTTGACGGCACGAGAAACCTGCCGCGCATCGCAAATCGGCATGATGCCGGCGCAGACAGGCACATGAATGCCGGCGCGCTGCATCCGGTACAGAAAATTATAGAGAATTCCATTGTCGAAGAACATCTGCGTTGTCAGGAAGTCAACCCCTGCATCGACCTTGCGGCGGAGGTAATCCAAATCCTTCGCGCGGCTGCCGCTTTCGGGATGTCCTTCGGGATAGCACGCCGCACCGACGCAGAAATCACCCTGCGTGTGGATGAAATCAATCAGCTCCGCGGCATAACGGAAGTCGTGGCAGACTTCGCCTTCCTTGGGCAAATCGCCGCGCAGCGCCAGCACATTCTCCATGCCTGCCGCCTTCATGTCGCAGAGAACCTCCTGCACATGCGCCTTTGTAGACTGCACGCACGTCAGATGGCACAGCGGCGTGACGTCCTTCTCCGCGACTGCCTTCGCGATGGCAATGGTATGCCCCGGCGTGCTGCCGGCGGCGCCGTATGTCACGGACATGAAGGATGGATGCAAATCGGCGATTTCCTGCGCGACGGCAGATGCCTGCGCGATGCCGTCAAAGCGCTTCGGCGGAAAGACCTCGCAGGATAACGTGATTTCTTTTGCGTTCAGGATGCTTGAAATGCGCATGATGATGTTCTCCTTCGGGCGTATTCCTCCGGATTTCAACCGAAAAAATGCCACTTTTTATGATACCGCAACCAGCATGCCATGTCAAGGAAATAAAGAGCTTTTTTTCTTGCCGCCCTTGCATGCGGCTCAAATTCGTGGCATAATAAATGCGACTAAGGCAATACCGCACAATTCAGTGGCGCCGCTGAACATGCCTTTTGCGCCATCTGCCGGCGGCGAAATAAAACTTTATTTCGCCGGTCTGCCTTTGGCAGACTTGGAAACCCTTTCGGGTTTCCAACCTACTTTTTGCAGAAATCTCGATTTACATCCAGTAAACCTTCGATTTCTGCAATCGTATCTGACACAGAATTCATTGTTCATCGTACCACCTCATTTGTGCGGTATTGCCCTAACCGAAAGGGAGGGACAACCATGGCGACTGCCTTATGGGTTCGCATCATCCGACATCACCGCATTGATCGCCAAACCGTGCAGCCGTGCACGCACAGCAATCCGCATGACGCGCTGGATGAGGCGTGCCGGCAGCTTGACTTGTCGCGTCCCCTGTGGCTGGATAAAAATCAGCGGGAATGGGAAGAATTTTCGCAGACGAGATTCCTGCCTGACGCGTTTCTGGAACCGGTTAATTTTGAACGTATGGAGATTGAACTGATTGACCCCGAGGCGAAAAAGCGCCGCTCGAAGGATCCACGCAATGCATTTTGAGGGAGGAGAATGAAACATGTACGACAAAGTATTTGCCTATCTGGAGGAGCATATTGAGGAGTACGCCGCACAGCTTTCACGCTGGGTGGAGGTTGCATCGGTGAAGGGAATGCCCGCACCGGACGCGCCGTTCGGCACCGAAGTCCGCAAAATGCTGGACATGGCGGTTGCAGATGCGCAGAAGTTCGGCTATGAAACGCGCAATTTTGATGGCTATGCGTGCGATATTACGATGAAGGGTGAAACGGATGAGGCGATTGCTGTGCTGGGTCACCTCGATGTCGTCCCTGCGGGCGATAACTGGGTGACACCGCCGTTCACCGCGACGCGAAAGGGCAGTTGCATCTATGCGCGCGGCACGGGCGACGACAAAGGTCCGGCACTCGCATCGCTGTATGCCATGAATGCCATCCGCGCGTGCGGCGTTCCGATGAAGAAGTCCATCCGACTGATTCTCGGCTGCGATGAGGAGTCCGGCTGGGATGACATGGCGTATTACTGCACCCATACCGAAATGCCGGAAGTCGGCTTCTCGCCGGATGCGTCCTTCCCCCTCATCAACACCGAGAAGGGCATGATTCACGGCTTCTATTCCGCACCGCTGAGCAGCGAAGGGCTGCAGGTCGTTTCGATGTGGACAGGCGAGCGCCTGAACGTCATTCCGGGCGAATCAAAGGCACTTGTGCGCGGCGGTCAGGAGATTGCCGACAAGGTCGCTGCCTATGCCGCGAAGACGGGTTTGCCGTACACGGCGGAAGTCACCGCTGATGGTGTCTGGCTGACGGCAGAAGGGATTCCCGGACACAGCGCGTATCCTGAGGGGCGCCGCAACGCCATCGGTATGATGCTTCTGCTTCTGCGCGAGCTGGGTGTGCAGGGTGCACTGCGGACGCTTGCGGATGCGGTCGGCATGGAGCATGACGGCGCATCGCTGGGTTGCGCATGCAGGGACGATGTATCCGGTGAGCTGACGTGCAATATGGGGATCCTGCACATCGCAGACGGAAAAGTGACGGCATCGCTTGACCTTCGTTGCCCGGTGACGGCGGATTTGACCGCACTCACGAAGCAGATTGAGGTGCATCTGCCTGGTTTCACCGCCGACACGGTTGACCTCACGCAGCCGCATCATGTGCCTGCGGACAGTAAGCTCGTGCGGTCGCTGCTCGATGCTTACACCGAGGTGACGGGTCAGCAGGCGGAGGCACAGTCTACCGGCGGCGGCACGTACGCGAAGGTGCTCAAGCAGGGTGTTGCGTTCGGCGCGCAGTTCCCGGAGGATGAGGATCTGGCGCATCAGGCGAATGAGTTTATCGACCTCAAGCAGATGCTCAAGGCAATGAAGATTTACGCCGTTGCACTGATCAAACTGGCTGGCGAATAAGCGAATAGAAAAGGCATGAGTGAAAGCTCATGCCTTATTTTTAATTCCCCGGCTGAACCGGCTGATCTTCTGCTACATCCGTTTGCCGGAGCACCGATAGGAACTTCATGACCAGCGAGGGCAGTTCTTCCTCCTCACCGTATTGCTGCGCTGCGACGCGCCGAATCGTATCCAGACCGGCACGCGTCATCCGCCCGATGCCGTCAAACAGCCCGGGGTGCAACAGCCACATGTGCGCCGGACAAATCATGCACAGCGTTTGCATGAGCGTCAGCATCTGCTCGGAAAACGACTGCTTGAGCGATAATTCGGGTGTATCCGGGAAATCCTGTGCATCGTGAACGGCACTCATGCCGAGGCTGATGCAATGCTTGCCGGCAGGAAGCGGCTGAATGCTGATGCTGCTTGCCGCATAGGTGCGTCCCATCGCTGCGGAAACGAGTTGCGGCAGGCTTTGCGCCAGTCCGCTGGGCAGCAGATTCAGCAGCTTCGCGCCGTTGCCGGAGAGCAGAATGGGCAGCTGGGCAGGCAGAAAGTGATTCTGCATCGAATCCGCCTGCACATCCGCCGTCATGAGCCCTGCGGCAAACAGCGCACCGCCGATGTATTCCGCCGCAGCACTTTGCAGGTAGGTTACCTGACCGGCGTTTGCACGGGCATTTAAGTGGATGGACAGCGGTTCGGCATGGTCGTGCAGGAGCCGGTCAAGCATTAGGCAGAGCTTGCCCAAATGTGCCTGCGTGTCGGTTGATGCGGAGAATGCCGCGTACAGATGCTGTGCCGTGGTGAGAAGTTCCGGCGATGTGCAGCCGACGAAGTCATAGGCGAGCCGCTCGGGATGATGCGCGTACAGTTCATAGAGCATGCCCTGCGCACCGAAAGGGATGTTCGTCAGGCGGTCGGGACGGATGCGGCTCTGCAGATAGACTGCAGCGCGGATGCTGCCTACACCGATGTCAAGCGCCGCACAGCCGCCGCGGATGCCGCCTTCGCCGCGCAGGTACGTGCCCAGTGCGATGGATTCCGCCACGGATACGACCATCTTGCCGTTCGGCTGAAGTCCGGATGCTTCCGATGCGGCTTCAGCACCGGCCTGCACCGCCTCAAGCATGGCGCGTTTGCCTTCCTCGCCCATGTCATCTTCCAGAGCGACGCGCCATGAGAGCGAAGAAACGCCCTGAAGGAGAGCACTGAGCGCCGTGTCCGTCATCAGCTGACGAAGGAGCAGGCATCGCGCACGTGTGCCTGTGCTGTCACTGCGCCACTTGAAGCCGGTCACCAGCTGACGTTCGTCTGCCTCCGAGAGCTGCAGAATGCTTTCCGGCTGATAGGCAAAACCGTCCGTCAGGGGCACGTCGCCGCGCCCGGTCAGCATGACGGCGGTTGGCAAATCGTCCGATGTGCGCGTTAGGCTCATCATGATATCGTCCATCGGCTCATCGGGATTCATCAGGAGCATCCGCAGGAGCGGACGATGGCACGATGAAACGCGCTGACCGCCCAGCAACAGCGTGACGGCTGTACTCGATGCGCCGATGTCAAGGGAGGCAACCGCCTGAGTTGATTTGCGCGGCGGCTCCTCCTTTTCCAGCAGATTCGGGACGGCGCCGAGTGTTTCACCGTCCTTTGAGAGTGTCAGGCAAGATGGATAAGTCGGCACAGAGAGTACGTGCCAGCCTTCGCCGGACGGGATGTGCTGCCATTCGCCGTGCGACAGTGCCGATACATCCGCGTCGCCGCCCTTGACGAGCACATAGTACAGGTGCCAGTCGTCCATCGGGACACAAGGGTACACGGCGATGCGCGGCGGATGCTCCAGAAAGACGATTTCATCCTGCGAATAGCGCCGTTCAAGGCGAATTTCACTTTCGCCGTGCAGCACAAACGAAGATGTGATGCTGCCGTCTTCCTCCAGATGGTAGGAGAATGCGTCCGGCACAAGCAACGACGGCGTTTCAGCGGCAGCCTGACTTAATTCGGCAGACATCGGCGGCAGCATGACGGCATCCTCCAGCAAGGAACATGCCCGAAGCGTTTGGTCGCCCAACTGACATGCCGTCATGCACGTCAGACGGTCGGCGAATGGATGATGCATCAACGATGATTCTGCACCGAGCGCCTGATGCAGCAGCGTCTGCATGGCGGGGCTGTCCTCCTGCCACGGATATGTCAGCGTGACAGGCGTTTCGGCGTGCAGCGAATGCTGCTCCGCTTGCTCCTTGAGGGCAGTCAGCACTTCACGGGCGGCAGGCAGGAGTGCATTGTCCGTCCGGCTGAACAGGTATTCCTGCACGTTGTCTGCAAGGGCGCGGTTCCACGCCGGCGATTTTTCCTCCATCAGCGTCAACTCCTGCGCAACGCGGTCGAGCGTGGCTGATTCGTCCGGCAGATTCGTGTCCATCCAGCCTGTGACGCGGCTCGTTCGCGCGAACGGCTTGCCGTACAGCAGGAGAATTTCCTGCTTTGCAAGCATTTCGTTTGCACCGACAGTCTTGTCCGTGAAGCACTTGAGCAGCGCGTTGTCGGTATTCAGCGCGGATTGCTCCGTTCGTACGGAAAAGCCGGGGAATGTCATCATGCTCAGCGCGGCAGCAGCACGGATGGACAGACGCTCAAGCGACTGCGGGTCCTTGCGCGTCATCTTCTCGCGCTGGTCGGTCAGCCGCTGCGTCAGCGCCGCCTTGAGGGACGAGAATTTCATGCCGGTCAGGTTCATTTGATGCAGGCGGCGCAGGAGCAAATCGCTGTCCGCCTCGGAAAGCATCGGCAGGGGATTGAGGAAGCAGCGATTCTCGCGGTCAACCCACGTGACACGCTCCGGCAGCAGCGCAAATACATCGCCCATCTGCGGCGCGAGCGTCAGACCGTCCTGCGTATCGACCATGCCGAGCAGTTCGCGATGCGCATCCTTTTCCAGCAGGACAAGGCGCAGCGGTATATTCCGTTCCTCCGGCGGACGCGCGGCGGTCACCCACTGCGAAAAGCACGTGGCGGACGCATCAACCGTCATGATGGTCACATGCACCGAAACATCCTGCCAGCTGTCCAGCAGCAGTGCGCATGCCATTGCACCCCGGTAGGCGGCATCAACAGCGGATGCGGATGGCTCCTGACGGATGAGCAGCTGCTGCGCGAGGTCGGATAAATGGGCTGTATCCGCACTTTGCCGGACGAGCCCTTCGTTTTCAGTGCTGATTTCCGTGCCGCAATCGGGTAAAAAAACAAGTCTGCTCATTTGTTTTCCTCCAGGATGGATGCTTCCATGGCGCAAATCAGCAGCCAGATGGCAGGTGCTTCCTTCTCCTTCGGCGCCTGACGGAGTGCACGGAGCGCGGCAGGCAACGAAACGGTCGTTGTGCCGCAAACGAGATGCGGAAACCAGTCTGCCAGCTCATGGGCGTTTTCCGCCTCATCGCGAATCCAGCGGTCTGCCGCCTCCTGCAGGAAAAGCCCGTTTTCCGGCTCGGCGGCAAGCAGCGACGGTTTCTCAAAGCGCGTCTGGGTTGCCTGCATTTCCTTCGCGTGACGGCGGAGCATGGTGCACATGCCTTCGACCATCCGCTGATGACGTTCAAATCGGACGAGCTTCGTTCGTGCGTCATCAATGCGGAAACGCTCGCTTGGCTTGACGATTGCTTCTGCCTGCTCGATGCGGCGAACCGCCTCGGCATGGTCGTGCAGCAGACGCGTGTTTTCGCTTTCCGCTTGTTTGAGGGCATCGAGCACCATCTGCAGCGCCGCCTGACCGCCCATCTGACGGTTGTACGTGCGCTGGACGCTTTCCTCGTTGCGGATTTCCTGCTCAAGCTGCGATACGCGCTTGCGGAACGCTTCGGCATCAGGGTCAGGCATAGCGGTGCGCTGGACGCCATCGTCCTCGTTGATGCCGCTGCGTTCTGCATCGAAGTGCAGCACAGCCAGTTCACCGGCACGCTTAATCAGCTCGCTGTAATGGGCAGCGCTTTCTGCGCGAACAGCATCGAGGGAGGAAGAATAGCGCAAATCAAGCGGCAGGGAGCGGATGACGCCGGCAATCCAGCGCAAGGTCACGGCGGTCAGACGATCGATGGCATCGGAATCGGCGCGGACGTCCTCGAGTTCCTCCTCTGCACCGCGGAAAAAGTGCGGATACCAGCCGCTGAGACCGCTGCGGAGCGCGTTGTCCTTTGTCAGCTGTTTGTGAAGCTCCGGCTGCAGCTTTCTCTGCCAGAGCAATGCGCCTTTTACGAGCGCGCCGAAACCCGTGCGGTAGCGGTCTGCCGCCTTGCCGAAAAGGGACCAGTCCGCCTTGCCGCTGAGGGACTGGATGGTGAACGTGCCGCTGAGCCACGTCGGGCGGTGCAGCATCATGTCAAGGCAGTACGCGCCGAGCCAGTCCGTCAGCCGGGGCAAATCGCCGCCGCCGGAAGACTGGGCGCTCTGCGGAAGACCAATCAGGCAGACCGTGTCCAGCAAATGCTGCTGCGCAATGCGGGCAAGGGAGGCTTTTGCGCGCGCAGGCGATTCATCTTCTGCGCAGGGAAGCAGCAGCGCCGCGCCCATGCGGAAAAGCGGATGCATGCCGAAGCGTTTCTTGAGGAAGGAGGACACGCTCTCCAGTCCTGCAGCGCCTGTTCCGCCGCACAGTGAGCCTGCCAGCACTGCACGAACCTCCTCGCCATCCTCGAGGGCTTTGCTGATGTCGGCAATTTCAAGGCTCATAGCGTCCTCGCCGTCTGTCTGACATTCGTTCAGCAACGCCGCGAACGCAATCCGCGCCAGCTCGGGATGGTCATGGAAGCCCTGACGCAAATCAAGGTCAGCTGTGTCTGCCGTGAAAAGCGCCTGACACAATAGACGATCCTGCTCGTTGTCCTGCGTCCAGTCACGAAGGCACTTTGCGTTCATCGGCAGCGGGTCGCACCATGTCCGAAGCGTGATTTCCGCACGGAAAGGGGCGGCATCGTCATTCACGTACGTGCGCGATGACCACAGCCGCTGATAATCGGTCAGCTCCTGCCGAAGCTGCGCCGTGCCGTGTACACCGTCCGCTTGAGGGGCGCACAGGATGATGTGCAGCTCCTCCTCCGGCAGAATTCCGGCACACGCTGTCAGCACAAGCGCCTCCGCCATCCGTCCGCCGCTGCCGCCGAACAGGAATATCACTCGCTTCATGACTGTCCTCCTTGAATTGATATATAGAAGGGAAAACTTATGTGCTGCCCGAAAAAAGTCAAGGAAACCGGACGAAGGTAAGGAAAAACGGACGAAGGTAAGGAAAGACGGACGAAGGTAAGGAAAGACGGACGAAGGTAAGGAAAGACGGACGAAGTCCGTTATATTACCAATCCTCCGTTGACACCGAGCACCTGTCCGGTGATGAAAGACGCGCGGGAAGATGCGAGAAAGAGAATCGCCTCGGCACATTCTTCAGGTTCGCCGATGCGTCCGAGCGGCGTTTCGTCCGCTAAGGCAGCGAGGTCATCCTCGGATAGCTCCGCGTTCATGGGGGTTCGGATGACGCCGGGGGTTACGCAGTTCACGCGGATACCGCTTGGACCTGCTTCCTTTGCCGTTGCCTTCGTCAGCCCGATGACCGCCGCCTTTGACGCGGAGTACGCCGCCTCGCAGCTTGCACCAACCTCGCCCCACATGCTGCTGACGTTGACGATGGCGCCGCTCTGCCGAGAAATCATGCCGGGCAGTACAGCCCGAAGCAGATGAAATACGCCGTCAACATTGACCGCGAACAGGCGCGACCATGCTTCATCCGTCATGTCTGTCAGCAGGCCGCGGTGCGCGATGCCGGCGCAGTTCACAAGTGCGTCGATGTGCCGATAGGTGCGCTCAATGTCAGCAACAATGTCGGCCACCTGCTTCTCGTCCGCCACATCGCACACGCGGTAATCCACATCCATGCCCGAAGCGCGCAGCTCTGCTGTCAGCGCCTGCGCGTGCTCCTTCTGCGTCCGGCAGAGAAACACAACGCTCCAGCCGTCCTCGGCGAAGCGCCGCACGCAGCTTTCACCGATGCCGCTGCTGCCGCCGCTGATGAGTGCAATTCGCCGCATGGATTACGCCTCCCCAATCAGTCGAATCGTTTCGTCCAGCAACTGCCGGAATGTGTCTTTGACGCGCTCCGCCGTTTCGAGCACCTCTTGCTCGCTCAGCGGACGGTTCAGCACGCCTGCCGCCATGTTTGTGATGCAGCTCACGCCCAGTACGCGGATGCCGCAATGGCGCGCCGTGATGACCTCCGGCACGGTGGACATGCCGACAGCGTCCGCACCGAGCAGACGTGCCATGCGAATCTCTGCCGGCGTTTCGTATGTCGGACCGTTCATCCACATGTAGACGCCCTTTTGCAGCGGAATGCCCATCGTGACCGCTGCATGCGCACAGATGGCCATCAGCGATTCGTCATACGCATGCGTCATGTCCGGAAAACGCACGCCGAATTCCGACAGATTCGGTCCTGTCAGCGGATTGTGGCCGGACAGGTTAATGTGGTCGGTCATCATCATCAGGCAGCCTTCCGGAAAGGACGTGTTCACGCCGCCTGCGGAGTTCGTGACGATGAGGATTTTCACGCCCAGCAACGCCATGACGCGCACCGGCATGGTCACTTCACGCAGGGTGTATCCCTCATAAGCATGGAAACGCCCCTGCATCATGCAAACGCGCCGCCCGTGGAGCGTGCCTGTCCACCAGCGGCCGGCATGACCAGGTGCGGTCGAAAGCGGAAAGCCGGGAATTTCGGCGTATGCAATGGATTTCGCATCCTGCAGGGCGCTGACCATGCCGCCCAGCCCTGAGCCGAGGATGATGCCGATGTCCGCTTCGCCGACGTGCTGGCGGATTACATCCGCTGCTGCGCGGAGCTTTGTCATTTCGTCTTGCATGAGGATGCTCTCCTTGTTCTGTTGATCATTTTACAGCAGTAAGCAACTTTTTCGCAAAGGAGGAGGCGCCGAACCGGTCGGGCAGACCGAGCCGGTCAGGCAGACCGAGCCATTCTGCGCAGGTCGCGGCGATGTCTGCGTAGGTTTTTCTCGTGCCGAGGTCGATGGGCGCATGCATGCGCTTGTGGTAGACGAGCAGCGGAATGTATTCGCGCGTGTGATCCGTGCCGCGGAAGGTCGGGTCGCAGCCGTGATCCGCCGTCAGAATCAGCAGATCCTCTTCGCCGAGCAGCGAAAGCACTTCCGGCAGACGTCTGTCGATGGCAATCAGCGCATCCGCGAAACCGCGCACATCGCGCCGATGCCCATAGAGCATGTCCGTATCGACGAGATTCGTGAAGCAAAGCCCGTCAAACGGCTGACGCATATCATCCAGCCAAGCCTCCATGCATGCCGGATTGCCGGCTGCATGATTCGAGGCGGTCAGACCGCGGTGCGCGAAGATATCCTCGATTTTGCCGACACCGAGCACGGACATGCCGGCCTCCTTAACCGCATCGAGCAGCGTCCGCCCGAACGGTTCGACCGAAAAGTCACGCCGCCCGTTCGTCCGCGTGAATGCACCGGCATGTTCGCCGATGAAAGGACGTGCGATGACGCGTCCGACAGACAACGGTCCGGTCAGCATTTTTCGTGCGGTTTCGCACATTGCGTACAGTTCCGAACGCGGAAAAATGTCCTCATGGCAGGCAATCTGAAACACGCTGTCTGCCGAGGTGTACACAATCGGTGCGTGCGTGCGGATGTGCTCCTCGCCCAGCTCATCGAGAATTGCTGTGCCCGATGCAGGCTTGTTGCCGATGACGGGATGACCGATGCGCTGCTCAAACGCGGAAATGAAATCCTGCGGAAAGCCGTTCGGGAATGTCGGGAACGGCTGCGAAACCGGCAGACCGGCAATCTCCCAGTGCCCGGTGGTGGTGTCCTTGCCGCGGCTGACCTCCATGCACCGTCCGAATGCACCGACGGCATCGGGGTCAGGCGGATAATGTGTGCCTTCAATCTGCCCGAGACCGAGCTTCGCCAGATTCGGCAGCGACGGATGGCATGCGTCCACCACATGACCGATGGTGCATGCCCCTTCATCGCCGTAATCCGCCGCATCCGGCAGCGCTCCTGCACCGACTGCGTCAAGTACCGTCAGAAAAACACGTTTCATACCTTCTGCTCCCTTCCTGTTCATCCTTATTATAGCGCAGTTTTTGCAACTTGCATAGCTTGTAATTTTGCCGAAAAGCGTGTATCATGGGCATGAGGTGATTTTTGATGGGTCGACTCATGTTTGATGATGTCCATGAAACGATGGTGTGGGATGAAATCGATGCAGTGGTATTTGATGTCGGGCAGGTGTTGCTGACGTTTGATCCTGACCGCATTCTTCACGAATATCTGCCTGATCAGCCGTCGCTGTATCCGGTGCTGATACGCAAAGTTTTCCGTTCGCCGTACTGGGTGATGCGCGATCATGGGGAGATGTCCTGCGAGGAAGCAATCAACGCGATGACCGGACGCGATGAATCGCTGCGCCAGCCTATCGACCATGTTATGCATGCATGGATGGCGATGAAGGACGTCATTCAGGAGGGTGTCGATGCCGTCAAAACGTGCAAGGCGCACGGTAAGCGGCTCTATGTGCTGTCGAATTATGCGGACGATGCGTTCACCATTGTTGAAAGAAAGTATGACTTCTTCAACCTCTTTGATGAACGGTTCGTATCGGCACGCCTGCACCTGATGAAGCCGAGCGAGCAGATTTTCAATTACGTCGCCGCGGCAACGCAACATGATCCGTCGCGCATGCTCTTTATTGATGACTCGACGCTCAATGTCGAAGGCGCGCTGTTCTGCGGATGGCAGGCCATCTGCTATAATGAGCCGGGCAAATTGAAACGCTTTTTCGGCACAGGGGATGCCGGAAAATAATTTTGCGGAAAGACTATACAATTGCGAAAATCCATGCTATAATAATTTCTGCAGCCCAACCTGAATTCCAAGGCTCTAATCTCCCTTTGGTTGTCACACGACCCGCATCGGAGTTCCGGTGCAAAACCATGGAAGCAGATGACCTCAAGGCAACGGTATGGGTGACAATTAAAAGGAGGTTTCCCAACCATGTACGAAGATGAAACGCTCGTTTGCCGTGACTGCGGCAATGAATTCGTGTTCTCCGCGTCCGAGCAGGCTTTCTTTGCCGAGAAGGGCTTCCAGAACAAGCCTTCTCGCTGCCCGAAGTGCCGCGCTGCTCGCCGTGCCCAGAACGGCAACGGCTCTTCCGCTCCCCGTCAGATGTATGACGTGGTGTGCGCGAACTGCGGCAAGGCGACTCAGGTTCCCTTCCAGCCCCGCGGAGATCGCCCCGTTCTCTGCCGTGAGTGCTTCGACGCTCAGCGTGCTTCCCGCTATTAATCAGCGGTAAAAACGCAAAACTGCCCATCCTTCGATTCGCTCGGAGGATGGGCTTTTCGATTGCCTGAATTTATAAGCTGCATGACAAGCCAAGAGACACGGCAGGGCGCTGCGAAGGAGGTTGGGGTGATCGCAAAGCCCCAAGAACAGCATCACAAATGAAGGAACACGGAAGGTTTCTGCGAAAAAAACGGACGAAGTCCGAAAAGCGGATGAAGTCCGAAAAACGAAGCCGAAGCTGCCATAAAAAACAGCTCCGGCTTCATCAAAATCAGTGACTCTTGTGGAACAGCAGATGCTCGTAGCGCTCCGTGTCGATGGTGCGCACCATGATTTCCAGCTCCTCATCGCCCATGACCGTGTTGCGTCCCTGTGCATAGAGCTCAGCGACCATCTCGCGCAACTTGACAATCAGCGGATCGGTCTTGGCAACCATTTCGTCGCCCTTCAGGCGGAAGAAGCTGTTGAACCAGTGCGCAACGCCTGCGGTGCCGGAAGCCGCGTCAACCGCGACCAGCGCCGGACGATTGAGAATCTTCGCAGTGTCGAAGATATTGTAAATCTCTTCATCCTTCAGCAGACCATCCGCATGGATGCCAGCGCGTGTGACGTTGAAGTGACGCCCGACAAACGGCTGGCGCGGGCTGATTTCCAGACCGATTTCGCGTTCCATGTACTCGGCGATTTCCGTCACGGCGGTTAAATCCATGCCGTCAAGCGTGCCGCGCAGGGAGGCATATTCCACCGCCATCGCCTCGAGCGGGCAGTTGCCGGTGCGTTCGCCGATGCCCAGCAGCGAGCAGTTGACGGACGAGCAGCCGTACATCCACGCGGTGCCGGCGTTGCTGACGACTTTGTAGAAGTCATTGTGACCATGCCACTCCAGCTGCTCGGACGGCACCATGGCATAGTGGTTCAGACCGTAGACGATGCCCGGGACGGAACGCGGCAGCGCGGCACCGTAGTAGTGCACGCCGAAGCCCATCGTGTCGCAGGCACGGATCTTAATCGGGATGCCGGCCTCCTTCGACAGGCGCATGAGCTCCTCTGCGAAGGGCAGCACAAAACCGTAGAAGTCCGCACGGGTGATGTCCTCAAAGTGGCAGCGCGGACGGATGCCGCGGTCGAGCGCCGCCTTGACGATGCCAAGATACTTGTCCATCGCCTGCTTGCGCGTCAGGTGCATCTTCTTGAAGATGTGATAGTCCGAGCAGGACACGAGGATGCCTGTTTCCTTCACGCCGGCTTCTTTGACCAGCTCGAAGTCCTTCTCGTTCGCGCGGATCCATGTCGTGATTTCCGGAAACTCATAGCCCAGATCCTGGCAGGCATGGAGCGCCTTCTTGTCCTTATCGGTATAGAGGAAGAATTCCGACTGACGCACGAGTCCCTTCGGGCCGCCCAGACGATGCATGAGCTTATACAGGTGCACAATCTGATCTACCGTGAACGGACTGACGGACTGCTGACCGTCGCGGAAGGTTGTGTCGGTCATCCAGATTTCGTCCGGCATGTTCTCCGGCACATGGCGCATGTTGAACGCTACCTTCGGAATGGACTCATAGTCGTAGAGCTCGCGGTACAGGTTCGGTTCCTCGACATCCTGCAGGCTGTACTGATAGCGGTTGATCATCAACAGGTTGGATTTCGGGTCAAACTCCAGCATGAAATGTTCCTCCCTTTTTTCAAAATAATTAAGGAAGAGCAATATGCTCGCATACTGCCCTCCCGGTGTGATGCGTCTATGCATACAAATTGATGCGGTTGAAAGGATTAGACCAGCTGACCGACAAATTCCTCGATGCGGCGCAGACCTTCCATGCACGTTTCCATGGCGACTGCATAGCTCAGGCGGCAGAAACCTTCCGCCTCGAAAGCATTGCCCGGCACGACGGCGACATGCTTGTCTGCCAGCAGCAGCTCGGCGAACGTCTGGCTGCAGTCGATGACACGTCCATTGTATTGCTTGCCGAGGACTTCCTTGATGTTCAGCATGATGTAGAACGCGCCCTGCGGCTTCATGCAGGATAGGCCGCTGATGCTGTTGATCTTCTCGACCATGGCGTTGCGGCGTGCTTCAAACTGCGCGACCATATCCGTCACGCACTGCGGGTCGCCCTGAAGTGCCTTCATCGAGGCGTACTGGGCGATGGCGTTGGCGTTGGACGTCGCGTGGGACTGGAAGCTTGTCATGGCGCAGATTTCGATGCGCGGACCTGCGACATAGCCGATGCGCCAGCCGGTCATGGCGTACGCCTTCGACATGCCGTTCACCACGAACGTCTGATTCTTGATGGCTTCGCCCAATTCAGCGATGGACACGTGCGTCAGCCCATCGTAGAGCAGCTTCTCGTAGATTTCATCGCTGACGACGTAGAACGGATGGCTGACTGCCAAGTCCGCTACAAACTGCAGCTGTTCGCGCGACCAGACGGAGCCGTTCGGGTTGCTCGGACTCGTCAGGATGATGGCCTTCGTGCGGCGCGTGACCTTTGCGGCGATGTCCTGTGATGTCGGGATGAAATTGTTCTTCTCGTCCGAGGGGATGAACACCGGCACGCCGCCTGCCATGCGCACCATTTCGGGATACGATACCCAGCAGGGTGTCGGAATCAGCACCTCGTCGCCGGGGTCAATGATGCACTGGAAGATGGTATACAGGCTGTGCTTCGCGCCGGAGGAGACGATGATGTCAGACGGCGTGTAATGCAGGTGATTGTCGCGTTCGAGCTTGTCGCAAATCGCCTGACGGAGCGCAACGGTGCCGGCAGCCGGTGTATAGCGCGTCATGCCGAGGTCAATGGCGTCCTTCGCGGCATCGCAGATATAGGCAGGCGTCGGGAAGTCCGGCTCACCTGCGCCGAAGCTGATGACATCCACGCCGGCCGCTTTCATTTCTTTCGCGCGCGAATCGATGGCGAGTGTAGGTGACGGTGCAATATTCTGACAGCGATGAGAAACAGACAGTGCCATAACCATTCCTCCTGCATTCAAAGGGTATATTTAATGCATTTTCATGGACTTCCCCATTGAAATCCAAACAGAAAAATGAAATCCAAGCGGATAACAAATTGATTATATCTTCATATCGTAAAAAAATCAAGTGGAAAAACGAGAAAAATGCATTAATGAATCAAATTCCTGCAAATCTGGAATGAAAAAAGCCCGACATTGCTGAATATCGGGCTTTTTGGTTTGCATGATTCACTTTTTATTCATTCATTTTGATTTTCGCTTCGGACGTGTAACCTGCTTCCGTGCAGCACAGCCCCAGCACGCAGTAAAGCATCGGAGAAACAAGGCAGATGCTGAATGTGAACATCGACTGCGTCAGGAATCCGACCGCCATCAGCGCCCACAGCAAGCCGCCGTGCTTCCGCGCATGATGAACCGCCGCCCAGCAGAGCGCCAGCAGCAACAGCGCCGCCGGAATGCCGCAGTTGACCGCCGTCTGCAAGAGCAGATTGTGCGGATTGTCGAAGTTTTGTGTCAGTTGCTGACCGGTTTCTGTCAGGTAGCTGCGGAAGGCGTAATAAAACGTGTCCGGTCCCGTCCCGAACCATGGCGAACGCGTGCACAAGTCAAGCGTCATCCGCCATACGCCCAGCCGCTCCGAACCGAACGAATCCTGCGCACGCCCGTGCAGCGTCTCCTGCAGTTCCCATAGCCAGCTGCCTTCCGCCGTCGGCAGGCTATATACGAGCAGCAGCGCGATTGCCAGAACACTGCATGTCAGCGCAATTAGCCATTTCCATTTCACTTCCATCAGCGGATGACGGCGAAGCAGGACAGACGCGACCATCGCAAGCATTCCCGTGAGCAGCAGGAACAGTGCCGATGCGCTTGCTGTTAGCGTGATGTTCTCCGAGCCGTCCAGCCAGGGCAGCAGTACGCTCTTGCGAAGCGCAGCAAGCAGCAGCACCATGCCAATCGTTAGTGCAGTCCTTGCGCGGCAGTATGGCCGGCGCATCGCCAGCGCGATGAGGGTGAGCAGTGTTACGCCGAGCGCAATCAGCCCGCTCTGCACCTCCATGCACAGCAGGAGCAGCACGCCGAGCAGACCGCCTGTCAGGTGGATTTGCCAGTATTCTTTGCCGAGGACGAAGCTGCCCAGCAGCCCGGGCACCATCAGACAGAGCCAGGCACTGACCATATCGATATTGCCCAGCGTCCCCTGAAATTCATAGTTCGTGCGGATACTCCGTCCGTTCGGGAACAGGTCAAGCGGATTCAGCCCTGCGTACTGCATCAGCACAATCAATACGTACACCGCGACCGAGATGCTGCACGCGCTCAGCACCCATGAGGGACGCACGGGCAGCTGACTCAGACTGAGGAAAATCAGCACATAGCACACAAGCGTAATCAGCCCTTCATACCGCTCAGCACCCCAAATGACGGCAGACACATGACGAGCGTTCACCGAATCTGCCCACGTGCCGAATCGTGCAGACAGGCACAGCCATGCGCCGTACGCGAGCGCAATGCCAAGCGGCACCGTCATGCGAAGCGGCTGCCGCCTGACAAGCCGCCAAGCCAGCATGGCGAGCACCGTCAGGGCGGTCAGGACAATCATGCCGTCCCACTTTGCGCGCGTGAGGTTGCTGTAGTTTTGCAGCGTCATGTCCAGCAATGCCTGCAGAACGGGCACCTCGCCGGAATCAAGCGCCGCGAGCGCGTTTTTTTCGCCCAGCAGCCAGAAGGGAAATACGGCCAGCCACAGGGCGGCAATCATCGTCGGAACGACATCGGAATACCGTCTATTCTTGTTCATAGGCACCTCATAAGCAAAGCAGGCAATACCGCGCGATGGCGATATTGCCTGAATGGTTACAATTCTCTTCTGCCCTCCATGGCTTTGGAAAGCGTTACCTCATCGGCGTACTCGAGGTCGCTGCCGACCGGCACGCCGTGCGCGATGCGGGTGCATTTGATGCCCATCGGCTTAATCAGCCGCGCGATGTAGGTCGCGGTCGCCTCACCCTCGATATCGGGGTTTGTCGCGAGGATGACCTCGGTGACCTTCTCTGTCCGCAGGCGCTCCATCAGCTCCTTGATGCGGATGTCATCCGGCCCGACACCGTCCATGGGCGACAGCGTGCCGTGCAGGACATGATACAGCCCATGATAGTCATGCATGCGTTCCATCGCGGCGACATCGCGAGGGTCGCGCACAACGCAAATCTGCCCGTTGTGGCGCTCCTCATTTGCACAGACGGCGCACTTCTCTGCCGATGCGAAATTGCCGCACTGTTCGCAGTAGCGGATGGCCTTGCGCCCTTGCCAGATGGCAGCTGCCAGTGCGTGCACCTCTTCCAGCGGCAGCCCGACGATATAATACGCCAGTCGGGTTGCCGTTTTCTGACCGATGCCGGGCAGTCGGGAAAGCTCCGACACCATCCGCTCAATCGGTTCAATTTGTCCTGACATCAGAACAGACCGCCCATACCGCTCATGCCGGGCGCCATCTTGCCCATGGTTTCTTCACGGTTCGCCTCGCCCTTGCGAAGTGCCTCGTTGACGGCCGCGATGATCAGATCCTGCAGCATTTCGACGTCTTCAGGGTCAACGACCTTGGGGTCGATGGTCAGGGAGAGCAGTTCGCGCTTGCCGCTAACCTTGACGGAAACGACGCCGCCGCCGGACTGCGCTTCATATTCCTGCGCGTCGAGCTTTTCCTGCGCGTCGGTCATTGCCTGCTGCATTTTTTGTGCCTGACGCATCAGCTGCTGCATGTTTGCGCCGCCGCCGAAGCCGAAATTCTGTCTTGCCATTGTTGTGTTCCTCCTAATGATTTATGATAAATTTGAAAGTGTGCACTGCGAAGGAGTTCAGAGGCCGCAGGCTTCGCCTGTTTTTTAGCTTCGCCTGTTTTTTTAGCTTCGCCTGTTTTATAGCTTCGCCTGTTTTTATAGCTTCGCCTGTTTCATAGCCTCGCCTGTTTTCATGCCCTTGAACAGCTTGCAAAGACTGCCCATCTTTGCAAAGGTCTCAAATTTTTCTGATATCAAGATTTCCTGAAACCGTGGTTACCCTGACGGTGGGTGCACCGTCGACAATGGATACCCCATCCGTCAGCATTCTGCCGGAAACGGAGCGCAGAATCGCATCGCATTGCTCTGCAGGAATTTCCAGCCCGATGCCGCCCGATACCGATACCGCCTTGAAGCTCGTGAACATGTCCGTAAACGAGAGCATCGCGCCGCGGCTGACCGAGGAAAGCGAAACGTTGCTGAACGACAGGTGCTCCAGGCAAAGCGCGCCGGTCGTTGTGAAGAGATTGCACTCCTGACCGCGCAGGTCGTTGCCGGCAATGTCGCCGCCGTTTTTGACGGTCAGACTCAGGCTGTTCACGTCCGAGAGCATCACGAAGCCGGAGAGCGACTCAATCGACAGGTCACTGACCGACAGACCGCGAATGTGAATGCTGCCGGAGGTTGTCCGCAGTTCCACACGACCTTTCCATGAGCGCGGCACACGCACCGTTGCCTGAAGCCACCGTGCACTCAGCGGCAGCGGCGATAAGGCGGCAGGGGACTGCTCCATCGTGAGTGTATCGCCGTTTTGCGTCAGGGCAATTGCCTTCATGTCGTGGTCATCGCCGGACGCCATGACCTGAATTTCCTGCGTGTCGTCCGCATAGACTTCCAGCAAGGTGCCGGAAAGGTGGATGACCAGCTGCGTAATCGTCAGCGCCGGAAAGGAAGAGCGGGTATTCATGCGCGTTCACCTCCGTGATGTACTCCATCATAGCACGTTTTTCATTCGCTTGCAAGTATCGCTTTATTCCAGCAGCACCGCACCGGTTACAACATCGTCCATCAGTGCAATCAGCAGCGGCAGACCGCGCTCCTGCTTGCCTTGCAGGCGGATTGCGTCTTTTTCGAGCGTTGTCGGCGGCGTCCGCACCTGCGTGACGCGGATGAGGTGGTCGCCTTCGGACAGGCGGACGATGCCGGCGAGGCACTGCCCATTGCTGCCGTTTTTATTAAAGTAGAAGGATTTGACACCCTTGCCGTTGCGGTTCTGCCGCTCGAAATCAACGGACAGCAGGCGCTTGCCGTAGCCGCGGTCGGTCAGCAGAACAATCTGATCATTTTCCTGCAGCTGCTCGCACCAGATGACCTCGTCGTCCTCATCAACCTGCATGCAGCGCACGCCGGCAGCAACGCGCCCCTGCACAGGAATGCTCTCCAGCGTGAAGCGGATGCACTGCCCCTTCCGGCTGAACATCAGCAGGTCATCGCGACTGGCGGCAGGCAGGATGGTCAGCAGGCTGTCGCCCTTCTTGATGTTGACGGCGGCGAACTTTTTGCTGCGGACATCGTATTCCGCCGCGGCGGTGCGCTTGACCATGCCTTGACGCGTCACGAACAGCAAATCCGGCAGATGCGCGATATCGACCATGCGCGTGCACGTCATCCACAGCGCCTTTTCGCCGTCCTCCAGCCCGACAAGCAAGCCCGAAAGCAGCTGACCGCGCTCTTTCGGTTTTACCTCGTTGAGCGATGCGACCGGCAGCTGATAGCAGTTGCCGTGATTCGTGAAAATCAGCAGCGTTTCGTCCGTGCGTGACATGAAGAGGAAGTCGGCGTATTCGTTTTCATCCTCCGCACGGGTCGGCAGCGGTGTCTTCTTATATACAGCCGGATTCATGCGCTTGAGCTGACTGCTGCCGGTAAAGGCGACAATGACCTCCTCCGGTGCGCTCTTTTCTGCCTCCTCCTCGACGGGGGATTCGTCTGCATCCTCGATGCTGGTTCGGCGCGGGTCGCCGTACTCTTCCGCGATTTCCCTGAGCTCCTTCGCGATGACGGCGAGCAGCTTCTTTTCACTCTTGAGGATGCCTTCGAGGCGGTCGATGAGCTTCAGGATGTCTTCATATTCCTTGCGCAGCGCGAGAATTTCAAGATTCGTCAGCCGCTGCAGGCGCATGTCCAGAATCGCCTGTGCCTGCACATCGCTGAGCGAGAATCGTTCCATCAGGCGCGTTTTGGCTTCCTTCGGGTTCTTGGAGGAGCGGATGAGCGCGATGACTTCATCGAGGTTGTCCACGGCAATCATCAAGCCCTGCAAAATGTGCGCCCGTGCCTTTGCCTGATTGAGGTCGTACGCCGTGCGGCGCGATACGACATTCTTCTGATGGCGGATGAAGTGCCCGAGCATGGTCTTGAGCCCCATCTGCACGGGCTTACCCTCGGCGATGGCAACCATGTTCACGCCGAAGGTGACTTGCAGGTCGGAATATTTGTAGAGGAGCTTCAGAATTTTGTCGGCATCGGCATCTTTCTTCAGCTCGATGACGGCACGCATGCCCTCGCGGTCGGATTCATCGCGGATGTCATAGATGTTGCCGAGTTGCCCCTTCTTTTCCTCTGTAAGCTTCAGAATCTTCTCGAGCATCGCCGCCTTGTTGACCATGTACGGCACTTCAGTGATGACGAGCAGCTTGCGCCCTGAGATGCCGTCCTCCACATGCACGCGCGCGCGCAGGGACAGTTTCGAGCGGCCTGTTTCGTAGCCCCTGCGGATTTCCTCGTTACGCACGAGCACGCCGCCGGTCGGAAAGTCCGGACCGGGGATGATTTGCATCAGCTCATCCAGCGAAATGTCAGGATTGTCAATCATCGCCAGCGCTGCGCGGATGCTTTCGCCAAGGTTGTGCGGTGGAATGTTCGTCGCCAAACCGACCGCGATGCCGCTTGCACCGTTCACCAGCAGATTCGGGAAGCGTGCCGGCAGCATATCCGGTTCCTTGAGCGTGTCATCGAAGTTCAGGCGGAAGGGTACAGTGTCCTTCTCGATGTCCCGAAGCATCAGCAGAGCCAGAGGCGTCATGCGCGCCTCCGTATAACGCATGGCAGCGGCGCTGTCGCCGTCAATTGAGCCGAAATTGCCGTGACCGTCGACCATCGTGCCGCGCATGGAGAAGTCCTGCGCCATGCGGACGAGCGCGTCATACACGGAGGAATCGCCGTGCGGATGATATTTGCCCAGGCAGTCGCCGACAATACGGGCGCACTTGCGGTGCGGCTTATCCGGCGTTGTGCCCAGCTCCATCATGGTATACAGAATCCGGCGCTGAACGGGCTTGAGACCGTCTTCCACACGCGGCAGTGCGCGCTCCAGAATGACGTGCTCTGCGTAGGGCATCATGGACTGATGCATGACGTCTTCGACGGTTGTTTGCAGGATGCGGGAAGGGTCGTCCTTGGGAATCGGGCGGTTGTCGCTTGTTTTCTTCGCCATGGCTTACTTCTCTCCCTCCTGCTGATTTTCAGGCAGCTTGAAATCATCCGGCTTGTTGAAGTCAGCGTTTTCGATGATGTAATCGCGCCGCGGCTCAACCTTGTCGCCCATGAGGATGGTGATGCGCCTGTCAGCCAGCGCCGCGTCCTCAATCGTTACCTGCATTAATTTGCGCTGCGACGGGTCCATGGTCGTCGCCCAGAGCTGCTCCGGGTTCATCTCGCCGAGTCCCTTGTAGCGCTGCAGCGTATAGCCCTTGCCGGCTGCTTTGATGCACTTCTCCAGTTCCTTATCGTCATAGGCGTACATGACCTTGGCGCCCTTCTGCACCTTGTAGAGCGGCGGCATGCCGATGTACACATGTCCGCCCATGACAAGCTCCTTCATATAGCGGAAGAAGAACGTCAGCAGAATGGCGCGGATATGGGCGCCGTCCTGGTCGGCATCGGAAAGGATAATCACCTTGTGGTACTTGAGATTGGCGAGGTTGAAGCTCTCGTCGATGGACGTGCCGAGCGCTGTAATCAGCGAACGGAACTCCTCGTTGCTCAGCACCTGGTCGAGGCGCTTCTTTTCGGCGTTAAGCGGCTTGCCGCGCAGGGGCAGAATCGCCTGATAACGGCTATCGCGACCCTGCTTTGCGCTGCCGCCTGCGGAATCGCCCTCGACGATGAACAGCTCGTTGTCCTCGGGCTTTTTCCCACGGCAGGCACTCAGCTTGCCCACCAGCGGTGCGGCATCGAGCTGATTCGCCTTGCGGGCGTTGTCGCGCGTCTTTCGCGCCGCTTCACGCACCTGCGCCGCCTTGAGTGCTTTCTGCACAATCAGCTGCGCCGTCGGTTGATTCTTGAGGTTCTCCAGCCACGCGCCCAGCTGCTGCGTGATGATGCTCTCGACTGCCGGACGCACTTCACTGTTGCCAAGGCGACCCTTCGTCTGTCCCTCAAACTGCGGATTCTTGACCATTGCGGTCAGTACGCAGCTCAAGCCCTCGCGGAAGTCCTCGCCGGTCAGGTTGCTGTCCTTCTCCTTGAGGACGCCCGTGCGCCGCGCATAGTCATTGAACAACTTCGTGAATGCCGCCTTGAAGCCGGTTTCATGTGAGCCGCCTTCCGCCGTCGGGATGTTGTTGACATAGGAAAACAGGCTTTCCGTATAGCCGTCCGTATACTGAATCGCCACGCGGCAGATGACATCATCCTTCTTGCCTTCGAGGAAAATCGGCTCCTCATTGAGCACCGTGCGGCCGTCATTCAGATAGCGGACATAGTCCATGATGCCGCCTTCATAATGGAAGACATGCTCGCGTTTGTCCGGCTCGGCGCGTTCATCCGTGAACACGATTTTCAGCCCGCGGTTCAGGTACGCCAACTCCTGCAGACGGCGGTGCACCGTGTCATAATTGAAGTGTACATCCTCGAAAATCGTGTCATCCGGCATGAAACGGACGAGCGTGCCGCGCTTGCGCGTGTTGCCGACCCTTGCCAGCGGCGCATCCGGTTTGCCTGCCGCCACCTTGCCCGTCTGCGGGTTCAGCTGACTGGTGAAGCGCATCGAATAATGCGAAAAATCGCGGTAGATATCGACGGTCAGCCATTTGCTCAGCGCGTTGACCACCGATGCGCCCACGCCGTGCAGTCCGCCGGAATAGCTGTAATTATCGTTATTGAACTTGCCGCCGGCGTGCAGGATGGTGAAAATAACCTCCGCACCGCTGACATGCATCGTCGGATGCTCATCGACCGGCATACCGCGCCCGTTATCATACACCGATGCCGACCCATCGCTATGCAGCGTCACGTGCACCTCATCCGCAAAGCCGTTTGATGCTTCGTCAATCGCGTTATCCACGATTTCCCAGAGCAGATGATGCAGCCCGCGCGTGGACGTCGAGCCGATATACATGCCCGGACGCATCCGAACCGCCTCGAGTCCCTCAAGCACCTGAATGTTGCCCGCGTCGTAATGATTGACCTGATTTGCCATAGATAAGCTCCTTCGCTTTGGGAATATCAGGGGATATTATACCACATCGCACGGCTTTCATCAAGGCGAACAGAAAACGGGACAAAGTCAGAAAACGGGACGAAGTCAGAAAACGGGACGAAGTCAGAAAACGGGACGAAATCAAAAAACGGGACGAAGTCAGAAAACGGGACGAAGTTAAAAAACGGGACGAAGTCAGAAAACGGGACGAAGTCCCCTCGCGATGCACGAAAATTTAAAATACGCCTTGACAAACTCCTTTTTGCGTGATATGATATTGACTGTTCCGGTTACGACAACCGTATAGGGGCATGGTGTAATGGTAACACGTGGGTCTCCAAAACCTTTGTTGAGGGTTCGAGTCCTTCTGCCCCTGCTGAGCGCTGATCTTGCTTTCAAGGTCAGCGCTTTTTTGTGCGACTGCGCCATCTTGAAACAAGCCGTGTCCTATGGTATGATAAGGAATGAAATGAACGCTCGTTCTACGGAGGATTTTGTCTATGCTCCATTCCGGCCTGTATGAGCTGCTGATTAATGCTGAGGTGGCTGATGATCTCCGGCGGATTCCGGCAGTACGCAAAGCAATTGATGCGCTCGACTCGGCGGAGGCGCCGGCAGTGCTGTCGAAATATGTGGCGGATGTTGTCCGGCAGTCGCTGCAGGAAATCGGGGACAACGCTCCGGAAAAACAGGTGGCGCTCGTCAACCGGATCATCGGTTTGCTCGGCCAGTCGGGGAAAAACGTCATGGAGCCCGCCGAGCAGCTGACTGCGCTGCTGGAGGAGCATGACCCGCGAATCGCGATGGGCAAAAGCGCGAAGGAACTGTTACGACCGGAAACATCCGTCGCGATGAGCAGCCTGTTCACAGGCGCGGTGCATGAACCGGCGATGTTCGCCGAGTTAAAGAAGGAAATTGTCTCTGCCGATCGCATCGATATGCTTGTGTCGTTCATCCGCTTCAGCGGATTGCGGCTGATTCTGGAGGAGCTGACCGAATTCACGCAGCGCGGCGGCATTTTGCGCATCATCACGACGAGCTACATGGGTGCGACGGAGGTGAAGGCGGTCGAGGAGCTGTCGAAGCTGCCGAACACGTTCATCCGCGTCAGCTATGACACGAAGCGCACACGCCTGCATGCCAAGACATATGTGTTTTACCGTGACACGGGCTTCACGACGGCATACATTGGCTCTTCAAACCTGTCGAATGCCGCCATTTCCAGCGGCATGGAGTGGAATGTCAAGGTAACCGCGAAGGACCAGCCGGATATTCTCCGTAAGGTCATGGCGACGTTCGATGCGTACTGGCATTCTGATGAATTTGAGGACTACACGGCGGACAGCCGCGGCAAGCTGGCGGAGGCGCTCGATGCTGAGAAGTATCATGGCAGTGCACCGCGCTTCCTCTTTGACATCCGCCCGTATCCGTATCAGCAGGAGATTCTTGACCGGCTGCGTGCAGAACGCGAGGTGCGCGGATATTTTCGCAACCTTGTCGTTGCAGCGACCGGCACCGGCAAGACGGTCATTTCTGCGATGGATTACCGCGGATTTGTGCACAGCCATCCGGAAAAGGCAAACCGCTTGCTGTTCATCGCACACCGCGAAGAAATTCTCAAACAGAGCATCGAAACTTTCCGAGGCGTGCTCAAAGATGTAAACTTCGGCGAGCTGTGGGTCGGTAATTTTCGTCCGGAGCACATGGAACATGTGTTTATTTCCGTGCAGACGATGTGCAGCCAGCGCCTTTGGGAGCATCTGTCGCCGGATTACTATGATTACATCGTGGTAGACGAGACGCATCACGCCGCTGCCGACAGCTACGGCAAGGTACTGACCACATTCAAACCGAAAATTCTGCTCGGTCTGACGGCAACACCGGAACGCCTTGACGGCAAGAGCATTCTCGACTACTTTGACCACCGCATCGCAGCCGAAATCCGCTTACCGGAAGCCATTGACCGCAAGCTGCTGTGTCCATTCCAGTATTTCGGCGTATCCGACACGGTTGACCTGACCGATTTGCATTGGGTGCACGGCGGCTATGACCGTAAGGAACTGTCAAGCCTTTACAGCATGAATCAGACGGTTGCCGTCAGGCGTGCTGACCATATTCTGCACCAGCTGGACAAGTACACGGCGGATATGCGCTGCTTAAAGGCACTCGGCTTCTGTGTGTCCATCGAGCATGCCTGCTTCATGGCGGAACAGTTCAATCATGCAGGCGTGCCGTCCATCGCGCTGAGCAGCCAGTCAGCTGATGCGGAACGTGTCAGCGCAAAGAAGCACCTTGTCAGCGGCGAAATCAAGGTCATTTTCGTTGTCGACCTGTATAACGAGGGTGTCGATATTCCCGAAGTCAACACGGTACTCTTCCTTCGCCCGACAGAGTCGCTGACCATCTTCCTGCAGCAGCTCGGACGCGGTCTGCGCCTGTCGGAAGGCAAGGACTGCCTGACCGTGCTGGACTTCATCGGCGCTGCGAACCGCCGTTACAATTTCGAGCAGAAATTCGCCGCCCTGCTGACGGATGACCGCACCAGCGTTGAGAAGGAAATTAAACGCGGCTTCATCGCAGTCCCGAAGGGATGTTATATTCAGCTCGAAAAGAAAGCACAGCGCATTATTCTCGACAACATCAAGGCAAGTTATGGGGCACGCCGCGCCCTTGTCAGCCGCATTGCCGCCTTCTCGGAGGAAAACAGTCAGCCGTTGACGCTGCCGAATTTTCTGCACTATACCGGCATGGATGCACGCAGCCTGTACAAGTGGGACAGCTTTTCGCAGCTCTGTGCCGAGGCGGGTGTGCGCCCCGAGTTTGATGAGCCTGCGAAGGAGGAGATCACAAGGGCACTCATCCGCATTGCTGCCATCGACTCGCGCAGGTGGATTCGCTTTCTACTGACACTCCTGCCGAATCTCGCGGATACGGATTTCAATGCCTTATCTGAAGAGCAGCGCCTTATGTTCTCCATGTTCCATGCGACCATATGGGGCACAGCCGCTGATTTCACCAGCGCAGATTTTCGCCGTCATGTGCATGAGCTGTCCGAAAGTCCTATCATATTGAACGAACTGATGATGCTCCTCAGCGATCGATTCGACAGCATCGACTTCATCGACGAGCGTAATACGCTGCCTTACGTCTGTCCGCTCGATGTTCACTGCACATACACGCGCGACCAGCTGCTTTGTGCGCTGGGTTTCAACGCGTTCAGTGCCATGCGCGAGGGTGTCAAGTACCTGCCTGACATCAAGACAGACATTTTCCTCATCACGCTGAACAAGAGCGACAAGGATTATTCACCAACGACCATGTACAACGATTACGCCGTCAATCCGACCCTGTTCCACTGGCAGAGCCAGAGCACGACAACGCCCGAATCGCCGACCGGTCAGCGATACATTCACCATGCGGCGCTCGGCGGACACATCCTGCTGTTTGTCCGCGAATATAAGAAGGACAGCTATGGTACCGGCGCGTATACCTTCCTCGGCGAGGGCACGTATGTCAGCCACGAAGGCAGCCGTCCAATGAACATCCTATGGCGGCTGAAGCGTGCGATTCCGGCGAAATACCTGCGCAGGGTTCAGCAGGTCATGGGGTAACAGGAGGTGTGTTGAATGGATTATGAAGTGATTCGCTCCGACCGCAAGACGTATTCGGTGGAAATTCGAGAGGCAAAAATGCTCGTTCGCGTACCTCTGCACGCCACGAACGAGGAAATCAATACGTTTCTGCTCAAGCACAAGGCATGGATTGAGAAGCACCTGCAAAAGGCGCAGACACGTCAGGCGGAAATGGCAAACATCACGCCGCTGACCATACCGGAGTTCCGGCAGCTGGTGGATAAGGCGCTCGTTGTCATCCCGGCACGCGTCAGGCACTACGCGCCGCTGATCGGCGTGACGTACAGGCGCATCACCATCCGCAATCAGCATACCCTGTGGGGAAGCTGCAGCAACACGGGCAACCTGAATTTCAACTGCATGCTGATGCTTGCGCCGCCGGAGGTGCTTGACAGCGTCGTTGTTCACGAGCTGTGCCACCGCAAGGAAATGAACCACTCGCAGCGGTTCTACGAGGAAGTGCTGCGCGTCTTTCCGGATTATTGGCAGTGGAACAAATGGCTCAAGGAAAACGGCAGCCGCCTGCTCCGCATGATGCCGAACTACGGGGCGTAGTACCATACTGCGGGGCGCAGTGCCATACTGCGAGGCGCAGGTTCTCTCGGCTTGCATTGCATGCAAAAATACGCTATAATAAAAGATAAGTGCTGAACTGAAAAGGATCAGCGATTGATTGCAAAAGGAGCTGACGCACCCGATGTCCAACATCCATGAGCACACGCTGTCAAACGGAATGACGCTGCTTTGCTGGCCGCAGCGGCACCTTCACTCTCTGGCGTTCGGGCTGTACCTGAAGGGCGGACCGCTCTATGAAAATGAGCACACGCAGGGCATCAGCAATCTCCTGTCGCATCTGTGCTTCCGCGCACTCGGCGGGCTGAACCGCGAGGGTCTGCAGCGCGAATTGAATCGCCTCGGCACGAGCATGGACGCAGATGTATACGATGAAGGGCTGGTGTTCCGGCTGAAGTGCCTGCCGCGCTTCTTTGATGCGGCGCTCGACCTGTTCCTGCGCTTCTTTGCCGGCACCCCATGGACGCCTGAGCAGATTTCGGCAGAAAAGCAGGTCGTATTGCGCCAGATGGAGGCGGAAGGCGAGGACTTGTTTGATGAGGCGGCGCGGCTCTTCCGCATGACGGGCAGCGGTGCATATCCGGCGCTGGGCACGGAGGAAACCCTGTCCGCGCTGACGGAGGATGACATTGCACGGTGGCAGCAGCTGATTTTCCAGCCGCAGAATGCGTGCTTCGTGATGGCAGGCAACTTTTCCGACGGCATGGAGCTGGCAGCGGTGGAGGTGCTCGAAGAGCTCAAAAACCATGATGCGCAGGCACCGTTTGCGCAGCCGCTGCCGATCGGCTTCTGCATGCGCGATGCGCAGAACGACCTGCTCGGCGAGGCGGAAGGGGATTTCGCCGCGGTGCAGCTGTCGTTTGATATTGACAGCGACCAGGTGTATCCCGTTGCCGCGGAGGTGCTGTCCACCATCACCGGCGGCAATGACGACAGCATGCTGTTTCAGGCGCTGCGCGAGGATCAGGCACTCGTGGCGGAGATTGAGTCGCAGATTGTCCGTGTCGGGCAGTTCAGCCGCCTTGTGATCCGCTATGATGTGCGGCAGGATTGGCTGCGCGATACGCTGACGAAAGTGTTTACGTACCTGCACCGGCTGACGATGTATGTTCGTCCGGCACGGCTGTATCAGCTGCGCACACAGTTCACGACGAATAACGCCATGCTGACGGACGATGCGCCGGGGCTGTGCGAGCGGCTGGGCTGGGCATGGATGAGCGGCGACAATTCGCAGGCTGACCTCGATGCGGCGGCTGCGCAGTACAGCGAGCTGACGGCGGAGGAGTTGCTTGACGCGGCACAGACCGTGTTCCGTCCCGAAAATCTGTCCATGACGATCGCGTACGATTCGCAGACAGTCGGGGACATTGTACCGCTGTTGGACGCATTGCGGAAGATGCTGTAAGGAGCTTCAAATGCCCACTGAAATCTACGAGATACTTTCGCTTGCCATGCGCTATGTGTTCGTGGCGTTCGGCGTGCTGATTGTTCTGCGCGCTTTCTGGTGGCTCTGGCGGGAGCACCTGATGCGTCAGCGCCGCCGCCGTGCGCTGCCTGATGCGGGGAGCATCGGCGAATTTGTCGTGGAGAGCGATTCGCCGTCCCTGCCGGCAGATACGCTGCTGTCCGTGCCGTCCGAGGGTATGCTCGGCAGCGTCCGCAGCTGCGACATTGTTGTGCCGGAAAGGGGCGTCCGCGCACGCCATCTGGACGTGTCCTTCCGCGACGGCGAAGGGCTTTACGTCATGCCGTGGCGTGGCTGCACCTGCGCGGTCGACGGCTATGAAATCGTCACGCATCGGGACAGCAAGGCGCATCCGCTTCAGCACAACAGCATTCTGGAAGTCGGGGAGGCGCGGCTGAGGCTGCGCGTGTTCGCCGGACTCGATGTGGAAGATGTGCATCGGTACGCAACGTTTATGCCGGATGGATATGATGAGTTTGTAATCGATAATGAAAGCAACAATCAAAATAAACAAAATTTAGAGAAATTCACGCAGAATGGATGATACATTATGACAGTATTAGAAAGAACAATCCAAGCACTAAAAAATCTTGGTGGGGAAGCAAATTACGCGCAAATCTATACAGAATATGAGCGACTATTAGGCAAAGCCATAACAGCTGGTCAAAAAGCAGGAATACGTGCTACGATCGAACGCAATTCATCAGATTCTGACATGTTTTCAGGCGATGACATTTTTTATTCTGTTTATGGAAAAGGCTACGGCATATGGGGATTACGTTAATTTGTTATATTTCTAAGAGGTGATGAAGTTGGCGCGTGAACGCAATAACGGCGGGCGGAACCCGGGACGGGCGCTGTCCCATGCGGTTTCCGCCTTCTATATTGCCGCTTTTTTTCTGCTGTTTCTGCGCGATTTTCAGTGGCAGGCGCTTGCGTTTGCCGCATTCATTCCGCTGGCGAACGCGTTTGTCACCGGCTTTCTGCCGCGGCTGTTTCCGGTGGATAAACTGCTGCTGTCGCTGACGAATTTTCTTTGCGCACTCGGGTTGCTTGTTCTCTATGATACAAATCCGTCCTATGCGTACTCGCAGGCAGTCTATTATTTCATCGGGCTTGCGGCGATGGTCGTGTGCATCTACCTCATCCGCATCGGGCGCTCGTTCCGCCTGCTCGTCTGGCCGATGATGCTCTGCTCGCTTGTGCTGCTGGCGCTGCCGCTGTTCATCGGCAAGGAAACGTACGGCGCGAAGAACTGGTTCTATGTCGGCAGCGTGTCCGTTCAGCCAAGCGAAATTGTAAAACTCGCGCTCATCATTGTCATCAGCCGTTTCATGGCGGACAGGCGATTTTGGCTCTGGGTGATTTTCGCTGTGGCATGCCTGGGGATGCTGATGCTTCAGGCTGACCTCGGCACGGCGCTGCTGTATTACGGCGTGGCACTCATGCTGTATTTCGCCTCATCCGGCAACTGGTTCATGATGCTCTGCGGCATCGGCGGCGGTGCTGGTGCGGCAGTCTTTGGCTATGCCGAATTTGCGCATGTCAAGAAGCGCGTTGCCATCTGGCTTGACCCGTGGAGCGACTATGACAACGCCGGTTATCAGATTATCCAGAGCCTCATGGCGATTGCAAGCGGCGGCGCACTCGGCGTCGGGCTCGGACTCGGCAGTCCGACCACCATCCCTGTGTATCACACAGACTTCATTTTCTCCGTCATCTGCGAACAGTTCGGCATGATTTTCGGCTTCTGCGTCCTGCTGATGTATGTCGCCATCATCTGGCGCGGCACGTCCATTGCGATTGCGGCGCGGACACGCTTCCACGGGCTGCTGACCATGGGCTGCACGGCGATGATCGGTCTGCAGACGTTCATTATCATTGGCGGTGTCCTGAAACTGATTCCGCTGACCGGCGTAACGATGCCGTTCGTCAGCTACGGCGGCACGTCGCTCGTGTCATGTCTGTGCCTGATCGGGCTGATTCAGGGCGTTTCCAGCATCAATGAGGACGATCTGGCGCGGGATGCCGACCTGGCGGACTACGGTGCGCAGGAAGAAGGTGCCCTATGAAGCCGATGCGATTCAAATTCAAGCTCCTTGCGTTCTTCCTGTTTGCACTGTTTGCACTGCTGGGCGCGTACGGCATGTACAGCATCTCACTTTACGGCAACCGCTGGTTCACCTATGCGAAAAATCCGCGCGTTCGTACGCAGAAGGAAAACGTCATTCCCGGCGATATCCTTGACCGCAACGGCATTGTGCTGGCGACCAGCGATGTGGCGGATGACGGCACGGTCACGCGCGTTTATCAGGCGGATGAAACGGCACGCCGTGCGGTTGTGCATCTGCTGGGTGATTCTGACGGACAGATTGCCAACGGCGTTGAATCGTTCCAGACGGCTTATCTGTACGGCTTTCAGACGGGTATCTGGGAGCGGATTCAGGCACTCGTGACCGGACAGAAACGTCACGGCGACAACATCACGCTGACGGTCGACAGCGAACTTTGCACGACAATCCTCAAATCCTTCAAGAGCCGTGCATCAGGGCATGACGGTGCCGCATTCGTCATGAATTACGAGACCGGCGAGGTGCTCGCAATGGTCAGCCTGCCGAATTTCGACCCGAACGACACGGGCAGCGTGTCTTCCTCTTCCAACGCCTACTGGAACCGAGTCACGCAGAACCAGTATACGCCCGGCAGCACGTTCAAGGTCGTTACCGCTGCTGCCGAGCTGCGTATCAACCCGTCCGCGCAGACCGTGCAGATTCAGTGCACCGGCAATCTGAGTGTTGACGGACAGGTGATTCACGATTTCGGCTCCACCAGCCACGGCGTGATCAGCCTGAAAACCGCCTTCATCCGCTCGTGCAATAATGCCTTTGCGCAGTACGCGCTGTCGATGGGGGACAAGGCACTGCGCGAAACGGCGGAGCAGTTCGGCTTCAACGACAACTTTCTGTTCCGCGATCTTGTCGTCGAGAACAGCGCCTATCCGACAACCGACCGCACGAACTTCAACATCGCCATGAGCGGCTTCGGACAGTCTGCTATTACCGCGACACCCGTGCACCTGTGCATGATTGCCGCGGCAGTTGCCAATGGCGGCGTCATGATGGAGCCTTCGCTGATTGCAAGCGTTGTCAGCCCGTCCGGCACGGTGCGGTACACTTTTTCCAGCCGCGTTTACCGTACGGCGATGACGGAGAGCATCGCAGCGACGCTTGATGAGTACATGGAGGTCGTTGTCACCAGCGGCACAGGCACGAAAGCAGCTGTCAGCGGACTGACCATCTGCGGCAAGACCGGCAGCGCGGAAACGTCGCTCAATGGGCAGGACGTCACGAACGGGCTGTTCATCGGCTACTGCAAGGAACTGCCTTACGCGGTCTGCGTGGTGGTGGAGAGCATTGCGGACGGGCAGGGCGGCGGCAGCACCGCGGCACCCATTGCGAGGGATATTTTTCAATATCTGAAAAATATGGAGTAAGGGATACTTGGCAGGGATTTCGCTGAATTTGTCCTTTTTTCCCTTTCATCATCAAAAAAGAGCAGGACTGTCTATACAGCCCTGCTTTTTTTATTGAAATAAGGTGCAGCCCATTTCGCGGAATTCGGCTGCCTTTTGAAGGAGCATATCTTCCGTAACGCCGAATTTCTTCGATAGGCATTTAAGGCAAAGAAAGGACACGGCGCCGCGGTTGATGAGCTTTTTCGTCAGCGCAATTTCAACGCTTTGCAGCTGCCGGCGGCACTGCATGCACTCAGGCATTTTCCTTCACCAGATGGCAGAGGTACAGGCGGCTGTCATGCCCGTTGATGTGCGGATTGAAGAAGTCTTTCTGCGGACCGATATGTTCGCCGGAATACACGTCCGTCATATCGAGCAGAACGCCGCTTGTCACGGGCAGACCCATGTCGGCAAACTCGGCGTGCACCTCGGCAGCAGAAACGGCGAGGTTGGCGTAGAAGAGAGCAAACTCGTTGTCTGAAAGGTGGCGCAGGAGGACAAACGCGGTGTCTGCCGGATGAATCCACGGATCCTGAGGATTTTCAGGATTCGGTATGCAGACGCTGTCGCGGCGGACGATGTACGGCGCGCGGCATTCGAGATCCTGGTCGATGCGCAGCAGCGCGGGATTGAGCATCAGCGCGCGGTATTCCGGCGCGAGGGTGCGCAGGTCGGCACCCATCATCAGCGGCACACCGCAAAGGCACCACAGCGTGAACTGCAGGCGGTATTCCTCAAACGTGCAGACCTTGCCGAAGCCGACATTGCCCTTGCCGCACATGCCGACCGTCAGCATATCCATATCGTTGAAGCAGTGGTTGCCGCTCATGCAGAGCTTGCTCAGCTGGCTTTTGACGATGTCGGTGAAGGACACGAAGTTATCCATGATGTCGCCGGTGGAGCGGTACATGTGGGCACCGATGGAGCGCATCCATTCGCCGGGTTCCTCCATGCCCCAGTTGCAGGCGGAGAAGAGAATCTCACGCCCGGTCGCCTTGAGCGCCATGGACATGGTCAGGTAGCGCATCTTGCAGTTGCCGGAATTCGGGAAATTGCAATAGTCGTATTTCAGGAAGTCAACGCCCCAGTCCGCGAAGGTCTGCGCGTCGATAAATTCATGGTCGTAGCTGCCGGGATAGCCGGCGCAGGTGCGCGCACCGGCGCAGGAGTACATGCCGAATTTCAGTCCCTTGCTGTGGACATAATCGGCAACGGCCTTCATGTCGTTCGGAAATTTTTCGGGGTCAGGGACGATTCGGCCGTCCGCGCCGCGCTGACGAAGACTCCAGCAGTCATCAATGACCAGATACTCATAGCCCGCATCGCGGTAGCCCTGCGAGACCATCAGGTCGGCCATCTGATGAATCAGCTCCTCATTGATGTTGGAGCCGAATGTGTTCCATGAATTCCAGCCCATAGGCGGTGTTTGCGCAAGTGTCATTGGTATCCTCCGTTCCTCCTGCTCAGGCAGGGCATTGTGATGGATGTGCGGTTGATTCTTTCGCCGAAGGATTGAAAATCCCTGCTGACCAATCAGCGTCAAAAAAATATTTTTTCGCAGGGAAAATGAAAAAGGACTTTCAGGGTGATTGTCGAATCAAAATCGACGATTCGGGCAGTTTTGCTCCTGAAAAGGGCATGCCGCCCACAGTGCATTTTGTTTGAGGAGGAACTTGACGCACCATGAAAAAGGCAACCATGATTCTGGATAAGGACTATGTCATTTCGCAGGTCGATCAGCGCCTGTACGGCTCGTTTATTGAGCATCTCGGACGCGCAGTGTATACGGGCATCTATGAGCCGGGTCATCCTGAGGCGGATGAACAGGGTTTCCGCCGCGATGTGCTGTCGCTGGTGAAGAAGCTGAATGTGCCGGTTGTGCGGTATCCGGGCGGCAACTTCGTTTCCGGCTTCCGCTGGGAGGATTCCATCGGCCCGAAGAGCGAACGTCCCGCACGCCTTGATTTGGCGTGGAAGACAACCGAACCGAACACGTTCGGGCTGCATGAATTTGTTGACTGGGCGAAGAAGGCAAATACGGATGTCATGTACGCCGTCAACCTCGGCACGCGCGGCATCCTCGATGCGCAGTATGTGGTCGAATACTGCAATCATGCGTCCGGCACGGCGTGGAGCGACCTGCGCATCAAGAACGGCGCGAAGGAGCCTTTTAACATCAAGCTCTGGTGCCTCGGCAATGAGATGGACGGTCCGTGGCAGACCGGCGCAAAGACCGCCTACGAGTACGGCCGCAAGGCAAATGAGGCCGCAAAGGTGATGAAGTGGGTCGACCCCACCATCGAGACGGTCGCATGCGGGTCCTCCAGCACGAATATGCCGACGTTCGGCACATGGGAGCATGAGGTGCTCATGCAGAGCTACGACAATGTCGACTATGTGTCGCTGCACCGCTATTACGGCAATCCGCACAACGATACGCAGGACTTCCTTGCATCGACGATGGACTTGGATGACTTCATCAAGACGGTCGCCGCCATCTGTGACGCGGTCAAGGGTACGAAACATTCCAAGAAGACGGTCAACCTGTCATTGGACGAGTGGAACGTGTGGTATCACTCGAATGATCAGGATCAGAGCCTGTACAAGAACAAGCCCTGGGGCACCGCGCTGCACCTGCTTGAGGATGTCTACAACTTCGAGGACGCGCTGCTGGTTGGTCTGATGCTCATCACGATGCTGCGCAATGCTGACCGCGTCAAGATCGGCTGTCTCGCGCAGCTGGTCAACGTCATTGCACCGATTATGACGCGCGAAAACGGCGGTGCATGGGCGCAGACCATCTTCTACCCGATGATGGATGCATCGAAGTACGGGCGCGGCAAGTCGCTTCTGCCGCAAATCGTCTGCGGCAAGCACGACACGAAGCATTTTTCTGCTGTGCCGGACATGGATGCCGCCGCAACGATGGACGAAGAGGGCAATGTCACTGTATTCGCCGTCAACCGCGACCTCAGCGAGCCGATGACGCTGTCGCTCGATCTGCGTTCCTTCGACTGCTTGCATCCGGTTATGCACTCCGTGCTGCATCATGATGATATGAAGGCAGTTAACACCGAGGAAGCGCCGAATACGGTCATGCCGGTGGAAGTGCCCTGCCCGAAGGATGGGGAGGACATCATTCTGCCTGCCGCAAGCTGGAATGTGATTCGCTTCGCAAAAGCCTGATACGCTGCACGCGGAACCTGTATGCAAACGGCGGGCCTCAATCGCGCAACGGGTCAAGGGGGGGGACTTCGTCCCTTTTCCTGACCCTGCACCCTGCAAGGGTCTTCGACCCTTGCTCTTTTTTTGTGTGAGGAAATTAGTCAAAGAGATAGCCTTTGACAACCTTCAGCGTGTTCCATGCGCCATCGATATGGCTGCGCTCATAGCCGTGGGATGCGTACACACCCGCGCCGATGAGCCCATGACGGATGTCGTAGCCTGCACGGAGCGTCGCTTCAACGTCCGAACCGTAATGCGGATACACATCGACGGCGTAATCTGCCTGTTCGCGCTTTGCTGCGAGAATCAGCTTCTTGACGACCTCGTAGCTGTACGGACCGGCAGAGTCCTTCGCGCAGATGGACACCTGACGCTCGGTGCACTGAATGCCTTCGCCGACGCAGCCCATGTCCAGCGAAATTGCTTCGGTCACGCCAGCCGGCACGGAAGCGGAGCCGCCGTGACCGACCTCCTCGTAAACTGTCACGTGAATGTACACGCGGCGCTTGGGCGTGAGGTGTTCGTCTTTCAGGTGCTGCGCGAATGCCATCAGGATGCCGACGGACAGTTTGTCATCAAGGAAGCGGCTCTTGATATATCCGCTCGCGGTGATACGGCTGCGCGGGTCGAAGCAGACGAAGTCGCCGACATCGATGCCGAGTTTGCGGACATCCTCGACGGAATGCACGTCTTCATCCAGCACGACCTCGACCGTGTCAAACGTGCGCGCAGTGGTGCTGTAATTGCCGTTGACGTGGGTAGAGGCATTGCAGAGCTGCACGGTACCTTCGACAGCGCCGTCGAACTTGGTGATGACGCGGACGTTCTCCGCCTCGGCATTGTTGGCATTCATGCCGCCGAGGTTGGTGATGCGCAGACGGCCGTTGCTCTTGATTTCAGCGACCATGCCGCCGAGGGTATCGGTATGCGCTTCGAGGAGGAGCGCGTCGGATGCGTCTTCGCCGCCGAGATCGATGAGGACGCCGCCCTTTTGCGTCAGGTGCGCTTCATAACCCATCTGGGTGAAGATCTCGGCAACGGCGTTGACGGCATCGGCAGTATAGCCGGTCGGGCTATCGATTTTGAGAAGCTCCATGGTTCTTTGGAGCGCAAGCTCTGCGTATTTACGGTTCATGTAGGTGATCTCCTTTTCTATGGATGATTGGGCGTGGTTGCAAAGTGGCATTTTCGGACTAAGTTATGTTTCGGCTTCAAGGGGGCTTTCCGCTCGCCCCCTTAAACCCCTTCGGATTTGCGGATCCATGTTACTGGGTTCAAGCGGATTTCAAGGGGCTTTCCGCTCGCCCCCTTAAACCCCTTCGGATTTGCGGCTCCATGTTGTTGGGCTCAAGCGGATTTCAAGGGGCTATAGAACGGACGAAGTCCGCGATCGGAAAGCACCTGATTTATTTGTGCGCCAGAACTGCCTTGTCAGCAGGCTGTGCAGCGGGGACAGCGGCGTCCTTGCCCTGCCAATCAATCAGGAGCATCCTTGTCAGCTTGCCGCCGGCGACATTGCCGAGCATGATGACGAGAATCATCCCGAAGCAGGAGAACAACTGAATGCCCGTGAGCGCAGGCGCGGCAATCGCGAGATATCCCATGTCGGCAATGGAGTGCTCGAAACCGCACACGATGAAGACCGGTATCGCAAACAGCACTGCCGCGATGCCGTGCAGGCTGTCCTTCGCCTTCTTGTAGCCAATGACTGCCAGATACATCAGCACGCCGCACATCAGACCGTTCAGCAGCCAAGAAAGGGGATTCATGCTCAGCTTGCTCAGCATGACGGCTGCAGCCGTTTCGCCCAGCTTCGTTCCGCTGTCGACGATGTTCGACCAGCTCACCATAGCCGGAATGACGGTGCCGAGCCCGTTGAGCACGAACACCGCCGCCATTTTCGGAATCGGTGTCTTCAGTCCGCAGATGCCGGTGAACAGCACGCCGCCGTTCGTCAGGATGAAGAACAGCCCTGCGCAGAAGAGCAGCGCGCCGACGAGCTTATTGGAGCAGGAAAGATAAACCGTGCAGCCGATGCCGATGGCAATGCCGGAAAACAGGCTGTTCAGGATGAGTTGCTTGCGTTCGGTATTCATGCAGGAGAAAAATCCTTTCAGTAACGCGGCAAATTCGCCGTCATATTATTCTGCGGAGGTCTGGATGAGCTTTTGTACACGGTTGATGTCGCCGCCGGCTTCGAGAAAGGCGTCAATCGCTGCCTGCAGCTCAACATGGAACTCCTCAAGGCACAGATTATTGTGCCACATGTAGGATGCGACTTCCTTGCCGACATAGCGCAGGTGCCACGGTTCATAGTTGATTTCCGTGATGTCGACCTTATCCTCAGGATAGCGGATGACAAAGCCGTACTCCCAGCAGTGTTCCGCCATCCACTGGCATTCCGGCTCGGATGCCATGGTCGAGTTCATGGCTGACTTGTTCCGCCAGGACTTCGGCAGCACGTCGCAGCCTAAGCCGGTTTGATGATCGCTCGCGCCGGGCTTTGATACCCAGCCGTCATCTTTGCCGTTGTTCTTCTTGAGGCGGTTGTTGTACATGGTTTTCTGCGTGGAGTAGGCACGATACGCACTCTTCAGGTAGAGCAGATAGCCGGCGGCTTCCGCACCGGCGAAGAGCTGCTCGAGTGCCTCGGCGCATTCGGTCTGCAGATACATCGTGCTGGTGCCTGATGCCTTGCGAAGCGTCATCTTTTTCTTGGAAGACGGCTCGTAGTCAGAGGAAAGCAGGCACGTCTTGTTTGCCAGCTTCACCAGCTCAGGGTCAATGTCGCTCAGGCAGAGCGCAAAGTTCCAGCCCGGCGGGTCAATGGTCGTGTCCTCGATGACAACACCGTCAATGTCGGACAGGTCGTATTCTTCCTCCGCCATCACCGCCGATATTGCCGGCATTGCCGATATTGCCGGCATTGCCGGTGTTGCCGTGAGCAGCAGCGCTGCAAACAGCAGGATTGCAGTCATTCGCCGCATCAATTTCTTCATGCCGCTTACTCCTCCATTTCCGCAATGTACGTGCCCTGCACGATGTTCATCAGCCGATCCTGACGGAGAATCAGCAGGTATTCCTCCAGCGGCATCTCGTTCTCATGGATGCGGCGTGCGTTTTCCTTGCCGACATAGCGGACATGCCACGGCTCGTAATTGTAGCCGGTCACGTCCTCCCAGCCTTCCTTGTAGCGCAGGATGAAGCCGTACTCCCAGCAGTGCTCCGCGACCCACTTGCCGCCCTTCGTCTTGCCGAAGCCGTTTGTCAGGTTGACGTCATCGGATTTCTGCCCGACGTCCATTGCCATGCCGGTCTGGTGCTCACTCGCACCCGGACGCGCGACGTATTCATCCGCCTTCTTGGTACTGCCGTTGACGTGCTTCAGCTTGTTATTGTAAATGCGCTCCTGTTTGGCGTAACTGCGGTAGCCGCTGACCGCCTTGAGCGTGACGCCGATATCCTTCCGGCATGCGGTGAACATTTCCTCCAGCGCACGCGCCGCGTCCTCGCGCATCTGCCGGAGCTGACCCGACACGTCAGCGATATCCGTTTCCGGCACGTAGGTGCTGCTCACGCGCCATTGGCGATTGACCAGAAACAGGGTGCCGTCGATATCATTCTGAGGCGCAGCGGCATCAAGCGCGGATGAAACCAACATGGTGCCTGCCACCGCCATGGATGCGAGCGTTTCAAGCAAAGACATGAGAATCCCTCCTTGCAGGTGCATAATCACTCAATCATATTATACGCACTTTTGCGATTCATTCAAGCGTTTTAGGGGAAATTTACAACGTCGGAAAGGCCCCAAATGTCACATGATCAGCCAAACAAAAAAGCAGCTGCCCGATTGGAGCAACTGCTTTTGTTACATCTGCTGCGCTGAAGACGTTCCGCGGACTTCGTCCGTTTCTCTTCGTCCGCTTCACTGTTCAGCGCTCGCGTGGCATGTTTGGTGACATTTTCATTGTTGACTTTGAGATTTTGATTGGGGCTTTGCCCAAACCCCAGCAGGGACGCCGTCCCTGCGCCCTGCAAGGGACAGGAAAAGGGACGAAGTTAATTTTTCCGATAACCGTTCTTGTTATTTTTCTGCCAGTTCCAGGCGTCGCGGCACATGTCCTCAAGCGTTTTGGTGGCTTCCCAGCCGAGCAGCTTTTTCGCCTTCGACGGATCGGCATAGCACTCATCGACATCGCCGTCGCGGCGCGGACCGATGACATACGGCACGGGAATGCTGTTGACGCGGCTGAACGTGTTGACAATATCCAGCACGGAATAACCCACGCCGGTGCCGAGATTGATGATTTCACAGCCATGCTGTTTCATGGCGTAATCGCAGGCGGCGACATGCCCCTTGGCGAGGTCAACCACATGGATGTAGTCGCGCACGCCGGTGCCGTCCTTCGTGTGGTAATTGTTGCCGAAGACTGTCAGATGATCGAGCTGACCTGCTGCGACTTTCGTGATGTAGGGCATCAGGTTGTTCGGGATGCCGTTGGGGTCTTCGCCGATTTTGCCGGATTCATGAGCGCCGATGGGGTTGAAATAGCGCAGCAGCACGACCGACCATTCCGGGTCGGCGTTGACGACACCCTGCAGAATCTTTTCAATCATGTACTTCGTCCAGCCGTAGGGGTTCGTGCAGCCCTTGCAGAACATGTCCTCACGCAGCGGCACTTCATCCGGCACGCCGTACACGGTCGCCGAGGAGGAGAACACAATGCGCTTGCAGCCGTGGCGGCGCATCGTCTCGCACAGCGTCAGGGTGGAATCGAGGTTGTTGCGGTAGTATTCCAGCGGCTTGTGCACCGATTCGCCGACCGCTTTCAGTCCGGCAAAGTGGATAACGGCATCAAACGTGTTTTCGCTGAAAATGCGATCCATCGCGGCGGCATCGCACACGTCCGCCTCATATGCCTTGACGTGTTTGCCGGTGATTTCCGCGACCCTTTCCAGCGCCTCGGGCTGGGAATTGACGTAGTTGTCCACGACGACAACATCATGTCCCGCGTTCATGAGCTCCACGCACGTATGCGTCGCGATAAAGCCGGCGCCGCCGGTCAGCAGGATGTTCATCGATTGACCCTCTCCTTTTGTTCTCCTCTTTGCGGCGGCTGCCTCCTGCCGCCATCGGTATTGTACCACAAAGTGCGGTTGTGGAAAAGTGGGCAGAGAATGTTTTTGAAATATTTCGTTATCGGTGCAGCATTTTCCTAAGGAACTGTCCCGTGTAGGAGGCTTCGCAGTCGGCAACTTGCTCCGGTGTGCCCTCGCAAACGATGGTGCCGCCCTTGTCGCCGCCTTCGGGTCCCAAGTCAATCAGATAATCTGCTACCTTGATGACATCAAGATTGTGTTCGATGACCAGTACGCTGTTGCCCGCATCTGTCAGGCGCTGCAGCACGCCGATGAGCTTGTCGACGTCCGCCATATGCAGACCGGTTGTCGGCTCATCGAGCACATAGAGCGTCTTGCCGGTTGCGCGCCGGGACAGCTCCGTTGCGAGCTTGACGCGCTGCGCCTCGCCGCCGGACAGCGTCGTTGATGCCTGACCGAGCTTCATGTAGCCCAAGCCGACATCGCAGAGCGTTTCAAGCTTGCGGCGGATGCCTTCGTGATTTTCGAAGAAGGTCAGTGCCTCCTCGATGTTCAGATCAAGCACCTCGGCAATGTTCTTGCCCTTGTAGGTCACCTCGAGCGTCTCGCGGTTATAGCGCTTCCCCTTGCACACATCGCACGGCACGAAAATGTCCGGCAAAAAGTGCATCTCGATTTTCAGCACGCCGTCGCCGCCGCAGTTTTCGCATCGTCCGCCCTTGACGTTGAAGGAGAAACGGTTTTCGCGGTAGCCGCGCGCTTTTGCTTCCGGCGCGGCTGCGAACAGCTTGCGAATCTGGTCGAACAGCCCGGTGTACGTCGCCGGATTCGAGCGCGGCGTCCGCCCGATGGGGCTCTGGTCGATGCAGATAATCTTGTCGAGCTGCTCCACGCCGTCCATTCGGTCAAAGGCGCCCGGACGTGTCTTGGCGCGGTTGAGCACCTTCGCCAGATGCTTGTAGAGGATTTCGTTGACGAGGCTGGATTTGCCTGAGCCGCTCACGCCTGTCACGCAGCAGAGGCACCCAAGCGGCACACGAACATCGATGTTCTTGAGATTATGCTCTTTTGCACCGACAATCGTCAGGAAGCCGCGCGGCGTACGGCGGACATCCGGAATTTCGATGCGTCTCACGCCGGACAGGTACTGCCCGGTGATACTTTCTGGATTGCGCTTGATATCCTCCACCGTGCCCTGCGCGACGATCCGTCCGCCGTGAATGCCTGCGCCCGGTCCGACATCGACAATCCAGTCCGCGGCGTACATCGTGTCCTCATCGTGCTCGACTACAACGAGCGTGTTGCCTAAATCGCGCATCTTCTTGAGCGTGCGGATGAGCTTCTCGTTATCGCGCTGATGCAGTCCGATGGACGGCTCATCCAGAATATACAGCACGCCCATAAGCGCAGAGCCGATTTGCGTTGCCAGACGGATTCGCTGTGCTTCACCGCCGGAAAGCGTGCCTGCCGCACGACCGAGTGTCAGATAACCCAGCCCGACATCCTCCAGAAAGCCCATGCGTGCGTTGATTTCCTTGAGAATCTGCGCGGCAATCATGCTTTCTTTCTCCGTCAGTGTCAGGGAGGACAGGAATGCTTTTGCGTCCGTAATGGCAAGGTCGGACACTTCGCTGAGATTCTTGCCGCCGACCGTAACCGCCAGTGCTTCCGGCTTCAGGCGCTTGCCATGGCAGACCGGACATGGCTCCTCCGTCATGTATTCCTCGTATGCCGCCTTCATGGCATCGCTGCCGGTTTCCTCATAGCGTCGCTCGATGGAGGGGATAATGCCCTCGAAGGTCGTGGCGTACTGTCCCTTGCCGTTGGGCGTATCGTAGGTGATGGTGAGCTTTTCGCTGCCTGTGCCGTAGAGCAGCGCGTGAATGCCCTCCTCCGGAATGGCCTCAATCGGCGTGTCGAGTGTGAAGCCGAAGCGGTCACCCAGCGCCTGCAGGTACTGCGCCGTCACGCCATCGCCGTCCACTGTGCCGAAGCCCATCGCGTTCAGTCCGCCTTGACGCAGCGACAGCTTTCTGTCAGGAAACAGCACATCCTGGCTGACGACCATGCGGTAGCCCAAGCCTGAGCAGCTCGGGCAGGCGCCGTACGGGCTGTTAAAGGAGAACATGCGCGGGCTGAGCTCCTCAAGCGAAACGCCGCAGTCCGGGCAGGCGTAGTTCATCGAGAAGAGCAGTTCGCCTTTGTCCATCAGGTCGATGATGACGAGCCCGCCGGAGCGCTTCGTCGCCGTTTCGATGGAGTCCGCCAGGCGGCTCTGAAACTCGCGCCCGCTTCGGACAATCAGGCGGTCAACCACGATGTCAATCGTGTGCTTCTTTGTCTTTTCAAGCGCCGGTGCATCTTCGAGGCGGTACAGCTCGCCGTCAATGCGCACACGCGCAAAGCCGTTCTTTCGCGCGTCTTCCAGCACCTTATGATGTTCGCCTTTTTTGCCGCGGATGACCGGACAGAGCACCATCAGCTTCGTTCCTTCCGGGTATGCGATGACGGCATCCACCATCTGGTCAACGCTCTGCTGGCGGATTTCACGCCCGCATTTCGGGCAGTGCGGATGACCGACACGCGCATAGAGCAGGCGCAGGTAATCATGGATTTCCGTGACCGTGCCGACGGTCGAGCGCGGATTGCGGCTGGTCGTCTTCTGGTCGATGGAAATTGCCGGCGACAGGCCGTCAATCTGGTCGACATCCGGCTTTTCCATTTGCCCGAGGAACTGCCGCGCGTAGCTGGACAGGCTCTCAACATAGCGCCGCTGTCCTTCGGCATAAAGCGTATCAAACGCGAGCGAGCTCTTGCCGGAGCCGGACAGCCCGGTGAACACAATCAGCTTGTCGCGCGGAATCGTTAAATCCACGTTTTGAAGGTTGTGCACCCTCGCGCCGCGGATGATAATCTGGTCATTCATGGTGGTGTTCCTCCTGTTTACAGGGGATTAGTATAGCACATGCGTTTCCGTATCGCAAGGCGAACAAGGGAAAGGAATGGGCAATAGGTACGTGTTTCTCCATATAAAATGTCCGCATTGTAAACGTTTCGGTCGTTCGCTTTACGAAAAAACGATTCTATGGTACAATGAAAATGGGAACATGCCCTGAACACAGTCTGGCATGGAAATACATGAAACGGAGACGATCAAGAGCATGGAACGATGGGTTAAGAGCGGATATACGACAGATCGGAAAAATCATCCGAGCGTTACGCCGATGCCGGCGCCGCGCGGCAGGGGAATCGTGATTCTGATTCTGCTGGCGCTGCTTGTGGTGTCAGTGGTGTTTGGCTCGGTGATGATGGCAAAAGTATCGCAGGTGAACTCGCGGAATATCTCCACAATGAAGGAGGAATGCGCGGATGCCGTGGCGCTGTGCTCGACGCTCAGCCGCACCGCGAGTACCTCTTCTGCCGGCATTCTGGGAAAAATCCGCGCGGACGTGCATGCAATCGATGTCATCAACGATATGAAGATCCTGCAGGACGGCGAGAGTCACGCCTATGTCAGCTCAACGCTGATTGACGAGCTTTACACGATTATGGACACGTATTCCAACACGCTGATTACCGGCATGAGTACGGTGGAGGAGCAGACGAGCCTGTCGAACGCGCTGCAGGAGCTGAGCACAGCGCTGTCCGGACTCTGATCCGTGAGAAGGAGGCAACCTATGCGGGCTTTGCTACGGCAGATGACGGCGCTCGCGCTGACACTGCTGCTTCTCACTTCCTGTGCAAATGCGGATAATCTGCGGCTCTATACGTATCCGGCGGGGCAGAACACAAGCGACACGAATCACTATCCGTCGCGAAATGAGTTCCTGCTGATTCGCAGCACGGTTCGGGCGATGGGCGGCGCGGTAATCATGGCGTATGACAGCTCGTACAGCGGCATTTCGCTGTTCTTCTGGCAGGACGGCATGACGGAGATGCGCTGCATCGCGGACGGCATTTACTACGCATCGAACGCCAGCGACATGGCGGAGGCGGCAGAGGCATGCGAGGAGCGGATGAGCAGCATTCCGCTCTATGAGATGCCGGATTTGACGCATGCGCTGTCGTTTATTGTCAGTGACGGCGAGACACTCTATGGCTACAACGAACTGAACAACCTCGTGTTCACCATTGAGGAAACGGCGGACGGCACTGCCTTCCATGACGTTGTGACAATTGCGGATGACGAGGTGCTGTGGAACACCAATACGGAGGACGAGCAGAGTGCCTACCGGCGGACACTGAAACCGCTGGGCGTGTATGGAAACATCATGCTGCTCTACGCAATCGATGAGGACAGCACGATTCTGATGACATTCGACCTGACGGATGGCAACATCCGCGTAATTCCGACGGAACGGTTGCTGATGGCGTATGACTGGCAGCCGGGTCAGGCACTTTTGTGGATTCAGCAGGAAGAATACGGAGTTGTCTGCGACCTGTACGTCTACGATGCGGCAAGCGACACGCAGACGCTGCTGCAGGAGAATGTAACCACCGGACAGTGGGAGGACGGCATATACGACACGGACAGCGGCGCGTATCTGGCAGTGCGGCAGCAGCAGGTCGTTGCGACAACGGATTTCGCGACCAGTCAGGCGCTTGCAACGATGCCGGAAGCCTGCACGTATGTCGCCTGCACGGAAAACAGCATCATCGGCGCAACGTATACGCACGTGTATGTGCGCGACAAGAGCTCTTCTGCGGCTGCAACGCTGCGGATTTGGGGCAGCGACGGGCTGGAGGCGGATGCCGTCACCGAGTTTGTGGAAGAGCACCCGGAAGTCAGCCTTGCGCAGGAGACGGAATCAACGGCGCGATTGACGGCAAAGGCGATTGCAGACATTTTTGCGCAGGAGGATGCGCCGGATATCCTCATCATGACGTTCAGAGACGGCGTCGGTGAAACGGACGGCAGCTGGGCGCTGGATGAGCTGCTGGAAGAGGAAATGCTGGCAGATTTGTCCTTCTGCGAGGAGGCAACGGCATACGGCGAACGGCTGAACACGGTGTTCCGCGATGCGGTCATGAAGGACGGCAAAATGTACGCCCTGCCGCTGAGTGCAGTGAGCACAGGCGGATTCTTCGCAAACCGCGAGCTGATGCAGAAGCTCGGGCTGACGGAGGACGACATCCCGACAAGCCTGACGGAGCTGTGCGAATTCATTACGCGGTGGAATGATGAGTACACGGAGAAATACGCCGCGTATGCGCCGCTGGATGAAACCGAGGATTACCGTGCGCGGATGCTGGAATTGATGGTGCGAGAATGGGTCGGGTACTGTCAGGCAAACGGCATGACGCTCACGTTCGATCACCCGATCTTCCGCGAGATGATGGATGCGCTGGACGGCATGCGTGCAGACAAAATCGAGAAACAGAACGAGCATGTCAACGAGGATGACAGCGACTACAAGCAGCCGCTCATCTGGACGAACGGTACGGTCGTCAGCAATTTCAGCAACTACAATGTCAGCGATTCGAGCCGTTACTTCCTGCAGATGACCCTGACGCCGGAAACGGATTTCAGCCACGGCATCACGCAGATGACGGCGCTGATGGTGAATCCGAACACGCAGAACAGAGCGCTCATCAGCGAACTGATTGCGCTGGCACTTTCCGAGCAGAGCGAAGAAAACCAGTGCGTGCTGCTCAAAGACTACGAGCAGCCGGTGGAATATTCCTCTTATGCGGCGGTGGCGGCAGCGTATGAAAACGAAATTGCCGCGTTGGAGGCGGAACTTGAAACGGCGGCAGACTGGCACAAGAGCAGCCTGAAAAGCCGGATTGCTGAGCTGCAGCAGGAGGCGGACCGCCTGAGGATCACGGACAGATGGGCGCTCGCACCAGACAGCATCACGCTGTATCAGCAGACGATTCTGCCAGTCAGCTACCTGCGGCGTCCGGGCATTCTCGTGCGGGACACGGCGAATACGCTGGATGACCTGATGGTACGCAAGGCGGGCGGCGAGTTGTCCACCGAGGAATTCATCACGCAAGCGGATGCGCTGCTGGCATCGCTCAGCGAATGAACTGAAATTGTTACAAAATTGTAAAATCACAAAAACTTTCGTCAAACATGGAAAAAATCTGCCGTTCCTTACGTTTAATAAAGTGTCTGCTCTGTGCAGAAAAATATTGATGACATCAAGGGAGGTTCACCATGAAGATGAAGCGGCTGATCAGCATGATGCTGGCGACTTGTCTTCTGCTGTGCACCGCGCTGGCAGAAAACAAGACACTTTTTACGACCATGACAGATGAGGAAGTTTCGGCGAACAGCGAGCTGACCGCGGAAGAACAGCAGATTGAGTACCGTCCGCAGAAGGTTGTTGCGGTCGGAGACGGCTTCCGCATTGCAATGCGCAATGAGGCGCTGAACACGCTCGATCTGTATTCGTGGCGCGAAGGTGAGGAAGGCTTGACGCTCGTGGCGAAGTACCTTTGCACGACGAACTATGCAAGCAGCCTCGATGAACTGCAGGCGAGCCTCGAAAATGTGACGGAAGAAAGCGAATCGCTGCCGGCGGATTTCGAGCTGCCGGACGCAAGCCACTGCTACTCCATTCTTGTGGGTAGCGGCGATAAGCTCTACGGCATCAATGCGCTGACCGGCACCATCTTCACGATTGACGGTCAGGACGGCAAGGCTGTTTATACCGATGTCGCGACGATGGCGGACACGTCCTTCTTCTTCCAGACCGAAGAAGGATACTACGATGAAGAGGAAGGCGAGGAGACGGAAGCCTACGTCTACTATACGAATCCGAACACCTACGCGGCTTCCGGCGATACGCTGGCACTGCAGTTTCAGAACTACACCGACAACGGCTATGAACGCGTGGTGAAACTCGTCAGCCTGACCGACGGCAGCGTCAAGACGGCCGGTGTACTCAAGAATCCGCGCAGCGTGTGCGCCTACAAGGATGGCAAGTTCATCGTTTTAGACTGTGACAGCCAAGAAAACTACGATGAAGAAGGCAATCCGGTCAATATGCGCGTTGTCATTTATGACCCGGCGGCGGATACGGCGGAGGTGCTGGCAGACAGCATCGACAGCAGCATCCTCGAGGAAAGCGTTCTCAACATGGGCAACGACTTCTACTATAGCGAGACGCTGGACGGCTTCCTGTACTTCACGGGTACGAAGGTCATGATGACGAAGGACTTCAAGACGGCGGTAACTGCGGCGTATCTGCCGATTCAGTCGAGCTACAGAGCCGTGAATAACAGCTGCGTCGTTGTCGCAAACTATTCCAACGGCGTGTTTGCGCGGACGCTGTCCGAAAACGCATCCGCCGGTCACGTGATTGTCCTGCTGAACGTTTCCGTCTATGGCGGTATCAGCAATTACGCGGTGAATAACCCCGATGTTGCGGTGTACGGCTACTACGGCGGTGCAGGTACGGCAGAAGAGGTCGCACAGGAATTCGCCGCGACGACGGATACGCCGGATGTGGCGGTGGCGTACCTGAGCACGAATACGGAAGACCCGGCAGGCGGATGGTTCCTGGACGCGCTGAACAATAAGGGCTACTGCATGGATCTGTCGGTGTATCCGGCGGTGAAGCAGTATGTCGAGAGCCTCAACGATGTATTCCGCAGCCTGGTTACGACGGAGGACGGCAAGATTTTCGGCGTGCCGACGAGCGTTTACGGCGGTTATTCTTTCTCCTTTAACAGCAGTGTGCTGACCGAAATGGGACTGACGGTCGATGACCTGCCGACGAATCTGGTTGAGCTGTGCGAATTCATTACCCGTTGGAACGATGAGTTTGTCGAGGAATACCCGAACTATGCGCCGCTGGACTCCACAGAGAGCTACCGCGACCGCGTGTTCCGCCTGATTTTGCGCGAGTGGAACAGCTACTGCCAAGCAACCGGTCAGGATCTGCACTTCGACGATCCGATCTTCCGCGAGCTGATGACGGCGTTTGAAAACATGCGCTACGACAACATCGAGAAGAGCAATCAGAAGACGAGCGATGAGGAATCCGACTACAAGGCGCCGCTGATTTACTCGGGCACGTCGACTTTCAGCGCGTACTACGACCGGATTTCCTACGGCGATGACGACACGCCGCTGATGATCAAGATGACGCTGACGAAGGATACCGAGTTCTACCTGGGCACCGGTGATGTCGAAGTCTACTACGTCAATCCGCGCACGACCGACAAGGAAGAGGTCGGCGAGCTGCTGGAATACATCATCAATGCCATCGACAAGACCACGTTGATTGAACTGGTCAAGGATAATACCACGCCGATTGAGAATGAGTATTTCCAGAGCAACATGGAAATCTACAACGAGGACATTGAGACGCTGCAGGAGCAGTACGAAGCTGCTTCGGAGGAAGAAAAGGCGGACTACAAGCAGATGCTGGAGGAAACCATCCAGTACCGTGACGAATACGAAAAGGACGGACGCTATTTGGTGTCGCCTGAGTACATCGAGCGGTATCAGAACGTGATTCTGCCGGCGCTGTTCGTCTGGAAGCCCACCGCACTGGATTGCACGGATGATTCCTCCGGCCTGCAGACGCTTGTCACCCGTTATATCGACAAACAGATTACCATTGACCAGTTCATCAAGGAGATGGACAGCCGGCTGAACATGATTCGGCTGGAAAACCAATAATTTGATTGAGCAAGGGCAGGCAGACGCGGAAGGCACTGTCTGCCTGTCCCTTCCTCATGCGGCGATTCGGGAGGCACCATGTTTCGAAAGAAAAAGGTCGTATGGCTGCTGTTGCTGCCGGGCTTATCGGGGCTGCTGCTGTTTTATGTCGTGCCGTTTTTCGGGGGAATCTACTCCTCGCTGATGGATGGTTCGTTTGACAACAATTTTGTTGGTCTGGCGAACTATCAGAAGACGATTCAGAATGCCATGTTTCAGCTTGGCATGAAGAACACATGGGAGCTGTCCCTGCTCTGCGCACCGGTGATTTGGCTGCTTTCGTTTATTCTTGCGGCGATGCTCAAGACGCTCAAGGATCGCTCTGCACCGTTCCGCAACATTCTGTTGCTGCCGTACCTGATGCCGTCTTCCGCGATGCTGCTCATCTGGACACTCATGTTTGACTACGGCGGCGTCATCAACCGGCTTGTGGTCGCGCTGGGCATGGAACGCGTGCTGTGGCTGGAAGGCGATGCACTGCGCGTGCCGATTGTGCTCCTGTATATCTGGAAGAACGTCGGCTTCTCGGTGGTGCTGTTCTCCTCCGCACTTTCGGCGGTGCATCCCTCGCTGTATGAATACGCGGCGCTGGAGGGCGCAGGCTGGTGGACGCAGTCCTTCCGCATCACGCTGCCGCAGATTATTCCGACGGCGTTTCTCGTGTTTGTGCTCTCGTGGGTCAATGCGTTCAAAATCTTCAAGGAAGTTTACTTCATCGGCGGCGCATACCCGTCCAACGCCATTTACACCCTGCAGCACTTCATGAACAACAAGTATGCGCGCCTGGAGTATCAGGACGTGACGACGGCGGCGTATATCTTCGCACTCGGCGTTATGGTGCTCTTTGCGCTGATGTATGCCAGCAAAGCGGTTCGCTCGCCGAACACCTGAGGACGGGAGGAAGTATCATGGCGAAAAAGAAGAAAATCCGTCATCGCCATAACCGCCTGTCCTTCGGCGGAAAAATGGCGTTTCTGCTGCTGACGATCCTGTCGGCGGTTGTCCTGATTCCGATCGTATTCACGTTCCTGTATTCTTTTTTCCCGGCTTCGGAAATTACGGCGTACCTGAACAAGCGCGGCAGCTATGACGCGACGGAATGGCTGGATGTGCTGTATTCGCCGGCGCTGTTCTCGCTCAGGCAGTATTACAAGATTTTTATTGAAGAGCCGAAGTATCTGCAACTGTTCTGCAACAGCATGGTTTATACCGCAGCGATTCTGGTCGGTCAGGCGCTGATTGTGCCGCTGACGGCGTACTGCCTGAGCCGCTTTGAATTCCGCGGACGTGACCTGATGTTCTTCTGCATCCTGATTCTGATGATTCTGCCCTTCCAGGTGACGATGGCGCCGAGCGTCATGGTGCTGCGCTGGCTGGGCATCATGGAGACGCGCTGGGCGGTCATCCTGCCTATGTGCTTTTCGCCCTTCTACATTTTCTTGTTGCGGCAGTTCATGGTGAGCATCCCGAATGAGCTGTTGGAGGCAGGCATGGTGGACGGCGTCGGACCGGTGCGCGGCTTTGTGCATGTAATCCTGCCGGTGTGCAAGCCGATTCTCGGTGCGGCGGCGGCGCTGTCATTTGCCGACTGCTGGAACATGGTCGAACAGCCGCTTGTCTATCTGGCGAATCACACGGATTTGCAGCCGCTGTCGGTGATGTTCAATCAAATCAGCACAGACAACGCAGATGTGGCATTTGCAGGCAGCGCCCTGTATATTCTTCCAACGCTGCTGATTTATCTGTACTTCCAGGAAGATATCGTCGCCGGCATCCAGCTGAGCGAACTCAAGTGACGGAGGACAAACGAGAATGAAGCTGAAACGATTCGCCCTGCGCGGGCTGATTGTGCTGTTCGTGGCGGTTGCGCTGTGCATGTTCTTTGCACGGACGATTCAGACGATTACCACCCCGAAGGTGCAGCTTGTAACAGGCTCCTACGGCCGCTTTGAGGATAAGATGGAATTTCAGGCGGAGGTGTACTTCTCGGATACGGAGGAATTCACCGTCGAGGACGCGCAGAGCATGAACATCACCGTGGACAAGGTGTATGTGCGCGCCGGCAGCTACGTCAAGGCGGGCGACACGCTCTTCACGGCGAAGACGCCCTCGTATGAGGAGGACATCAAGAAGGTCCGCGAGGATTACGAGGCGAAAAACAAGGAGCTGCTGGAGCTGGACGTGCAGAACCGCAAGCTGAGCAAGGAAAGCTACCAGAATACGATGTATGACCAGCTGCTGGACGCACAGGATGCGCTGTCCGATGCAACCTACGAGGCTCGTTATGCCGCGGCGCAGGAATCGATTACGCTGACAGGCGATGTATCGACATGGCCGAGTCAGCTGGCGCTTGCCGGCAACGCGTCAGACGAGGTCAAGGAAGCTGTCAACAAGGCGAAAACCGCGCAGGCTGCCTATGAGGAGGCACGTACGGCGTATTTCGCGGTGCTGGACAATAAGAAGCTCAAGGTGTCGGACGAGGTGTTCCAGTATATCACCAAGCGCGGCGAACTGCTCGATGAAATCGAGGAGCTGAATCAGAAGATGATTACGCTGACAATGCTGGAATCGAGCCTGAAGAAGGTTACCGCACCGCGCGACGGTTACATCATCGAAATCAAGGTTGCCGAGGGCGACACGTATGACGGCACGAAAGCGGCGTATGTGATGAACAAGGAGGACTGTGTGCCGGTGCTCCGCGCGGCGCTCGACAGCAGCACGAACCGAAGCATCAGCGACGGCACGCGTGCAGAAATTACCAGCGACATCTACGGCACGGAAAAAACCACCGTGGAGAAGACGACATATGCTTCGGATGGCACGAAGTACCTGCTGATTACGATGCCGGAAGCCTATCTTGATTCGGACTCGACCGCCATCCGCCGCTTCATGCAGGACGGCGGCGTCAAGGTGAACATCACGTACCGTGCGAAGAACACGACAACCCTGCTGACGCAGAGCTGTGTGCGCTCCGACGGTGACAGCTATTATGTCTACCTGATTCAGTACACATCCGGCAGTCTTTTGTCCTCTTCAAACATGACAGTCAAGAAGACCAGCGTGACTGTTATTGAGAGCAGCAGTTCTGCCGTTTCCATCGAGGAGGATCTGAGCTATCAATCCATTGCTGACCGCGAGGACCGCGCACTCGAAGACGGCGCAACGGTCATGGAGTACGTGAATTGAGAAGGCTGTTTGCATGGTGGCAATGGGCGTTGCTGGCTGCCTTTGCCGCCGCGCTGACCTTCGGCGCAATTGAGGCCGGTCAGGTTGGCAACCATCTGCAATACATGATCAGTGCCCCTGCACAGCAGACCGCAAGCAGCAGCACCGAAAGCACGGAGGTTAAGCCAAATCAGCCTATTGCCGATTGGGTGACGAGCCTGCGCAGCATGACGGAAGAATGGGATTTGACGACGATGGAACGCTGGACAATCGGCGGCGTCATCGAGTCAACCACCGTGTCGGGCGGCTCGGAAAGCAAGGAGGCACGCATCGAACTGGTCGGCAAGTACGGCTTTCAGGTGCGGCAGAAGTTCCTTCACTACGGCCGCCTGCCGTATGAATCGGAAATCGAAAGCGGTGCGGCGGTCGCAGTGCTGGATGAGGATCTCGCGCTGGCGCTCTTCCGCGTGGCGGATCCTGTCGGGCGAACCATTTTCATCGGGGATACGCAGTATACCGTCATCGGCATCGCACGGCACAGCAAACATGTCGGCGAATACAAGGAGTACAGCGCATATGTGCCGTTGAACTCAATGATTGCGTCGAGCAACGTGATTGACACATTGCTGGTGGAGGCAATCCCGAAGGAAGGCACCGGCGCGAGCGTGTCCTTCCAGACAGTCGTGACGAACTGGCATACGGGCGGCTCGTTCTTCGACCTCGGCAAGGAAAGTATGGGCGCGACGCTCTGGCTTCGCGTGCTGCTCTTCCTGACCGGTGCAGCACTGCTGTTCAAATTCATCGCGTTCCTGAACCGGCGTGTCGGGCATTACACAAAGAGGTATCGGCAGCAGCTGCAGGAGAAGTATGCGGTCAGCCTGATGCCGGAGTTGATTGGCGTGATTGCGCTCTTCGTGCTGGGCTACGGTGCAGCGGCAGGCGCTGGTGCACTGTTGATGACCTACATCATCGAGCCGGTGTATACCTTCACGGAGTGGATTCCGAGCGTGCTGGTCGAATGGGATGACATCACTGCTGCGTTCTGGAACGTCTGGCAGGGAAATGCCGTCATCAAGGAACTGCGCACGATGGAGATTCTCCGGCTGCGCTGGCTGACGCTGCTGGTGCAGGGTTGCTCTGCCGGTGCAGGCGTGCTGCTGGGCATTCTCTGCGGACGCATCCGTTCTTCGCAGGCAATGGTCGCCGACAGCGTGAATGCGCTCTATCGGCAGGGAACGGTCATGTCCACCGTGGAGACGAAGAAGATCATCGAGATGAGCGACTTGGGCTATGTGCTCTGCAACACGTCGGATGCAACGAATCACGGCGAGGCGGTGCCGATGGTGCGCATTATCAATGCCGAGGCGGTGCTGAAAAAGCTGCCCGGCGGACGGCGCGACGGCACGTTTGTGCTGGAGGTTGTCGATGAGCAGATTGCTGCGAATAACCGCCGCTGGCTGATTACGTGTCAGGACGGCGAAAAGACGGTCGAGGAAGCCAAACGCGACTGGGATTTGCAGCTGCCGATTGCCGTGCTGACGCGCATTGTCTACGGTACGCAGACATTTGCCGACTTCCTGGAATGCAACGCCGGATACGATATGCGCATGCGCTCCCCTGCAATGGACGGCATGTTCAGCCACCATCTGACGCTGACCGGCAGAACAGAATAAAAAACCACCCATCGGCGCTGGAATGGAATAGCAACCGATGGGTGGTTTCTGTTGAACAGAATCAGAAGTTACATGATCAATCATGCAACTAATATGGGAATGCTTCGCAGCACGCTATTCATCGTCATTGGGTAATGCATTATTTTGCCAAAACTCAACTATGAAAATGAAAACAAGCGTGGTGCCGAAGGAGTCAAGGGGGCGACCGGAAAGCCACCTTGGAAGTTACATTGCTGTAGGCAGCCCATGCTTGACGCGGTCATGCTCCTCCGCGCGCTTGGCATTGTTGAAGCGGTCAAGCGTGCCGACAAGATAGCCCGTGATGCGGCGGATGCGCTGGAACGGCACCGTGCCGAAATCATAGGAAAGTTCCACATCATCGCCGTCAAGCGTGATGTCCATCTGCAGCGGTTCGCGGTTGTACTTCTGCCGCGCGTGGTCGATATAGGCATTGATTTCCGCCTGGGACAGGGAACCGTTTTTCACATTGACAACACAGCACATAGCTTGATCCTCCCTAATTTCCTGCGCCGCAGCACGCATAAGGTGGTGTGCGGACGTTGTTTTCCTCAGTTAGATACATCTAAATATTGTGGTTTTCATAACCGAAAATCACAATTTAAGCACAAGATGTTGTTGCACGCTTGCTATTATACCACACACGCACAGATTTGCAAGGGGAACAGGCAAATATATTTTGTTGTGGATCGGGAAGGCAGACAGGCAGGAAAATCGGCATAAGAGCGGTGAACAGCAATCAGAAAATGGCGAACAGGAATCTCATTTTTTTCGTCTTGTGAGTAAAAAAGAACAGGCTTGAAAATGAACACTGCGAAGGCTTCCAAAGGGCGATCGCAAAGCGCTTTGGTCGTGGCAGCAGACGCGAAATGCCTGCCAAAAATGAAAGAAAGATTGATAGAACGCATTCTTTCTGGTATACTAAGACAGAAAACAACGAAGGGAAGTGGAAGAACGTGGCTGGGATGGAGCAGCGCCCGATTTATACCATGCTGCGCAATGCCTCAGGGCGAATCAGCGGTCATATGCCCGGACATAAGGGGACAATGCCGTTCGATTCCGGCGACCTCTACTCCCTCGATACGACGGAAATTCCGCAGACAGATGACCTGTATGCTGCGGAAGGCGGTCTGCGCGATGCGATGGTGCTCTATGCTCATGCAGCCGGAGCCGCACGGACGCTTTTCCTTCATAATGGGTCGACTTCCGGCATTCACGTGATGCTTCAGCTCTATGCGCGCGAAGGCGAAACGGTGCTGCTGCCGCGCAATGCGCATCTGTCTGCAGTGAATGCGTGTGTTCTCGGCGGCATGAAGCCGGTATGGATGAATGTTCGATGCACGCCGGACGGGTATGCGTTTGTCCACCCGACAGACGCAGCGGAGGCGCTTCGGACGCATCCGCAGGCAAAGGCGATGCTGCTCGTTCGGCCGGATTATTACGGCGGCGCGATGGCGGATGAAGCGTTTGCGGCACTTGTGCGTCAGGCGCATGCGCAGGGTACAAAGGTTGTAGTGGATGAGGCGCACGGCGCGCATTTTCCATGGAGCGATGCGATGACATCCGCCGGTGACCTGGGCGCGGATGCGTGGGTGCAGTCCGTCCATAAGACACTGATGGGACTGACGGGCAGTGCAGTGCTGCACCTTGCGAATGACTGCGATGAGCACCGCGCGTGGCTGCTGCTTCGCCGCGAGCAGACCTCTTCACCGTCATTTCTGCTGATGATGTCCATCGATGACAGCCGTGCGTGGATGGAACTGCACGGGCGGAAGCGATTGCAGGAAACGGCAGATGCGCTTGATGAGCTGAGAAGTCAGCTGAACGATACGCCGTATGACGATGCGCACGAAAAATGGCAGCGTCTGCCGGTGCACTTTGATCCGACGCGGCTTGTGCTGACTGCGCCGCAGGGCGGCAGGCGTCTGGCGGAGCAGCTGCGTCAGGAAGGCATAGATGCGGAAATGGCGGACGATCGGCGTGTGGTGATGATTTTCACGGCGATGGACGATGCGCAGACCATCGCGCATGTGTCGGACGTGCTGAAAAATCTACCGGTTGAGCAGCGGATGACATTTCGGACCTCGCCGCTCATGATGCATCTGCCGCACGGCGTGCTGACACCGCGTCAGGCGGCGATGGCATCGGATGCGCCGGTGCCGCTCTCGATGGCGGAAGGACGGATTTCGGCAGTTGCAGCGGGATTATATCCGCCCGGAATACCGCTTGTGATGCCCGGAGAACTGGTAACAGGAGAGATTGCGGCGCAATTGCAGCGAGCCGGCACAAGGGAAAGATTCGGCGTGGAAGGAGACTGCCTGCGGTGCGTAAATGTGTGATTTTTGATCTGGATGGGACGCTGACACAGTCCGAGGAAGGTATCTGGAACTGCATCCGCTATACGGCGGACAAGATGGGCTATGAGCAGCCGGATGCGGCGACGCTGCGCAAGATGATCGGACCGCCGCTGGGCTATTCCTTCACGGCGTATATGCACATGGACGAGGAAACGTCGGAACGCGCGGTGAAGGTTTACCGCGAACGCTATGAGCGCGTCGGGCTGTTCGAGAACCGCGTCTATCCCGGCATCCGCCGTCTGCTGAGGATGCTGAAAAGGGATGAATGCTATGTCGGCATTGCAACTGGCAAGCCGCAGCGCAGCGCCGAACGAATTATCGAACATTTCGGCTTGAGCCGCTATTTTGACACGATTGTCGGTCCGGCGGACGGACGCGGTGCGGAGAAGGAACTGCTCATCCGCGCTGCATTGCCGGAGGATGCAGGAGAGACGTGGATGGTCGGAGACCGGCGCTTCGACATCGAGGGCGGCAAGCAGGTAGGCGTTCATACCATCGGCGTCGGCTACGGCTACGGCAGCCGCGAGGAGCTGACATCGTGCGGCTGCGACATCTACTGCAAAACGGTGCAGGACGTGATTGACGCGCTTTGCCCGAATCAGACGAATCCGCAGGGCGTGTTTCTGTCGATGGAAGGCATGGATGGCAGCGGCAAGACGACGCAGCTTCGCGCGTTGGTTGACACGCTTGACCGTTATGGCTTTGAGGTGCAGACGAGTCGCGAACCGGGCGGCTGCAAGATCAGCGAGAAAATCCGCGCATTGCTGCTTGATCCGGAGAACAGCGAGATGGACAGCATAACCGAAGCGCTGCTGTATGCCGCATCTCGCGCACAGCATGTCCGGCAGGTCATTCGTCCGGCGATTGCGGCTGGGAAAATCCTTCTGTGCGACCGCTTCACGGATTCATCTGCGGCATATCAGGGCGGCGGACGGATGCTCGGCGTCGACACGGTGCTGGACATCAACCGTCATGCGGTCGACGGCACGATGCCTGACGCAACCATCTATCTGCAAATCGACCGCGAGGAAGCCATGCGGCGCCGTGCTGCGGCCAGTCAGCTTGACCGGATGGAGCAGGCGGATGATGCGTTCCGGCAGCGGACGGATGCAGCGTATCAGGAACTAATTCGCCGTGAGCCGGCGCGGTTCATTGTGGTCGATGCATCCGGCACGGCGGAGGAGGTCACGCGCGAAATGACGGCAAAGGTACTGGCAAGGCTGATGGAGGCGGAAGCGTGAGCGAGCGTATTGTGGTGGGCATGTCCGGCGGCGTGGATTCGTCTGTCGCGGCGCTACTGCTTAAGGAGCAGGGCTACGATGTGGTTGGCGTTTTCATGAAGAACTGGGAGGAAACGGATGAGTCGGGCGTGTGCACGGCGGAGAACGACTGGAACGACGTGCGCGAGGTCTGCGAGCTGATTGGCATCCCGTATTATGCCGTCAATTTTTCGCGCGAATACTGGGATCGTGTTTTCAGTTACTTCCTGAAGGAGTATCGTGCAGGCAGAACGCCGAATCCGGATGTGCTCTGCAACCGTGAAATCAAGTTCAAGGCGTTCCTGGACTTTGCGATGGAATTGGGCGCGTCAAAAATGGCGACGGGGCATTTCGTCCGCACGAATGAACAGGGTGACCTGCTGCGTGGTATCGACCCGAACAAGGATCAGAGCTATTTCCTATATATGCTGCACCGCGAGCAGCTCCAAAAGGCTGTTTTCCCTGTTGGCGGCATGACGAAGGCGAAAGTTCGCAGAATCGCGGCGGAACGCGGTCTTCCGGTCAGCAAGAAGAAGGATTCGACCGGTGTCTGCTTCATCGGCGAGCGCAATTTCCGTCAGTTTCTGTCAACGTACCTGCCTGCACAGCCAGGTGATATGGTCGCAACGGACGGAAAAATTGTCGGGCACCATGACGGACTGATGTATTACACGCTTGGTCAGCGGCGCGGTCTGGGCATCGGTGGATGCGGCGATGGACGAAGCTGGTTTGTCATCGGGAAGGATTTGGTGAATAATCGGCTGCTTGTTGCACAGGGCGAGGATCACCCGATGCTGTATTCGACCCGATGCACGGCGTCGGACGTGACGTGGATTGGGGAAAACCCGCTTGCGCAGGCTGAGACGCTTGTGTGCACGTGTAAATTCCGCTATCGGCAGGGTGATCAGCCGGTGGAGGTGCGCATGGAAGGCGAACAGATGCTGATTCATGCGCTGACGCCGCAGCGAGCGGTCACGCCGGGGCAGAGCGCGGTGCTCTACATGGGTGAGAGGTGCATTGGCGGCGCAGTGGTGGATCAAATCCTTGACGCAGGCAATATGCAGGACGAATGATTTCAAATCGCGACAGTCAAAAGGACTGATATATTGCGAACAATGAATTGCGAGATACAAATTATCGTTCGGAAATTCAAAAAGTCTCAAAAATATCGCAAAAATTGATTCAAAAACGCTTGACGAAATCCGAAAACGGTGCTATTATGAACAAGCATCCTCGATGCGGCGCTTCACAGAGCCTCAGAGAGAATGCACACGAACCTTGAAAACGATACAGAACAAGATAACGCAAACAAAGACAGTCATTCCG
>CAVANO010000033.1:0-8680 GCA_963590165.1 Anaerovoracaceae bacterium
TCCACTGCTTGTGCGGGCCCCCGTCAATTCCTTTGAGTTTCAACCTTGCGGCCGTACTCCCCAGGCGGAATGCTTATTGTGTTGACTGCGGCACAGAAGGGGTCGATACCCCCTACACCTAGCATTCATCGTTTACAGTGTGGACTACCAGGGTATCTAATCCTGTTTGCTCCCCACACTTTCGCGCCTCAGCGTCAGTTACAGTCCAGTTAGTCGCCTTCGCCACTGGTGTTCCTCCCGATCTCTACGCATTTCACCGCTACACCGGGAATTCCACTAACCTCTCCTGCACTCAAGCCCGACAGTATCCAAAGCAATTCCCACCTTAAAAGCAGGACTTTCACTCCAGACTTACCGAGCCGCCTACGCGCCCTTTACGCCCAATGATTCCGGACAACGCTTGCCCCCTACGTATTACCGCGGCTGCTGGCACGTAGTTAGCCGGGGCTTCCTCCTTAGATACCGTCTTCTGCTCGTCTCTAAGGACAGGAGTTTACGATCCGAAAACCTTCTTCCTCCACGCGGCGTTGCTGGGTCAGGGTTTCCCCCATTGCCCAATATTCCCCACTGCTGCCTCCCGTAGGAGTTTGGGCCGTGTCTCAGTCCCAATGTGGCCGATCACCCTCTCAGGTCGGCTACCGATCGTCGGCTTGGTGGGCCGTTACCTCACCAACTACCTAATCGGACGCGAGCCCACCCCAAACCGATGAATCTTTTACCTCAGTTCCATGCGGAACCGTGGTCTTATGCGGTATTAGTACACCTTTCGGTGTGTTATTCCCCTGTCTGGGATAGGTTGCTCACGCGTTACTCACCCGTCCGCCGCTAAAACAGTTCGTAGCAAGCTACTCCCTGTCTCCGCTCGACTTGCATGTGTTAGGCACGCCGCCAGCGTTCGTCCTGAGCCAGGATCAAACTCTTTCGTTTAATCCTTTTATCTCTTTCGCAGGTTTCCCTGCTCCAAGATTTCTTACTCATTCGGAATGACTGTCTTTGTTTGCGTTATCTTGTTCTGTATCGTTTTCAAGGTTCGTACTAGCCTCTCCAACCGCTCTCGCGGCTCTCAAGGTCAGCTTTGTTATCTTATCACGTTTTTGCGCTTTCGTCAACCCCTTTTTTCCCTTTTCTGAATCTTTTTCTTGATCCTTTTTGTGAACACGAACATTGCCGTTTGATTCGTACCTGTTCGTTCATGGATTTGAACAGGATTCCGGACTTAACTGGCGGGAATGTTCAGGTTGGGCAAAATCGCTTTTTTTGCGCGAATTACGTTGTATATAGTGGAAGCTTTATCCTGTAGGTGCTTCAAATTCTTGACATCAAAAGTCGTGTGTGATAAACTTAGAAGCAACCAAACAAGTGCAATTTGCTGCATTTGCGCGGCATTACCAAATCGCGATGAACCATGATTTGAGGCGAATACCATGAACACATCTTGGCTGATCGGTCTGGCACTGGGAAGTACACTGCTTTCCGCAAACCACCACGTGGAAAACCATAATCTGATGCGCCTGCCGTCCTTTCGCGGCATTGCGGAGGTTCGCGCCAGCCTGCCCGGACGGATGCGGCTCTATATTCCGGCTGTCAGCGCATACCCCGATGTGGCAGCAGACATGAAACGTCAGCTTGAGGCAACAAAAGTCGTTTCGCGTCTGAACATCAACGAGCAACTCTCCACCGTGCTCATCTGCTACGACGAATCGCAGGTTGAGGCGGCAGTCATTCAGGGCGCTGTGCTGAAGCTGATGGGGCTTTCTGAAGCGCTGCAGAAAGCACCCGTGTCGCGCATCGAATCGTCGCTGCGCACGTTAGCCGGCGCAGTTAACCGCGGACTGCTCGATGCAACGAACGGTTTGCTCGACCTGCGCACCTTGCTCGGCGGCACGCTGACGTTCGCAGGGCTAAAAAGCCTGATGGCGTCCGGTCCGGCAATGCCCGGCGCGATGACGCTGCTTTGGTGGGCGTGCAGCCTTTGGAGGCGCAACGACAGTGGGACGATTTGAAAACGCACTCATCCGACGTGCCTTGAAGCCGAACGTCACATCTGACCTGCCCGGTAGACTGCGGCTGACCTTCAAGTGCTACAAGCTGCTGCCAAAGGACGCACTCCCCTACCTGCATTACGTTCGGGACGTCATGACCATGCTGCCCGGCGTCACCGACACGCAAGTCAATCCGCGCATCGGTACGGCGCTAATCGCGTATGATCCGCAGGCAACAAGCCGTGAGCAGATTCTGCAGTGGATTGACACCGTCGTCAACGTTGGACTTGAACTGTCCGCAGAAATCAACTGGCAGGACGGCTCCATTCAGGAAGCGGAGCTTGCGCAGCTCGCCCGAAAGCGGCTGCTCGACCGACTCCCGAAATAAAACGACCATTCTAAAGAAGGGATTTTCATGTTCGGAAATCAATCTCATCCGTATTGGATGAAGGGGCAGATTGCGCACAGTCTGCGCGGTCGGCTTCGTCTTCGCGTTGATGGGCTCCGGTATTTGAATGATGAACGTGAGGAAATTGCACAGCTGTTCGTCAAGCTGCCGGGCGTCCGCACCGTACAGATTACGCCTGTAACCGAAAGCGTCCTGATTACCTTCATGCCGGCGATCACAGACGCACAGCTGCTGACCGAGGGCGCAGACATGATCCTGGCGCGCTATGCCATGACCGCTTCGCGCGTCCGTCAAAGTGCCAGCGCACCTGAGGCTGCCGAGGTGTCCATGACGACATCCGACCTGACGAAGCGCCTCGCGGTCAATGCGTCAACGATGCTGCTAAGCCACACGCTGCTGCCAGGCAGTCTGCTGACAGGAACGCTCGCCAGCTTCACCTCGCTCGAGGCACTGACAAGCCTGTACCTGACTGCACCGATGTTCAAGAGCGCGGTTGCCGGAATTCGCCGCGACCACAAACCGAATGCCGATTTCCTCACGGTCACGTCCATCGTCGCAAGCCTGCTGCTGAATACGCCGCATTCCGCACTGATGATTCTCGCGCTTTCCGACCTTGCGGAATTGATGACTTCCTACACGATCGAACGAACGCGCTCCTCCATCAAGAAGCTGTTGTCCGTTGATGATGCCGAAGTCTGGAAGGTGCTCGCGGACGGACGTCTCGAAAAGACGCCCATCAGTGCGCTGAAGGCAGGCGAAACCATTGCGGTGCACACCGGCGAAAAAATCGCAGTGGACGGCGTTGTCGTGTCCGGCAGCGGTGTGGTCGACCAGAGTGCCATTACCGGCGAATTTGTCCCGGCAGAAAAGGCAGCCGGTGCTGAGGTTTACGCAGGCACCGTTGTCAAGAACGGCAATTTGACGATTCTCTCCCAGCGTGTCGGCGACCAGACGGTCGTTTCGCGCATCATCGGCATGGTAGAGCAAAGCGAGCTCAAAAAGGCGCCCATCCAGCGCTACGCTGACCGTTTCTCCAACTACCTCGTGCCGCTGAATTACCTGCTCTGTGCGGCCGTTTGGCTGGTTACGAAAAATCCGCAGAAGGCGCTCAAGATGCTCGTCATCGACTACTCCTGCGGTATCAAGCTATCCACCGCGACAGCGTTCTCCGCGGCCATCAACACGGCGGTCAAGCGCGGCGTGCTGATTAAGGGCGGCGCGTACATCGAGCAGATGAGCAGTGCGAACACAGTGCTGCTCGACAAGACCGGCACCATCACCGAGGGTCGTCCGCGCATTACCGGCATAACCATGCTGACAGACGATCTGGATGAAAACGAAGCACTTGCATTCGCAATGGCTGCCGAGGAAACGAGTACACATCCGCTTGCAAGCGCCATTCTTGCCTACGGGCACAGCCGCAAGATTGAGATTCCGCTGCATGGCGAGGTCGTAACAGAGGTTTCTCGCGGCAGCCGCACCGATGCGGCGAATCACCGTATCCGCGTCGGCAACATGAAGTACATGCGTGAAAACGGGGTTGCCGCTTCGCAAACCATTCCGGACGCACACGGCGCGATTCCGAATTACGTCGGCGTGGATGACCAAATTGTCGCCGTGCTGTACGCCATTGACAATCCTCGCGCCAACGTCCGCCGCGCCATCAACGCCCTGCGCTATGACGGCGTCGGCGACATCGAACTGCTGACGGGTGACATGGCACCGCAGGCACAGGCGGTCGCGGAAATGGTCGGTGTCGACGGCTATCAGGCACAGCTCCTGCCTGAACAAAAAGCCGAGGCGGTTTTGAAGCTGCAAACGCAGGGCAACGGCGTCATCATGGTTGGTGACGGCATCAATGACGCGCCTGCACTTGCCTATGCGGACGTCGGCATTTCGCTGGGCAGCAAATCGACCGACATCGCTATGGAAACGAGCGATGTGGTCATCAACCGCGATGACCCGATGGTCATCCCTGAACTGCGCCGCCTTGCCCGCGCCACCATGCGCATCGTGCAGCAGAATTTCACCATGGTCATCGGCATCAACACTGTCGGGCTGATTCTGGGCGCCGCCAGCGGCATTTCTGTCATGGCAAGTGCGCTGATGCACAACCTCTCCACCATTCTGGTTGTCGCAAACTCGCTCCGCCTGATGGTGTTTCCGCCGATGGAAGGAAGGTAACGCATGCACGAAAACGACATTGGTGCGCTCCATCTAACGGTGCTCAGCGCAATGCCCGGCAGGCTCCGGCTTCATCTGGAAAAGCCAATTGATTCCGAGGCGCTTTTTCTGGGGATTCCCGGATTGCTCAGTTGCCGCTATAATCCGCGCATTCAAACGCTCCTGTGCTGCTATGACAAGACCGCCGTGCAGGAGGACGCGCTGCTCATCCGCATCGGTGCGATTTACGCCCGCATGCTCAGGACGAATCTGCTGCACGTCAAGCATTCCGAGGAGGATGGCTTCGCGATGGCGCCAAGCAGCTATCTTGCGCTCGGCTGCATCATCACGGACGGAATCATGACACTGGCCGGCTCGCCCTTGACGCGCTACACCAACTGGCTGTCCGTCGGCGCAACGCTGACTGCCGTCGTTGAGCACGGTTATCAGGAACTCCACATGCGCGGCAGCTTTGACCCGGAGGTCATGTCCGTTGTCTATCTCATCAATTCCATCGGCAAGACAAACGGCTTCCGCGCCAGCCTGCTGGCATGGATTGTCACCTTCAGCCGTCACCTGATTCCGCGTTCTCCGCGCGAACAGGTTTACCTCGTCCGCCACGATGCGCACGCCACCACGCTCACGCCGGTTTTCGGCAATGACGACAGCAGTGCCTTCGCAGGGAAAATCTTCAGCCGCAGCGTTGAGGCGCTTGCGCGCAAGGCTTGATCGCCCGGCACAAACGTGCCTGAACGATACATCGCTTTTCTAATCTGTAAGGAGGAAAATAATGATGATGAATGTAACTCTCAGCCCCATGGTGAAGGGCATTCTGATCGGTGTCGGCGTCAGCGCCATCGGCTTCTATGCTTACAAGCAGAACGAGGAGAAGGTGGACAACTTCCTGCGCAGCCACGGGATGAAGGTCAAGACGCCGACTGCCGGCTTTGAGACCATGTCCGTTGAGGAACTGATGCGCACGAAGGAGAGCATCGAAGACCTGATCGCCGAGAAGGAACAGCAGGAGCAGAGCGTGACGGTCGAGGCCGCCGAAGCACAGGCATAAATTAAAAGGGGCTGACGCAGTGTATTCCACGTCAGTCCCTTTTTTGCCACTAAAAAAGCGCTTTCCTTACTAACTGGAAAGCGCTTTTTTATGTCATTCAGACTCAGACAGCGGCCTTTGCGAGACGCTTGGCCAGACGAGCCTTCTTACGATTGGCAGCATTCTTATGGATAACGCCCTTGGACGCAGCCTTATCAATCGCGGAGGTGGTCACAACCAACTGCGCATTGGCAGCCTGAGGATCCGCAGCGATCGCAGCTTCCAGCTTCTTCACAGAAGTACGGACAGCACTCTTAATCATGCGATTCTGAAGATTCTTCTTTTCATTCACCTTCACACGCTTCTTAGCAGACTTAATATTCGGCAACTTCGTTCACCTCCCGGTTCAATCTGTTCATCGGCGGTTTCCACCGCACAAAGTTGGGGTTCGAGTACGGCACAAACCGTGCGAAAACCAGCATTGATAATTTTACCATGCTTTCAATAAAAAATCAAGACTTTTTTGAAAAAAACTCTGTCATCCGGCATGCAAATCGACCGAACCCCTGCTCAGCTTATTTCACCTGCAGCGCACGCATTGCATTGAGGATCGCCAGCATCGCCACGCCGACATCCGCAAAGACCGCCAGCCACATATTTGCGAAGCCGCACACACCGAGAATCATCACCAGCAGCTTCACAGCGAGTGCAAACACAATGTTCTCATGCACGATCGTCATGGTTCTGCGCGCATGACGGACGCCGAGTGCAATCTTAGCCGGGTCATCATCCATCAGCACGATATCTGCCGCTTCAATCGCCGCATCCGCACCAACACCGCCCATCGCGATTCCCAAATCCGCGCGGCGCAGCACCGGTGCATCGTTGATGCCGTCACCAACGAACGCCACCGTATGGTTTTCGCCCAGCAGGCTCTCCAGTGCCGTCACCTTGCCTTCCGGCAGCAACCCTGCGTGGTATTCCGTCACGCCAACCTTTGCTGCAATATCTGCCGCCGTTTCCTCGCGGTCGCCCGTGAGCATCACAAGCCGCTTCACGCCTGCATCCTTCAGGCTTTGCATTGCAGCAGCGCTCGTTTCCTTTACCACGTCACTGATGACCAGCGCGCCCATATACTGTCCGCCGCATGCCACATGCACAATCGTGCCGACTTCCTTCACCGTAGGTACATCCACGTGAATCGCTGCCATCTGGCGCGCGTTGCCTGCATAGACGTCCTTACCGTCAACCTTCGCATGCACGCCGTGACCGGCAGATTCCGATGCATCGCTGACGCGGCTGACGTCCACCGGATGCCCCAGTGCTTCTTTGATGGACTTCGCAATCGGATGGTCGCTGAACGCCTCCGCATGCGCCGCGCAATCAAGCAGCTGCTCCTTCGTCACGCCTTTCGCCGGATGAATGCCCGTCACGCTGAATGTGCCCTTCGTAAGCGTACCGGTCTTGTCGAAGACGACCGTGTCGACCTTCGCCATGTTTTCCATGTGCGTTGCGCCCTTCATCAGGATGCCCTTCTTCGATGCACCGCCGATGCCGGAGAAGAACGTCAGCGGCACGGAAATAACCAGTGCACACGGGCAGGAGATGACGAGGAATGTCAGCGCGGTATAAATCCAGTTCGTCCAGCGACCGTCAAACAAGCTCGGAATCACCGCCAGTGCCAGCGCGAAGAAGCATACCGCCGGCGTGTAGATGCGGCTGAACTTCGTGATGAAACGCTCCGTCTTCGCCTTTGCATCGCCGGAGGACTCTACCAGCGCCAGTATCTTCGCCACGGTTGATTCGCTGAATTCCGCCGTCACGCGCAGCTTCAACACGCCGGACAGATTGACGCAGCCGCTGAGCACCTCATTGCCGGGGATCACATCGCGCGGCAGCGATTCGCCGGTCAGCGCCGTCGTATTCAGGCTCGACGTACCTTCCGTCACAACGCCGTCCAGCGGAATCTTTTCGCCCGGCTTGACAAGAATTACATCCCCCACATGCACATCTTCCGGGCTGACGCGCCGCGTGTCGTTACCGTCAACCAGATTCGCATAGTCCGGACGGATGTCCATCAGTTGCGTGATGGATGCGCGGCTCTTGTCGACCGCCTTGTCCTGGAAGTATTCGCCGACCTGATACAGCGCCATAACCGCAATGCCCTCGGCAAATTCGCCAACACACATTGCACCGATGGACGCGACCATCATCAGAAAGTTCTCATCGAACACTTCGCCGCGGCGAATATTGCAAATCGCCTGCCACACCACGTCATAGCCAACCACCAGATAGCCCACGATAAAAACCGCGATGGCGACCCACGGTGCATCCGGCAGATTCCCCTTCAGGATCAATCCGATGACCAGCAACACAACAGCCGCCGCTGCACGCATCAGGAGCGTCTTTCCCTGATTCTCTCCGTGCCCATGTTCATGCCCATGTTCGTGGGTGGGCTCATGATGATGCGCATGCTCGTCATGGTCATCATCGTCTTCTTCATGGTCATGATGATGGTGACAGCAACAATGCTCGTGCTCATCATCATCATGGTGGTGATGGCAGCAATGCTCCTCATCATGATGATGGTGCTCCCCGCCATCCTTCCTGGTTTCGCCGTCAAAGTGGATTTCGGCATCGGGCTCGATTTCCTTCGTCTTGGCATAAACTGCCTGCCGTACTTCTTCAAAGCACTCTTCCGCCGCCTCAAGCGTCAAGCGTTTCTGAACATAATTCACCGCAACACTGTCCACACCCGGGAGCTTCTGCAATGCGCACTCGACCTTCGCGGCGCAATTCGGGCAATCAATATCAAATTTCCATGTTTTCTTCATGATGCAGCCCCGACCTTTCATTAAGACCAATGCGTTCCCATCGGAGAAGTTGATTCCGTTCGAACAAACGTATGAGCATTTGTTCATATGACATCATACGCCTGTTCCGTTACTTTGTCAATAGGAAATTCAGTTTTCTTTTGCAAAAATAAAAGAAAAGCGCGAGCAATGCTCACGCCTTCCTAAGGCAACACCGCACAATTCAGCGGCGCCGCTGAACATGCCTTTTGCGCCATCTGCGGCGGCG
>CAVANO010000034.1:0-108757 GCA_963590165.1 Anaerovoracaceae bacterium
AAGTTTCAGGGTTCAGGTGGTTGACTTTTGCCGTTTCGAGAATGGTGTAGAGGACTGCCGTAGCTTCTGCTCCTTCCGGGGTGTCGCAGAACAGCCAGCCTTTGCGACCAACCACCAGCGGGCGAATCGCGTTTTCGACCTGATTGTTGCTGAGTTCCACTTCGCCGTGGTCGAGAAACGCGCACAGGTATGCCTTCTGATTGATGGCGTAGGTGATTGCGTCTTTCAGTTTGCCGGACGGACGGGTGAGTATTTCGATCCCCTTGTAATAAGTTTCGACAGGGCGGTTTTTGCATTATGCGGTGGTACCTTGACAACCATCTGTGGCAAAAACTCAGCGATGCGGCAGCCCCACTTGCGCAAAATGGCTTTCATCTTCGACCACATCATCTCAATCGGGTTCAAATCCGGACTGTATGGCGGCAGATAGAGCGGAATTGCCCCTGTTGAGCGTATCGTTTCTTCTACGCCCTTGACATGGTGCGATCGCATGTTGTCCATAACAACGATGTCACCCTTATGAAGCATTGAAATTAGCACGTTTTTCAGATAATTGAGGAAACGTGTCCCAGTTGTGCCGCCTGAATACATGGTGTGTGTGATTTGACCGTTCAGGCGAACATAAGCCAAAATGGTTGGGGTTGGCGGCGTGTTCAGCGGCGTGCTGCAATGCACTCGCACCTGCCCAACGGCACGTCCGCATCTGCGGATCATGTCAATGTTTACGCCGCTTTCATCCAAAAACATAAGGTTATTGTTTTTCGCTTTCAAGTTTAGTTCTTCCCACTTGATACGTTTTGCCTGCACATCGGGGACGTTCCCTTTCCACTGCGGAAAGACCGATTTTCTTCACGCGAAATCCCAGCGAACGAACCACTCAGCTCATCGTCTGAATACTGACCTTCAGTCCCAGTTGTGTGCGGAGTTCTTCCAGGGTGATCGTGGAATTTTCTGTGATACACTGAGCGATTCGCGCTTTATCTTCGCTATTCAACAGGGCTTTTCGACCGCGCCGATAGGTCTGCAGCTCGACGCTGCCTGTCTTCCGCTTACGTTCCGTATGTCGAAGCGGGAACGGAGGTTTCGGGAGCCTCATCGCTTACCCATTTTCGTTTTTCAACCACCGTTGTGGAGGTGATTACGTCTTGGTAGGCTTCAGGAATTTTACCGGCATGGATGGCTTTGGATAGATCCTCTGCCTTTGTGCTGGAAAGAAAAAGAAGGCCACCCTTCGACAGTGGCGACCGCTTTCGTAAATCCAAGGGTGTCCATATTGAGGCTGCGAATAAAAACGTCGATGATTCGCGCAATGCTGTCAGCAGCGACGAACGAATCCAGGGAGCAGAACATCATCTGATTACGATCCTGGGTGGGAAGATATGGCATAGATAGAACCTACTTTCGAAGCAGTTTTTCTGTCTATATTATAACACAAATGAGGCGGATTGTCATGGAATTTATAAGGGAAAAGGTAGTTTTCGGACAGCCTACGGGGGAGGCGAGAATCACTGCATCTACGCCGGTGGTATAGATTTCTCGGCTGGTTCGTACAGCCAAGGTCATGTCGCATTGGGATTTGTTCTGATTCAGACGGGGAACAACGATGTATTCAAGTTTAAGCGGAGTTTTTCATAGGGATGCCGTGCTGTTTTTTATGGAAACAGAAATATCAAAACGTACAAATGACAAACATAATCAAATAATCAGATAAAAATGTTCGGAATTGCACTTGACATCAGGCGGAAATTAAGTTAGAATGAAGTGTACCCGATGATGCAAAACGGATCGGGAAATGTCGAAGGAGGGAAGCACATGATGCAGCGCAATGATGCGAAAACGTGTTATGGTATGGTGCATTATGCCCTGATTCGATGGGAACAACTGTATGCCAGAGCGCAGCTTTCAGGCAACTGAATCAGCGGCGCTCTTTTGTTGTCTGTCGGGACATGAAGGAGGTTGCGTTATTCGTGAAAAAGGTTGCGGTGATCATGGGCAGCGACAGCGATCTACCTGTGCTCAAGGGCGCTTTTGAGCAGCTCAAAAAGCTTGCGATTCCTTATGAGGCGCATGTCTATTCCGCACATCGCACGCCGATCGAGGCAGCTGAATTTGCTTCGTCTGCCCGGGAAAACGGCTTCGGTGTGTTGATTGCAGCAGCAGGAAAGGCAGCTCATCTGGCCGGTGCACTTGCTGCGCGGACAACGTTGCCTGTCATTGGTATTCCGGTTAAATCCTCGACGCTTGACGGGCTTGATGCGCTGCTCTCAACCGTACAGATGCCAAGCGGCATGCCTGTAGCAACGGTCGCCATTGACGGTGCGGCAAATGCGGCACTGCTGGCAGCGCAGATTCTCGCAGTCGAAGATGCAGAACTGGCAGACAAACTGTCAGCAATGCGAAAGGCACAGCATGATGCAGTCGTTGCCAAAGATGCTGCGCTCGTCATCGAGTAAAACACGAACAATTCCTGTAATCGGCGCTGAAACGGTGCGGATGAATTGATTAAAAATAATTAGGAGGAAAAAACAATGAAGAAGCTTGAACAACTCTATGAAGGCAAGGCAAAGAAAGTTTTCGCGACGGATGACCCCAACGTGGTGCTGGTGGACTATAAGGACGATGCCACCGCATTCAATGGTCTCAAGAAGGGCACAATCATGGGCAAGGGTGTCATTAACAACCGCGTAACCAACTTCCTGATGAAGATGTTGGAGAAGAATGGCATCCCGACACACTATATTGAAGAAATTTCCGATCGTGAGACGCTCGTCAAGAAGGTGCATATCGTACCACTTGAGGTTATCGTGCGTAACATCGCTGCAGGTTCGCTTTCCAAGCGACTCGGCATTCCTGAAGGCACCAAGCTTAAGAGCACGGTGCTCGAATACTGCTACAAGGACGATGAACTGGGCGACCCGATGGTGAACGAGTATCACATTATGGCGATGGGCTGGGTTTCTAAGCCCGTACTGGATCAGATTGCCGCCTATGCACTGCGCATCAACGAGTTGCTGACGGCATACCTGAAGGACGTCAATATCGAGCTGATTGACTTCAAGCTTGAGTTCGGCATCACGAATGACGGTCAGCTGGTGCTGGCGGACGAAATCAGCCCTGACACCTGCCGCTTCTGGGACTCCACGACCGGTGAAAAGCTGGACAAGGATCGTTTCCGCCGTGACTTGGGCAATGTCGAAGATGCCTATATCGAAATCCGCAAGCGCCTGATGGGCGAATAAGACTGACAATATCATGCACCCCGGATGGTACGAATCTGTCCGGGGCGCATGTCTTGAAGCGGAAAATCAGACGAGACAAGGAGAAACATGATGGACGAGCTGGAAAGCATGCAGAGCTGCTGCTTTGACGAGGGAATCGATGAAACGCCCTTTGACAAGCTGCATGAGGAATGCGGCGTGTTCGGCATTTATCGCGCTGATCCTGCCAACAAGAGCGTTGTCGCCGAAACGTATCATGCGCTGTATGCCTTGCAGCATCGCGGGCAGGAAAGTTGCGGCATGGTCGTCAACAATGACGGCGTAATGAAGGCGCATAAGGACAATGGTCTGGTAACCGAGGTATTCACGGCAGATGCGCTGGAGAAGATGCCTGAAGGCACTATGGCGGTTGGTCATTGCCGTTACGGGACGACCGGCATGCACAGCCGTTCCAACGCACAGCCGCTTCTGATTAACCATCAGAAAGGAGCAATGGCGTTGGCGCACAACGGCAATCTGACGAACGCCGTTGAGCTCCGCGAGGCGCTGGAGAAGAACGGTGCCATCTTCCACTGCACGTCAGACACGGAAGTCATTGCCTACATCATCACACAGGAAAGGCTAAAGTGTGAATCAATTGAGCAGGCAGTGCTTAATGCCATGAACATCATCAAGGGTGCATACTCACTTGTTATTATGAGCCCAACGAAACTAATTGCCTGCCGCGATCCGCATGGCTTCCGTCCGCTGTGCATGGGCAAAATCGGCGATGATGTCGTGTTCGCATCTGAAAGTTGCGCGTTTGATGCCATTGGTGCAACATTTGTCCGCGATATCGAAGCCGGTGAAGTTGTCGTTGTCAATAAAAACGGAATCCACTCCCACAAGCTGCCTGGTGCCTGCCACGATGGCATGTGTGTGTTTGAATTCATCTATTTCGCACGTCCTGATTCCGTCATTGACGGCAGCAGTGTGCATGAGTCGCGGCTGCGTGCAGGCAGTTTCCTTGCGCTGGATCACCCGGTACAAGCGGATGTGGTCATTGGTGTTCCGGATTCCGGCCTCGATGCAGCCATTGGTTACAGCCGGACAAGCGGCATTCCGTACGGCATCGGTTTCATCAAGAATAAGTACATCGGGCGCACGTTCATTCAGCCTGGGCAAAAACAGCGTCAGGATGCCGTTCGCATCAAGCTGAATGTCATTTCTGCGACGGTCAAGGGCAAGCGCGTCGTTATGGTTGATGACTCCATTGTCCGCGGTACAACCTGTGCACGCATCGTCAAGCTGCTTCGCGATGCCGGCGCGACCGAGGTGCATGTACGCCTGTCTGCGCCGCCGTTCACCGACCCCTGCTTCTTCGGCACGGACGTTGACAGCAAGGACAAGCTGATTGCAGCGAATCACACCATTGAGGAAGTCGGCAAAATCATCGGTGCGGATTCAATCGGATATCTGTCGCTGGATGCATGCGATAAGCTTGCGGCAGACAGCCATTGCGGCTTCTGCAAAGGATGTTTCTGCGGCAAGTATCCGGTCGAGCCGCCGCAGGTGAAGGCAAAGTATAAATTCGATCAGCCAATTCACGGTACTGCAACCAATTCGGACGAAGAATGACGGAGGAGCAATCATCATGATGAAGAGCGAGAGCGAAAGCTATAAAGCAGCCGGAGTTGATATTACCGCCGGCTACAAGTCGGTTGAACTAATGAAAAAGCACGTTGCACGCACAATGACGGCTGGTTGTGTCGAGGGCATCGGCGGCTTCGGCGGGCTGTTCGCGATGGATACGTCAGGCATGAAGGAGCCTGTTCTTGTGTCCGGCACAGACGGCGTCGGCACGAAGCTTAAGATTGCGATGCTGCTCGACAAGCATGACACCATCGGCATTGACTGCGTGGCTATGTGCGTCAATGACGTCATCTGCTGCGGTGCAAAGCCACTGTTCTTCCTGGATTACATCGCATGCGGCAAGAATGAGCCGGAAAAGATTGCAGCGATTGTCGGCGGTGTGGCAGAAGGCTGCGTGCAGGCGGAATCAGCGCTGATTGGCGGCGAAACTGCCGAGCATCCCGGCATGATGCCTGAGGACGACTACGATCTGGCTGGTTTTTCTGTCGGCATTGTCGATAAAGCACGCATCATTAACCGTGAAACCATGCATCCGGGCGATGTGATGCTGGCACTTCCGTCGACCGGCGTGCATTCTAATGGCTTTTCGCTCGTTCGCAAGGTGTTCAAAATCGGTCAAGGCGGCGAAAACCGCACGTATTCGGAACTGGCGCAACCGCTGTGGGAGACGCTCCTGACGCCGACCAAGATTTACGTAAAGCCGGTGCTGGCACTGCTCAAGGAAATTCAGCCCAAAGGCATCAGCCACATCACCGGCGGCGGCTTCTATGAGAACATTCCGCGCGCGTTGCCAGAAGGCTGCTGCGCGAAAATTAAGAAGAGCGATGTACGTGTACTGCCAATTTTCGACATCATCGCCCGTGAAGGCAATGTTCCGGAACGTGATATGTTCAACACGTTCAACATGGGCGTCGGCATGACGATTACGGTTGCTGTTGAGGATGCGCAGAAGGCACTCGACATTCTGCATGAAAACGGCGAACCCGGCGCGTATATCTTGGGCGAAATCGTCGCAGGGGAAAAGGGCGTGGAGTTGTGGTAAGAGCAGCAATTCTCGTTTCGGGCGGTGGAACAAATCTGCAGGCAATTATCGATGCGAAGGCAGCAGGGAAGATTCCTTCGGCAGAGTTGGCGCTTGTTATTGCATCAAATTCGTCTGCTTACGCCCTGACACGCGCGGAAAATGCATGCATCGCGCACTGTGTCCTGCATAAAGATAAGCAGGAGCAACCTGCACATTATGGCGAACGCCTCCTTGAAACACTGCATGCGCATCAGATTGACGTGGTCGTGCTGGCAGGCTTCCTGACGATTCTGCCGGAAAACGTCATCCGCGCGTATGACCATCGGATTTTGAATATTCACCCGAGCCTGATTCCTTCCTTCTGCGGCGATGGCTTCTATGGGCTACACGTCCATGAAGCAGCGCTCAAAAAGGGCGTAAAAGTGACTGGTGCAACGGTGCATTTTGTCAATGAAATTACAGATGGCGGCGATATCATCGCGCAGAAGGCGGTTGAGGTAATGCCGGACGATACGCCGGAAACGCTCCAGCGCCGCGTGATGGAACAGGCGGAATGGATTCTTCTGCCGCAAGCGCTTGAGCAGGTGTCGGCGGAGATTGCACGCAAGCAGGAGGAAAAGCAGTGAAAATCCAGCAATTCAGTGATGTTCTGAGCAGCAACACGTATCCCGGGCGCGGCATTTGTCTCGGCTTGGATGAAACCGGCGAATATGCCGTGATTGTCTACTTCATTATGGGGCGCAGCATCAACAGCCGCAACCGCATCTTCGAGGAAACGGATGATGGCATCATCACCAAGGCGTATGACGAAAGTCTGATGACCGACCCACACCTGATTATCTATGCACCAGTTCGTGCATTGCCGGGCGGTGAATACACCATCGTCACCAACGGCGATCAGACAGACACGGTCTATGACTTCATGCAACAGGGAAACTCCTTCGAGGATGCGCTACGTACCCGCATGTTCGAAGACGATCGTCCGAACTGGACACCTCGCATCAGCGGTCTTGTTCGTGTCAATGATGGCAAAGCAAGCTACCGCCTGTCCATTATCAAGTCCGATGACGGAGATGAGAGCAGCGTCCTGCGCTATTTCTATGACTATTGCCAGCCCAAAGCGGGCGAGGGTCACTTCATTCACACCTACAAGTGCGATGGCAATCCCATTCCCTCCTTCGAGGGCGAGCCGGAAAAAGTCACGCTCAAGGGGGATATTGAGCAGCTCGCGCTGGATACATGGATGAACCTGAATGAGGACAACAAGGTTTCTCTGTACGTGTCGTTCATCAGCCTGTCTGACGGCAGCAGCGATACGATCATCATCAATAAGCACGATCAGGAGGAAGAATCATGAAGGAGCTGGAACTGAAATACGGCTGCAATCCCAATCAAAAGCCTTCCCGCATTTTCATGGAGGACGGTGAACTGCCGCTAAAGGTACTCAACGGTAAGCCCGGCTACATCAACTTCCTCGACGCGCTCAATGGCTGGCAGCTTGTCAGCGAACTCAAGCGTGCGACTGGTCTGCCTGCAGCAACGTCCTTCAAGCATGTCAGCCCGGCAGGTGCGGCGGTCGGTCTGCCGCTGAATGATACGCTCCGCAAGATTTATTTTGTCGGCAACCAGGAGTTGTCACCGCTGGCGTGTGCCTATGCGCGCGCACGCGGTGCTGACCGCATGTCCTCCTTCGGCGATTGGATTGCGCTAAGCGACGAATGTGATGAAAGTACTGCACGGCTGATTAAGCCCGAAGTGTCCGACGGTATCATCGCACCCGGTTATTCCGCATCGGCGCTGGAAATCCTCAAGGGGAAAAAAAAGGGGAACTACAACATTGTCGAGATTGACCCTACATATCGTCCTGCACCCGTAGAGCATAAGCAGGTGTTTGGCGTGACGTTCGAGCAGGGACGCAACGAGTTTGTGATTGACGAGGCGCTGCTGGACGACATCGTGACAAACAATCATGACCTGCCGACAGATGCCAAGCGCGACCTGATTGTGGCACTGATCGTGCTTAAGTACACGCAGTCCAACTCCGTGTGCTATGCCAAGGATGGCCAGGCAATCGGTATCGGTGCAGGTCAGCAGAGCCGCATCCACTGCACGCGTTTGGCCGGTCAGAAAGCGGATAACTGGTTGCTGCGCCAGCATCCGCGCGTCCTTGCGCTGCCGTTCGTGGAGAAAATTGGCAGAGCTGACCGTGACAATACGATTGATGTCTATATTTCCGATGAACCTGATGAGGTGCTGGCAGACGGCCGCTGGCAGCGCTTTTTTACCGAACGTCCTGAGGTGTTGACGAAAGAAGAAAAGCGAGAGTGGCTGAGTCAGCAGACGGGCGTGGCGCTCGGTAGCGATGCGTTCTTCCCGTTTGGCGACAACATCGAACGTGCACACCGCTCCGGCGTGACCTATGTGGCGCAGCCCGGCGGCTCCATCCGCGATGACAACGTGATTGAGGTCTGCAACCTCTACAATATGGTCATGTGCTTTACGCATATGCGCCTGTTCCACCATTGATACGAGGTGAACAAACGTGAAGGTGTTAATCGTCGGCGGCGGCGGAAGAGAACACGCCATCGCGCTGAAAATTCTTGAGAATCCGGCTGTAACGGAACTGTATGCCGCACCCGGCAATGGCGGCATGGCACAAATTGCAAAGTGCCTGCCTTTCAAGGCAACAGATGTGGACAGCATTGTCGCCTGGTCAGCGGAAAATGCAATCGATTTCGTGGTTGTCGCACCGGATGACCCACTATGCCTCGGCATGGTGGATGCACTGGCTGAAAAAGGCATTCCGGCATTCGGTCCGAAGAAGAATGCTGCCATCATCGAGGGTAGCAAGGTTTTCTCGAAGAACCTGATGAAGAAGTACGGTATTCCGACTGCTGCTTATGAAACGTTCGACAACTATGATGCAGCGGTAGCATATCTGCAGACGGCGGACATGCCCATTGTCGTCAAGGCGGATGGTCTGGCGCTCGGCAAAGGCGTCCTCATCTGCCAGACGCGTGAGGAAGCTGTTGATGCCGTGCATTCCATGATGAAAGAAGCCAAGTTCGGTGCTTCCGGCGCGAACGTGGTCATCGAGGAATTCTTGACAGGTCCTGAAGTCAGCGTACTGGCATTCACGGACGGCAAGACAGTCAAACCGATGGTTTCCAGCATGGATCATAAACGTGCGCTCGACCATGACGAAGGACTGAACACCGGCGGCATGGGGACGATCGCACCGAATCCGTATTATACCAAAGTGCTGGCTGACCGTTGCATGAAGGAAATCTTCCTGCCGACAATTGCTGCCATGAACGCCGAGAACCGCACCTTCACGGGTTGCCTGTATTTCGGGCTGATGATGACGCCCAAAGGACCCAAGGTCATCGAATATAACTGCCGTTTCGGCGACCCTGAAACGCAGGTGGTGTTGCCGCTTTTGAAGAGTGATCTTTTGACCATCATGCAGTCCACTGTGAACGGTACGCTTGCAGAAACGCCTGTTGAATTTTCTGATGGCGCGGCTTGCTGTGTTGTACTCGCCTCTGGCGGCTATCCAGTGAGCTATAAAAGCGGTTATCCGATGACCGGACTTGAGGAGGCATCAAAGACGGCGATGCTCTATCATGCCGGCACGAAGCTGTCTGACGGTCAGCTGGTGACCTCCGGCGGGCGCGTCATCGGCGTGACAGCTGTCGCGGATTCGCTGAAGCAGGCGGTTGCAGATGCGTATCAGGCAGCGGAGAAAATTCATTTCACAGACAGACACATGCGGCATGATATCGGTCAGCGTGCGCTGGCTGCGCTTGAGAAAGTCTGAAGACGAAAGGGGAGTCCAACCCATGAGCGTAAAGCGCATTTACGTGGAAAAGAAAGCACCCTATGCAGTGGAAGCAAAGCAACTGCTGTGGGAGATTCGCCATATTCTGCAGATTAAGACTGTGACAGGTCTGCGCCTGCTGAACCGTTATGATGTTGAAGGCGTATCACAGGCTCTGTACGAGAAATGCCTGCCGATTGTCTTTTCTGAGCCGCAGGTTGATGTAACATATACCGAACTGCCCAAAGATGCGAAGGCTGTTTTCGCGGTTGAGTACCTGCCGGGTCAGTATGACCAGCGTGCTGCTTCCTGCGAGGAGTGCATTCAGCTGGTCGGTCAATGCGACCGTCCGACAGTTCGCAGCGCACGCGTTTATCTGCTGGATGGTGATTTTACCGAGGATGAACTAAACCGCGTCAAGAAGCATGTCATCAACCCAGTCGAGGCGCGTGAGGCAGATTTGGCTGTGAAAGATACGCTTCAGCAGCAGTATCAGACGCCTGACCATGTCGAAACGCTGACCGGCTTTACGTGCATGAACGCAGACGAGGTTGATGCTTTCGTCAAAAAGTATGGTTTGGCGATGGATGACGATGACTTAGCGTTCTGCCGCGATTATTTTGTGTCCGAACACCGTGATCCAACGCTGACAGAAATCCGCATGATTGACACGTATTGGTCAGATCACTGCCGCCATACCACGTTCTTAACAACCATCGATGCGGCAGCCGTTCAGAAGGCAGCAGTCGAGAAGGCTTTCCAGCGCTATCTGGCTGCAAGAAAGACGGTCTATGGTGACCGTCAGAAGCCCATCAACCTAATGGATATCGCCACCATGGGCGGCAAATACCTGAAAAAAATCGGACAGACGCCAAATATCGACGTAAGCGAGGAAATCAACGCCTGCTCCATCAAGATTAATGTGGATGTAAATGGCGTAAATGAGCCTTGGCTGCTCATGTTCAAGAATGAGACCCATAACCACCCGACAGAAATCGAACCATTCGGCGGTGCAGCAACCTGCATTGGCGGTGCTATCCGCGATCCGTTGTCCGGACGTACATATGTTTATCAGGCGATGCGTGTGACCGGTGCGGCCGATCCGCTTGTGCCTGTGAGCGAAACGATGCCCGGTAAGTTGCCGCAGCGCAAGCTCGTGACGACAGCAGCGGCAGGCTATTCTTCCTATGGCAACCAGATTGGCCTTGCGACCGGGCTTGTCGATGAGATGTATCATCCAGGCTATGCGGCAAAGCGTCTGGAAATCGGCGCAGTCGTCGGTGCAGCGCCGGAAAAGAACGTTCGCCGTGAAGCACCTGTTCCGGGTGACAAAATCGTTCTCCTCGGCGGACGCACGGGACGCGATGGCTGCGGAGGCGCCACCGGTTCTTCGAAGTCACACAAGCTTGAATCCATCGAAACGTGCGGTGCGGAGGTTCAAAAGGGCAATGCACCGACCGAACGCAAGCTGCAGCGGCTCTTCCGCGATGGCGACGTAACGCGGCTCATCAAGCGCTGCAATGACTTCGGTGCAGGCGGCGTATCCGTGGCCATTGGCGAGCTGGCGGACGGGCTGTTGATTGACTTAGACAAGGTACCGAAGAAGTATGACGGTCTGGACGGCACAGAGCTGGCCATTTCCGAATCACAGGAGCGCATGGCGGTCGTGCTGGCACCGGAGGATGTCGTCACCTTCCTTGCTGCGGCGAACCGTGAGAATCTCGAAGCGACTGTTGTTGCGGAGGTCACAGAAGAACCGCGCCTGCGCATGACATGGAAGGGTTCAACCATTGTTGACCTATCCCGCGAATTCCTGAATTCCAACGGTGCAGAGAAGCACACAACCGTATCGGTGCCGGATGACGAGATCAAGCAAGTTGAATTTTCTGGCGATACAGTGACAGAAAAGCTGGCAAACATGCTTGGCAACCTGAACATCTGCTCCAAGCAGGGCTTGAGCGAACGCTTTGACTCCACCATTGGTGCGGCAACCGTGCTAATGCCCTACGGCGGCAAGTATCAATTGACGCCGAATCAGACGATGGTTGCGAAACTGCCCGTGCGTTACGGCGTGACAGACACTGTGTCGGGCATGGCATACGGAATGCATCCGGAACTGCTGTCCCAGTCGCCTTACGAAGGCAGCTACCTTGCCGTTATTGAAAGCGTGACAAAGCTCGTCTGCGCAGGCTTTGACTTCAAGCAAGCATATTTGACCTTCCAAGAGTATTTTGAGCGCATGAGCAGCGATCCTACACGCTGGGGTAAACCCTTCGCAGCGTTGCTGGGTGCGTTTGACGCGCAGCTCGACCTGAATATCGCGTCCATCGGCGGCAAGGACTCTATGTCCGGTACATTCGAGAAGATGGATGTTCCGCCGACACTGTGTTCCTTCGCGATTGCGCCCGGCAAGGCGAGTAATGTCGTTTCGCCGGAATTCAAAGCAGCCGGACACAGTATCCGTCTCGTTAGCTGCGATGCACATGATACGCCAGCACTGACGGCAAACTACGACGCGGTGCTCAAGGCAATGCAGGAAGGCAAAATTGTTGCTGCATGGGCGCTTGGGCTCGGCGGTGCAGCAGAAGGCCTGTTCAAGATGGGTCTGGGCAACAAAATCGGTACACGCATTGATGATGACTACGATGGCAAGCTGTTTGCACAGCAAATCGGTGCTATGCTGATTGAGTGCACCGAAGAAATCGAGTTGGGTGTGAAGCTCGGTGACACGATTCCGGAGTGGGTGCTGGAGTACGAAGGCGAGCGCATCGATCTAACCGCAATGCAGGAGATTTACGAGAGCAAGCTCGACAAGGTCTTTGCCTACCGCGGTCATACCGGTGAAACAACAGAGAAGTTCTCCTATCAGGCGGAGAAGTATCCTGTGCCAGCCGTGAAAACGGCGAAGCCTGCTGCATTCATCCCGGTGTTCCCCGGCACAAACTGCGAATACGACACGGCGCGCGCGGTGGAACGTGCAGGCGGCGAGGCGAAGATTCTTGTCATCAACAACCTGACACCCGAAGCAATCACCGAGTCTATTCAGGAGGCCAGCAAGCTGATTGCACAGAGCCAGATGATTGTCCTGCCCGGCGGATTCTCCGGCGGCGATGAACCAGACGGCTCCGCGAAGTTCATCACGGCTTTCTTCCGCAATCCTGCAATGAAAGATGCCGTGCATGACCTGCTCAAGCACCGCGATGGACTGATGCTTGGCATCTGCAACGGCTTCCAAGCACTGATTAAGCTAGGTCTTGTGCCTTTCGGCGAAATCGTTGAGACGAACGACCAGTGCCCAACGCTGACCTTCAACGAAATCGGTCGCCACCAGTCCATGCTCGTGCGGACACGTATTGCATCGAACAAGTCGCCGTGGCTCAGCCGCTGCAAGGTCGATGATATCCATACGGTTGCCATCAGCCATGGCGAAGGTCGCTTCGTCGGACCAGAGGCGCTTATCCGCCAGCTCGCCGCAAATGGGCAGATTGCCACGCAGTACGTTGATCTGAATGGTACGCCGTCCATGGATACACGCTTCAACCCGAATGCTAGCCACTACGCCATCGAGGGCATCACCAGCCCGGATGGACGTGTCTTGGGCAAGATGGGTCATACCGAGCGAAGCGGCGAGAACCTGTACAAGAATGTACCCGGCGACAAGTATCAGCCGCTCTTTGAAGGCGGCATGGACTACTTCCGCCTGTGATTTGGAGGAAAAACAGCATGGCTCATGACAGCTATACCAGCCCTTTTTCTACGCGCTATGCAAGCAAGGAAATGCAGTTCATCTTCTCAGAGGACAACAAGTTCCGCACGTGGCGGAAACTCTGGATTGCGCTGGCAAAAGCAGAACAGAAGCAAGGGCTTGACATTACCGATGAACAGATTAACGAACTTGAAGCGCATGCGGACGACATCAATTATGAGGACGCACAGCGCCGTGAGCGCGAATGCCGTCATGATGTCATGAGCCATGTCTATGCTTACGGGCTGCAGTGTCCAAAGGCGGCAGGTATCATCCATCTTGGTGCAACGTCCTGCTACGTCGGCGACAACACGGATGTTGTGATTATGCGTGAAGGTCTGCAGGTCATCCGCCGCAAACTGCTGAACGTGATGAAGTTGCTAACGGACTTCGCAGACAAGTACAAAGCGATGCCGGCGCTGGCATATACGCACCTTCAGCCTGCACAGCTGACGACGGTCGGCAAACGCGCGACGCTCTGGCTTAATGAGCTGTACATGGATTACTGCGAGCTTGAACACCGCATTTCGTCGCTTGCACTGCTTGGCAGCAAGGGCACAACCGGCACACAGGCTTCCTTCATGGAACTTTTCTGTGGCGACAGTGCCAAAATCAATGCCGTTGAGCAGGACATCGCACACACGATGGGCTTCGACAAGGTTGTACCTGTTTCCGGTCAGACATATTCCAGAAAGATGGATTATCAGGTCGTATCCGTGCTGAGCGGCATTGCGCAGTCTGCCAGCAAGTTTGCTTATGACATGCGTTTGCTTGCAAATTTCAAGGAGATGGAAGAACCGTTCGAGAAGAACCAGATCGGCTCTTCTGCCATGCCCTATAAACGTAATCCCATGCGTTGCGAGCGAATTGACGCCCTTGCACGCTATGTCTGCATTGATACGCTGAACCCTGCAATGACCTCGTCTCTGCAGTTCTTTGAACGCACACTCGATGATTCTGCCAACAAACGTATCGCCGTCGCAGAAGCATTCCTCGGCGTGGATGCCATCCTGAATATCATGATGAACGTCTGCGACGGACTGGTTGTCTACGACAAGGTCATCCGCGCACGCGTGATGAATGAGTTGCCGTTCATGGCAACTGAGAACATCATGATGGATGCAGTCAAGAAAGGCGGAAATCGTCAGGAGCTGCACGAAAAGCTGCGTGTCCATTCGCAGGCGGCGGCGCGCGTCGTCAAGGAAGAAGGCGGCAAGAATGATCTAATTGATCGCATCTGCGCTGACCCGGCATTCATGATTACCCGTGAAGAAGTCGAGGCTATTCTTCGTCCGGAACAGTTCACAGGCCGAAGCAGCGAACAGGTCGATGCTTTCTTGAACAACATCATTCGTCCGTTGCTTGCGGAAAATATAAATTTGCTTGGAGAAAAGCAGGAATTGTCTGTTTGAGCATCGAATGAAAAAACTGTGTTGCATAATTCTGTGCAGCGTGGATTGATGACAACAGCATTGTGCTGCTGAAAGTGAAAGGAACAGTTATGCCTTACATAGAAACGACCTCCAATGTCTCCATTCCCGGACGTAAGGAACAGGTGATCAAGGAACGTATGGGGGAAGCGATCGAGAAAATTCCCGGCAAATCAGAAAGCTGGCTTATGCTCTCTTTCCGTGACAATGCCTCCATGTACTTCAAGGGCACGGACGCACCATGCGCCATCTGCCAAGTGAAGCTATTCGGCGGTTCCGCGATGGAGGAGGATTATGCCGCACTGACGGAGGCGCTGACCGATATCCTACGCGAGGAACTTGACATCGACAGTGATCGTATCTATGTGACCTATGAAGAAATCGGCTTCTGGGGCTGGAATGGCGGTAATCTCTGATTCATTAGGCATAAAACATACAAAATGGGAAGGATGGTCGTAATGGCTTTCCTTCCTTTTACTTTTCTTTACCTGTTCATTTCGGGAAGATTTGATGAAAAAATTGTGAAAAAGCATTTATATTTCTCATGCTTTGATGTATAATAAAATAGTAAACATCACTGTGAAGACTCTTGCAAAGGAAGGGGGACTCGGCGTGACGACGTTCTTACAGACGTTAGAAACATTCATTTGGAACGTGCTCAATCGTCCCAGTCTTTCTGATGTGGCTGACATTCTAATCGTCGCTATTATCATCTACGAGTTGCTGATGCTCACGCGCGATACGCGAGGCAGTGCTGTCCTCAAGGGACTTGCCATGTTGCTGATCATCGTCTGGATCAGCGATCTGTTCGGGCTGACTGCGCTGAACTGGCTGCTGATGAGCGTTGTGAACAACGGTGCCTTGGTGCTGGTCATCCTCTTTCAGCCGGAACTTCGCAAAGCACTGGAGCAAATCGGACGCGGTGCACGAATCGAAACAAAGCGGCACGATACCGATAAAGATGAGGCAAGCCGCATTATCGACGAAATCATCCATTGCCTGCAGAACCTGAGTCGCCGTCATGTCGGGGCATTGATTGTGTTTGAGCAGAAAACAGGCTTGCAGGATATTATCGAAAACGGTATTGGCATTGATGCACGCATCACATCCGGCTTGCTGGAAAACATCTTTGAACCGAACACGCCGTTACATGACGGCGCAGTTGTTATCCGTGGCGAGCGCGTCATGAGCGCGGCATGCATCTTGACATTAACAGAAGCAAGTGGTATCAGCCATGACCTTGGGACACGCCACCGCGCCGCAATTGGCGTATCTGAAACGACAGATGCAATCGTGCTGATTGTTTCTGAGGAAACCGGCATCATTTCTATGGCAAAGGGCGGTAAATTGACGCGATATCTTGATGCGAAGTCTCTCAGAACTATTCTCGAAGGGATGTACGTCCACCAACCGCATCAGCGGTTTCTATCGTTGTTTCGGCGCCGTAACAAGGAAAAGGAGGGTGCACAGTGACGCAGACGCCTTCTTCCAAGCCACAGAAAAAACGTGACCCTCGGCTGTCAATGTTACTGGATGGATTAAAGACCCTTTTTCTGCATAATTGGCAGACAAAGCTAATCGCAATTGTGCTTGCTATTATTCTCTGGGGCGGTCTAATTACGCAGGATCCAACGCTGACACGCGAAAAGCACTTTTCGAATGTCAGCGTCTCCGTAACTGGACAAGAATCCGTCAAACGCAATGGCTTTATTGTGACGAGCAACTTAACCGAGCTGCTCGGCTCTGTATCGCTGACTGCTGATGTGCCGCAAGGGCAATACGCAAACGCAAAGGACACGAACTACAATGTCCGTGTAGACCTTTCCAAAATTACCTCTGCTGGAGAGCAGGAAATCCGCATCATGTCAACGAATTCCAGCACTTACGGATCCGTTTCGTCTATTACACCATCCTCAGTGACAATTCAGGTAGAAGAATACATCACTCGCTTCCGTATTCCCGTATCCGTACAGGCAGTCGGAACCGCACCGGAAGGCTATTACGCAGGTTCCATAACGCTCGACCCGCCAATGGTAACAATCAGCGGTCCGAAATCGCTCGTGGAGAAGATTGTGCGCGCCGAGGTCGTCATGGAATTGGGAAACCTGCCGCAGCATGAAGGAACCATCCGCAAGGCACTAAATTACTCGCTACTCGATGAAAACAACAACAAGATTGAGAGCGACCTGATTGAGGTGACAAGCGAATCTGTTCTGTTAGACAGTGTAATTGTCGAGCAAACCGTCTATGCCATGAAAACACTTTCGCTCTCGCAAACCGGTCTTGTACAAGGTGAACCCGCAGACGGCTATGAAGTTAAAAGCGTGACCATCACGCCGAACAGCATTACCGTTGCAGGCGCTGCAAGCGTGCTCAAGGAACTCGATGCACTGTATACGGATGCCACGATTGATGTAAGTGGCTTGTCGGAATCAGTTACACAGCGTGTCCGACTGAACACTGTTTCTGAGCTATCATATGTTAGCGCCACCTATGTGAATGTAGTCGTGGAAATCGGTCCAGTCATCCGTTCAAAGAGTTTCACAAATCTGCCAATTCAAGTAGAAGGTCTCGAAGACGGTTGCAACGCCTCTATGAGCCGCGTTAACGCTTCAGTGATGTTGACGGGTCCCGCAACGTGGCTGAACAACCTGCAGAGCAGGGACATTCAGCTTGTCTGTGACGCCTCTGGGTTGGCACCCGGCACATACACATTGCCTGTCCTGTGCAGAACGGATGACAGCGATGATGTCGATATTGAAGTTGAAGTCGTTCCGAGCACAGTCAGTGTGACGATAACATTGGAGAATTAAAATGAGAGGAGGATGACAATGGGCAGCGTTGTCAGTGCATTGTTTACACTACTGCTTGGCTGGCTCAAAGGCACGGCACAATGGCTGTGGAATTTGATCACCAGTGACAGCAATGGCGGAATCATCGGCTGGATGATCAGAAACTGGTTGCCGCTCGTCATCCTCCTTTCGATTTTCGGAATTGCAATGGATTTCGTCATTTACCTTTTACGTTGGCAGCCGTACCGCGCTTGGGGACGCTGGCTGACATGGCTTCTGCCAAAGACGGTTCGCCCAACAGCAAATAAGCGCCGATTGATTTATGCTGACGGCACGACTGTTGAAGAAGAACTTCCGATTGAGCAAATTCATAAACTCAAGCCACTGCAGGAAAAGAAGAAAACTGCCGTGCAGCGCAGGAAGCGTGTGATTCCAGCGAAAAAACGTTTTATGGCTCCCGAAATCGACTATGCGCCGCCGCTGCATATCGAAGACAATAACACTCCGACATCAGGAGGACAGCAATGACCGAACTTCCGCAGGCGTTTGTATTTCAAATGGCGGCTCAGCTGAAAGGCGAAACAGCCGCCTTTTTGCATACCTACGAGGAGCCGTATCAGCGTGGAATTCGTATGAATCCCTACAAAAAAACTTTCAGCCTACCGGAAGGATGTCTGGAGAAAGTACCGTGGGAAGAAAACGGGTTCTACCTGTCCACAGAATCAGCAGCAGGTGCAGATGTTCTCCATGATGCAGGCGCATGGTACATTCAGGAACCAAGCGCGATGATTCCTGCTGCCGTGCTAAATGCACAACCTGGCGAACATATCCTCGACCTGTGTGCTGCACCAGGCGGAAAAGCGACACAAAGCGGACTTCGGATGCGTGGGCAGGGGATGATCATCTGCAATGAACCTATTTGGGAGCGAGCCAAAATTCTCTCACAGAATATTGAACGCATGGGCATCCCAAATGCACTGGTTGTTAGTGCCTATCCGGAACAGCTGGCTGCTCGGTGGCCGGAAGCATTCGATGCCATACAGGTCGATGCACCATGCTCAGGCGAAGGTATGTTCCGACGTCATCCTGAAACGCGCAATGAGTGGACGGCTGACAGCCCGGCACGCTGTGCCAAAAGGCAGGCCGACATCCTGCATCAGGCATCAATTATGCTTCATCCTGGCGGCAGATTGGTCTATTCGACCTGCACCATGAACCGCACGGAAAACGAAGATACAGTGGATGCTTTTCTATCAGGTCATCCGGAATTTGAACTGGTACCTTTCTCGCTGCCTGGCATAGATGCGCCAGACGGTATGAAAACGTGCTATCCGCATCAAATCAAAGGCGAAGGCCATTTTGTTGCACTGCTGCACAAGAAAGGCTCATCGGAACGCATTTGGCATACTGCAGTCAGTTTGCAACAGCCATCTAAAGAAGCGATGAAACTTCTCCATGATTTCTGTCCGGAACAGGCAGCAAATATCGCATGGAAGAACGAAATCAGGCAGCGCAATCAGAAAGATGAGTCAGAGAAGCTTTGCTTTTTACCTGACATTCCTGATTGCACAGGCATCCGCATAGCACGTTGCGGTCTCACGCTAGGTAGCGTGCAGAAAGGGATTTTCGCACCTGATCATGCATGGGCAATGAGTATCTTTCCGCCAGATTGCCCCCAAATTGCCCTGACGAAAGAGCAAGCACAAGCGTATCAACGCGGCGAGACAATTCCAGCAGACGGCAAGGGCTGGGCACTGGCATGCTACGATGGCATTGCGCTCGGTTGGGGAAAGTTGTCTGAAGGCATAATGAAAAATCATTACCCAAAAGGACTGCGCAGACCAGCACGATAAAACTTTATGCAGAAGGAGATTTGCAAGATGGATAAATGGGACAGCAGATTCATGGAAATGGCGCACGTCATAGCAGGCTGGACAAGCTGCTACCGCCCTGGACGGAGCATCGGCTGCGTTATCGTAAAGGACAAACGCATCATGACAACCGGTTACAATGGCGCGCCTGCCGGCCTCAAGACTTGCCGCGAGCGTGGTGAATGCATGCGTGACAAACTCGGCATCGCGTCCGGCACGCGTGCTGAACTGTGCTATGCCATTCATGCAGAGCAGAATGCTATCATTCAGGCCGCTAAGCTCGGCGTTTCGATTGACGGAGCGACGCTTTACTGCACACATCAGCCGTGCAGCGTATGTGCCAAGATGATTATCAATGCCGGCATTCGCCGTGTAGTTTATCAGGAAGGCTATCCGGATACGTTTTCATTGGAAATCTTCGATGAAGCAAAAGTGCAACTCGATCGTTTCGACCCGGAAACAGCTCCTAAAATCAACCTATAAAACAAGGCACCGCCTCCAATTTGCGAAGCGGTGCCCAAATTATTACCTTACATCCATCCTTCATGCGTCATTTTGTACTGCCGGACGGTTTCGTCAGTGTCTGCAATAAGTCGGATAGCTTCCTCAGCGGAATACACTGTAGCGCCTGATGCACAGGCATGTCCGCCGCCATGATACTTTTCGGCAACATGATTGATGGTCACAAATCGCGAACGAATGCGAACACGCGTCGTTCCATCTGCTGCATCAATAAACGCCACCCAACAGAGGTAGCCGCGGATGCCTTCCAGATAGGAGATGGCATTGCTTGCCTGCTCGTAAGTCAAGCCAAACTGCTTCTGCGTTTCGCTGTCGACCGTGATGTAAACGACCCCGTTCTCGGTCGTTCGCATATGATCAAAGACATACGCCTTGAACCGCAATGATTCTAGCTCAACCGTGTAGAGATTAGCATAAAGTCCTTCCGTGTCAATGCCATGATCCAGCAGCATGCCAGCCAAGCGCATGGTCTCGCCGGAAATGGTTGCAAAACGGAAACGTCCGGAATCCGTCACCATGCCCGTATACAGGTAGGTGGCGGATTCTTTTGTGATTTTCATTGCGCAGCGTTCAGCCAACAGCGCCACCATCTCGCATGCGGATGAACGTTTTTCTTCGACCCACATGAGATCACCGTACGGTGCAACATTAATGTGATGATCAATCTTAATAAGTTCCTTGCAGAGCGTATAACGCTGATTCGACACTCGATCCGGCACTGATACATCCAGTACAATGCCGAGCGACTTCCGATAAATATCATCTGAAACCGGTTGATCATCGTCGCCCAAGAAAGCAAGATAATCAGAATGCTCGTCATCAACAATCAGCACCGTTTTCTCCGGAAAATTGCATTTGATAAGCGCCTTCATGCCTTTCGTGGCACCAACACAGTCGCCGTCAATCCGGATGTGGCGGAAAAGCATGATCGTATCATACGATTTGATTTTTTCAAGAATCTGATGCTGAATGTCCATTCTGCCTATTCTCCTCTATGAGTTTATCGAAATCCCTGAGCATGTGCATAGCATCTTCACGTGACTTCAGCATTGCACCGCTTGCCTTCGCATGACCGCCGCCGCCGTATTTGACGGCAATCGGATTGATGTTCATGCGGTTGGAGCGAATTTCGCAAAGCACACCCTCTTCGCACTCCGTAAAATTCACCCAGATGTCAACGCCTCGCAAATCTGCCATGCAATTCACCATGCCACGCGAGAGCGTGAAGTCATCTACGCCGTAATCTCGCTTATCATCAAGCGTCGAGTACACATAGGCTACACCACTTACTGTGAACCGCACATGTAGCATGAACTTCGCACGTGCAAGCGCATAGGCATAATCAACAGCATACAATTCGCGGTAAATGGCAGTAATATCAACTGACTGCGCAAGCAAGACAGATGCCAGGCGGAACGTCCTTGCAGTCGTCGAGTCATAGCGAAAGCGTCCAGAATCCGTCACCATACCGGTGTACAGCGCGGTGGCAGCGGCTTTGTTCATTCGCCAGCCACATTCCAGTGCCATTTGCGTGACAAGTCCACAGCAGCTCTCATAGGACGAATCGACTGCTTCCCATTCTGTCAGTTTGCCAAGGAAAATGTGGTGGTCAATGCGTGCCGTTTCCGCAGCCATTTCGTATCGCTTGTCGCTGATGAGTGATGCAGCAGATGTGTCCAGTACGATAGCAAGCGCGTCCATGTACGCATCATCTGGCACGACGTCCATCCCAGAATCAGCCATAAAGCCGTAACGTCCGGGATCATCACCGACCACCCACACGGTTTTGTTCGGATAATTCTCCAAAATCAGATGCTTCAGACCAATCTGGCTTCCAAGTGCATCGCCATCCGGATTGGTGTGGCGGTGAAGAATGATGGTCTGCCTGTGCTCAATGGCATTCAGAATTTCCTCGAACATGAAAAACCTGCTTTCTTTGCCGTATCTGCGGCGCAGATGTACTTATCATTGCAGAATCAGTATATCACACGAGTTGAAATCTTTCAACAGTTCAGCCAAATGATTCCTGTAGACAAAATGATTGCTGCTATGTATAATGGGTACATAGACATCAAAATGTCTGTCCGAACGAGGAGGAAAATATGATTTATCATGTCAACCAAGCCGCCGCCTTTGAGGGAGACGGCAGCTGCGATCATCCATTCCGTTGGATCAACGATGCAGCAAAGATTGCCATGCCCGGCGATGAGGTCATCGTTTATCCCGGCATCTACCGTGAATATGTCAATCCTGTTCATGGCGGCACGCCCGACAAGCGGATTGTCTACCGCTCATCAGAGCCACTGGGTGCGGTAATTACCGGTGCGGAACTGCTGACGGGCTGGACAAAGGTCAAGGGAAATGTCTGGACGGTGCGTGTGAACAATCGTATCTTCGGCAGCTACAACCCTTACACAACCGAAGTATTTGGCGACTGGTATTTTGCACCGACTGTACGTCATACAGGCGCAGTCTACCTAAACGACAAGATGCTCTACGAAGCAGATACGCTAACACAGTGCATTTTAGGTGAAATTTGCCCGCAGTCTTGGGATCAGCCATCGTCTATCTACAAGTGGTATGCAGAGCAGGATCACGGCGATACGGTGTTCTATGCTAATTTTCAAGGCACGAATCCGAACGAGGAAAAGGTAGAATTCAATGTTCGACGCCGCTGCTTCTTCCCGGAAGAAAAAGGAAATGGCTACATTACCTTCAGCGGCTTCAAGGTAGATAAGGCTGCAACAACATGGGCACCACCCGCTGCATTCCAAGATGGCATGGTAGGCCCGCACTGGTCTAAGGGCTGGATTATTGAGGACTGTGAAATTTCCAATAGCAAGTGCTGTGGCATTTCACTTGGTAAATATTGCGACCCAGAAAACGACCATTATTTCACGAAAAAACATCTGAAAAGCCCAACACAAATGGAGCGCGATGCCATCTGCCGCGGACAATATCACGGTTGGCTGAAGGAGAATGTCGGCAGCCACGTCGTCCGCCGCTGCAATATTCACCATTGCGAGCAGACCGGTATTGTCGGACGCATGGGTGCAGTATTCTCCATCATTGAGGACAACCACATTCATCACATCAACAACATGCAGGAACTTGGTGGCGCGGAAATTTCCGGCATTAAACTGCATGCTGCGATTGACGTCATCATCCGCAGAAACCATATTCATGACTGCACAATGGGTATCTGGTGCGACTGGGAGGCGCAAGGCACGCGCATTTCGCAAAATCTGCTTTACCGTAACGAACGCCCGTCTACCTGCGAATGGGCTGATGGCGGCATGATGAGCCAGGACATATTCGTCGAGGTTGGTCATGGTCCGACACTGATTGACAACAATATTTTGATGTCAAAGGTAGCACTACGTTTTGCTACGGAAGGTGTCGCGCTGGTGCATAATCTGATTCTTGGCACGTTCACGTGTGTCGGCGACGGCACAGGTTCACGCTATACACCATATCATATTCCTCATCGCACGGAGGTCGCCGGCTTCATGACCATCCTGCATGGCGATAATCGCTTCTACAACAACGTTTTTGTGCAGACACACGCAACCAGCGAACCGATTCGCAAAGGCGACCCGAACGAAAATGAAGCAGTTGTCGGCACATGGTGCTTCGATGAATACCCGACATTTGACGAATGGATTGCGCATTTCGATTTGGACGTTGAACGCCCGAACATGAGCAAATTGGAACAATATCACATGAGTCATCTGCCTGTCTGGGCGGACGGCAATGCGTACTTTGGCGGTGCAAAAGCATGGAAAAACGAGCATCATTGCCTTGTCAAGCCAGAGAAACCTGCGTTCACGCTGATTGAACGCGATGGAAAGATGTTTTTGGAATCAGACTACATTTCGCAACTCGGCAGTTTCATGACAAACACAATAGACAGCGATGCGCTGGGACGTGCTTTCGAGCCTAACCAGCGATTCGAAGCACCGGATGGTACTGCGATCACCTTCGACCGCGACTATTTCGGCAACCATCGTGCGCCGCAGACAATTCCCGGTCCGTTTGCCAGCGCATCTGCAGCAAAGCACGTTCTCTGTTAATTATTGGATACCGCAAAGCACTCCGTCATCATTGGCGGAGTGCCTTTATTGGACTAATTTTACGGCAACTTTGCAAAATTCCGTTCGAGTTCTTCATCAGTCGGGATGTAATCCGACATCTTACCGTCATGGAACTTCTCGTAAGCCGTCATGTCAAAATAACCAGTGCCAGTCAGACCAAACACGATGGTTTCGTCCTTGCCGTTCTCCTTGCAGCGGAGCGCCTCGTCAATCGCCGCACGGATAGCATGACTGCTTTCCGGTGCAGGAAGAATACCTTCTGTCCGGGCGAAAAGCTCTGCCGCCTCAAAAACAGCGGTTTGAGGCACAGCAACTGCTTCCATCAGCCCATCATGATACAGTTGTGAAAGGACACTGCTCATACCGTGGTAACGAAGTCCGCCGGCGTGGTTGGGTGCAGGAATAAAATTGCTGCCCAGCGTGTACATCTTCGCCAGCGGACATACCATGCCGGTGTCACAATAGTCATAGGCAAAGCGACCACGCGTGAAGGACGGGCACGATGCCGGTTCAACGGCGATGATGCGGTAGTCCGCCTCGCCGCGCAGCTTTTCACCCATGAACGGTGAAATCAGTCCGCCGAGGTTCGAGCCGCCGCCTGCGCAGCCGATAATAACATCCGCCTTGATGCCGTACTTGTCCAGCGCAGCCTTCGTTTCCAGGCCGATAATTGACTGGTGCAGCAGCACCTGATTCAGCACACTACCGAGCACATAGCGGTAACCGGGCGTACTTGTTGCAACCTCAACAGCCTCAGAAATAGCACAGCCGAGGGATCCCGTTGTACCGGGATGCTCTGCAAGAATCTTACGGCCGACATTCGTCTCCATAGATGGCGATGGCGTGACAGATGCGCCATAAGTACGCATAACTTCACGACGGAAGGGCTTCTGCTCATAAGAAACCTTAACCATGTACACCTTGCACTCAAGGCCGAAATACGAGCATGCCATTGAGAGTGCAGTGCCCCACTGACCTGCACCGGTTTCGGTCGTCACACCCTTCAGTCCCTGCTTTTTTGCATAATACGCCTGTGCAATGGCGGAATTTAGCTTATGACTTCCACTGGTATTGTTACCCTCAAATTTATAGTAGATTTTAGCGGGCGTACCGAGTTTTTCTTCGAGACGATAGGCACGCATCAACGGTGACGGACGATACATCCGATAATAGGACCGGATTTCCTCAGGAATCGGGATGTATGCGGTATCGTTGTCGAGTTCCTGCGCAATCAGTTCATCGCAGAAGACGCCGGATAGCTCAGCAGGCGTCATCGGCTGACGCGTCGCTGGATTCAGCAGTGGCGCCGGCTTGTTCTTCATGTCGGCGCGGACATTGTACCAGGCGGTTGGAATTTCACTTTCGTCAAGGTAGATCTTGCAGGGGATGGATTCGTTCTTCATGGTGTTCGCTCCTTTCATGTCGAGGGACGAAAAAACTCCCGTCCCAAAGCAATGGTTTTGCTGGGACAGGAGTTCAAAAAACTTCCTGCGGTGCCACCCGGCTTGACATCCCTTCCATCGGAAGAAATGCCCTCTTTGCGCGTACGATTCATACGCTGACGTTTGTTTACGGAGTGCCTACTCCGTCGCACATACTCAGGGAATCGCTTCCCATTTCTGATTGCCCTCAGAAGTCCATTCACCTCGATCTGTCTCCACCGCAATTCCACCACCTGCGGCTCTCTGTGGAAGCCATCAACCGAAGCTACTCACTCTTCTTCAACGGTTTAGTTTACTATAGCATCATCTGTTTCAATTGTCAAGCATTTTGTGGCGAGGTTTTATTCCTCCGCATGTTTTTCTTCTGTATTTTGCACTTCCGGCCGTACAGATGAATCGCTGCTTACCTCCTCCGGAATGGAGGAAGCCGCTTCGTCGAAGTTGACTGTGTTAGCCTTTTTGTGGTTCGATGGAATCGCAAGGTAAATGCCGACCAGTGAGAAAATCAGCCCAAGACCAAGCGTTTTAAGAAGATCAAGCTGAATGTCGGAATCCTGGAAGCAAACCATCAAATAGGAAAGATCATCTGGGTAGCTTTTGCGAATCAACCCTTGCTCAAACACATTCATAGTGTCCATTTCCTCATGGAAACCATCAAGAAGCATGACAGCTTCTCCCGCAATTGTTCCGAAGACAACAGACAAAAGCAGAAAAATAATGATGATTGCTGTTCTGATTTTACCTTTCCGGCCGTGCAGCAGGTCATAGCCTTTCCTGACGCAAAAAACTGTCAAAATCGCAACCCACCCGGAGATGTAGCCGGCATAACTGACAATCGCAAAGAGCGCAGCACCGACGATAGCACCGAAAAATGCGCCGATGATGCCCGTGATGATATTTCCTTCCGGTTCCTGAATGTCATCGAATTTATAGTCGTCCATGGTCTGATTTCTCCGTTTATGATGTACACTGCGTGATTAGCGGCGAAACATCTCATCGAGTGCGGCTTTTGTGATCTCCCAACTGTAGCCGCGCCGTGACAGTAGTGCGGCGGTTCGCTGATACGTCTTGCGTCTATCCTCACCTGTCTTTGCACGTGCAATAGCCTTTTCTGCAAGAGTAACTGCGTTGCGGAGCTGTTCGTCTTCCGGAATGGATTCGAGCGCATCGGCGGTTTCGTCAGCAGAAACACCCTTCCGGCGTAGTTCCATTGCGATTCTCCGGCTGCCGACCTTGCTGCGAATTCGCGATTCTGCCCATTGTGCTGCAAACTCTGCATCGTTGAGCAGATGCTCCTTTTCCAACTTGTAAACGACCATTTCAGCAGTGCAGGGGCGGTAACCGGCAGCGAGCAGCTTCTGTTCAATTTCACCCTTGCTCCGGGCACGGACAGCAAGCAACGCTACCGCCTTGTTCAGTGCCGGACGGTACTGGCGAAGTAACAGCCATCGGTCATATTCATCTAAATCAATGGCGTCGCCTTCCTTCAGCGGACGTTCCAGAAAGTCATCCTTCGTCAAAGGAATGCGTTCACTGCTGCTGAGCAAAAGGATAACCTTGTTTCGCTGATGTGTAATGCTTACGATTTCTTCCATGCTGGCAGCTCCTGTTTCATTGCCCAAATAAGCAGATCGCGGTTGACCAGTGCAAGCCTTCCGTCTCGCGCCTCGCTGGCTCCGCCATTCAGGAATACGACCGCACGTCCTGTCTGCTCCTCGATGAACGCACCATCCACGCATCCGTATGCAAAGCCCTGATGCCCAAGCAGCGGACGTTCTGATATTTCCGGACGATTGAGAATGACGAGTCCAAGCCCGTAGGTGCGCGTCGATGTGGAAGCCTGTCGAGTCGTCATCTCGTTCATCAGTCCTTCGCTGATGAACTGGTGGCCATCCAGCACGCCACGGTAATGAATCAACTGCAACATCTGCATGACGGACTGCGCATCCGTGTACAGTGCGCCAGCAGTATAGCCGTAGTGATACAGCGGATCGGGCGATGCCAGCGGATGATTGCCAAGTGGTGACGCACGCAGTTCATTTTCCGGATGATAGGGGAGAATCCTTACGATCGGCATCAAGTCTTCCGGCGGCAGCGTTGTTGCATCAAGAGTCGCACGCATACGAAGCGGCTGAAACAGCTTCGTCTGGAACAGTTTCTCAAGGCACATCCCTGTAGTCGTCTCCAGAATGCTGCCGAGCAGTCCGAAGCACAAATTGCTGTAAATCATCTGATGACCAGGCTCAGCAGCGCGGATGGATGAATCAGCCAGCAATTCTGTCCATGGACGATGAGCGCGCAATGATGTTTCTAAGCATGCGGGATCGCGAAGCCCAGAAGTATGACTCAGTATGTGACGCACCGTAACGCCTTGAAGCGTTGAAAATGCCGCACCGCCCTCCAGCAAATCCGCAACTGGGGTATCGAGTGCAAATTGCTTCTCGTCGATGCATCGAAGCGTCACAAGTGCCGCCGCCATTTTTGTGATGGAAGCGACACGAAACATGGTGGATTCCGATGCAGTGTGCAGTGGCTTCGCCGTCGATGTCAAGCACGCAGCAGTCTGATTACCCTGCGAAAGCAGCAGCGATGCACCAAATACATGATGACGGCACAAAATTCGCTCATATCCATCCAACGATGTCAGCGGATGACCTGACTGCTGATGTGTCAGCTGGCCGTAGCATGATGGTGCAAGAAACGGTAATGCAGCACGATAAAGCATATTTTTTAAGGGCGTCGAAGGCATAAGTTATCATCCTTTCTGCCGATGGCGAAAGAATCTGATAAGCAAGGTAAGCAATCCGATAAACGCAATCACGAGGCTAAGCAGCTGGCTGACGCGAATGGAGCCGATATAGAGGCTGTCGGTGCGAAGACCCTCGATCCATGCACGGGCAATGCCATACATCAGCATATAAACTGCAAGTAATTGCCCATTCCATTGTTTTCTTTTGCGGATAGCAAACCACAGGACAATGAAAATCAGCAAATCAGCGCAGGATTCATAGAAAAACGTTGCCATGTGCCATTCATAACCGTCAGCACCAGAGACGAGAACAGCAGCAGGAAAGAACTGCCACGCAGCATTCGTGACTTCCGCGCCATAGGCTTCCATGTTGAAGTAATTTCCCCAGCGGCCAATTGCCTGACCGAGAGAAAGCGCAGGAACAAGGATATCGGCCAGTTGCAGAATAGACAGTTTCCGCACACGGCAGAAGACAATCAGTGCGATGGTGCCGCCAAGGATACCGCCATAAATGGCAAGTCCTCCTTCCCAGATGCGGAAAATTCGGAGAATATCACCCGAAAACTGCTCCCATGAGAAAACCACATAATACAGCCTTGCGCCTACAATAGCGGACGGAATGAGGCACAGTGCCAAATCGACAAACAAATCCTTCGGCAATTGCAAGCGCTTTTGCTCATGTGTGCAGAGCAGAAGACCGATGAGCATTGCCAGCACAATCAGCACGCTGTACCACGGCAAACTGCCGATGATATAGCGGCTGTAAGGGACTGCAGACATGCGAACACCTTCCTTTGGGTGATGGATTATTCAGGCTTCGCGTTTGTTACTTCCAGCAAGCGCAGCACTTCACCGAAGTATGTTTCGACCTCTTCATCCGTCAGCTTCATTGCCTTTTGCAGCAATTCCGGAATCTTTTTTGGGCGGACACGCGCATAGTATTTTGTAGCATTGACATTTGTCTTCCAGTTGCTGAGCTTCATGTTCTGCCAGCGCTGAATATGACGCGGAAGAATCTGCTCCAGAACGCTTGTCACTTCATCGAATTTTGCCTCAACATCCTGCCACTGGAAGTGCTTTTCAAGAATTTCTGCCACACGCGTCAGAAATTTCGCCTTCATCTCCGGCACCGCCAGTAGCGCATTCAGCGGCTCATGACGGAAACCCTGAATCTTGCCGCTAACAGGCTTGATATAATATTCCAGCGGCGTTTTATCGAGATTGCGCCAGCACGCCTCAACATCGAACAGTAGATATTTCCATTTGCCGCCGGGTACACGGTAAATGCGGACATTTGTAAAATCAACATTACCGAGGATAATCTCATAGGCAGCGTGCGTAAATAAGCTGTCCACATCGAGCCGATCAGTCACGTACTGCAAGTTTTCCGGAATGTTCAAGTCATTCGTCTTGCAGAAATCTGCCAACTCGAGCCAATCCTCATTGTCGCCATTCTGCGTGAAACGGTCGGTACCGGTGCGTGCAAGAATATCAATGTTGTCAATAGCTTCCTCATCCGTCACTCCCTCGTACTGTGCGATGAAGTACTTATTGATCTTCTCGCGTAGATTGTAATGTCCCCAGTATTCGCCATTAATGTACACCTGAATGATGACGTAATCCTGATACAGTAACCCTTCGCCTTCCGCTAAAGAAGACGCTACAATATCACGCAAACGCGTCGCGTAGGCATCGGAATTGGCAGCGCGTAGGAGCAGGGACTTGTATGAAGCGTAATCGCGTGTCGGAAACGGATTAAACTCGAATTCATCATTGCCATAGGCTTTTCGGGCATACAGCGCAATGGACTTCTGCGCATTGACGCGTGCGGAATGACCGGAGCATGTGAACGTCCCCATTTGATTGATTTCACAGACACCATCGCTCGTGTAATACTCAATATTAATCGGATATTCGAGCTCCTTGTCGTAATTCGGCGTACTGCCGGTTCCCTTAACGAGCGCACCAGTCTTTTTGTTGAACAGGTACTTTTCGTCCGTAATCAGGGAAACAATCGGTGTCAGCGGATTATCGTTGATGAAGTACGTTGCACTGACAGTCGGCGAGGAAACGTATTCGTCATGAAAAGCGCGGATTCGAATAACAGTTGTCTTTGTAATAGTCATGCCATTTGATGGAAACTCGGTTGATTTCGCAGTTGGAGTCGAACCGTCAGTAGTGTAGCGGAGCGTGATGCCATCCGTTCCGACACTATGGGCAGTAACAGCAACGCTGTCCGCATAAAATCCGCCTTCCGTATCGAGTACAGGCGAATCAAGCCTCGCATCATAAATTGTGTTATCATTCTTTTTGCCACGTGTATCGTTTTCGAAGAAGCCGTAATGCTCGCCATCATCATTCGTTCCGTAGCTGACGCATCCGTATTGCTGCGGATACTTGAGCTTTTGCTGCAGTTCCTCATCTGCATTGGAAAGATAGATGGATTCGCCAGATGCGCTTAAGGCAAATGTTGCATAAAACGTACTGTTCTTGCCAACATCGACATCATCTTCGCCAGTGCAGTATACGGTCAGGTAGGCGTCTGCTTTGAGCTTTGTGCCCTTGGGAAACTGAAATTTCGTCAGATCCTTCTTGCTGTCGCTCAAGTGCCAGCCACTCAGGTCAACCGTGCTTTTGCCCGTGTTATGCAGTTCAATCCAGTCATAGGCATGACCACCTTCATAGGTGCCGTTGGACGTCATAATTTCACTGATAATCACATCCGCGAGAGCCATACCAGGGAGCATCATTACAAACAGAAGCAGGAAAAGCAGCTTTTTCTTCATGATCTGGAGACCTCCTCCGCGCCGCCAAGTTGCAAGAATATCATACCATAAACACTCCAGATTGTCCACAATTGCTGAAGACAGAGAATGGAATTTTCGTAGGTACTCGAAAAATGCTTGTAAAAGTATCATTGAAATGCTATAATGTCATCTGAAAGCCGAAATGGCTCGTCTGTCCAAAAATAAAGGAGGCTATCCCCAATGAGCCAAGTCCACGTTCTTGACCATCCATTAATTCAGCATAAGCTGACCATTATGCGCAAAACAGAAACCGGACCGAAGGAATTCCGCGAACTGCTGGAAGAAATCGCGATGCTGATGGTTTATGAGGTGACTCGCGACCTTCCGCTGCAGGACATCGAGATTGAAACACCCATCTGCAAGATGACAGCACATGAGCTTGCAGGCAAGAAGCTCGGCATCGTCCCGATTCTTCGTGCCGGTCTTGGCATGGTCGAGGGCGTAACGAAGCTGATTCCCGCTTGCCGTGTTGGGCATATCGGTCTGTACCGCGACCCACAGACACTCAAGCCAGTTGAATACTATTGCAAGTTGCCTGCCGATGCGCAGGATCGCGAGCTGCTCGTGCTCGACCCGATGCTGGCAACCGGCGGCAGTGCCTCTGCGGCCATTAGCTTCATCAAGGCACGCGGTTGCAATCATATCCGTCTGGTGAACCTGATTGCTGCGCCCGAAGGCATTGCCCGCATGCAGAAAGATCATCCTGATGTTGACATCTATGTTGCCGGCGTTGATGATCACCTCAACGATCATGGCTACATTGTGCCCGGCCTCGGCGATGCTGGTGACCGTCTCTTCGGCACCAAGTAAAAATTGCATATTTGCGGAAGTCCTTCGGTGCGCACTGTAGGACTTCCGTGTTTTTGTTCGGATAACTTGCGAAAACAGAAGATTCGTGCTAAGATGTGAAGCATGAAGGGAGCGAAAAAGATGTCCGATCCGATTGAAAGACTGCTTCAGGCAGGCTTTTCACAGGTCATAGCGGTACATGGTGCAGAATGTGGTCTGGATGCGAACATCTCGCTACTGCTGGCCATTTGGCGCTATGAAGCAGAAGAGCAGCCGAATGTACAAGGTGCATGGATTCATCCATACTACGCTGCATCCCAGCGTGCATACATGTCGGCTGTGCAGTTGATTCGCTCCAACGAATTTCCGGGATTGGTGCTGCACGACGAAATCCGTATCAAACCCATTATGGCACGTCTTCCGATGTTTTCGCAGGGAACAAACACACTCTCATATCTTGACGGTTGCGGCAGTCGGTTTCATGTCCAGATTTTCACAATAACGCCGCGCGTTGCGTCAGAAACACCATTGCTGCCTGAAGCAAAGCCGCTTCATTGCGGTACTTGCCGAAAGTGCATTATAGCCTGTCCGACGAATGCACTGGAAAACGGCATCTTCCATCGTGAACGCTGTATTCGAAACTGGATGCTCGTCGGTAGTGTTGTGCCGGTCGAAATTCGCTCAAAGATGGGCAATCGGCTGATTGGATGCGATACGTGCCAGCGTATCTGTCCGCATAATCCGCAGCCATGCGGCAAAACACAGCAAAACGTGCCGCTTCTGACGTTGCTTGAACAGCCGAAAACTGCTGCCGAGGCGCTTCGCCTGCGAATCGGCGCAAACCTGACGATTCCGAACAGGCTGCTGTCACAGGCCTGCATGCTGGCAGGATGTAGTCGTGACAGCACCTATATCGAGGCTTTAATGCGTCTGACTTTGCATCCGTCCGATGCAGTGCGAACCCATGCATCATGGGCAGTTGCAAAGCTGCAGGAGGATCAGAAAACGGAGGAATGAATCATGCGTATTCTTATTGTTGGCAACGGAAAGGTCGGTCATGCAGTTGCCGAACAGCTGACACGTGAGGAACACGATGTTGTTGTCATTGATAAGAACGAGGAGGTACTCCAGCGCTGCCAAGATACGCTCGATGTGCTGTGTATCCGAGGAAACGGTGCAAATGCCCGAACGCTGATCGATGCTGGTGTCGAAAAAGCAGACTTTGTCGTTGCGACCACAGCAAGCGACGAAACAAACATGCTGTGCTGCCTGATTGCCAAACGGCTCGGCGCACGGTACACCATCGCACGCATCCGTGACCCCGAGTACAACGAAAGTCTCTCGATGCTTCAGCGCGAAACTTCGATTGACAACGCGATTAATCCTGAACGGGCAACGGCACTTGAAATCAGCCGCCTGCTGCGTTTCCCCTTTGCCATCAACATTGAAACATTCGCGAAGGGGCAGATTGAGATGGTCGAATTCCGTGTGCAGGCGAACGACATCATCGTCGGATGTTCGCTGCGTGCACTGTCGACACATCTACCTGGATTGCCGCGTGTGCTATATGCTATTGTCGAACGCAACGGCGAGATCATCATCCCAAACGGTGACTTTATCATTCAGGCGAATGACCGCATTCACGTTGCAGGTGACATGGTAACGGTCACAAACTATTTTCGTTTTCTCGGCAAGCATTCCCTGCGAGTCAAGAACGTCATGCTGCTTGGCGGCGGTCGAATCAGCTATTATCTTGCAAAGATGATAGTACCAATGGGCATGCATGTTGCAATGATTGAGATTGACCCCCAAAAAGCGGCAAGCCTGAGCGAAAGTCTGCCGCATGTGAATGTAATCTTAGGCGATGGGACCGATCAAGAACTGCTGTCGCAGGAGGGGCTCGGATCAATGGACGCATTCATCGCCATCAGCAACCGCGATGAAGAAAACCTGATGACGGGTCTGTTTGCGGTGCGTCAGGGTGTCCCAAAGGTCATCGTCAAGAACAATCGAATTGCTTATGCTGACATCATCAGTGGCATGGGACTGGACAGCATGGTCAGCCCGAAGAACATCACCTGTTCGACCATTTTGCGCTATGTTCGTGCACTGATGAACAGCGACGGTACGAAAGTAGAGCGGCTGTACCGTCTGCTGAATGACCGCGTCGAAGCGCTTGAATTCATCGCACGCGCATCGGATTCCTATATCGGCATCCCGCTGAAGAACCTGAACATCCGTAAAAATGCACTGGTTGCTGTGATTGCACGGCAGGGCAAGGTAATTGTGCCATTCGGTGATGATAAAATCGAAGAAGGCGACCATGTGGTCATTATTGTCTGTGAAAACGGGATTGACGACTTAAACGAGGTTATCAGCAAATGAACAGAAAGCTTGTTCTTTCCCTGCTGGGCGCAATCCTGCTGATTGAAGCGGCATGCATGGTGCCATCGCTTGTGATTGCACTGATTTATCATGACGGCGATGCTGGTGCACTCGCACTGACAATCCTGATTCTGGTGCTGATCGGCGCTCCAATACGTTTTCTGATTCACCCTGCAAATCGTGACCTTCGTGCGCGTGAAGGTTTCCTGATTGTATCACTCTCGTGGATTGGATTGAGTTGTTTCGGTGCGCTGCCGTTTGTCTTCAGCGGTCTGCTACCGAATTACTTTGATGCACTGTTCGAGGCTGTTTCCGGCTTTACAACGACTGGTGCAACCGTGATGACGGATTTCACCAATCTGCCGCATGGCGTCATGTTCTGGCGTTCTTTCACCCACTGGATTGGCGGTATGGGTGTGCTGGTACTGACGCTGGCACTGATTCCTCGTCTAAGCGGGCGCACATCGCATCTCGTAAAAGCAGAGAGCCCAGGTCCCACGCTGAGTAAAATCGTCCCCAAAATGGGTGACACCGCCAAAATTCTTTATGTGATCTACCTAATTCTAACAGTCGTCCAGTTTGTCGTTCTGGTTATTGCAGGCATGAATCCGTATGATGCTGCGATTCACGCACTCGGTACAGCAGGTACAGGCGGCTTCAGCAACTACGCCGAGAGCATCGGTGCATTCCACAGCGCCGCTATCGAAATCATCACAACCGTGTTCATGGTCATCTTCAGTATCAATTTTGCCCTGTATTACTGGATTCTAACCGGCAACTGGCGCGCGGCATGGAAAAGCGAGGAGACACGATGGTTTCTTTGCATCTTTGCAGTAGCATCGATCATCATTGCTGTCATCCTGCTGCCCAATTATGGTAACTTCGGCGATTCGCTGCGGTATGCCAGCTTTCAGGTTGCAAGCATCATGTCCACAACCGGTTATGCATCAACCGATTTCAACCTCTGGCCGATTGCCACGAAGATGCTACTTGTTGTGCTGATGTTCTTCGGCGGATGCGTTGGCTCAACGGCAGGCGGCATGAAAATTTGCCGCATTGGGATGCTGTGGAAAATGGGAATCCGCTCGGTACGCCGCACCTTCCAGCCGCGCACGGTGCAGGTTGTCCGATTTGAAGGAAAAGGCACGGACGAATCCATTCTGCGCGATACAGCTTGCTTTGCCTTCGTCTATGTTGCCTTGCTTTTTCTAGGTGCATTGCTGATTTCGTTCGAAGGCAAGTATGATATCGAAACGAACATTACATCTGCGCTTACCTGCATCAGCAACGTCGGCCCCGGACTTGGTGCAACAGGTCCGGCTGGCAGTTTTGCCGGCTATGGCTCCTTCGCAAAGATTGTACTCAGTCTGCTGATGCTTGCTGGACGACTTGAGCTGTTCCCGATGCTGGCACTGTTCTCACCGTCGCTTTGGTGCAAGCAGTAAGAGAAGATCAGTCCACCTGCACCATGCAGACTGCCTGTGCGCTGATGCCTTTTTCTTCACCTTCGAAGCCGAGATGTTCCGTAGTAGTTGCCTTGACATTGACACAGTCAATGGAAATGCGCAACGCATCAGCGACGTTCTGTCGCATCTGCAGAATATAGGGCAGCAGTTTCGGCTTCTGTGCGACGATGGTGATGTCGCAGTTTTTGACGTGCGCGTGATGCGTTGCAAGCAGCCCAACAACACGCTCGAGCAGCAGCATCGAGGAAATCCCACGGTATTGCTCATCTGTGTCCGGAAAGTGCTTGCCAATGTCGCCAAGCGCCATTGCACCAAGCATTGCATCCATCAGCGCATGCAACGCAACGTCTGCGTCCGAATGTCCAAGCAGTCCAAGCGCATGCGGAACATTCACGCCGCACAGGATAAGCGAACGCCCCTCCACCAGACAATGTACATCATAGCCCTGTCCAACACGAAGCTGTATGGCAGGGCTTTTAGCATGCAGCAAAGTTTCCGCAATGGTCATATCCTCCGGTGATGTCAGCTTAATGTTGCTGCGGCTTCCTTCTGTGAGATGCACGGGCATCCCCATGCGTTCGACAAGCGATGCATCATCCGTGCCGATGTAGGATTCTGACTGTGCACGAAGGTGTGCTTCACGCAGGTCATCCGTCCGGAAACCCTGCGGCGTCTGTACGCTGCGCAGTGAGGCGCGATTCGGTGTTGCTTCAACAATGTTATCTGAATTAACAGCTTTAATGGTGTCCGTCACGCTTGTTGCGGCAACGCCTGTGCCATACGTTTCGACAGAATCCTTGCAGCACCGAATGACTTCGTCCGTAACGAGGCAACGTGCACCATCATGCACCATGACAAAATTGCAGCAGACCGGCAACGCCTGCAGTCCGTTCCAGACAGAATCCTGCCGCGTCGCACCGCCTGTCGTCAGGATGACATTTAACCCATTCGCAGCCATTTCCTCGCGGATTTGCCCAACATCCTCAGCACGTGCGACGACCACAACCACATCCGCATGGGGCACGAAGGCAGACACAGACCGCACAATCATGCTTTTCCCGTCAACAGGCAACAACACCTTGTTACAGCCTGCTCCCATCCTTTGACCGATCCCTCCAGCAAGAAGAATTGCTCCCCACATTATTGCTTACTCCTCCGCACTGCGTTCGCTTGCCATAGCTGCATCTTCTTCCAGGACGCGGTACAGTTCTGAAGCACCGTCCTTGCGCACCGTGCCCGGCACAGACACGATTTCATACTTGCCGACATGATCGCCAAAGCGGATAGTCATGATATCGCCAGGTTTAACTTCCGCGCCGGGCTTGGACACCTTGCCGTTAAGCGTGACGCGTCCACCGGAACAGGCCTCATTGGCGACGGTGCGGCGCTTGATAATCCGCGAAACTTTCAAATACTTATCCAAACGCATGATATTCCTCCTATGCATGATAGAAAAAAGCCCGCAAGATCTCTCCTGCGGGCTTTGGGGAAGACGATTACTTGTTGACAGCATCCTTAAGGGACTTGCCAGCCTTGAACACAGGAGCCTTAGAAGCAGCAATCTTAATCTCTTCCGTGGGCTTCTGGGGATTACGGGCAATGCGCTCGGGGCGATTCTTGACTTCAAAAGAGCCAAAGCCAACAACCTGAACCTTGTCGCCCTTGGAGAGGGTCTCAGTAATGACGTCGACAACCGCATTCAGAGCCTTTTCGGCATCCTTCTTGGCAAAGCCGGTCTTCTCGGTGAGGGCAGCAACCAGTTCCGTCTTATTCATGAAAAAAGTTCCTCCTTATTGGTACGGTCAAATTCTACCGCACAGATAAAGTGTATTGTCCGATGCCTTGCTGTCATAGGCAAGCGTGGCACGGTTCTCGGCTCAACCATGCTGTTTTTGCATAGTTTTCACCCTGTTCCAGTATACATCCATTTCGGATAATGTCAAGTCCTCTATTGATTTTTCATCCGTTTTTATCAGATTTTCCATGGCTGAGAAGCGCTTGATGAACTTATCGGTCGCTTTTTTCATCGCTTCCTCGGCGTCAATGCCACACAGACGGGTAACATTGACGCAGCTGAACAGCAAGTCACCAAGCTCTTCTTCAGGATTCCTTCCAGCATTCAGTTCCTCAAGCACCTCGTCAGCTTCCTCGTGCACCTTTCCAAGTGCCTCCTGAGAATGATCCCAGTCGAAGCCGACCTGCGCTGCCTTTTTCTGCACCTTATCGGCGCGCATCAAAGCAGGAAGACTCTTGCTGACATCTGCAAGCACACTGCTCTGTGTCGTCAGTCCCTTTTCTGCTTTTTTTAATTTGTCCCAGCTGGCGGAAACTTCTTCGGGCGTGTCACAATGCACGCTGCCGAAGATATGCGCATGGCGATAGAGCATCTTGCGGACGATGGCAGTCGTTATGTCCTGCATGGTGAATTCATAAGCAGATTCCGCAATGTCCGCATGAAAGGCGACCTGCAGGAGGACATCACCCAGCTCATCCGCAAGATGATCCATGTCCTCCTCGTCAATCGCACCAACTGCCTCATATGCCTCTTCAACCATGTATTTGCGAAGGCTTTGGTGCGTCTGCTGACGATCCCACGGACACTGCTTCCGAAGAAGATGCATGATGGTCTGCAAGTCAGCAAAGCAGTAGCGTGACCGCTGCTGAAAAGGCACAGCCGGGATGAACAATGTAACTGTGTGATCAAACAGGTGCTGACGATCAAGCTCCCAAAGTTCTATAACCTTTGGTTTCTTCGCATTTTTGACTGTCGAAGGAAAGAAGACTGCCTTCATCTCATCGCCATAGATGTCACACAATCGCAGCTTCAGTGAACTTGCAAGAGACTGATTCCAAATTTCCATGACGAGCAACGGCGTAGCAGGGTCAGGCGCAGCCAATTCACCTTCCTCGGCAGGCATGGTTCGCAATGCACCGGAAGGTGTAAATTCTTTGGGCAAGCGTGCAATGCATGCATCGGCTATCGTCACGCCTGGCAGCACAGACAGCGTGCCTTCCTCAGGCAATGCAGAACGCAGTGCTTTCACAGCACCGTCTGTCATAGGGTCTGGCACAGCGAACGTCACCGGTTGATGTCTTGCCTTCTCTAAGAGAAATTTCGCCATTGCCTGATGCATTGCATCAAAGTCGTCATATTGCCCGTAATAGTCATCCAATGAAGCTGCTTCTGTACCTTCCGATTTCAGTAAATCATATACAGGATGCTGTGCAGTGCGGAAAAACAGCTGCTTTGCGTTGCGCAACGCATCGAGCGATCGTTGCGACAACAGGTCAGCATCCGTGCCGAGTGTAACAACGGTGATTCTGGGTTTCATGGTGCATTCCTCACTTTATGCTCTCTTTGCCTTGCTCCGATGAAGTGCGCTCAAATCTTCCTTTGTCAGTGCCTTCGTCCAGAGTGCAGCGGCAGCAAACACAACGATGCCGACTGCAATTTCCAGAATGGTTGTCAAGCGGTTCATGGGCAGAATGCGCGTCAGTGCGAACACAACAATGCCCATCAGCAGTGCAGATACACCAGGACGCACCAGCAGGTTCATCCAATCAAACTTCATGTGCGTGTACTTCATGACGTAGTACAGATTCGGCAGAAGCGATACAGTGTAGCAGACAAGTGAAGCAATTGGTGCACCGTGAATGTCGATGCCTGATGTGCCGACAAGAATGTAATTCAGTGCGATTTTACACAGTACGCCGACAACCAGCGTATACATAGGAATACGTTGCTTACGGACACCCTGCAGGATACTGCTCGTTGCCTGCACGACGGTGAACAGAACGACCGTCAAGCTGGAAACTGCCAGCAGTGAGCTACCTGTTTGAATGTACTCCTCGGCAAGTGAACCATCATAGAAGAAGCGGAAGATTTGCTCGCTGAGAACACTCATACCAATGGAGCAGGGAAAACCAATCAAAAAAGCAAAACGGAGACCGAGATTCGTCTGACGCTGAACGGTGGTTTCATCGCTGATCGCCCATGCAGAGGAGACAGCAGGCACAAGCGACATGCTGACTGCAAGCGAAAGCGCAGTGGGAATATTAATCAGTCGGATGACCATACCGCTGAATACGCCGTACGTGGAGACGGCTATTTCGTGCGCCATGCCTGCTACCATCAAGCGGTCGACAAGCATGGCAGAATCAACAAATTGCGACAACGGCACGATGCATGAGCCGATAGTGATCGGAATAGCAATGGCAAGCAACTGCTTGGCAATATCGGCAGCAGGCAGGTCGCGGCGCTCTGCAAGCTGTTCAATGGCATCGAAACGTTTCCTGCACCAGAAATACTGCACCACCATGAACAGCAGTGCAATCGCTTCGACAACCGTTGTGCCGAGCAGCGCACCAGCAGCACCAAGTGCCACGCCGCCGAGCTTGTTACCCAGATAAGCAAGCGGAAGTGCTAAGAATACCTTGCCAACCTGTTCAATCAGCTGGCTAATCGCAGTAGGCACCATGTTCTGCTGCCCCTGCATGAAGCCGCGGAAGGCAGACATGATGCATACGACCGCCACACACGGCGCAATGAACTGGAAACCAATCTTGCTGTCCGGCTGATCGACACGTGCAGCGAGCATATCGCTACCAGCAAGAATGATGATGGTTGCAATACAGCCAAGGATGGTCAGCAGCAGCAATGCGATGCGGAAAATCTGCTTGGCGCTGTGCGGATCGTCCTTCGCAAGTGCAGAAGAAACCATGCGGCTGACTGCAACCGGCAGACCGGCAGAGGAGATCGTCAACAGCAAATTATAGGTCGGGAAAACAGCATTGTAGATGCCTTGTCCTTCAGCGCCGATAATATACGTCAGCGGAATAGAAAACAGCACACCGACCAGCTTGCAGATAATTCCTGCAACGCCGAGCACGGTCATGCCGCCGATCAGCGACTTCGATTTGTTGCTCATAGTGTGAATCCTTTCAAATTGATGATGTCCGGCAGTATAACCGCCGGCAATCATGTTTCATTATAACCCCAAAGGAGTGCTGAATCAACAAGAAAAAAGGCTTCTACGGAATAAAAAGAGCTCTGGAAGCCATTATGTGTGTAATTTCCGTGTCATTTTTGTGAAAGAAACCCAAAAAGTCTTGCCAAGTCCGCGAAAATCCTGTATACTATATAATAACCTCGGCAGTAGGTGCATTTGTTGTGTTTGCACCAATAGCGGCGAGGAAGCCCCTGGATGAAGGAGGTAGGTTTCAAACATGGATTGCAAAATCAAAAACGATATCGGTACAATCTATATTACTGAGGATGTTCTGCTCAAGGTTGTGGGCTACGCAGCGCTGGAATGCTACGGCATCGTCGCAATGTCCTCCAAGCGTGCCAAGGACGGCATCGTTGAGTGGTTGGGAAAGGAAAACCTCTCCAAGGGTGTACAGATCCGCAGTGTCGGCGATATGCTCGATGTGGATTTGTTCATTATCGTGGAATACGGTATTTCCATCGCAGAGGTATGCAAGACCATTGTCGAAACCGTGCGCTATAAGCTGGAAAGCATGACAGGCGTCAAGGTTCGCAAGGTCAACATCTCTGTGGAAGGCATTCGCGTCTGATTTTCCCGATGGACTCAAGAGATTCCGCTGAAAGCAAGTAGGAGGTATTCACCTTTGATACAGCATAAAACCATAGACGGGCTGCTTCTGCGCGACATGGTCGTTGCAGGATCAGCGCTGCTTGACAAAAACCGGGAGGCTGTGGACGCACTGAACGTGTTCCCTGTCCCTGACGGCGATACAGGAACGAACATGTCCCTGACCATGCAAAGCGCAACACGCGAGGTCAATGCACGGGAGTATCTGCGTGCGGATGAAGCGGCTGCCGCCATCTCCAAAGGTGCACTCAAGGGGGCACGCGGCAACTCTGGCGTCATCACATCCCAGCTGCTTCGCGGCTTTGCATCGGCACTCAAGGGTGTTGACAAGATTACGCCTGTTCAATTTGCACAAGCGCTCAAGGCTGGTTCTGACAAAGCATACAAGGCTGTCATGAAGCCCAAGGAAGGCACCATCCTGACGGTTGCCCGTGTCATCGCTGAGGATGCGATTCATTACACAGAGGAACATCCGGATGACTATGATGGTCTCATGAACGTCATGCTGACCAGCGGTGAGGCGATTTTGAAGCGCACACCCGAAATGCTGCCGCCGCTGAAGGCTGCCGGCGTTGTCGACTCCGGCGGACGCGGTCTCATGCTGATTTATACAGGCTATGCAGCGGTACTGCGCGGCGAGGAGATTGCCGACCCTGCAGCGCTGCTGGCAGGCGATAGCCAAGTTGAAGAGGACATCCATGACCTTTCCGGTGACCTGCCCTATGCATACTGCACAGAGTATGACATTGTCAACTTCCGCGAAGACTGCACTGATGGGGACGTGGATTCCCTCCGTCGCCGTCTGAACCGCATCGGCAACTGCGTGAAGGTGACAGGTGACATGACCGAAACGAAGGTGCATGTCCATACCAATGATCCTGGCCATGCCATCCAGTACGGCATTGAGCTTGGCGAAATCGTGAATGTTCGCGTGGACAACATGCTCGCTAGGAAGCGTGCACTCGAGGCAGAAAAGGCACCGACTGCTGTCGAAGCACCTGCGAAGGAATTGAAGGACTTCGGCATGGTCGCTGTGTCACTCGGTGAAGGCTTCTCGAATATCTTCCGTGACTTGACGGTCGATGTGATTGTCGAGGGTGGTCAGACGATGAATCCGTCAGTCGATGATATTCTTAGTGCCATCAATCAGGTAAACGCAAAGTGTGTGTTTGTGTTCCCGAACAATGGCAATGTCGTGTTTGCTGCAAATCAGGCAGCAGAGTTGTCCGATAAGGAAGTGCACGTCATCCCAACAAAGAATGTTGCTATGGGCATCGCTGCGGCGGTTGCATTCCAGAATGACATTTCCGGCGAGGAGAATGCCGCACGCATGGCAGAAGCAGCGGAGCATGTGAAGACCGGTACGGTAACGTATGCCATCCGTGACAGCGAATACAACGGCGTACAGATTCACAAGGATGACATCATCGGCATGCATAATGGCAAAATCGAATACTGCGGTCATTCCGTGCATGATGTGGTAATGGACATGATGCATGCAGTCGTGACAGACGATGCGGAGCTGATCACCGTCTATTACGGCGCTGATACGAAGAAAGAAGATGCAGAGCAGATTACCGCAGAGATTGCCGAGCAGTATCCGAACTGCGATGTAGATTGTCTGATGGGTGGTCAGCCACTGTATTACTATCTGATTTCTGTGGAGTAAATCGCCTATGGAGCTTTCTGCCATCAAAGGCATCGGTCCAACAAGGCTGGAATCCCTTCGCGCAGTGGGCATCAGCTCATTGCGCGATTTGTTGTTTTTTCTTCCGAAGAAATATGAGGATCGAACGAAACCCGTACCGTGTGCGCAAGCTGTAGCAGGAGAAGTGCTCGTCTGCGGCATCGTGCGCGATCCGCCAAAGTTCAACCGGTTTAATGGCATTACGCGCGTAACGGCATCGCTTCAGGATGACAGCGGCAAACTTCCCGTCATCTGGTATAATCAGCCGTGGATAAAAGAGAATCTACCTGTCGGTGAGTTACTCATGCTTTATGGGCGAATCGGGCAAAGTCACGGCAAACCGGTGCTGCAGAATCCTCAGCGTGTAACGCAGCCGGAAATTGTCCCGGTGTACCGCCCGATTAAAGGCATTCCGCCCAAGAGCTTTCGGGACATGATGCAGGCGGCGCTGGCAGCGGTCGATGACTGTTGTCCGGAAACGTTGCCAAGAAACCTGCGGATGCGTCATCAACTGTGTGAATTAAATTACGCCATTCGGCAGTCACACTTTCCGGATGCGCTGGAAAGTCTGCGCATTGCCCGCCGGCGCATGGCATTCGAACAGATGCTAATGTATCAGGCGGTACTCGGCATGATGCGTGGCTACCGTAAGGACGGTATACCACTACCGATTCCGGATGGTGCGTCGGACGACTACTGGTCGAAACTGCCGTTTCAGCCAACGAATGCACAGCAGCGTGTCCTAAAGGAAATCGAGAGCGACCTGCGAAGGGAACAGTCAATGAGCCGTCTCGTGCAGGGAGATGTCGGGTGCGGCAAAACGGCGCTGGCATTCGGCGCGATCAGCATGACGTGCCAATGCGGTTATCAGGCTGCAATGATGGCACCAACGGAGATTCTCGCACGTCAGCATTACGCATCCGCCAAAGCGATTTTAGAGCCCCTAGGCGTCCGCTGCGGATTATTGATCGGTTCCATGCGCCCGAAGGAGAAGCGTGATGCACAGGAGGCATGTGCAAACGGCACGTATCAGGCAGTTTTCGGCACGCATGCGCTCATCAGCGAAAAAGCGGCATATGAGCGACTCGGTCTTGTCATCACGGATGAGCAGCACCGCTTCGGCGTCCTGCAGCGCTCTACACTCCAGAAGAAGGGGGCAGACGGCGAGAAAGCACCACACGTGCTCGTTATGTCTGCTACACCGATTCCGAGAACGCTTGCGCTCATTCTCTACGGCGACCTCGATGTGTCAGTTGTTGATGAACTGCCGCCAGGACGGACACCGGTGCAGACGCGTGTTGTGCCTGAAAGCAAACGTGCAGCCATGTATGGCTTTCTTCGGCAGGAGGTGCAAAAGGGAAGGCAGGCGTATGTCGTTTGTCCTCTCGTCGAGGACAGCGAAATGCTGGAGGATGTTCGCAGTGCACAGGCAACTTTCGAGCAGCTCAAAAGCGGTGAACTATCCGGTCTGCGCGTTGGGCTGACGTGGGGAGCGCAGCCATCGAATGAAAAGGCTGCGGTGCTCGACAGCTTTGCAGCAGGTCAGCTCGATGTGCTCGTGTCGACAACAGTCATCGAAGTCGGCGTGAATGTGCCGAACGCAAGCGTCATGGTGATTGAAAATGCGGAGCGCTTTGGTCTCAGTCAGCTGCACCAGCTACGTGGGCGTGTCGGGCGCGGTTCCGTTTCCAGCTGGTGCTTCCTGCTGGCAGCGGAAAATGAACGCTTGCGCATCATGACGCAAACGAATGATGGTTTCGTTATTGCGCAGAAGGATTTGGAACTGCGTGGTCCGGGCGACCTGCTCGGCACTCGGCAGTCCGGCGAAATGATGGGTGATTTCCTGCTGGACGGCGATGTTAAGTTGCTGGAGGAAGCATCAAAGTGCATGAAACGATTGCGTGAGGATGCAAGCCTTCAAGAAGAACGCCGTCAGATTGAGGAAGAGGCAATGCGGCTTTATCGGGATAAGCTGGAGAATATGGCCTTAAATTAAGGAAGGGGAGACCGAATCATGGATATGATGTCAAGCTACACGGAAAACCGAGAGCTGTCGTGGCTCCGTTTCAATGAGCGCGTACTGGAAGAAGCAGAAGATGCGCGCGTGCCTCTGTGCGAGCGTCTGTCGTTCCTGTCAATCTTCCAGAGCAATCTGGATGAATTCTTCATGGTGCGTATCGGCAGCCTGCACGACCAGATGCTGCTGGACAAGGAAGCCCGCGAGAACAAGACAAACATGACGCCCGGCGAGCAAATTGACGCAGCACTGAGCCGAATCCGCGACCTTTGCGACCGCCGCGATCGCGTTTACGCATCCGTCCTGCAAAAGCTGAACGATCAGGGCATCAGCATTGTCAACTTCCGGCAAATCAGCCCTGAAAGTGAAGCGTATCTGGCGAACATTTTCCGTCAGGACTTCATGCCGCTTCTGTCCACCTATGTCGTCGGCAGAAAGCAGACGTTCCCATTCCTCAAAAACAAGGAGATTTACGCTGTTGCGGTACTGCGGACGGTCAGCGAGAAGGAGAAAATCGGCATTGTCCCCTGCGGTGAGCACACATTCCCGCGCCTGATTGAGATTCCTGACCGAAAAGGCTGCTACATCCTGTCCGAGGAGCTGATTCTCCATTACCTGCCATTACTGTTCAGCGGCTATCGCATTGCCGGCAAGACGCTTGCACGCATCACGAGAAGTGCCGACATCGATGCCGACAGTGTCTATGACGAAGACCTGAACTACCGTGACCACATGGAGGAAGTCGTTCGTCTCCGCCAGAAGCTGTGCCCTGTCCGCCTTGAGCTGAGCCGCAAAATCGGTCATGACATCATTGAAAAGCTCTGCGCACAGCTCAAGCTGGATGTTCAGCGCGTTTACGAATATGATACGCCGCTGGATATCAGTTTCCTGTTTGGCATTCAGGATACGCTACGTAGCCATGCCGAGCTGTTCTATGCGCCGCGTCATCCGCAGGATACGCCGGACATTGACGGCAAGAAGCCTGTCATGGATCAGATTCTTCAGAAAGACGTGCTGCTGCATTATCCTTACCAGAGCATTCGCCCATTCTTACGAATGCTGTGGGAAGCAGCTCGCGACCCGCAGGTTGTGTCCATCCGCATGACACTCTACCGTCTTGCACACGATTCAAAAGTTGTCGAAGCACTTGTCGAAGCAGCGGAAAACGGCAAGCAGGTTGACGTGCTGGTTGAACTGAAGGCACGCTTCGATGAACAGAACAACATCGAGTGGAGCCGTCAGCTTGAACGAGCAGGTTGTCATGTCATTTACGGTGTGGACAAGCTGAAGGTGCACTCGAAACTCTGCCTCATTACGCGCAAGACGGATGATGGCATCCAGTACATCACACAAATCGGCACAGGCAACTACAATGAGAAGACGAGCCGCCTGTATACCGACCTGAGCTATATCACGGCACGTCGTGAAATCGGCGAAGAGGCGCTGCAGGTGTTCCGTGCGCTAATGCTCGGCGAAACCGTTGATCACATGTCCGTGCTGCTTGTTGCACCGCATTGTCTGCAGAACAAACTGATTGACATGATCGACGGCGAAATCAGTAAGGCGAAGGCCGGTCAGAAGGGGCATATCCGCCTGAAGATGAACAGCCTGACCGACAAACTGCTGATTGACAAGCTGGCAGAAGCAAGTCAGGCAGGTGTACAGATTGAGATGATTGTCCGCGGCATCTGCTGCCTGCGTGGCGGCGTTCCCGGGCTGACGGACAACGTCCACATTATCAGCATTGTCGGACGTTTCCTCGAACACAGCCGAATTTACATCTTCGGCGACGGCGATGAAGCACGGTACTACATTTCTTCTGCTGACTGGATGACACGCAACACCCTGCGCCGTGTTGAGGTTGCCGTGCCGCTCCTGCAAGATGACATCAAGCACCGCGTTGACCACATCTTCGACCTGATGTGGCACGACAACGTGCAGGCACGCGACCAGCAACCTGACGGTAGCTACACGCGCCGTTATCCCGGCACACAGTCACCTGTTTCCAGCCAGAATATCCTCTACGATGAAGCATACCGCATGGCACTTGGTACCGAAGCATAAAATCAACCGTCAAGGTGCAAAAAAGCATCTTGACGGTTGAAATGTGCGTTATGAATCCATCAGCTCGACCAGGATTGCATTCTGCACGTCCATGCCGCGCCTTGTAAGTGCCCAGCGGCCATCTGAATAACGCAACAGTCCTTGACGAGCAAAGGCTCGCAGCTTTTCGCCATAGAGTTCATCCAGCGAAACATGGTGCATTGCGGTAAATGCCGCTTCGCTGACACCTTCGTTCATGCGTAGACCGAGCATCATCGTTTCAAAACGACTGTCTGCATCTGTAATAACGGTCTGTTCGCGCATCGACCAATCACTACGCTCAATCATCTGATGATAGGCAGGAATCGTACGCGGATTGGCAATTCTGAGTCTTTCTGCCGGTGTAGACCAGTAGGAAGCCGCGGATACACCCAACCCGACATACGCTTCCTGACGCCAGTATCCGATGTTATGGCGACATTCGTAACCAGGCATAGCAAAGTTGCTGATTTCATACTGCCGGAAGCCTGCTTTTGCAAGCAAATCAAGCGCAAGGTCATACATTCTACGTTCATCCTCTTCGTCAGGAAGCGAAAGACGTTTTGATTGCAAGTCATCAAACAGCGGTGTACCTTCTTCCGGAATCAGCCCATAGCAGGACAAGTGTCTGACACCAAGCGACAGCGCCGCCTCGATTGACTCGCGCCACATGGCAACCGTCTGACCCGGCAGTCCGAACATGAGATCAAGGCTGATATTTGTGATGCCGGCTTCATGTGCCAGAAGAACGCTCTGCTGCACTTGCTGAAAGTCATGAATCCGACCAAGCGTATGCAGCAGTTCCGGCTGAATCGCCTGCATGCCGAGCGAAAGTCTGTTGACACCGCAGCAGACTGCCGTTTGTAGCCATTCAGCCGTCAGTGTGCCAGGATTTGCTTCTGTGGTGAATTCTGCATCCATTTTGATCGGAAAGACAGCAAAAATACCGTGCAGCATTTTTTCCAGCAATACAGGTGGCAGCACCGAAGGCGTTCCGCCGCCGATGTATGCGGTTGCCATCTGCTCATGTGGATGCTGTTCAGCAAGCAATGCTGCTTCCGTCAGTACATCCGCAACATACATGCTTTGCGTTTCCTCGGAATTGGCAAAGGACGCGAAGTCGCAATAGCGGCATTTCTGTCGGCAATAAGGGATGTGCACATAAAGTTCCATCAAAATCCTCCGAAAGGGCTTTTCAAACACGCCATAACGTGCTAAAATAGTTCAAGAATAGTGATTTTTCTATAATAATATTAGCTTGGAGGCAATCCTCATGGACGCAATCATTACTTTTCTCGAGTCGCTTGTCCACTATTTTGCAGAGCTTGGCATTGTGCTGGCAGAACTGGCTGGTATCGCTGTGCTGATTATCACCGCTGTCAAGGGCATTATCAGCTACTTCAAACACGATGAACATTTGCGGCTCGAGCTGGCGCAGGGGATTGCGCTGGCACTTGAATTCAAGCTTGGCGGCGAGGTTCTCCGCACGGTCATTGTGCGTGAATGGACGGAACTGCTGATTCTTGGCGCGGTCATTGCACTGCGCGGTGTGCTGACGCTGCTGCTTCACTGGGAAATCAAGGTGGAAGAGGAACATGAGGAGCGCGTACGGAAGCTTAATCAGCCGGAAATATACGTTGAAGAGAAAAAAGCTTGATTTTCATCATAGCAACAGAGAGCAGCACTAAAAGCCGCTCTCTGTTTTTTATTTGCTTGAAGCAGTAAATTTTACTACATCGTCTAGAATAGCGAGGTTCAGCACGGGAACATCTTGATTCATTGCGTAGAGCGCTGTATACATCGTACCGCCGCGATGATGACGCAGAAAACAGACACAGAACGAGCTGTGGTCGACCATGAAGCGGTTGCGGACAAGCATGCAGCCTTCATAATACGTCGGCGAAAGCACAAGCGTTTCGTCTGCAGAATACAGCAGCTGCTCGTAGATACGGCAGTCTGATTCCTTCCAATTAGCTGATTGAGAGCTGCAAGGAATAACCATTCGAAGCCGGACATCGGAATGATCATTGCGGAGCAGCAGGACATGCTGCGCAGCCAAGGTATCGAAGCCGAGCGCACCGCCGCAGAGAAAGTCGCGAAATCCGTGCGTATACAGCGCATGGAGTGTCTGGTCAAGACGTTCAGCGAGCGATTGTATTTCATCGTTGCGGAGAAAGCGGTGACCGGTAAAACAGACGGTTAAATCCTTCCTGCCGCGTTGCTGAGAAGCAAATACATCAGCAATCTGTTCGCGGGTAATATAGGATAGCGGCTGATGCATTTCGGCAGGCGTCTGTTGCGGTGCGCGAAGCCACGTTTCACCTGCATCGGCATTTCTTTTGCGGTAGCGCATGCTTCCTCCCATGATCATCGTCAGTTGGAATCCATCTTCAGCACAGCAAGGAAGGCTTCGCTTGGCACCTGCACCGTACCGAATTGACGCATGCGCTTTTTGCCTTCCTTCTGCTTCTCAAGCAGTTTCTTTTTTCGCGTAATATCACCGCCATAGCACTTTGCAAGCACGTCCTTGCGCATAGCCTTGACGGTCTCGCGTGCAATGACCTTGCCGCCGATGGCAGCCTGAATCGGGATCTCAAACATTTGCCGAGGAATAACGTCCTTGAGCTTCTCGCATATGGAACGACCGCGTCCGTACGCCTTGTCACGGTGGACAATGATGGAGAATGCATCGCAGATGTCGCCGTTGAGCAAAATATCAAGCTTGACAAGCTGGCTTTCACGATACTCCTTGAACTCGTAGTCAAAAGAAGCATAACCTCGACTACGGCTCTTAATCTGGTCAAAAAAATCGAAGATGATTTCGTTAAGCGGGATGTCGTAATTCAGCTTAACACGGCTGCCTTCATACTGCATGTCAATGAATACGCCGCGGCGATCCTGACAAAGATCCATAATCGTGCCGACGCTGTCCTGTGGCGTATAGATTTCTGCATGAACGAACGGCTCCTCCATGATGGAAATTTCGCTAATTGGCGGCAGCGCCATCGGATTATCGCACATCAGCACTGTGCCATCTGTTTTCGTAATGCGGTAGATGACACTCGGTGCAGTCGTAACAAGATTCAAGTCCCATTCGCGTTCGAGACGCTCGGTGATGATGTCCATGTGGAGCAACCCAAGAAAGCCACAACGGAAACCATAGCCCAATGCGACAGACGTCTCCGGGTCAAAGGACAGGGATGCATCGTTCATGCGGAGCTTTTCGAGTGCGTCCTTGAGTGCCGGATAATCAGCACCGTCAGCAGGATAAACGCCGCAGTAGACCATCGGCGTAACTTGACGATAGCCAGGCAGGGGATTCACTGCGGGGCGTGCAGCATCGGTGATGGTATCGCCGACACGCGTTTCGCGGACATCCTTGATAGATGCAGCGACATAGCCAACATCGCCAGCCTTCAACGCGTCGCAGGGCTGGTAGCCGGGCGCAAACGTACCGACCTCCACCACGTCAAATTCGCCGCCAGTTGCCATCATCCGCATCCGCATGCCTGCGCGCAGTGTTCCCTGCTTGACACGGATAAAGCAGATGGCGCCGCGGTAGTTATCATAGAATGCATCGAAAATCAGCGCCTGCAGACAGTCATCCTCATCGCCTTCAGGAGCAGGCACATAATTGACGATTGCCTCCAGCACTTGATCGACATTCAGACCGGTTTTGGCGCTGATGCACGGCGCGTAGGATGCATCGAGCCCGATGACATCCTCGATTTCCTTCCGAACCACCTCCGGCTGTGCGCTCGGCAGGTCAATCTTGTTGATGACTGGAATGATTTCCAGATCATGATCGAGCGCCATATAGCAATTGGCGAGCGTCTGCGCTTCAATTCCCTGCGTCGCATCGACAACAAGCAAAGCGCCTTCGCAAGCTGCCAATGCGCGGCTGACCTCGTACGTGAAATCGACATGACCGGGGGTATCGATTAAGTTCAGCGTATATGTTTCACCGTCCTTGGCGGTATAATGCATATGAACCGCCTTGGACTTGATGGTAATGCCTCGCTCGCGCTCCAGCTCCATGCTGTCGAGAATCTGGTCGACCATTTCTCGCTTTTCAAAGACACCTGTCATTTCCAAAATTCGGTCAGCGAGCGTTGATTTTCCGTGGTCAATATGTGCAATAATGCAAAAGTTACGGATTTTTGAGAGTCTGTCGGACACGATGTATCCCTCCGATAAATAGCTCCGGAAAAGAGCAGAAATCACACAAATCTATCTTATCCGATTTTTTACGGATTTTCAAGGGGAACACCAAAAAAGCATGCCGCATGAAACTTCACGGCTGCATTCATGCGGCATAAGCAGGTTTTGCGGTATAAAGCTTACAGGTCGGACTGATCAAAAGGCAAGACAATTTTGTTGCTTCCATCCGTCCACAGGCGCTCGAGGTTGTAGAATTCGTACTCCTCGATGTGGAAGATATGCACAAGCATAAATCCATAATCCAGAATAATCCAGCGGCCTTCTGCCTGCCCCTCGCGGCGCCGAATCGGAACGCCCAACTCAGCCATGCGCTCATCCACATCATCCGCCAGCGCTTTAACCTGATTAATCGTTCGGCCGGATGCCATGAGCATATAATCAGTGATGACCGTCATGCCATGAACGTCCAGCGCCGTAATCTGACCGGCCTTGTTCTTATAGAGCTCCTGTGCAGCCTCCTGCACATACGTGATGTTCTGCATAATACTCCTCCTTTGAATGATAATCATTACAGGTTGCTTTTCAGCCAATCGATAGTTTGCAGGGAGAGCGGATGAACGGTCTTGCCGCTGCGGGTTAAATATTCTGCAGAGCCTTCCAGACTTGTCAGCATTGCTTTTTCCAGCGAGAGCGGTGCCTGCATCCGCATTCTGTTAAGCAGCGGATAGGGGGTGCGCGTCGGCTCGATTTTGTCAGCTAGCCAGATAACCATATCGAGGCGGCTCATGCCAGGGCGACCGCTGGTGTGGTTAGCAATGGCAGAGATGATTTCAGGATCAGTGATGCTGTATTCATCCTGCACAAGGCATGCGCCAGCAACAGAATGAAGCAGTGCGGTGCTCTGATAGATGCCGTCATCGACCGTCACATGGTGCTGCTCGCAAAGCTGCTGCATTTCATTCAGCGGCAGACATTTTGCACAGTCGTGGAGCAATCCGGCCTTTTCTGCCTTAACGGCATCGAGGTGATGGGCAAGTGCAAGCTGCCTTGCAGTGTACGCCACAGAGAGCGAATGTGCAAAACGGCGAATGTTCAGTGCCTGATACAACTGCTCAATCCACGTTTTCGCCTCTTGGATGCGCGGCGCTGCGCCATAGAGTCCACACGCATTCGCATATTCCTGCACAGGGATGCTGCAACGCGGTGCAGTCTGCCCGTTGCCGATCGCCTGACGGATTTCAGTCGATGAGACGTCGACAATCGGACTGTCCAGTGCGATAAAATGACCGCCAAGTTCCGTCAGACGATGCTGCTCTTCAGCCAGCGTTTGGGGCAGAACAGTCGTCGGGCGAGGGCAAATGATAAAGGTGCACAAACAGAGCACCTCTTCAAATGAGCGCCACGTATGCAGCTCCATCAGCGTATCCGTTCCAATCAAGTAGAAAAGCTCCGCTCTTGGATTCATGTCCTGCAGGATTTTGAGCGTGTCAACGGTATAAATCGTGCCTTCACGGTCAAGCTCTACGCGCGATGGCGTCAGTTCATCGTGCATTGCGCAAGCACAGCAAACCATTTTCCAGCGGTCTTCTGCCGGGGTAATACCGGCCTTATGCGGCGGACATCCTGTCGGCAGAACAAGCACTTTATCAAGATTTGCATCTTTTAAGGCTGACAGGGCCATATTGATATGCCCATCGTGAATCGGGTCGAATGTACCTCCAAGAATTCCGATGCGTTCTTTTGCCATATGATGGCAAACCTCCTGAGTGATTGAAATTAAAGCCTTGCCTGAGAAAGCGGATATTCATCCAGCAACGCCTTCAGCTCGGCATAACGGCGGTCACTGCGCTCAACAGCAGGAATAAGCCAGAGCAGGATCGCCCAATCCATTGCGGCAGGCAATCCGCCTTCCATCAGCCCTGCAGCGACGCGGATGAAACGGTACATTTCGCACTTTGCTGCGCCGGACAGGGGCGTAACAATTGCTGCAATCGGATGCAGAACCGTGTTAATTTCCTCATCGGAAGCGGCTTCTTTCTCCATCAAAGCATCGAGCGATGCCTGACTGACCGGCAGCACGTTTTCATCGAGCGGAAGCTCAGCAATAAAAGGCAAAGCCGGGAAAGACAGAACAGGCCACTGATCCGCCTCATACGCAGTGTTGTGGATGATCATTCCGCCGTTACGGGCAAGAAACATCTTGTGCATATGCTGCACCGGTGCGTAGTTCGGCAAACTCGTCAACAGTAGCACAGGTGTTGCATCCGCCGGACGCATGGCAACAAGCGGTTTTTGCTCGGGCGAAAGCTGATGTGCGAAACTCTGCGACCACCCCATCGCATTTGCAATATTCTTCAAAAGCGTTGCAACAGAAGCAGGCGTAGGTGAAAGAATCCCGATGCGTTCGCTGCCAGCAAGCAACAGCAGGAATGCAATGCCCTGATTGCGTGTCATCGTCAGTTTGCACTGCTGGAACACCTGCGTCAGGCGGTTCAGCAATTCCTCAAGGTCAACGGCAACGCCGCTGATTGGGCTCATTCGAAGCGGCAAACCGCTAACCGGAAGCGCTACGCGGAGCTCACTCAGGAGCCGCGAAACCGTGGCAGGCAACGCATCGTTCTGCAATGCATCAATCTGACTAAGCAACGCGTCACGCTGGAGCGTTAACGTGTTCAGCTCATTCTTCAATCCGGCAACATCATTTTCATAGGCGTTGCGACTACTTTCAAGCTGGATTGTTTCCTGCTGGAGGCGGCTCGTCATGCCAGAAATAATCTGCTGTTTAAAGCTATCTAAATCGCGGTGTGCCTTATCGAGCTGGCAAAGAGCGGAAAGCCGCTCTGCCTCGAGATCCTGCAGACGGTCACGTAGCACGCGCTGAAGTGCAGTTACGTTGCGATCTTTGCAGATGCGCGGTTCGAGTTTTGAACGCAGTCCGTCAAGCGACAGCACAAAATCGAGCAGTTGATCACGTACTTCAGGCATACGCCATGCGTTTCGAAATGCTTCCGTTGCTGCAGAAACAGGGTTGTCAATCGGACGCATGGCTGCACCAGTCGGCAAATTTTGTGCAGGCGGTTCATACTTACCGATGTACCACTGATTGGTCACAGCTTCCTGCACACGGTTCTTCATGGGTTGAGTTGCCGTACGCAATGGTGTTCGAACAAGTGGTGTTCCGGTGAGCGTACCTGGTGCAACATCAAGCTTTACAGGCTTCACAGGTCGATTTTCAGGTGTACGGTGCAGCAAATTGGCTGAACCGGGCAGCGGTTGATCAAGGCTTTGCAGTGTTTCCTCAAAATTCTTCGATTGATCGAGAATATTCAGCGACTCGCCGATCGGTAATGCATCATCAGATGAGTCAGTTGCCTTTGCGGTCGCTTCAGGAGCAGAGGGCTCAGCCGAAGTTGTCGCAGCAGATGGCGATAATGTCGGCGTTGCCGATGCAGCAGCCATTGCCGGTGCGGCAGTTTCCTCAGGTGTACGCACAACCGGCTTGATAGGCTCCGTTCGGGCAATGGGCTGCCGCGGCTGCACAGCAGGTGCATCTTTCACACAAAGAATGGCATGCTCAATGCCGTCCGGGCAGGAAAGGGAGAATAGCATGCCTGCCAATTCGCTGCTCTTCTGCGGTTCATCCGGCGCATTCTTGCGGACAGGCCCATACAGCACATCACCCTGTCGAATATAAAACAAAGGCGTGATGACTTTCTGTGCCAAGTCAACATAATCACCCGCGTTGCCGTCAATCAGCTCATAAAAGCTGTGCTCCGGCAGTTGCTTGACGGTATCGGAATAAAGGATAAACTGATTGTTTTCGCCGCGATCCGGGCGATAGTTCTTGTTTGTGCGGATTTTCGTCGCTTCCGGCGGCAGATTCGTCAGGTCAACCACGCAGTATGCACCGAGCTGACGCATGCGAGACTTGAAGCTATGCTGCTCGTTACGATCCGGGACAATGCGCAAACAGCCATCAGCGGGAAAAAGAGATAAAGCATCCTGCCGGATATCTGCTTCAGTTGTCAACAAGGGATGTACACGAAAATAAGCCTGCTGGATATTGTCCTCCTCCAAATAGCAGAAGAGAAGCTGATTGTCGAGTGTCATAAATGCCTCCATACAATAAATAAAGGATATAACTCTCCCTATGAAAATTTTATCAAATAAAATGCGCCTCGTCAATGGTTTCGGGAGTTTTTTCCACAAAAAGACGAAGAAAACTTATCTGAATCTCGAGTTGCAAGAAAAGCGGCTCGGTATTTTTGCCGAACCGCTGCAATGTTTAAAGCTCAATAGACGAGTACATTCGATTCCGGCAGCCAGATGCACCGATGATGTGATACATTCGTCGGCTGGAATTTGAGACAGACATAACCGTTTTCCGTCGAAATGACACTGCCAACCTTTCCCACCGAAATGACAGTTGTGTTCCGCTTGTAATTTGTACCAGGATCATAATACGGTGTTGTGTCCATTTTGGGCGTATTCTTCGACATTTGCGCATCTTCGATTTAAAGATTTCAAAATTCTGCCATCAAATTTTCATTTGCAAAACAGTTGACCTTCAAGGCGAAAAATGATACATTATAATGTGCGCTAAAAATGCTCTCAGCGCAGCGGTCAAAGGAGGTTCGTTCATCTTGCGATCAGAGATTCATCAGGAAGCCATCGCCAGGATGCTTGATCAGGTGCAGAAACCTGCGCGCTATACTGGCGGCGAAATGAATACACAGCTCAAGGACTGGAACAGCGCAAAGCTTCACTTTGCATTCTGTTTTCCGGATACATATGAGGTCGGCATGTCCCATCTGGGCATGAAAATTCTTTATGCTGGAATCAATGCACAGCCGGATATGCTCTGTGAACGCACGTTTATGCCGTGGGTGGACATGATTGAATTGCTGAAGCAAGAGCATGTGCCGCTTTTCACGCTCGAAAGCCGCAGTGCGCTGAACGATTTTGATGTCGTCGGCTTTACGCTGCAATATGAAATGAGCTACAGCAATATTCTGGCAATGCTTGAGCTTGGCGGCATTCCGCTGCTCCGCGAGGAGCGAAGTGAGGCAGATCCGATCGTCGTGGCAGGTGGACCATGCGCTTTTAATCCTGAACCGCTGGCTGATTTTATCGATGCATTCATGGTCGGCGATGGCGAAGAGCAAATTCTTGAGCTTAATCGCGTCATCCTGCAGGGGCGTGAAGAAGGTGCAAGCCGCATGACCATCCTGAAGCGGCTGTGCGCTGTCCGCGGCGTGTATATTCCTGCGCTCTACGATGTCGCCTACAATGAGGACGGAACCATCGCCTCAATGAAACCGAATTGTCCTGAAGCACCTGAACGCGTGCTGAAGGCGATTATTCCCGACCTTGACAAAACGTATTATCCGGAAGAAATCCCTGTGCCGTACATGGAAATCATCCACGACCGCATTATGCTGGAGATTATGCGCGGTTGCACGCGCGGTTGCCGCTTCTGCCAGGCAGGCATTCTTTATCGTCCCGTCCGCGAACGCAGTCTTGAGCATCTGGTCGATTTGGCGCTGAAGCTCGAGAATACGACAGGCTATGAGGAAATCAGCCTGACAAGCCTTTCATCCGGCGATTACACCTGCTTGGCTGAACTCATCCGTGAATTGCTTCGGCGCCTTAACGAGAAGCGCGTATCCATTTCTCTGCCGTCGTTGCGGCTGGACAGCGTGCTGAAAGAATCACTTGAAGAAACGCAGAAGGAAAAGAAGACAAGCTTAACCTTTGCGCCGGAAGCTGGTACGCAGCGCTTGCGTGATGTCATCAATAAAGGCGTGACAGAAGAAGACCTCATCAGCAAAGTGACAGATGCCTTCCATGGCGGCTGGAGCAGTGTCAAGCTGTACTTCATGATGGGTCTTCCGACAGAAACGAAGGAGGACTTGGAAGGCATCGCTGATTTGGCGCGTAAGGTTGTCAGCGCATATTTCGCCGTACCGAAGGGGGAGCGAGCGAAAGGTCTGCGCGTCACGTGCAGTGCCTCAGTATTCGTACCGAAGCCGTTTACGCCATTCCAGTGGGAGCCGCAGGACACGCAGGACGTTGTCAACGAGAAGCAGCGTTATCTTTGCGAATTACTGCGTATCAAAGGCGTCAATTTCCATTATCACCAGTCGGATTTAAGTTATCTTGAGGCGTGCTTTGCGCGCGGCGACCGCAAAATGGGGAAGGTACTTCTGCGTGCTTACCAGAAAGGCTGCATACTCGATGGCTGGACGGAGCAATTTAAATATGATATGTGGCGCGAAGCATTTGCCGAAACGGGTGTTGATCCTGCATTCTATGCTTTCCGTCGGCGCGAGAAGGATGAGATTATGCCGTGGGATGTCATCGACTGTGGCGTGACAAAGGAATTTTTGTGGCGTGAAAAGGAAAAGGCAGAGAAGGCGCAGACGACCAAGGACTGCCGCAAGGGCTGCAACGGCTGCGGACTACAGCGCTTCAAAGGGGTGTGTAAATATTGCGGATGATGGCTGTCTTTGAAAAAGGAATCCGGCTGCGCCATATCGGTCATTTGGATATCCAGCGTGCTATGATGCGTGCGCTACGCCGTTCCGGGCTGCCGGTGAGCTATTCAAATGGATATAACCCCCATATTCTGCTAACGTTTGCATCGGCACTTTCTACCGGCGCAGCAGGAAAAAAAGAAATTCTTGATGTCACGATGGTCTCCGAGGTGTCGTCGGAAGAATTTCTCACACGGATGAATCACGCGTTGCCGCCGGATTTGCAGCTATCCTACGCGCGGCCGCTTGAGGATAAGCATCCGGCAATGATGGCACTCGTACAGGTAGCGGATTACACGCTGATAATCTCAGATAAGCAATCTGCGGAAAGGCTGATTGCAGCGATTCCAGCATTTCTCGCACAGGAGAGCATTATGGCCATCCGGCGGACAAAATCAGGTGAGAAGGAAACAGACATTAAGCCGCTGATTCATGCACTGACCGGTGATGGAAATTCTATTCATGCAGTCGTCACGCTGACGGAGACGGTCGCTTGCAAGCCCGATATGCTGCTGACCGCGCTAACGGAATTCTGCGGACTGGAATGCAAACCGGATATGCTCGTCATCCGCAACGGCTTGCTCGGGCGTGACAAAGAAGGCAATTTGACGGCATTGGAGAATTTATGAGAACATTGCTGGTGCATCAGGGCGAGCATCCGTTGATTGGCATCATTGAAGATGACCGCTTGGTGGAGGTTTTCTTTCCTGAAAAGAGCAATTCGGCTGAGGCAATCCTGCTCGGACGTGTGGAGCGGATTGTACCGGGCATGAAAGCAGCGTTTGTCGCTATCGGTCAGAAAAAAAACGGCTTTCTGCCGCTGGAGGAAAAAAACACAGGACTCGGCTATCCGAAAACAGGCGATGCTGTCATTGTACAAGTTCGCAAGGAAGCGCAGGGAGTTAAGGGTGCCTATCTTACGCGCGACATCAGCCTGTGCGGCGAAAATCTGTTGCTGATGCCAATGAACAGGATGATTGCCGTATCATCTAAAATTCAGCAAGCCGAAAAGCGCCAGTCGCTCAAGGAACTTGGCAAAGATATCGCCCAAAACCGTTTTGGGCTTGTGATGCGAACTGCGGCAGCAACTTCAGCTGAAGACGACATCCGGCAAGAGGCTGAAGAACTCTTTGTCCGTTGGCAGAATATTGCGCATGCCGTGCCGACCGCCCATGTGCCATCCGTCATCAGCCGCCCGCGTACCATGCTGGAAACCGTGATTGATGACTACCGCCCGAAGGGAATCGACCTCATCGTCACGGATGACTCATCGCAAATGAAGCAGCTGGAGTCTGTGGCGCCGGTACACTTAGTTGCCGAAAATCTGCTGATGGTATACAAAATCGGTCAGCAGCTCAAGCATGCGCAGGAACGTCATGTCTGGCTGAACAGCGGCGGAACACTTGTTATTGACCCCTGCGAGGCAATGACCGTCATCGATGTCAACACATCGAAATATACGGGCAGCCGTCAGCTTGAGGACACCGTACTCCACCTGAATTTGGAGGCATGTGAGGAAATTGCGCGGCAGATTCGTCTGCGAAACGTAAGCGGCATCATCATCATCGACATGATCGACATGAAGACACAGGAGCACCGCAATCAAGTGCTGAAGGCACTTGCAGATGCATTTTCGGCTGACCGCATCAAGACCGTCATCCACGGTATGACCTCCCTCGGATTAATCGAGATGACACGAAAGCGATCCCGACCGCCACTACGGGAAATGCTAAAGGATGTGCCTGCACCATCCGCCGATCCCGAATTTCAAATCCCTAACGGAGGCATATTATGAGCGACAGAAAGCCTGTCATTATTACTGAAAATCAGCTTGAAGAACAGCGGCAGTACATCCAGCAAATTCGCTTGATGCCCGATGCTCCCAAGACCTATCATATCGTCACCTACGGCTGCCAGATGAACGCCCATGACAGTGAAATTCTTTCGGGCCTGCTGAGTGAAATGGGCATGACAGAAACGGAAAACCGCGAGGATGCTGACTTTGTGCTGTTCAATACGTGCTGCGTCCGTGATAATGCAGAGCGGCGTGCGCTCGGCAATGTCACATGGCTCAAGGAGATTCGCAAGAAGAATCCACGGCTCATGATTGGCGTATGCGGATGCATGATTCAGCAACCGGGCATGGCAGAGAGAATTCTCAAGCAGTACCGCTTTATTGACCTTGCCTTTGGCACATCGAACATGTACCGCTTACCGGAGCTTCTTTTTCAGACGATGAAGAGCGATCGCAGCGTAGTGGAGGTCAAACAAGAGGATACCATTGCCGAGGGTCTGCCTGTACAGCGGCTGCGTCATGACGCAGCGTATATCACGATTATGTACGGTTGCGATAACTTCTGTACATACTGTATCGTGCCGTATGTCCGCGGTCGGGAGCGTTCGCGCGAGATGGATGCAATTCTGGCGGAGGCGGTCGAGCTTCGCAACAGCGGTGTAAAGGAAATCATGTTGCTCGGGCAGAACGTCAATAGCTACGGTAAAGGGCTGGAAAAGCCAGCGACTTTTGCGCAGCTGCTTCGTGCACTTGATGAAGTCGGCATTCCGCGCATCCGCTTCATGACGAGCCATCCGAAGGATCTGTCGGACGAGCTAATTGAAATCATGGGCAGTTCAAAGCATATCCTTCCGCAGTTCCATCTGCCCGTGCAGCATGGCAATGACGAGATTCTCCGACGCATGAACCGCCACTACACGCGCACACAGTATCTTGAACGTGTGAAGAAGCTACGCGAGACTGTGCCGGGTATCGGTCTGACAACGGACATTATTGTCGGTTTTCCTGGGGAAACAGAGGAACAGTTCGAGGATACACTTTCGCTTGTCCGCGAAGTCGGCTTTGACTCGGCATTCACATTTATCTATTCCCCCAGAACAGGAACTGTTGCAGCAAAAATGCCGGATCAGATTCCGGAAGACGTTTCCTCAAGGCGAATTCAGATGTTGCTGAAGGTGCAGGAGGAATGTCAGCAGCGCACAATGATACGGTTCGTCGGTACGGAGGAAGAAGTGCTCGTCGAAGGATTGAGCCGCCGAAGTGACAGCGATGTGTCCGGTCATGGGCTCCATGGGCTGTCCGTTACTTTCCCCGGCAGTGTCGCAGATGTCGGCGAAATCATTCGTGTCAAAATTACAGGTATCCGGAATAATACGTTGCTCGGTGAACGGATTTGATTTGTAATGGAGGATATTTCTATGCGTGAGGTTATGATGTGCGCACAGAAACTGGCAGAAGCAATTCTGCACAGCGATGTGTATCAACATATGCATCAGTTGGAAGAAAGCGTCACGTCCAATCCAGATGCAACACAAGTAATTTCTGCCTATATGGAGAAGCGAACGGCAACAGAACAGGCGATGCGCAAGCAGGACATCGACCCGGTTGCCATCGCTGCAGCAGCGCAGGAACTTGAAGAAGCGCAGCAGCAGATGGACAACTGCCCCATTATCAAAGAAATGCGTGATGCACAGAAGCAATATCAGGATATGATGGACAACGTGAACCGGATTCTGCGTCTCGTCGTGACAGGCGAAACAGAGGATGACAGCGGTAGCACTGGCGGATGCAGTGGAAACTGCTCCTCCTGCAGCGGATGTCATTAAGAAAGCAGGGAACAGACATGGCAAGTGTCACGCCGATGATGCAGCAGTATCTCGACACAAAAGCAGAGCACAAGGATTGCATTCTCTTTTTCCGCATCGGTGATTTTTACGAGATGTTCTTTGATGATGCCAAGACTGTTTCACGCGAGCTGGAGCTCACACTGACCGGCAAAGACTGCGGTCTGTCCGAACGGGCACCGATGTGCGGCGTGCCGTATCATGCAGTCGACACGTATGTCGAAAAGCTGATTGAGAAAGGCTACAAGGTCGCCATTTGCGATCAGATGGAGGATCCGGCGCTTGCAAAGGGTCTTGTGAAGCGCGCCGTGACACGTATCATCACGCCGGGCACGGTCATTGAGTCCACGATGCTCGATGAAAAGAGTAACAACTACCTGCTCAGCATCTGTTTTGCGTCAGACCGTGCCGGTCTTGCCTTTGCAGATGTTTCAACGGGCGAATTCTACGTTTACGAGATTCTTCAGCCAGAAAGTACGCTCGCTGATGAAATTGCACGCATTACGCCGATGGAAATCATCACAAACGAACAAGTCAGGCTGCGTGAATGCCTGCATCGCGAGACTGAATATGTATCCGAACAGCCAGCAACATGGTTTCAGTTTTCCAATGCATCGGAAACGTTATGCAATCACTTTGCTCTAAATGACCTCTCGCCGCTGGGGCTGAGCGATGAGTACAAATACGGTGCGTGTGCTGCAGGGGCGCTGATGCGTTATTTGTCCGACACACAGAAGAATTCTTTGGAGCACATGACGAGTCTGCGCATCTATCAGGGGCAGGACATCATGCTGCTGGACCGCAACACGCGACGTAACCTGGAGCTTGTCGAATCCATCCGCGGCAGGAATCGCAAGGGGAGTCTGCTGTGGCTGCTGGACAAGACGAGCACAGCCATGGGTGGACGACTCCTGCGCACATGGATTGAACAGCCGCTTGTCAATGAAGCCAAAATTAACCGCCGGCTCGATGCAGTCAGCGAATTTGCAGATGAGCACGTACTGACCATGACGCTTTCTGAGGAGTTGCAGGGCGTTTACGACATCGAGCGTCTGCTGTCGAAGGTGTCTTACAAGTCGATTAACGCGCGCGACTGCCTATCGCTGTGCGCATCCCTGCAGAAGGTGCCGAAGCTCCGCGAACTGCTACGTGATGCAAAGAGCCAATCCGTGCAGGAAATCCGTGATGAGCTGGACTGTCTGCCTGAACTGACTGACCTGCTGACGCGTGCCATTCACCCGGACGCTCCGGTGCTAATCACCGAGGGCGGCATCATCAATGACGGCTATTCATCCATGCTGGATGAGTACCGCACTGCATCGACAAACGGCAAGCAGTGGATTCTTGAATTGGAACAGAAGGAGCGTCAGGAAACTGGCATTCGGAACCTTCGCATCCAGTATAACCGGGTTTTCGGCTATTATATTGAGGTCAGCAAGTCTTTCTATGAAATGGTACCGGAACGCTATATCCGCAAACAGACGCTGGCAAACTGCGAGCGCTACATGACGCCTGAGCTCAAAGAAATCGAGCAAAAAATCGTTGGTGCTCAGGAGCAATCTGTCCGGCTGGAGCTGCAACTGTTCACGGAAGTTCGTGAGAAAATTGCCGAGCAGATTTCCAGAATCCAGAAAACCGCAATGGCGCTCAAGAAGCTCGATGCTTTGCTGTCTCTGGCAAAAGCCGCCATCGAATATCACTATGTCCGCCCTGAAATCACGCAGGACGGCACGCTGGACATCACAGAAGGCCGACATCCGGTTGTTGAACAGACCATGACGGATGGCGGCTTCGTGCCGAATGACGCGCATCTGAACAACGAGGATAGCCGCATGTGCATCATCACCGGTCCAAACATGGCCGGCAAGAGCACCTTTATGCGGCAGGTCGCGTTGATTGTGCTGATGGCGCATATCGGCTCGTTTGTGCCTGCAAAGGAAGCGAAAATTCCGCTGACCGACCGCATTTTTACGCGTGTCGGCGCTTCGGATGATCTTGCAAGCGGCCAGTCAACCTTTATGGTGGAAATGAGTGAAACTGCCTATATCCTGCGCAACGCCACGAAAAACTCCCTCGTCATTCTTGACGAAATCGGTCGCGGTACAAGCACATTTGACGGGCTTGCCATCGCATGGGCTGTGGTGGAATATCTGTGTGATAAAGAAAAGTGCGGCGCAAAGACGCTGTTCGCAACCCACTATCATGAGCTTTCCGAACTTGAAGGGCACATTGAGGGCGTGCAGAATTACTGTATTTCTGTCAAAGAGCACGGCGAGGATGTCATCTTCCTGCGGAAAATCATCCGCGGTGGTGCTGATCGTTCCTTCGGCATTCATGTGGCGCGTCTGGCAGGCGTACCGCACCCGGTGCTTGTACGCGCACACGAAATTCAGGCGCGTCTGGAGGTCAGCGACATCAATCAGCATGGAATCGGACAGAATATCCTATCCGAGGGACCGAAACGCAAAGATGAACAGGTCAGCATGTTTGAATATCAGAAAACAGAAATCATCAACGAATTACAGACGCTCGATGTGATGGCACTGACACCCATGGATGCCATCAACAAGCTCTTCCTGCTACGTGAAAAAGCACGGAAACTGTAATGTATAATTGGTTCCAAGGAGGTGAATGGCATGTCGGAGAGAATCCAGCTTCTTTCTGATGAGGTAATCGGCAAAATCGCAGCCGGCGAGGTCGTTGAGCGACCGTCCGCTGCAATTAAGGAGCTTGTAGAAAACAGTCTGGATGCAGGTGCAACTGCCATCACCGTCGAAATCCGCGATGGCGGTATCAGCTATTTCCGCGTGACCGACAACGGGAGCGGTATTCGCGCAGACGATATCCGCATGGCATTTGAACGCCACGCAACAAGTAAAATCCGGCGGACGGATGACCTGTTCAGCATTGCGACGCTCGGCTTTCGCGGTGAAGCGCTCGCCTCCATCGCGGCAGTCGCCCATGTGACGTGCACCACGCGCACAAAGAATGATCCGAGCGGCATCAAGGTGCAGAATAACGGAGGCGTCATCGAGTCAATTCAGGAAACCGCATGCCCGGAAGGCACAACCTTTGTTGTCCGCGACCTATTTTTCAACACGCCGGTTCGACTGAAATTTCTAAAAAAACCGGTAACTGAAGCAGGCTATGTAACAGATTTAATGACCCGCCTGATTTTGTCACGTCCGGACGTTTCCTTCCGCTATATCAGCCAAGGCAAAACGCTCTATCATTCCGCCGGCGATGGAAAACTTTCCTCTGCCGTCTACAGCATCTACGGCTCGGAAATGCTTCGCTCGATGATTGAGGTCAGCGGGCATCAAAGCGGTGTGGTACTCAAGGGCTATGTCGGCACAGGCGACAGTGGACGTGGAAACCGGAATCACCAGTCATTCTTTATCAACGGGCGCTACATGAAGTCTGTACTTTTATCGGGAGCATTGGAAAATGCCTGCCGCGAACGTATAATGAACGGCAAATATCCGACGTGCGTGCTACATCTGACCATGCCATATGACACAGTTGACGTAAACGTCCATCCGAACAAGCTGGAGGTTCGCTTTCAGGATGAGATCGCCGTTGCAGAAGCTGTCGAAAACATTATTGGCGATGCATTTCCTGATAAAGCGCCTGTCGAGCAGCCGGATTCGCTTTTCATCAGTCAGCAGCATAGCACTGTCGTTCCGGTGACAGTCGTTAAGCAACCGGCAGGGGAGCCGACGATAATTAAAGTTGCGCCCACTACCGTACATAAGGAAGAAGCAAAGTCGATTAATGATGAAACATCTGCCGAGGCTGTTCCTGCATGGAAGCAACCGCTCGTCATGCGCAGCCCTTCCGTACTGGCAGCCAACTACAACACCGACACGCAATCACCGATCATTCAGGCATCCGTGTCTGCCCAAAAAGCACCCGAACAATTCGTACAGGTTTTACCGTCTGTGCCAGCGATACAGAATAAGCACGAAGAACATGCAACACCTGTAAAGGCAGAAAATCGGGCGAGCCAGATAAGTCAGCCAACATCTGCCGGGGAAATAAAACAGACGAAACAAACAAATCAAGCAAAACCTGCTGAGCAGCTTGTCATGGCAGAAGTGCAGCCAACGCTACAAGTAATCGGCACACTGTTCCGCAGCTATATTCTCGTGGAGTATAAGGAACAATTGCTACTGATTGACCAGCAGGCAGTGCATGAACGTGTGCTGTTCGACCGCATGATGCAAGCGTTTGACCAGCATCGGTGCGGTCAGGATCTGCTGATTCCAATGATCGTGCATGTAACGCATCGCGAGCAGCAACTGCTCGATGAGCATCGTCAAGCGCTGGAGGAAATCGGCTTTGTGGTTGAGTCATTCGGCGAAAACGAGGTTTCTATCCGAACGATTCCCATGATTTTAGGGCAGCCGCAGACAGAGAGTTTTCTGCGTGACATCATTGACCAACTTGAAAACGAGCACGGCCTTGTAACGCTTGAGAAGCGGCGTGCTGCAATCGTCGCGCTGGCATGCAAATACAGCGTCCATGCAGGTGATTCCCTGAATCAGCAAGAGTTGCAGGAGCTTGTCAGCAAGGTTACCGACCGTCACATCATGCCTGTCAGCCCACGCGGCACACCGATGGTTGTTGCCCTGAGCAAGACGGAAATTGACCGCCGATTCAGGCGTGGATAAGAAGGGAAAAACGTGAAAAAATGCTGTTGGGTGCTGGCAGGGCCGACAGCAAGCGGCAAGACATCGCTCTCGTTGCAGTTGGCGCAAGCGTACCAGTGTGAAATCGTCTGTATGGACTCCATGCAGATTTACCGCCGCATGAATATCGGTACAGCAAAGCCCACACCGTCTGAACGAGCTCAGGCCGTGCATCATATGGTTGATGTAGTTGAGCCCACGGAGGATTTTTCCGTTGCGCGATATCAGGAAATGGCAGAGGCATGCATTGAAGAGATTTTTGACCGTGGTCATCAGCCTCTCCTTGTCGGCGGAACAGGATTATATCTACGTGCGCTCAGGCGGACGATGAGCATGGGTGAGGTTGCAGCAGATGAACGGCTTCGCGCTGAATTGCAGCAGCTTGCCGACAGTGGTGGCGGAAAAGAGCAGCTTCATCAGGCGCTGACGGAGGTTGACCCTGTGACGGCAGCACGGTTGCATGTGAACGACGTACGCCGTGTCATCCGTGCGTTGGAAGTGTATCGCCTGACAGGCAGACCGATATCACAGCAGCCTGAATCTTCCACTTCGGGCAAATTTGACTACCGCGTAGCTTCGTTGACAATGGACAGAGCCGCATTGTACCGTCGCATTGAGCAGCGTGTCGACCAAATGATTGCTGACGGCTTAGCAGAGGAAGTCAAGCAACTGCTTGCAGAAGGTCTGACCGTGCAGACAAAGGCTATGAAAGCCATTGGCTATAAGGAAATGATTCCATATTGCCTTGGGCAGTGTACGCTTGATGCAGCGGTTGCTGAACTCAAGCTGAACACGCGTCATTACGCAAAGCGTCAACTGACATGGATGCGGAGTGAACCGGATATATTGTGGGTGGATGCACTCGCACCGGATGCCTATGAGCAGCTGAGCACATATTACTTGCAAGGAGCAGAGAAAGATGACCATTGACGAGATTATTTCAGCAGCTGAAAAGAGCCTGAGAACCCAATTCAGCCAGATTGAACGAATTGAGGAATACGGAACGCGGCGTGTGCTGGACGTTTTCCGAGAGTATCAGGTTGCATACCGTCATTTTTCACCAACAACGGGATACGGCTACGACGATATCGGACGTGACACACTTGAAAAGATTTTCGCATCACTGTTCGGGACAGAAAGTGCAATCGTTCGTCCTCAGATTGCAAGCGGTACGCATGCCATCAGTCTTTGCTTGTTTGGGCTCGTCCTGCCGGGCGATGATATTGTGTCCGCAACCGGCATGCCATACGATACGCTCGAGAATATCATTGGCTGGAACGAAGGCAAAGCGCCGGTCGGGTCGCTGCGGGAAATGGGGGTCAGCTTCCATGCTGTTCCGCTCAAAGACGGCAAAATCGATCTTGAGGCAGTCGAAGCGTCCATTAAGTCGAATACAAAACTCGTCATTGCCCAGCGCAGCCGCGGCTATGACTGGCGTCCATCGCTGATGCCGGAAGCATTCGCACCCCTTGCACAAATGCTGCGCGAAAAACATCCTGGTGTCCGTCTGATGGTCGATAACTGCTATGGCGAATTTGTCTGTGAGCAGGAACCAACACATTACGGAGCAGACATCTGCGTCGGCAGTCTGATTAAGAATCCAGGCGGCGGACTTGCCCCGACCGGCGGTTATATTGTCGGCAAGACGGATGCTGTTGAACGCATTGCCTATCGTCTGACAGCACCAGGCATTGGGCAGGAGGTCGGTTCGTATGCTGCAAGCTATCAGCCGTTCTATCAAGGATTGTTCCTTGCACCACATACAGTTGCACAGGCACTGAAGACGGCTTGTCTGGCAGCACGCGTGTTTGAAATGCTCGGCATGACAACAACACCTGCAGCAGATGAACCGCGTGCGGACATCATTCAAGCGATCCAGATGCGCACGCCGGAGCGGCTTGTGGCATTCTGTCAGGGCATTCAGATGGCTTCGCCGATTGACTCCATGGCACTGCCGGAGCCGTGGGATATGCCCGGCTATAATGACCCTGTCGTCATGGCGGCAGGCACGTTCGTTGCAGGCGCATCCATCGAGCTGTCCGCCGATGCGCCAATGCGTGAACCATACACTGCATACATGCAGGGCGGTCTCACGTACACGCACGGAAGGATTGCACTGCAGATGGCGCTCCAGCGGATGGTAGAACAGGGAACGTTGACGCTTTAAAGCGGCAAGGTTTCCATTGTGAAATCATTACGAAAAGCAGTTGCGAATTTTTCGTAAATCATGCAAACTGCTTCACTGATGCGTTGACAAGCATGGCAAAAGCGACTATAATTATTCAGACGAGCTTGCGTGCTTACGCGTATTTGCAGTGTCGAAAATAGAGGAGGTACTTTGATGAATATTCAGGAACTCCAGGATGTTTGCCGTCGTGTCCGGCGCGACATCATCGTGATGACAAACAAGGCCGGCGCAGGTCATCCAGGCGGATCGCTTTCCGCAACTGAAGCGCTTGTTGCGCTGTATTTTGATGTGATGAAAGGCATCGATCCCAAGGATGACAAGAATCCGAACCGCGACCGCTTTGTTCTCTCAAAAGGACATGCAGCGCCGGCTCTTTATGGCACGCTGTGCGAACGCGGTTATTTCTCTGCGGACGAATTTGATCACTTCCGCCAGCTTCATGGCATTCTGCAGGGACATCCGGACGTAAAAAAGTGCCCCGGTGTGGATGCATCGACTGGTTCGCTCGGACAGGGTATTTCTATCGCTGTCGGCATGGCGCTCGGTGCGAAGAAGACGGGTAATCCCTGCCATGTGTACACCATCATTGGTGACGGTGAATCGCAGGAAGGCCTTGTGTGGGAAGCTTCAATGGCTGCCGCGCACTATCATCTGGATAACCTGACCGTCATCTTCGACCATAATGGTCTGCAGATTGACGGCTCGAACGATGAGGTTATGTCGCTGGGCGATATTCAGGCGAAGTTCGAAGCGTTCGGATATGACGTCATCGAAGTAGCCGACGGCAACGATATGCAGCAGGTACTCGATGCACTGCATGCACCCGCTTGCCCCGGCAAGCCGCGTCTGATTCATCTGCATACGCTCAAGGGCAAGGGTGTTTCCTACATGGAAGGTCAGGTTGGCTGGCACGGCAAGGCACCGAATGCTGAACAGACTGCCCAAGCGCTGAGCGAATTGGAGGGTTAAGAAGATGGAAAAGAAATCGATTCGCGTGGCATATGGTGAAGCCATTGTCAAGCTCGGCGCTGAAAACGACAAAATCGTCGTACTCGATGCCGACCTTGCTGCCGCTACCATGACCAACGGTTTCAAGAAGGCATACCCCGACCGTTTCATTGATTGCGGCATTGCTGAGGCTAACATGGTCGATATGGCTGCCGGTATGTCAACCATGGGCTTGATTCCGTTCTGCTCTACGTTTGCTGTATTTGCCGGACGTAGCTATGACCAGATTCGCAACGGTGTCTGCTATCCGAATTTCAACGTGAAGTTCGGCTTCTCTCATGCAGGCATCACGTTGGGCGAAGACGGCGGTTCCCATCAGGCAATTGAGGACATTGCGCTCATGCGTGTTCTGCCGAACATGACCGTTTTCGTTCCGAGCGATGCAACCGAATGTGAGCAGTGTGTTCGTGCTGCAGCTGAAATCAATGGTCCGGTATACATCCGCACGGCGCGTCTTCCTTCGCCGGTTTATGAAGCACGTCCTTTCACGGTCGGCAAGGGTTCTGTAATCAAAGACGGCAAGGACTGTGTCATTTTTACTTGCGGCATTATGCTGGAGCACTGCCTTGAAGCAGTTGATCTGCTTGCTTCGAAGGGAATCGATGCAGCGCTCGTTTCTTTCCATACGCTTAAGCCGTTTGACACAGAACTCGCGCGCGAATATGCAGCAAAGTGTGGTCGTGTCTTCACTGTCGAGGAGCATTCCATCATCGGCGGTCTCGGTGATGCGGTAGCTGCATCGCTCTGCGGCATGGGTTTGAAAAAGTTTGAGAAGATCGGCATCAACGATCTTTTCGGGCAGTCCGGTAAGCCTGCAGCGCTGCTGGAGGAATATGGTCTGACAGCAAAGCAGATTGCTGACCGTGTTGCGGCAGACTAAGCTGCTTTTATTCAGCAGAAACGGACAGCGCATCCCGGTTTATGGACGCTGTCCGTTTCACGTATTGATTTCGGGATAGTTTCGGATTCTGAATAAAGGAACAAACGAGCATGAGAACGATCATCGTCAACCCGATTGCCGGAAGCGGTTATGCACTTAAGGCAACAGACCAAGTCAAGGCGCTTCTTTCTGCACGCCATATTGCATTTGAGGTGCTGCAGACAGAATACAAGGGGCACGCCGAAACGCTTGCCTCACAGGCTGTGCAACAGGGCACCGAGGCTGTCTATGTCATCGGTGGTGACGGGACGTTCAGCGAAGCTGCACGCGGGTTGGTCAACACAGGTGTGCCCATGGGACTCATTCCCGCAGGTACAGGCAACGATTTCATCAAAACGCTCGGCATACCGAAGAAACCACTCGATGCGATGGAGTTCATCCTTTCCCACGAACCACGTCCATGCGATGCAATTGATATCAACGGTCGTGTGTTTATCAATGTGACCGGTGCAGGCTTTGACGTAACAGTGCTCGAAAACGTAGCAGACTTCGGCGGCAAAATTCGCGGCATTCTGCCGTACTTGGTTGGGCTTATCCGCGCAATCCGCAAACATCAGCCGATGAAACTGACATACACCTTTAACGGCGAAACACGCACAGAGGATGCACTACTCTGCGTAGCTGCAAACGGTCGCTGGATTGGCGGCGGTATCCCGATTTGCCCAGTCGCAGTACCAAATGACGGCAAGCTCGACTGGATGATTGTGGGCAATCAACCTCGCACGAAAATTCCTTTTTACCTTATGAAAATGATGATGGGGCAGATTGTCGACTTTCCTTTTACGCATCACATTCTGTGTGACAAGGCGGTCGCAGAGTCTCCCGGCATGAAGGTAGAAATAGACGGCGAAATCATGCCTTGCGAGCGGATGGAATTCACCATCCACCCCAATGCCATGCTGATTTATTGGTAAACAGGCAGGATTCTAAGCTGTAAGAAACGAATTAATAATGCAATCGGCTATCGAATAATGTCTGAAAGGAGTGAATGACGATGGCAGATCTCGGAACAACAGCGAAAAAGCTCCTTGAGCAGAGCATGCAGGTTGTAAACAAAGCTGCAACCAACATCGCTGTCAGCGCGAAGCTAAAGGTTGATGAAATGAACCTCACAACACGCCGCAAGGAACTTCGCAATGAACTCGGAAATAAAATCTATGAACTGTGGAATAGTGGCGAACAGGTTCCGGCATCGCTTGAAGAAATGCTGCTTGAAATGAAAGAGCTTGATGAAAAGCTGCAGATTCTTCGTGAAAGCAAGGCTGCAGCTGCACAAGAAACTGGAACAGCTGCAGAAACGTCAGAGATGGCAACCGATGTACCGATAGATGAAGATCAGTCGGACGATGATGGTGTTCCGTCAATCGATGTACCTGAGGAGCCTGAAAAACCTGTTGTGCAGGATGATGACGTCCCGACAATTTGCGTTGATGACGAGGATAAATAATCTCGCATGGAATTGCGCCGCGAAATCCAGCGGCAATTGGCTTGTTTTCGATTGCCGTTCCGACCAGTTGATCGGAATGGCATTTTTATTCCGGCAAGGAGGTCAAATGCATGGAAGAAAAACAAATCGAACCGCAAGAACCACTTCCAGAGGAGCAGGAGCCACCAAAGCCCAGGCGCAGACGGTCGCATCGCGCTACCAGAAGGCACCATAGCTTCTGGCTGTATATTTTTGCATTCATCGGTGTCGCATTCGTTGCCGTTGAGTTCTTCCGCTATCTGATTGTGCCTTTTTTGGTGCAATTGCACATCTGGACAGGAGGCCGGCTATGAAACACATCGGGAAATGGCTTGCTGGCGTATTTGCATCGGCTTTGTCGCTCGTGCTTGCTATTGTGCTGCTTCCGTACGCCTCGAAGCTGGCTGCAAAGCTGATGCCAGATGACTCTGCCGCCGCCATCCGCGCATCTGCTGTTTTATCACAGAAACTGGAAGAAACAGCGATGCTTGAAACAATGCACATCAGCGAAGAAGGCGTCATGCAATATGAAATCAAGGCAGCTTTCATCGGTACAGTAGCAAGCATCGATGCAGCATATACTTACGAAGCAAGCTTCGGCATTGATTTAAAGGAAGTCAAGCTCGACCTGAGCGACGATACACTGACACTCGTGCTCCCTAAACCCACCCTCATCCTCGATTCACTGACGCCGACCAATATTCAGCGCGATACAGCGCTGTATCCGTATCTTGATGACAACGATGTACAGCAGACGATGGAAAATCAGCGGCTCGAATGCCGTGAACGCTACCTCTCGGGTGATCGAGAGGAAGATCTATGGAATGCAACGGTTGCGGCAATGGAAAGCACGGTTTCGAAGTGGTTGGAAGAAGCTTCACTGTATACGTCCGTTCAGTATAAAGCAGCAGAATAAATTCATTGAAAACCTTGACAATTGCCTGTGTACGTGTATAATATGTGTATATTTATGCGTCTTTCGCATGAATAGTGAAGGAGGATGCGCATGACTTCAACTGTCTTTATTGACGGGAAAGAAGGTACAACTGGACTTCGGATTTTCGATCGTCTTCATTCCCGAAAGGATATCACCGTGCTGACACTTCCCGAAGAGCTCCGCAAGGATGCTGCAGCCCGTCAGGAAGCCATCCGTTCGGCAGATATTGCTATCCTTTGTCTGCCGGATGCTGCTGCAAGGGAATCCGTTGCTCTGTCTGATGGGAGCACTACGCGCATTCTGGACACTTCCACCGCACACCGCGTTGCATCCGGCTGGACATATGGCTTTCCGGAAATCCGCCTCAATCGACGTGAAGAAATTGCAAAAAGCAACCGTGTTGCCGTACCTGGTTGCCATGCAAGCGGCTTTATCGCAATTGCCGCACCACTTGTCGCAGCCGGACTGATTTCATCGGACGAAATGCTGTCTTGCTTCTCCCTGACCGGCTACAGCGGCGGCGGTAAGAAGATGATCGCTCAATATGAAGCAGCAGAACGTGACAAGGCACTCGACGCGCCACGGCAGTATGGACTGACGCAGATTCACAAGCATCTACCGGAAATGCAGCAAATTTCCGGTTTGACGCATGCGCCGATTTTCGCACCGGTTGTAGCAGATTATTATTCAGGCATGGAAGTGACAGTTCCGCTCTTCCGCAGTCAGGTCAATTGCGTACATCCGTTGCAAGATGTGACCGAATGCCTGAAAGCGCATTACGCAGGTTCACATGTTGTCACTGTTCTGACAGCAGAAGAAGTCGCCGCACAGAATGGCTTTATCGCTGCAAACGTCATGTCCGGGCTGGACAGCATGAAAATCATGGTACTTGGCAACGATGACCGTCTTCAGATTGTCAGCTTGTTCGACAATCTCGGTAAAGGATCCTCCGGCGCGGCACTGCAATGCTTGAATCTGATGCTCGGAGTTGACGAACTGACTGGGCTCGCAATCAAATAATTTATCGGATAGATTCGGAGGAAGGAACATGGAACATATTTCCGGCGGCATCTGTGCGGCAAACGGCTTTCTGGCAGGCGGTATTCATTGCGGTATCCGCAAAAACCGCGGCAAACGCGATATCAGCATGATTATCAGCAAAGTGCCCGCTTCAGCTGCCGCTGTTTATACAAGCAATTTGGTCAAGGGAGCACCGATATATGTGACGCAGCGGAATCTTGCCGGCGGCATCGCGCAGCTTGCCATCTGCAACAGTGGCAATGCCAATACATGCAACGCTGACGGCGAGGATATTGCATGGAAGATGTGCGAGCTGTCCGCCAAGGCAGCAGGCATTGATCCACATCACGTAATTGTCGCTTCCACCGGCGTAATTGGTCAGCCACTTCCCATCGAGCCAATTGCCGATCATATCGATGAGCTTTACGCGGCCGTAAATGCAAACGGCAGCGAAGAGGCCGCTGAGGGCATCATGACAACCGACACAAAGCTGAAGGAGATTGCTGTTTCGTTTGAAATCGGTGGGCGCATTTGCCATCTAGGCGGCATTGCGAAGGGCTCCGGCATGATTCATCCCAACCTTGCCACGATGCTTGTTTTCCTGACTTGCGATGCTGCAATTTCTCCCGTCATGCTCAAGAAGGCACTGTCAGACAATGTGAAGGACACCTTCAACATGGTCAGCGTAGACGGCGATACGTCGACGAACGACATGGTTTGCATCATGGCGAACGGTTTGGCCGGCAACAGCCTGATTGACACGGCAAATGCAGACTACGACGTATTCTGTGATGCGCTGAATGAGGTAACAACCGCGCTGTGTCGTATGATTGCCAAGGACGGCGAAGGTGCATCGCGTCTGCTGACCTGTGTGGTGCATGGTGGCAAAACTGTGAAGGATGCCAAACTTGCAGCGAAGTCCGTTGTCTGCTCCAGTCTGCTGAAGGCAGCCATTTTCGGTGCAGATGCGAACTGGGGACGCGTGCTGTGTGCACTGGGTTATTCAGGCGCAGACATGGACATCCACAAGGTTGACGTTGCCTTCCGAAGTGCTGTCGGTACAATTGATGTCTGCAAGGACGGTGCCTCAATCGACTTCAGTGAGGAACATGCGAAGGAAATCCTGCTCGAGGATGAAATTGACGTTGTCGTGACGCTACATGACGGCGATGCGGACGCAACAGCATGGGGCTGCGACCTGACGTACGATTACGTGCGGATCAACGGCGATTACCGCAGCTAAATAGGATTTCATCCCATCTTTCTTCGTCCTGTTCACTTTCATTCCAACAACTTTGCCCAAGAATTTTGTTCCATGAGAAAGGATTTGTAAGCAATGCAGATGTACAACGGTATGACAAACCGTCAGCGTGCTCAGGTGCTTGTCGAAGCGTTGCCGTACATTCAGAAATACTACGGGAAAATCATCGTTGTGAAATACGGCGGCAACGCAATGATCAACGAGGAATTAAAGCACGATGTCATGCGCGACATGGTGCTGATGAGCCTGATTGGCGTCAAGATGGTGCTGGTGCATGGCGGAGGTCCGGAAATCTCCAACATGCTCAAGCGCATCGGCAAAGAATCTGAGTTTGTCAACGGTCTCCGTGTAACAGACGAAGAGACAAGCGAAATCGTGCAGATGGTGCTGGCTGGCAAAATCAACAAGTCGCTTGTAGCAAAGCTGGACAATCTCGGCGGCCGAGCCATGGGTATCTGCGGCATGGACGGCGGTCTGATTAAGGCGCAGATGATTGATCCTCAACTCGGCTATGTCGGCAAAATCAGTAGCGTGAATCCGCAGCCGCTGCTTGACTTGCTGGAGAAAGGGTACATCCCTGTTGTGTCCACCATCGGCTGCGATGAAACCGGTCATGTCTACAACATCAATGCGGATACAGCTGCGGCGTCGATCGCATCTGCACTTCATGCCGAATCGCTCATTTCCATGACGGACACAGTCGGTTTACTGCGCGATCCGAAGGATCCGACGAGTCTGATTCGCCGTATCGACCTGAAGGGAGTCGAGCAGCTCAAGGAAGAAGGCATCATCTCCGGCGGCATGATTCCGAAGGTGGAATGCTGCACGAATGCCATTCGCGCAGGTGTCCGCAAGGTGTTCATCATTGACGGACGCGTGCCTCATGCATTGCTGATTGAGACGTTGACCGATGAAGGTGCCGGAACGATGTTTAAGAAGGAGATTGAACCTGGTTATGTGCCAAAAACAGTCTATCAAAACGAATGATGCCGCCTATATCGCTGGAACATACGGCCGTTTCGATGCCGTTATGACGAAGGCTAACGGCGCTCATTACATCAACGATGAGGGTAAGACCTGTATCGACTTCGGCTCCGGCATCGGCGTGACACTTTTCGGTGCATGCGACCCGGAATGGGTCGATGCGGTGACGCAGCAGCTCCATACGCTCGGACATACTTCAAACCTGTACTACACCGAGCCGCAAACGAAGCTCGCACAGTTGCTTTGCGAACGCACGGGCATGAAAAAGGTTTTCTTTGGCAATTCCGGCGCGGAAGCCAACGAATGTGCTCTGAAAGTTGCACGCAAATATGGTGAGCGTACCGATCGGCACGTTATTGCAACGCTGGTGAATAGCTTCCACGGACGTACGATTGCGACCCTTGCGGCAACAGGTCAGGATCGCTTTCATCAGCATTTCGGTCCGTTCCCGGAAGGCTTCGTATATGTGCCCGCGAACGATTGCAAAGCGCTCGAAAAGGTGCTTGCAAGTGGTGATATTTGCGGTCTGCTGATGGAAATGGTGCAAGGCGAAGGCGGCGTGATTCCGCTTACGCATGAATTCGTGAAGACGGCAGAAGTGCTTTGCCGTCAGCATGATGTGCTGTTAATGGTGGACGAGGTACAGACGGGCAACGGTCGTACAGGTACGCTATACGCCTATGAACAGTACGGAATTACACCGGACGTTGTATCGACTGCAAAGGGCCTTGCAGGTGGTCTTCCGATGGGCGCATGCATGCTGGGCGAGAAGTGCGAGCATGTCCTCGGTAAGGGCGACCATGGCTCTACATTCGGCGGAAACCCGATTTGCGCAGCCGCTGCACTGAACGTGATTTCTCGCCTGAATGACGAGATGTTCAAGGGCGTACAGGAACGTCACGACTTCATTATCAAGGAACTGAGCGGCACACCGGGTGTTAAGGACATCACAGGACTTGGGCTGATGATTGGTATTCTGCCTGAGAATCATTCGTCATCCGAAATCGCAGCTGCGTGCCTGAAGGATGGACTGATGGTGCTGACGGCACATGAAAAAGTTCGTCTCCTGCCGCCACTGAACATTTCGTATGATGATCTGAAAGTCGGTCTGGACATTCTGAAGAAGCATCTTCAATAACATAGCAAAGCGCGCTGCCCAATAATCAAGCAGTGCGCTTTTGCCTTTGCAGGAGGAACCATGGCATACATTTCCGACTCTGATTCATTTCGGCTGCTGCCGCAAATATGGCAGGAGAAGTTGACTGAAGTGCCGGATTTCGCTTCATCACAGGCACAGTTACAGCCGATTTTGCTGCAACTTGCACAATTTCCAAGCGAGTCTAACCATCTGATTGCCATTGACGGTCCCTGCGGCAGCGGAAAAACGACACTTGCAAAGAAACTTGCTACGCTTCTCAATGCGTCAGTGATCCACATGGACGATTTTCTCATTCCGCACCACCTCAAGACACCCGAACGACTGTCCATCCCAGGCGGCAATGTCGACATAGAACGACTTCGGCAGGAGGTATTGCTGCCGTACGCCAGTCATCTTCCGATTGCCTATCGCCGTTATGATTGTCATGCAGATAAATTTTCTGATGTAGTTATACTGCCTGACTGCAAATACACAATCATCGAGGGCAATGGCAGTCTACTGCCAAGCGTTCGAGCCCTTGCAGACTTCTGCTTTTTCCTGCGTATTTCACCGGACAAACAGCAGAAACGTCTTCTTCAACGTGTTGGTAAAGAACGGCTCGCTGAATTTAACTGCCGCTGGATTCCACTCGAAAATGCCTACTTTGCTGCTTATCATCTACCAGACGATCAGTGTATTGTGATTGACGCATAAAAATTAGACGCATCTGATTTATTTCAGGTGCGTCTTTCGCTTTGCGATAATTCAGCAGTGCTTCCAAAAACGCAATGCTGTACCGACCGCATCAAGTTCTTCGTTGACTTGCGGAACAACCAGCGGCGTTACGCCCGGATAGTTGATGAACTGCAGAACAAGAATCATCAATCCAAACAGCGACACATACAGCGCAAACCAATTCAAACTGACGCGGCTAATCAGACTGAGCATGAAACGGATTGCCATATAGCCGCAGACGGCAGCTACCAGAATGCCAACGAGCGTCGGAATGAGGTCAAGGTCATGAATCCAGCCTTCCTCAATCGCTTCCTTACCGTCGATAATCAGCGCGCCGACAATCGCAGGAGCACTCATCATGAAGGAAAATTTAGCCGCACTCTTACGGTTCAGTCCAGATGCAAGTCCACCTGCCAACGTCGAACCGCTTCTTGAAACGCCCGGCAGCAACGCGATTCCCTGCATGCAGCCCATCACAATGGCATGCTTGTAATTCGGCTGATCAACTGTCTTACGGTGATGCTCACTGATTGCTTCTGCCAAAACAAGCATAAAGCCAGTCATCAGGAAGCTGATACCGAGAAACCAACCCGTATCACAGGAAGAGATGAAATCATCGAACACAACCTTGAACAGAAGCGTCGGCAGCGATGCGATGAACAGTAGCAACAGCGTCTTGGAACGGAAGGGATTGCGGAGAATCGCCCACCAATCCTTCCAGAATACAATGATCACTGGAATCAGCGTTCCGACATGCAGGAGAATATCCAGCATATGATAGGCAGGTGTCTCATCGATGGTGAGCCCCATCACCATCCGAGCCAGCAGCAGATGACCACTGGAGGAGATGGGCAGAAACTCGCCAAGTCCCTGAACAAGCCCTAAAAGAACAGCTTGAAGTATACTCATGCGAAGAACTCCTTTCACAATAGCGGATTTCTTGTGAGAATTGCCTGAAGCTGCTTATTCATACATCCACTGGACGCCGTTCTTGCTATCTTTGACAACAATGCCCTTTTCCTTAAGCAAATCACGGATGCGATCAGATTCTGCCCAGTTCTTTTGCTGGCGTGCCTGATAGCGGCAAATAAGCAGCTCACGGACATCCGTCTTTTCTTCTTCGGAAGCATCTGCAGGTGCGATGATGGTGTATTCGCCTTCATTCTGCACAGCAGCTGCGGTCTTGTTGGCGCTACGGATAGCAGTTGCCTTGTCCAGCAAACTCAGCGAAAGCACGTAATCAAACTTGCCGACGAGTGCAAGCTTTTCATTGTCGTTGAGATTCTTCGCCTTCAGGACATCGTATAGGCGTGTCAGAGCGAGAGAAGTATTCAAATCAGCATCAAGCGCCTGCTTAAACTTGTCATCATATGGCACAAGCTTTGTTTCATCTACTGCTTCTTCAGAAGGCATCAGCTGTGCAACACGCTGGACAAGCTTCGTGTAAGCAGACGCAGCATTGTCGAGATTTTCCCACGTGAACATCAAACTCTGGCGATAGTGGCTCTGCAGGCAAAACAGGCGGTACGCCAGCGGATCGTACTTCTTATCCTCCAGCAGCGACACCGTCAGGAACTCGCCCTTGGACTTGCTCATCTTGCCGCCGGTTGTATTCAGATGGTGGACATGGAACCACGTGCTGCACCACTTATGTCCGAGGTAACTTTCGCTCTGGGCGATTTCATTCGTGTGATGCGGAAAGGCATTGTCAATGCCGCCGCAATGCAGATCGAGATACTCGCCGAGATGCTTCTTGGAAATGCAGGAGCACTCGATGTGCCAGCCCGGATAGCCAACACCCCACGGTGAATCCCACTTCAGTGCCTGATCCTCGAACTTCGATTTAGTGAACCAGAGCACGAAGTCCGCCTTGTTGCGCTTATTTTCATCCGCATCGACATCGTCGCGGACACCGACTTCGAGATTTTCCTCGTCATGGTCATTAAAAACGTAGTACTTTTCCAGCTTGCTGGTATCAAAATACACGTTACCGCCTGCCTGATAGGCATACCCCTTATTCAACAGCACGGTTATCATATCGATGTATTCAGGAATGCAGTTTGTTGCAGGCTCAACAACGTCTGGATGACGGATATTGAGCTTCTGGCAATCCGTAAAGAATGCATCCGTATAGAAACGGGCAATTTCCATTACGGTCTTGTGCTCGCGATGTGCACTCTTGAGCATCTTGTCTTCGCCGGTATCTGCATCGCTGGACAAGTGACCGACATCGGTGATATTCATGACACGCTTGACATCATAGCCCTCATAGCGGAGCGCTTTTTCAAGTGCATCCTCCATAATATACGTGCGAAGGTTGCCGATGTGTGCAAAATGGTAGACAGTCGGTCCGCAGGTGTACATGGAAACCTTGTTGCCAAAACGGGGTGTGAACGGTTCCTTGCGATGGGTCAACGAATTATAAAGAATCATAAGATGATGTTCCTTTCATATACGGTTGATTACGGCTTCAGAAAAGTAAAGCCATAGAAGTCAAATTGACTGCCGGGCAGGAAAACGAACGCAACGGAACATTCGCCCTTCAGCACACTCAAATCAAAGGACTGCGTGCTTCGCTGCTTTCCTGCGAACTGTGCGAGGCTGGTCAGCTGCTCACCATCTGCATTCGTGAAACGGATGGTGACCGGATTGGTGGTCAGCGATGTACATCCGTCAAGGCAAAGCGTTGCATGGGTACAATCGCCGAAATCCATATGGTCATACACAAGTGACACATTGTTGCCAATGCCGGTGATTGCCTGTCCGCTGTGCGTGAAGCTATCACCGTAGACATTGTCTGCCTGTGCAGCTGTCTGCGGAATCCATGCACGGCTCTGCTTTTCGAAGCGGAAGCCTTTCAGATGGATTTTATCCGTCAGTACGAAGCAAAGCGTGTGAATTCCTGTCAGGCGCTCCGGCAAGCGGTACGTTTCGCTTTGGTAGACGTTCCAGATACATTCCTTCTGATAAGGGAGATCGGCGATCTTCCGACCGCCCTGCGATGGAATGCCGTCCCACAGCGCAATAGTGTACGGTTTGCTGTCAAACGCAAAGATGGGCAGCATCAGCATGTCCGAACCGATTGCACCGAAATCAATATTCTTGAAACCAACCATGCTGTTGCCATCCCGGGCAAAAGATACGCCCTGCTCATTGCCGCTTGTGATTTCGCCGTCAGAAATGGTGTACAGTCCGCCGGAAATGAAACAGTACGGATCGAGATAGGGTTGACCCATGCCAGTGATGGTGATGTCCTGCTGACTGACGATGCGTGGATGCGGATAGCCATTGCAGCAAGTAGCACGAAGATACACCTGACCGTCGCCAAGTGCCGTGACCGTCACAATATCACGATCAACCGAGCACACAGCGCAAGGGGAGTCAATGCCCACGGCATTTGTGATGCGATAGGCGATGGGCTGCGGATCGGCATCAGCAGGATGGATGCAACTGCGGAAAGCAACGGATTTAGTGTCAGGCGAAAGCTGCTTGCTGCCAAGCGGAATCAACTCAATGCGGCGCACTGGCTTTTCTGCAATTAGCGAAGTTTCGGTACAGAGCTTTTGAACGCAGCTGTGTCCGATTGCCTGACGAGCAGGGCGAACTGGCAACGTCAGCGAAGCCGGCATCAGCCCATTTCCGTCAACATTCACAGTGACCTCACCGGCTTGCGGCAGTGCCCCAACAACTGCCAGCAGCTTGCCGCTGAACAGCCGGCGACTGGTTACCTTGTAGCCGTCCAAATCTGTGGAGTCGCCATTATCCAGCCCCAATAGACGACCTGCACCGCTAACCGACACATGAACGCGGTCAACGGCATTTTCAACCGGACGTCCGATTTCATCCTTTACGGTGATGGTGATGAAAGTCATGTCCTCGCCGTCGCCCAGTAGATAATCATCCTCTGCTTTCAAGGAAAGCTGTCTGCTTTCGCCGGGCGTACATCGGACATCCTCGGCGATGCAATGGCCGTTCTCATCATAGGCACGTGCGGTAAGTGCGCCGGGTTCATAGGGCACATGCCACGTCGGACGACAGCGTGTCCAATCGGTTCGGATAACTTCTTGCACTCCGAGAGAGCGACCATTCAGCAGCAGTTCTGCCGATGCGCCATTTGTCATCACAGGAACATCGATCATCTGCTGCGGATTCCAGTCCCAATAGACACCGATATGCACCATGGGTTCCTTTGTCCACAAAGATCGGATCAAATACCAATAATCTTTCGGGAAAACCGCCGTGTCCATCATGCCGAAATAGCACGAACGTGTATGATAGGGCGTTGGCTCACCAATGTAGTCAATACCGCTCCACAGGAATTGCCCAAGCGAATACGGCGTATTCAGGTCGTCGACGATACATTTGCGCATATCCTTCGTACCCCAGCTTGATGTTGAATTACCCAATGCGGAGCATTGCAAATCCTCATCAGACAGAATTGAGGCATCCATCGGGAAATGATATATACCGCGGCTGGACAATGCAGAGGCAGTCTCGCTGCCATAAATCACCCAGTTCGGATATTTGTCATGATGCGCATCATAGTACTTTTCGCCGTAATTATAGCCCTGCACATCAACAAGCGCGGCACATTGCTGTGCACCTTTCCATGGCATGTAATTGCTGCCGATAGTGACGAGCCCGTTTTTCTTTGGGTCATTCAGGCGAACTTGTTCACTCAGCTCAATAGTCAGCCGCTGTGCAGATTCATCCAGATGTGTATCGAGAATTTCGTTGCCGATTGACCACATCAGCAGAGACGGATGATTCCGGTCGCGTCGCACCCATGATGCAACATCAGCCGGCATATCTTCACGAAAGAAGCGTGCATAATCAAAGGTCGTCTTGGCACGGAGCCACATATCGAACGCTTCGTCCACTACAAAGAAGCCGAGCTCATCACAAAGATCCATCACCTGTTTTGCTGGCGGATTATGAGTGGTGCGGAGTGCGTTGGCGCCCATATCACGCATGGCAAGCAGCTGGCGGCGCATCGCTTTTTCGTGGAAAGAAGCGCCAAAGCACCCAAGGTCATGGTGCAAACAGACACCGCGGAGCTTGACCGGCTGATCATTAATAAACAGCCCACGGTCGGTCGTGAAGGTGATATCACGGAAGCCAACATGCTGCGTGACGGTCTGGCTACCAAGCATCGTCCGCAACGTGTAGACATGTGGCGAATCGGGCGACCATAGTTTCGGCGAAAGCACCTGCATAACAGCAGACACGTGACTGCCTGCCGCATTGACTGTTGCAGCACATATCGGCACATCGCCGTCCAGCAGCAAATGCGTCAGCACATCGTTCTCTGCATCACCGCGAAGCTCCGTATCAATGGTCATTGTCCAGCTTTCCAGCTCGTGCGATGTTGTAACATAAATACCATCCGGCGCAATATGATGCCTCGGCAGTACGTAAAGCGTCACATCGCGGAAAATGCCTGCGCCGGAGTACCAGCGGCTGTTCGGGCTCTGGTGGCGGATGTGAACGTACAGCGTATTTGAGCCCTCACGCAGATAGGGCGTTAAATCCGCATCGAACGCAGTGTAGCCGTAATGGTGCGTACAGATGAGCTGGTCATTCAGCAAAACATCGCAGTCCATATAGACGCCGTCAAAGCGAATCAGTATGCATTGCCCCTGCCATTCCTTCGGCAGATCGATCATGCGGACATACCAGCCGTCAGCCGTTTCGTACAGGTCATCTGCATTTGCAATCAAAAAATCATGGGGCAGATCAACAACTTCCAGCTCTGCGTCAGATAAATCTTCCAACTTTGAGCCGCTCGGCAGCTTGCAAAAGTGCCAGCCGTCATTCAGAAGCTGTTCCATGTTGAATCCTCCCTCATCATAGACATATTCGCGCTTGAAAATAATTCTCTTTTTCGCGGTGAAATCCTGCATGAGAGCGATGCAGCGGCAAAAAAAAGACATCGCAAAGCAGCTGGAACGTCCATTATTAGCTTTTCCCAGCTGTATGCCGAAGCAAATGCGCAAAACAACTTGATTATTCAGGTTGAATTAGAGTATAATAGACACGGTTATTGAACCTAATAGGAGAGATGAATAATGAATGAACCCCAAATTCGTGATTATGCGGGGAAACGGATTCATATGATCGGCATCGGCGGCTCAAGCATGTCCGGCTTAGCACAGATGCTGGTCAGCCTCGGCTACCAGGTGTCCGGTTCGGATCAGAATGATGGTTATCTCATGAATGACGTCCGCAAAATCGGCGCGACGGTATATATCGGGCATCGGGTGGAAAATGTACACGGCGCAGATTTTGTAGTCTATACCGCTGCCATCCGTCAGGACAATCCAGAACGCATGGAAGCGGCACGTCTCGGTATTCCCGCGATTGAGCGTGCTGAACTGCTCGGTCAACTTATGAAGCATTACCGTCATGCAATCGCGATCTGTGGCGCACACGGCAAAACAACCACGACCTCCATGCTCTCTGAAATCATGGTAGAGTGCGGGCTTGATCCATCTGTACACATCGGCGGCAAACTCGATGCCATCGGTGGCTCAACACGCATTGGCAAAAGTGACATTTTCATTGCAGAAGCATGCGAATACAATCGTTCCTTCCTGCGCACGCATCCAACCACGGCAGTTGTGCTGAACATCGATGCGGATCATCTGGACTGCTACAAGGACATCGACGAAATCGAGGATACATTCGGACAGTTCCTGCACCTGCTGCCTGATAGCGGCATTGCAATCGGTAAAGGAACAGATGAACGCATCATGCGCCAGTTGAGCCGCCTGAGTTGCCGTACCATCACATTTGGCTTGTCGGACACATGTGATGTCCATCCGGTCAATCTGGCAGAGGATGACTGCGGCGTCTATGAATTCGACCTGTGCGTCATGAATCAGACTGTAACCCATGTCATCATGGGCGTACCGGGACTGTTCAACGTGGAGAACGCGCTCGCTGCATTAACGACTGCGTGGGTCGCAGGCGCTGATTTAACGCAGGCTGCAGAGAGTGTCCATCATTTTACGGGTGCACATCGCCGTTTCGAAAAGACAGGCATGCTCAACGGTGCGGAGATGTTCCACGATTACGGGCACAATCCTGCGGAAATGCGCAATGCTGTTGCCATTGCTCGCAAGCGTTGCAAAGGTACGCTCTACGCTGTCATGCAGCCGCACACGCTCGACCGCGTCAGCCACCTGTTTGAGGACTATCTGACGTGCACAGAAGAAGCGGATGTTACGGTTGTGACGGACATATTTAGTGCCCGCGAGCGCCGTGAGGATTATCCAGGACTGAACAGCGGTAAGCTCATCGAGGGCATGAGGCAGCACGGACTGAATGCCGTCTGGACGCCGTCTTTCGATGACGCGGAGAAATATCTCCGCGAGCACCTGCGGCCAGGTGATCTTGCTATCACCATGGGTTGCGGCGATGTCAACCTCCTGAATGAGCAGATTGAAGCACACGAAAAAGCAAAAAGCTGACATCAGAAAACGAAGCCCTTTTCATGAATGAAATTCTATGCTATAATGATCAGCAATCCGCTCCAAATGCGGTGCATAGCGATGAAAGATGGTGAGCTGCTAATGCAGCAGTATCCTGTTCGTACGATTGATCTTGACGCTCTCAGGACAAACGTGCGTTTGTTAATCGAAACCTTACCCGCCGGTACCGATTTGATGGCCGTTGTAAAGGCAGATGCCTATGGTCACGGTATTATCAAGGTAGCACGTGCGGCTCTGGAAGCAGGTGCAGTCGCGCTGGCCGTTGCACGCACAGATGAAGGCAAGCGTCTTCGGGACGCAGGTGTCACAGCTCCGATTCTGGTGCTCGGTGCCTCCTCTGATGAGGAAATCAACGAGGGCGTGCTGAATAAGCTGACGCTGACAGTCTGCACCCCGCATATGGTTCGTGCGATTGAAAAAGCTGCGGCAGCTGCAAATATAGACGGGATGATGCACCTGAAGCTCGACACAGGCATGGGACGCATTGGTGTCAGAACGGAACAGGAAGTGCGTGAAATCCTCGCCTGTCTGCAGGAATGTCCGCACGTCCGTATAACTGGGGCTTTCACACACTTTGCAGACGCAGACGGTGATGATTTGGCATACACACATGCGCAATTCAAGCGCTATCAGGAGTTGTTGGCGTTGCTGCCCGACCACATTGTGCGGCACTGTGCCAATTCCGCTGCAATTCATCGTCTGCCTGAAGTGGCACTGGACATGGTGCGTGCCGGCATCTCGATGTACGGCAATCCTCCGGTTGCAACCGATCTTCCATTGCAGCCTGTCATGAGCTGGCGCACAGAAATCACGTTCCTGAAGACGCTTTATCCAGGCGACAAGGTCAGCTATGGCTGCACATACACGGCGGACAAGCTCATGCGCCTTGCGACCGTGGCATGCGGATACGGCGACGGCTATCACCGCAACGGTTCCGGCAAGGCACAGGTGCTCATTCATGGGCATCGCGCAAACGTTGTCGGACGGATCTGCATGGATCAGATGATGGTGGATGTGACCGATATTCCTGATGCCAAAATCGGCGATGAAGTCACGTTGATGGGGACAGATGGCAAGGAAACAATTTCAGCAGATGAGCTTGGCTCATGGTCAGGTACCATCGGCTATGAGGTGCTTCTGGCAGCAACGGACCGCGTCCACCGCGTCTGGCTGCACGAACACGAATGAGCCAAGAGAAAGTTGCCCTGAGGAAACTGCTTCGGGCGCGTTTTCCCGGTGAAGCGCAGCGAAACGAGGAAAGTTGCCGGATGTGCGAGCTCATTGCTTCCTCTGTGCTTTTCCGCGATGTATCCGTTATCGCAGGATATATGCCGCTGCCGTGGGAAGCGGATATCACAAAGCTAATGTCATTCGCGCTGTTGCGAAAAAAAACGCTCCTGTTGCCGCGTGTCGAAAGCCCGCATGTTATGACCATGCGCAAAGTAGTGTCAATGTCAGACCTTATCACAGGAAGCTATGGCATCTTGGAACCGAGTCAAGACGCACCCATCATTCCGTGCGATGACATTGAGCTTCTTCTGACACCTCTGGAAGGCATTGACAAGGAAGGCATCCGTTTAGGCAAAGGCGGTGGCTTCTATGATACGTTGTTACCATCAATGAAGGGCATTTCACTCGGCTGTGCACTGTCGTGGCAATGGATAGAGCACATTCCTGCAGATCCTTGGGATGTTAAGCTGGATGCGTGTGCCGATTCGAGGAGAATCCACTGGTTTACAGATCAACCGAAAGAGGAGGAACAGTCGTGAACGAAGCAAGCAAGAACACAAAAAGTGTTGTCAAGGCAAAACCGTATCTTACAGGCAAACCGCTTGATTCATCGTGTCTTGGCAGTGCACTGCGTTTTTTCTTATATTATGTGCTGATTGCAGTCGCCTTTCTGTTTCTGGGCGTGATGCTGAGCTTTGATAACTTCGTAATTAGCCTTGTCGTCAATGTTGCATTGCTTTTGGCTATGCTGACAGTCATGTTTCAGTCCGGTGCAACTGCCGGCACAGCAGCTGTCAACGCAGGCGAAATGGCATATCAGCGCAAGGAATCTGGTCGGATGCTGAATCCTGGCGAGATCAATGCATGCTATCATCCGCTCAAAGGGTTGCTGACAGCGCTCCTCGGTTCACTGCCTGTGCTCGTTGCTGCCACTGTCCTTGCATGCCTTGCTCAGCGGCAGATGACGTCCATCGGTGCACTACCGACGTGGGTCAGCAGCATGCAAAGCAATGTCGATAACGGCATCGCACTCGCGGTCTATAATCAACAGTCAACCGATGTCGGCATGAGCATTCTACGTGTTGTCGTCCGTTGCTGCATCCTGCCATTCCTCAATATTGTCGGCACAACTAACAAGGATGCTGTTCTGACCCTCGAACATCTTAGTCCGCTTTTGTGCTGCCTGCCAATGCTTGCGTATGGGCTTGGCTATCCGCAGGGAATCAAAATTCGTGCACAGGTGCAAGCGGACATTGCAGCCGGCAAGCGCAAAGCAAAGAAAAAGGCAAAGAAGGAGCAGCGGCAGCGTGAGCAGCGCTCATCGTCACAGCAGCTGAACTAATATCATGCGTATCATTGCAGGGACAGCACGTGGCACCACCATTGCGGCACCAATCGGCATGGATACACGACCAACACTTGATCGCGTTCGCGAAAATGTTTTCAACATTCTTCAACAGCGTATCCGTAATGCACGCGTGCTTGACTTGTTTTCAGGTAGCGGTGCGATGGCATTTGAGGCTGTCAGCAGGGGAGCTGCAATTGCCGTGCTGGTCGACAATAATCGTCAGGCAAATCAGGTGGAGCAGGATAACTGTCGAAAGCTGCGCATGACGGGCAAATGTACGATTCTCCTATCTGATTGGCAGGCAGCGCTGACAAAGCTTCGCCAACAAAACGTGAACTTCGACCTCGTGCTGCTTGACCCACCCTATGCCATGCACGACCTCAGTACAGTCATGACGGCGCTTTTACCGATGCTCTCGCCGGACGCCATAGTACTTGTGGAGCATGAGGCAAAGACATTTCCAGTCACGCCAGATGGGTTTGATTTATATGATCACCGCCAGTATGGCATCGCTGGTGTCAGTTTCTTTCGTCTGATCAGATCGGAGGCAACCTAATGGGGCGGATTTGCGTATATCCCGGCAGCTTTGATCCGGTCACGCTCGGACATGAAGACATAATCCGCCGAGCTGCCACGCTGTTTGATCACCTTTACGTTGCCGTCATGCACAATCCAAAGAAGCAGGGCTGCTTCACACTGGAAGAGCGGATGCTGTTGCTGCGGAAAATGACAGTTGACTTGCCGAATGTCACAGTGGACTGCTGGGATGGTCTGATGGTGGACTATGCACGCTCAAAGCATGCCGTTGCAGTTGTCCGCGGTCTTCGTGCTGTCAGCGACTTTGAGTCGGAAATGACTATGTCACAGGTCAACAGTCACCTTCTGCCGGAAGTTGAAACGATTTTCTTGATGACAAGACCGGAGCATTCTTATATTTCGTCTTCCGCTGTTCGCGAGGCTGCAAAATTCGGTGCCGATATCCGTGCATTTGTGCCTGCGTGCATTGCTGACGACATTATCGCTCTGTTTCATGGAAAGCAGGGCTCAAAGCAATAACCAATAAGATTATAAATAGACGGAAAAGGAGGCAAGGCAATGCTGAATCAAACGCAAGGAACGCAGAACACGGACGAATTGCAAACCGCGCTCAATGCCATCAATACGATGATTGAAGACATCTCTCACACAAAAGGTCTCGGCAAAACCATAATCATCGAAAAGACGAAGCTGATTAATCAACTCAGTGCTCTACAAAGTGTACTACCGCAGGCGCTCCTACAGGCAAAAAATCTACTCAACCAGAAGGAAGACATCATCGCCGAAGCAGGAAAACAGGCAGATATGCTTCGTAATACTGCACAGGATGATGCACGCCGTCAGAAGAGTGAAGCGCAGAAGGCAACAGACACAGCACGCGCCGAAGCCGAAAAGCTGAAAGCAGAAGCACAGAAAAAAGCTGACACGCTTAAGCAGGAAGCGCAAACCATCCGTGATAACGCGAAAAGCGATGCGCAACGTGACGCACAAGCACTGATTGCACGTGCCAACAGCGAGGCTAACAATATCATCCGCAATGCCCAGCAAGAGGCAAAGCGTCTCGTTCAGGCTGACTCCATCCACCAGATGGCACAGCAGGAGGCAGATACCATACATTCTCAAGCAATGGAAGATGCCGCGCAACAGCGTGAGCAGACGCAGGAGTATATTGCCGGTCAGCTGCTGAATCTAGACAATTATGTCACGCAGATGCTGCAAAACATTCGCAACGCGCGCAGTCAGGTGCGCAGTTCGCAATAATTTTCAGTCAGGTGTTACAAAATATTCACCGGTAATTCATGCAGACTTCATGTTTCTTGAGTATCATTGCTTTGCAAGCGCGGGAAAGCCACCATCCCGCGGGAGCAATCTCCTTTTTCCCGGTGTTTTCTGAAATAAGGAAACATCGAACCTCCCTATCCTCCATACAAGCAGAAGCCGCTGACGGGCTATACCGTTAGCGGTTTCTGTGTTGTAGGAATATGCCTGATCATGCGACTATTTTTGGGCAATTTGTCTACATTTCGAGTCTGTTTTCGACCATGCAATACATTTTGCACAAGGAATTTCTTGAAGAATTGTCAATCTGGGCAATTTACGTTTTGGTAAAAAAACGCTATAATGACAGCAGTGGTCGGAGAGGATAGTCCGGATGGACTAAAGCCGACCAGAACGAATGACTGAATGATTCATGAGGAGGAATTCACCATGGCAAGTGTATCTCTGCAGCACATCTACAAGGTGTATGCAGGCGGCGTGACCGCTGTTAGCGATTTCAATCTCGATATCAAGGACAAGGAATTTATCGTTCTTGTCGGACCGTCTGGTTGCGGCAAGTCCACCACCCTGCGTATGGTCGCCGGTCTGGAAGAGATTTCTGACGGCGAACTGTATATCGGCGAAAAGCTCGTGAATGATGTTGCTCCGAAGGATCGCGACATCGCGATGGTTTTCCAGAACTACGCGCTGTATCCGCACATGACCGTGTACGACAACATGGCCTTCGGTCTGAAACTGCGCAAGACCCCCAAGGACGAAATCAAGCGCCGCGTCGAAGAAGCAGCTCGCATCTTGGGCATCGACCACCTGCTCAACCGTAAGCCGAAGGCTCTGTCCGGCGGTCAGCGTCAGCGTGTTGCTCTGGGTCGTGCAATTGTCCGTGAGCCGAAGGTCTTCCTGTTCGACGAGCCGCTGTCCAACTTGGACGCTAAGCTGCGCGTACAGATGCGTACTGAAATCACGAAGCTTCATCAGCGCCTGCAGACCACCTTCATCTACGTCACGCATGACCAGACCGAAGCTATGACCATGGCTTCCCGTATCGTTGTCATGAAGGATGGCGTTGTGCAGCAGGTGGATACGCCTCAGAATCTGTACGACTTCCCGGCAAACGAGTTCGTCGCAGGCTTTATCGGCTCTCCGCAGATGAACTTCTTCGATGTCATGCTCAAGCGCGAAGGCAACGAGGTTGTTGCACACTTCGGCGACAACAAGATCGTTGTTCCGCAGGGCAAGGTTTCCAAGTTTGTTGACGAATCCTACGTTGGTCGTGAGGTGACGATGGGCATCCGTCCGGAGAACATCCACGATGACGAAATGTTCCTTGCAAACGCCGCCGATGCCTGCATTGATGTGAAGGTTGAAGTTACAGAAAAGATGGGCTCTGAGACCTATCTGTACCTGACAACAACAGGTAAGGAAGGCAACATCATCGCTCGCGTTAATCCGCGTACGACGTCCACTGCCGGTGCTGACATCAAGGTTGCGTTCGATGTGAACCATCTGCACTTCTTCGACAAGGAGACTGCGCGCACGATTCTTGTGTCCGATGCTGTTCCGGCGCCTCTGGCCGCTGCAACGCCCGTGAACCTTGATAAGTAATCCGAAATAGCATTCAAGATGCACTCGTTCTAATCGGATGAGTGCATCTTTTCTTTTTTCTGGCAACCTACATTGCTATAATTTTTGTTACATATTCACAAATTATTTTCATTTTCCATCGGATTTCACTTTTTTTTGACGTTTGATTGTGTTATACTAATTGTGTTGCTTTGTATGTTAATACTGCTCATTAGGCAGTATGAAAGGGGATAAGCAAATGTTGACAAAACGTTTGCAGGATCAGGCTAACAGCATCCTGAACCGGCTGAGCATCCCAGTCACCATGCTCGAAGTTAAAAACGACATGCTGCCCGACGGCACAAACTTGTCTTCGCTTCGCTTGACAGAAGGTGAGCTACGTGCTTCCATGGGAAATCTGTACATCGCCGTACCCAAGCTGCATGTTGTGCTGACTGCAGCAGAGCAGCATTCCGGTGCACGCGATGTGCTTCAGTTAGCCGCAATGTTGCTGACTGCGCTTGAGCAGACAGGCGAAGGACGGACGGAAAGCAGTAGCGACGTCTATTGCCGTGCACTTCGTGGCGAATTGATAGGCAGTGAGCTGGAAGCGCTCAGCCATGAGCATCAGCTGCCGCAGGACATGGAACGTGCCGTCATGCTCTTCCACATTGTCCAAACCGAAAACGAAAGTGCATACGACCTGCTGCGTGATATCACGCCGCTGCAGGACAAGGATGTGCTGCTCAACATGGATCGCCACACAGTCGTGCTGATTAAGGAAATGTCGGATGTCGACACGCTCGATGACCTCAAGCAGTTCGCGCAGGCGCTTCAGGAGACGCTAATGGGCGAAACAGCGCATCAGATGACAGTCGGTATCGGCAAGACACGTCGGGCGCTCGATGAACTGCGTGAAAGCTATAACGAAGCAAAACGTGCAATCGAAGTCGGACGGATTTTCAAGCCTGAAGAGAGCATTTATATGTACAGTCACCTGATTCTGGAGCGTTTTTTGATGGAGCTTCCGCCAGACATCAGCGCTTATTATCATGGATTGCTCTTCAACCGAAAGAATCAGCGCCTGTTCAACGACGAAATGCTGTACACCATCGAGATGTTCTTCAAGAAAGATCTGAACCTGTCTGATACCGCACGCCAGCTGTATATTCACCGCAACACACTCGTGTACCGGCTTGATAAGGTGCAGCGTCAGACTGGTCTTGATCTACGCTCCTTCGATGATGCAATCACCTTCAAAATCCTGATGGAGCTCAAGAACGTCAGCGGCGATAAGCAAACCCGCAAATCATAATCAGTGAGGAAAAGAACATGAAAAAGAGAACCGTCCTTATTGTTTCAACTCTTCTTGTCTGCGTTGCCTTCTTCAGCGGTATTTTTATCGCACAAAGCGGCGTACTCAATGCGCAGGCAGCCACCACCACAACAGATTCCGACGATACCGTCACAATCACCGCAGAAGAATATGCACGCTATCAGCAGTTTGATCGTCTGCTTGAGCTGATGGACATCGTCGAGGAAGGTTACTACGAGGATTACGACGTGCAAGACTTGCTGGACGGTGCAGCACAGGGGCTGCTGTCCGGCTTAGGCGACCCGTACACTTTCTTCTACACAGCTGAAGAATACGCTGAACTTTGGGAAGAGGATGAGGGCGAGTACGCCGGTGTCGGCATCCAGATTTCCACATCCTATGTAACTGGCATCTGCACTATCAGCCGCGTGTTCGACAACGGGCCTGCGCATGAGGCTGGTGTCCGCAAGGGCGACATTCTCTACAAGGTCGAGGATCTTTATGTCAACTCTTCCACCATCAATGATGCGGTAAGCATCATGCGCGGCACGCCCGGCACAGACGTTCATGTGACATTCCTGCGTGATAACGAGGAAATCGAGTTCACACTGACGCGTGCAAACATCAATGTCAATCGTATTGATTCCATGATGCTGACAGACGAAATCGGCTATATCTACCTCTACGATTTTGCTGGCGACTGCGCAGAGAAATTTGAAACGGCAGTCAACACAATGGTCGAAAACGGTGCAAAGGGTCTGATTATCGACCTGCGTGACAATCCCGGCGGCTGGGTCAACGATGCGCAGAGCATTGCAGATATTTTTCTGGACAAGGGCACACTCTGCTATTTGCAGTACAAAGACGGCGAGCGCTACTATTACCGCACAAAGGATGGCAAGGTTGATATGCAGCTTGTTATTCTCGTGAACGAAAACAGCGCATCTTCCTCGGAAATTCTGACCGGTGCACTCAAGGATCGCGCTGATGCAACCGTCGTTGGTAAGCAGACTTACGGCAAGGGCATCGTGCAGTCCGTTGTGCCGCTCTCTGACGGTACAGGCATGCAGATTACGGTTGCGCAGTACTACACGCCGAACGGCAACGCTGTCCACAAGGTCGGCATCACGCCGGATGTTGAGGTCGATGGTGACAACGGCATGTATGAGCTGGGCGACCTGACAGATGCACAGCTGGCAAAGGCACTTGAAGTCATGCAAGAAAAGCTGGCAAACTAATGATAACAGGGATGTTCGAAAGATCATCCCTGTTTTATTGCACACGAAAAAGGGCTGCTGCACAACACAGCAACCCTTTTTCGTGAAAAGGAGATTAGTCCTCATCCTCCTCAGTTTCTTCGTTGCACTGCTCCTGGAAAATATTGAACACGGCATCGAGAATACTCTCATCCTCTACACCGACATAGACATCTTCTTCCGCTTCATGAACGACCTTGAGAATCAAAACTCCATCTTCTTCATCATCGTTCTCTGCTTCTTCGTCATCTGCGGGCATCATCACCATATAGTCGTCGCCTTCATACTCGACAACATCCAACAGCAGGAAATTCGTATCCTTACCGTCCTCATCAGTTAGTGTGATGAAATCGTCCTCTTGATACTCGCTCATCGTAATCCTCCTGATTATTCAGCGTCGGTGAACATGCTGTCGTCGCCCTCATCGTCGCCGTCGACGAAGTTGAATTCATCCGCAAACAGCTTCTTAAATTCCTCAAAGATTTCGTCCGTCAGATTGTCATCCTCTTCAGGGACGAACTCTTCCGTCTCGTCATCGACCATTTCAGAGCGAAGAATGACAACCTCATCGTCTTCCTCGTCCTGAGGCACAAGCACAACATATTCATTCTCGCCGCGCGGAATGCGTGCCGCAATGTCGTAGAGATATTCGGTGCCGTCTTCATCGGTCATGACAACGACATCATCGTTTTCCTCGTCCTGAGGATTCATCATATCGGGGGTGTTAGGGGTATCAGTCATAATACTGCCTCCTCTTCATACTCAAGGTAATAGGAAACCACGCACATTGTAGCACATCCATCGTGCTTGTGCAAGTGTTTCCGCGCGATCTGTAAAAAGTTCAAATTTTCAGCACAAGCTCCAGCGGATAATGATCTGAACCGCGAATACGCGGGTGAACGGATACATCAACCAGCAGTTCACGCAGACGTTCCGAAATCAGAAAGTAATCAAGTCCACCGGCACGAATGCCCCTGCGGTAGACAAACGCGCCGGGCTTGATGTCCGGATGCATGGTTCGGTAGGCATCAATCAATCCACCTGACAGCAGCGATGCCATCCAGCTTCGCTCTTCATGGGTGAAACCGGGAGCGCGCATATCCTGCCTTTCTCCAGCCAAATCCGCCTTATTGTACGCTGCATTGAGGTCACCGCAAAGAATAACCGGCTTGACTGCATCAAGTGCCTGCACATGCGCAAGAAGTGCCTCATTCCACGCGATACGTGCCTCAAGTCTGCTCAGATCAGCCGCGGCATTGGGAGCATATGCATTAATCAGGTAGCAGTCGCCAAGATCAGCCGTGATGACACGTCCTTGCGCATCCTCTGCATCCTCACCAAGCCCGAAACGGATATTCTTCGGTGTGCGGATAGATAAAATTGCTGTACCCGAATAGCCCGGACGATCTGCGCAATTCCAAATAGCGGTATAGCCGGGCAAGTCGAGTTCACACTGACCTGTCTGCATCTTCGTTTCCTGAAAGCAATAGATATCCGCATCGAGCAGTGCATGTGTGTCCAGCAGTGAACGGTTCATCAGTGCGCGAAAGCCATTCACATTCCAAGAAATCAACTTCATGGTGTTCTATCAATTATATCCGAGCGCATCCCACTCGGGCGGATTCGTGGTGTCGCGACCTGTATAACACTCCGGAAACAGTCCTGACGTGGAGTACTGCTCATCAGCAGCATAGAGATGTGAAATATCACCGAGCTGCATGCAGCGGAAGACGACTTCACCCTTCGTGCGTTCCTCTGTCACAAGCGTCGAAACGCTGGACGGCTGCATGTTGAACCCATGCCACAACAGAAACGGTGAAATGCCGAGCAGATAGCCGATGGATGCGACCGAAATGCCCATGTGGCAAAACAGCACGATAATTTCCGGCTGATTGTGCTCGCAGCGGTAAATTCTGCTTGACGGCTCACGTACCATGCCGTAGCGTTTCAGGAGTGCATCAATGCCTTCCTTCGTTTCCTGCCAGATGGCATCGACCGTACCGCCGTCAAAGAGCGAATCCTCCGTCCAATGGTCGAAATCTTTCAGCAGCGGATGCGCCTCATAAATGCGTGGCTTGATATCCCACGGAATACGCTCCGCACCGGTTTCTGGGTCAGCGCAACGTCCGCGGTATTCCGCAAGCCACGGCAACGTTTCCGCCGTGCGTTGCATCCGTTCCAGTGTATAACGTGCTGTTTCCTGTGCGCGTCCTAAGGGGGATACGTAGAAATCCTTCACATCCAACTTCGACAGGCGAAGTGCAAGCAGTTCGGCCTCTCGGCGTCCCTTTAGCGTCAGCGAATCATAACGATAATACGGTTCCGCATGACGGACAAACATCAGCTTCATACAGTTCCTCCGCAATTATGCGAAAATCTGGAATATACCGCACTTCAGATACTGCGTTTCAGGCGATGCTGGCAGAATCGGATGATCGCGTCCCTGCGTCCTGTACTCCACCTGACGCAGCTGCACATGTGCATCATGTGCGGCATCGCGGACAATTTGCATGAACGCGTCTGGCGAAATGTGTTGCGAGCACGAGCAGGTGATAAGGTATCCACCCGGTTTTACCATTTTCATAGCACGCAGGTTGATTTCTTTATAGCCGCGCGTTGCCGCTTCAATGGCGCTACGTGTTTTTGTGAAGGCAGGCGGATCAAGAATGACAACATCATACTGGACGCCGGCGCGACTCTGTTCTGCAAGCAGGTCAAATGCATTCGCCTCCACAAAATGCACGATGTTTTCCAGCCCATTCAGCTTTGCATTTTCCGTTGCAAATTCGCATGCATAGGCAGAAATGTCAACGCCTGTGACTTCCTTTGCGCCGTAGTGACCGGCATGGAGCGCAAAGCTACCTGTATGGGTAAAGCAGTCCAGCACCGTCTTGCCCTTCACAAACGGTGCAATCGCAGCGCGGTTTTCCTTCTGGTCAAGGAAAAAGCCTGTTTTTTGGCCTTCCTTAACATCAACCCAGAAGTGCACACCGTTCTCGACCATTTCGACACGGTCAGGGACATTGCCGTACAGCACGCCGGTCGTTTGCTCCAGCCCTTCAAGTCGGCGGACAGGCACATCGCTACGCTCATAAATGCCCTGAGGATGAAGCTCCTCCACCAGTGCATCGACAACATCCCGTTTCCAACGTTCCATGCCCAATGCAAGACACTGCATGACCAGCACATCGCCAAAGGAATCAACAATCAATCCCGGCAAACGATCGCTTTCGGCAAAAATCATGCGGCACGAATGCAAATCAGCAAACGTACGGCGATAATCAACAGCTTCTCGGACACGACGAAAGATGAAATCACGGTCGATCGGCTCATCATGCAAACTCATGATGCGCAGGGAAATCTGGCTTTGCGGATTGTAGAATGCTTTGGCAAGAAATTTGCCTTTGGAGGACACAATACTGACAATATCACCAGGTGTAAAGTCGCCGTTCACACGGGCAATATCACTGCGGAACACCCATGGATGACCGCTGTAGACGCGCTTTTCCTTGCCGGGAACCAGAATTGCTTCGGTCATACCTGTTCTCCTTGCTGCTGACTCTTAAATGCCGCAGCGATAAATGCTGCAAACAGCGGATGAGCCTTATTGGGACGCGAAAGGAACTCCGGATGATAGATCGTACCGACATAGAACGGATGATCCGTCATCTCAAATACTTCAGGATAATTTTCTTCCTGGCTAAAGCCAACGAAATGCACGCCGACATTCTCCAGCGGTGCAATGAAGTCTGCATTGATTTCATAGCGGTTGCCATGGCGCTCATGCACCTGCGTTGCTTTATACCACGAGGCAGAAAGGCTGCCATCCGTCAGTTGGACATCCGAACCGCCCATGCGTGCATTCTGCCGTCCGTCGTTGTCATCGACGCGATCGTTCGGAATACTGACGACAATCGGGTCTGCATTCCGGTCAACCTCAGCAGAATTAGCATTCGGTTGATGGAGCAGACTGCGGACAGCCTCCACCACACCAAGCTGCATACCATAGCCAATCATCAGGCAGGGAATTTGATTCGTGCGCGCAAAGTGTGCGGCCGTCATAATGCCTTCTGCGCCGCGATCGCCGAAGCCGCCGGGCAAAATAATACCGTCATAACCGTTCAGGCGGTTCTGCGCACTTTCTTCTGTCAGTTCCTCGGCAGAAATATAGTCAATGGCAACCGATGCAAGATTCGCAATGCCTGCATGCACAAGCGCCTCGTGCACCGACAGATACGCGTCATGCACCGCAACATACTTGCCTACAAGTGCGATTTTGACATGCTTGTCCGGCGCATCGTAACGTGCCACCATATTGCGCCATTCAGTGAGGTCTGCAGATGGATTATCCAGATGAAGCGTCTGTAGCACCATGTCTGCCAAACCTTCTTTCTCCAGATTGAGCGGCACTTCAAACAATGTCGCAGCATCACAATTCTGAATCACATGGTTCGCCGGAACATTGCAGAACAGTGCAATCTTGTTCTTGGCAGACTGACTGATACTGACCTCCGTGCGGCAGACAATCACATCCGGCTGAATGCCAATAGATCGGAGCGCCTTAACGCTGTGCTGCGTCGGCTTCGTCTTCATTTCGCCAGCAACGGACAAGTACGGCATCAGTGCCACATGAATAAAGCACGTGTTACCTGCGCCGACCTCCCATTTCAGTTGCCGAATTGCCTCCAGATACGGTGAAGACTCGATATCGCCTGCAACGCCGCCGATTTCAATGATGGCAATATCCGCGCCGGAATTTTCAGCTGCCGTTACAATGCGGTGCTTAATTTCATTCGTCACATGCGGAACGACCGTGATCGTAGCACCGTGATAATCACCATGCAGTTCATGTTCGACAAGTGCTGCATGAATTTTGCCGGTTGTTATGCTTGCTTCGCCCTTGAGTGACTCGTCAATGAAGCGCTCATAGTGACCGAGATCCAGATCAGCAGCGACGCCGTCCTCCGTAATGAAGTTTTCGCCATGCTGTAATGGAGACAGCAGTGCCGGATTCACGTTATAATAGGTGTCGCACTTCTGCATGGCAACCTTATAGCCTCGAGCCTTCAGCAACCTTCCGAGGGAAGCCGCGGTTGTACCCTTGCCCAAAGAAGAAACAACACCGCCAGTTACAAATACGTATTTCATCGTCCGTTTCAACTCCTTCAATCGATGACATAGGTCATACTCATTGTAAAATTTTCGCGCTTTGATGTCAAGTATTCGATGCTTTCTTTTTCGTTTACAATGTGTTACAATAATACCTGATAAGCAGCAAAGGAGGAAAGTTTGATGGCGCCTTTTCCGGAGTATCCACGCCCGATGATGCAGCGCACCAGTTTTGTTAACCTGAACGGCATCTGGCAATATGCATTCACGAGAGATGAAGCACTGCCGGAGGAATGGGATGGCAACATTCTCGTTCCTTATTCACCCGAAGTGAAAACATCCGGCGTTCATCGGACGCTTCAGCCGAATGAATGGCTGCATTACTGCCGCACGTTTACTGCACCTGCTGCAAACAGCGGTCATGTACTGCTGCATTTCGGAGCGGTTGACTGTGATTGCCGCATTGAGATAAATTGCCATGAGGTCGGTCGGCACAGCGGCGGCTATTGGCCGTTCACATTTGACATCACAGATTATCTGCACGAAGGCAGCGATAATATGCTGCATGTGGCAGTGCAGGATCCTTCTGATACTGGCATTCAGGCACGCGGCAAACAAAAGCTTCAGCCCGGCGGTATGTTCTATCCGGCACAGAGCGGCATCTGGCAGACAGTTTGGCTGGAACGCGTGCCAAGCTGCTATATACACCACATCACCTGTGAAGCAGATGTTGAAAACAAAGCAGTCAGCATTATGCTTGAGACGAACGCTGACAGCGCCGTACATGCGGAAATTCTCTATGAAAATCAAGCAGTTGCATCGGCAGATTCTGAAACGCACGGCAATCGTTGCGTCATGCACATTGCTTTGCCAAAGGAGCACATGCATCTGTGGTCTCCGGATCACCCAAACCTTTACGATGTTACCATTCATCTGGGGGCAGATACGGTACAGAGCTACTTTGCTATGCGCGAATGGTCATGCGAAAAAGATACCCGCGGTATCATGCGTTTCTGCCTGAATCATCAGCCGATTTTTGTGAACGGTCTGTTAGATCAGGGGTACTGGCAGGACGGTCTGTATACACCGCCATCAGATGAAGCCGTTGTAGAAGAATTGAAACTGGTAAAATCACTGGGATTCAACATGCTCCGCAAGCATGCGAAAATTGAGCCGGAGCGATGGTACTATCACTGCGACAGGCTTGGACTGATTGTCTGGCAGGATTGCGTCAGCGGCGGCACAAAGATGCAGTCGTGGTACGTAACCTATCTGACAAATCTACTGTTGCCGGTGCTACGACACTTTCCTGATTACGGACTGTTCCGATATCTGTTGTCACGCCCGAATTCGGAAAGTCGGACATTATTCCGCAGAGAGATGGCAGACACAATCATGGCATTGAAGAATCATCCTTCCATCGCAATGTGGGTACCGTTTAATGAAGGATGGGGACAGTTCAACGCATCGAGTATCACAAAGGAACTGCGTGAAATGGACAATACTCGCCTGGTTGATCAAGCAAGCGGCTGGTTCGATCAGGGCGGCGGCGATGTGTACTCAATCCACAACTATTTCTACAAGTTGCATATCCGAAAGAAGCAACGTGTCGTTGCGCTGACGGAATATGGCGGAATTGCATGGCCGATGCCCGGTCATTTAACACATGAAAAGACGTACGGCTATGGCACAGCAGACAGCCGGGAAACATTAACCGCACGTTATTGTGATCTGCAGATGGGCACAATTCTGCCACAGATTGAAAAAGGGTTGTCCGCGCTGGTATATACGCAACTCACTGATGTCGAGGAAGAAGTCAACGGCATCCGCACTTATGATCGGCAAGAAATCAAACCGGATGCAGGCGCTATCCGCAAAACGAATGCTGCATTGGCAGCAGAATTTGCCCGCTGTACCCAGCGCTGTGAATGAAGTGCCGTTTCTCCTGTTTTTTTTTGCAGTTTGTCATTGCTAACCGGTTGAAAAAAAGCTGCTCAACAGGTATAATAGGGAAGTAATCACAGGAGGCAGCATGATGTTTACTGGTTTTCCGGAAGCGACGATTCAGTTTTTTCTCGATATTCGCTTCCATAACAGCATTGCGTATTTTGAGGCAAATCGTGAACGCTATGAACGCGATGTCAAGGAACCTTTCGAGAGCTTTATTCAATCGCTTGCGCCGGCAATGCTCAGCGTTGACCCACAGATGGAGTTGCGTCCTTATCGGTGCATGGCTCGGTTGCGGAGAGATGTCCGCTTCACAAAGGATAAGAGCCCATTTCGGGATCATCTGTGGGCACTGTTCCGCCATGCCGGAGAACCCCGCGAAGGCAGTGTCATGTTCTGGTTTGAACTTGCACCGAGCAGCGTTAATTGGGGGCTCGGCACATGGGGTGAAAATCGCTTGATGATGGACATGCTGCGCCGCAGGATAGCCGCCAAGCCGGATGAAGTCCGAAAAATCATCCATCAGGCGCATTTGACGGAACATCATATGCAGGTCGGCGGCAATTCGTTCAAGCGTCTTGACATTCCTGCCAGTGTTCCGGATGACCTGAAGGGCTGGTACGCACTTCGGGATGTGTACATCTGTCCAGAAAGCACTGCAGGCGTTGACATTCACTCGCCAAAACTTGCGGAGCACGTGCAGGATGATTTGCTGAGCATGGCACCGCTGTATCATCTCCTGCGTGGTGCCTACGAAACTGTACCGCAGGATGAAATGGAAAAAACACTTGACAAGAAAAGACGTGGGTAGAGGAGGTATTACCATGGATTGGATGAAATTGAAAAGCGGCTCGGACGTACGCGGCGTAGCAGTCGGCGACAACGCTCCACTGACAGATCATGTAGCAATGTGTCTGGGCATGGCATTCGCACGATATGTGGCCGAAAAGCTCGGCAAGCCTGTAACGCAAGTGACCATCGCCGTTGGCCGCGACAGCCGCATTACTGGTCCTGTCCTGTTGCGTGCGGCAGCTGAGGGAATCAGCAAGGCAGGCGCCGCTGTGCTTGATTTCGGCATGTGCACAACACCTGCTATGTACATGTGCATTATCACGCCCGGTTTCCAGCCGGATGGCTCGATTATGATTACGGCAAGCCATCATCCGTATGACAAAAACGGTCTGAAGTTTTTCATGGAGAGCGGCGGACTGGAGGGCTCAGTGGTGGAGGAACTGCTTCGCACAGCCAGCACATTATCGCCTGAAGATCAGCCGCTGGCAGGTGCAATTGTCGAGAAACCGTTCCTGCCGACATATCAGGATCAGTTGGCAGAACGAATCCGCCGCGGACTTGGCACGGATATCCAGAAACCGCTGCTGGGTCTTCATGTAGTCGTCGATGCCGGTAACGGTGCGGGCGGCTTCTATGCGCGACTGATGGAGGAACTCGGTGCGTGGATTGAAGGCAGTCAATTCCTAGAACCAGACGGTTATTTCCCGAATCATATTCCGAATCCAGAAAATGCCGATGCCATGGCATCCATTTCTGCTGCCGTGAAGCGTGTCGGCGCTGATTTGGGCGTCATTTTCGATACCGACTGCGACCGTGCTGCCGTCGTTGATGCAGACGGCCGGGAAATCAATCGCAATCGCCTGATTGCGCTGATTTCCGCCATTCTGCTGGATGACACACCTGGTGAAACCATTGTGACAGACTCCGTGACTTCTTCCGGACTGAAGAAGTTTATTAACGACTGGGGCGGTGAGCATTACCGCTACAAACGCGGCTACCGCAATGTCATTGACGAGGCAATCCGGCTGAATCAGGAAGGTATTTCCTGCCCGTTGGCAATTGAGACAAGCGGCCATGCAGCGCTGCGTGAAAATCACTTTCTTGATGACGGCATGTACCTTGTAACGGTGCTGATTGTCCGCGCGATGAAGCTCAAGCAGGAAGGCAAGACGCTCGGCAGCTTGATTGCTGATTTGAAGGAGCCTGTTGAAAGCCGCGAAATCCGCCTGAACATCACGGCTGAAGACTTCCATGAGGCTGGAAAAATCGCCATTCAGCATGTGCTGGATTATGCGAACGCAGCAGAGAGCTGGCACATTGCGCCCGATAACCGCGAAGGTGTACGCATCTCCTTCGACCTGGACGGCGGCATCGACAACGGTTGGTTCCTGCTTCGCCTGTCCGTGCATGATCCTGTTCTGCCGCTGAATGTGGAAAGCGATGTGCCAGGCGGCGTCCATGAAATGCTGACGGCGTTGCTGTCTGTGCTGGAGGAGACGGAAGGCATTGACCTGACTCCTCTTCGCAAGGCAGTCGAAGAATAATTCCATAAAACACCCCACGGCAACCTAAATGCGCCGTGGGGTTGTTGTTTATCGATGATTGGAACGGCGCGGCGGACGAGAATTTTCCTTCTGTCTGCACTTATCAGGATGTAAAATGGGCTTGCGTGCATGAATGGAATTGCCCTCTGCTTTAGGTAGGCGATTCCGCCGCTCACTTTCCTCCGGCGGCACAAGGCATTCGCGCCCAAAGCCAATCAGATCTTCGCGTCCGGCCAGACGGAGTGCTTTCCTCACAAGCAGCTGATTTTTCGGATTCTTGTACTGCATGAGTGCACGCTGCATCGCCTTGTCATCCGCAGAACGCGCTACAAATACCGGCTTCATCGTACGCGGATCAAGTCCTGTATAGAACATGCAGGTCGAAAGCGTACCAGGTGTCGGGTAGAAATCCTGCACTTGCTCCGGATAAAAGCCCGTGTCTCGCAGATAGCACGCCAGCTCAATCGCAGCGTTCAGGTCGCTGCCCGGATGGCTGCTCATCAGATAGGGAATCAGGTACTGCTTAAGCCCGAGCTGTTCGTTGACCTGCTGATAACGCGCAACAAACGCATCGTAAAGTTCACGGCGTGGCTTTCCCATCAGGTCGAGTACATATGGGCAAACATGCTCCGGCGCAACCTTGAGCTGACCGGATACATGATGACTGCAAAATTCGCGTAGAAATCGTGTTGCATTTTTGTCCGCCATGATGTAGTCATATCGTAGACCGCTGCGAACGAACACCTTCTTGACACGCGGAAGTTCGCGGAGCTGCCGGAGAATTGATAGAAATTCTTCATGATCAACCTGCAAATTTTTGCATGGTTCCGGAAACAGACACTGACGGTGTTTGCACGCGCCAACCTTCAGCTGATTCTGGCATGCCGGCTTTCGGAAATTTGCCGTTGGGCCGCCGACATCGTGAATATATCCCTTAAAATTAGGAAGCGTTGTCAGCAATCGACCTTCCTTCAGAATGCTCTGTGGACTTCTGCTCTGAATAATCCGCCCCTGATGGAATGTGATGGCACAGAAGCTGCACGAACCGAAGCAGCCGCGGGTCGAAGCAATCGAAAATTCAACCTCCTGTAGCGCCGGAATGCCGCCTTCTGCCTTATACATTGGGTGATAGGTGCGCGTATATGGCAGATCGTAAACTTCATCAAGCGCCTCTCGGCTCAGCGGAAGGCACGGCTTATTCTGAATGAGATAACGGTCGGTATCCTGCTGCTGGCAGAGCCGCTTGCCGCGAATCGGATCCTGCTCATCATATTGAACGAGGAATGCCTCGGCATACTTCTGCTTGTCCGTACTGACTTCCTGGTGGCTTGGCAGCTGAATACAGGAAGAATCCGCTGTCTTGCTCATGTAGCAGATGCCGCGCATTTTCGGCAGTTCTGCCGGATTCATGCCGTCTGCCACCCAATTTGCGCACTCGATGATACTCGTTTCGCCCATGCCGTACATCAGCAACGTCGCGCTAGAATCAACCAGGATGCTGTGGCGCACCTTATCATCCCAATAATCATAGTGGGAAAATCTACGCAGACTGGCCTCAACGCCGCCAATCAAAATCGGAATATCACGATACGCCTGCCGAATGCGGTTGCAATAGACAATTGTCGCGCGGTCCGGGCGCATAAAGCCCTTACCGCCGGGTGCGTAGGCATCGTCATGGCGTCGTTTCTTTGCAACAGTATAGTGGTTCACCATACTGTCAATTACACCGGCAGACACAAGGAAACCCAATCTTGGTCTGCCGAAACGCTTAAATGCAGATTCATCCTGCCATGGCGGCAGGCAGAGCATTGCAATGCGGTAACCGGCTTTTTCCAGTGTCCGGCTAATAATCGCATGACCGAATGACGGATGGTCGACATAGGCATCGCCGCATACATATACGAAGTCAGGAACATCCCAGCCCCGTTCGCGGCATTCGGATAAGGTAACAGGCAGAAACTGTGTGTTCAAAGTGCTCATCGGGCGCTCGCTCCCTTGCTGTTTTCATCCATATTTTACAAGAGCCGAATGCGAATGTCAAGAAGTGCAGACGCATTGCGAGCTTTTTACATTTTGAGATTGCAGTTTGCCGGAGAATGCGATATAATAAGAAACGGTAAATGATGAGGATCAATTGATTTGGAGGAACAAGTTGTGCCGCTCAAGCCAGTTTTGAAGAAGAATCCACTTTCTGCACTGACATGCCAGCCGCTGAGTGCCGGTCATGTGCGGATGAACGATAAGACGTTGAAAGCGCTGTATGCACAAGTAGCTGACTGCCACGAATTGCCGATGCTTGAGGGAGTATTCCGTCTTTCGGCGCTACTCGAAAAGGATGCGGCACAGTCGGCATCTGCAAAGGCAATCCGTACGATGATGGCAACACAGCTCGAGGATGGCTCATTTCCGTTAACAGTCAGGGAAACGCTTTCACTACTTCGTGCCGTGTGGGCGCTTTATGAATACGAAACGCAGAAAGAAATACTTTCGTGCCTTCTTCGCTGGATGAATTGGGCATCCAAACGCTGGGAGGAAATCATAGCTGATGATACAGTTTGCGCTGATCCTGCAGATTTACTGGAACTGCTCGAAAACGTGTACCGCGTCACTGGTATCTCCTCACTACTGAAGCTTTGCGCTGTCCTCTCAGAAAGTACCATGAATTGGAGCAGCGTTCTGACAACCGCTTCTTTTCAGACGCCTGTCAGCCATCTGACCACAGAGGATGAACTTGCTGAAGGGCTAAAGAAAGAAAACGGTGACCTAGAGGGATACTATACACGTCTTGCCTTGACAAATCACGGCATAGGCCTGGCAGATGGTGCGCGTGCATCGATGCTGCGTGGCTGGCTGAGCGGCTCTGCCAAGGAAATGAATGCCGCTAAGTCAGGTTGGGAACGTCTGAGCCGTCATCACGGCGCAATTTGCGGCGGTGTCACAGCTGCCCCGTTACTGGCAGGTACGAATCCAAGTCTGCCCATCTCAAGCGAGGCACTCGGTGCATGGGCAGAGGCATTTGTCAGCACCTGCATGGGCATTCATGCGAACTGGGCATGGGAAGCTCTTGATCGCATGCTGGCAAACGCAATGCCTGCCTGCGTGCAGGAAAATCAGTTGCTTTCTGTTCAGCGCGTAAACTCGTTTGCTGACAAGACATGCAACGACAAACTTCTGCCGCGTTTCTGCCGCGGCTATGCGCTGGCGATGCAGTCCGCCGTAACGGCATGGGAAGACGGTTGTGCAGTCAATCTCCTGATGAGCGGGAAATACGCCGTGTGCAGCAACAAGATCGTGCTTTCCATCGAGGAAAACGCCGACAGCTACAAAATTACGCTGCGCATGAAGAGCGAGCAAAACGCCGTTCTCCGCATCCGTATTCCATCATGGGCAGCTTCATCGAATCTTCTGCTGAATGGTGAGCATGTCAACACGGACAAACTGGTGGACAGCTATGCTGTCCTCACCCGCGTCTGGCATGATGGCGATGAAATCACTGTTAAATTGGGAAAGAAACTCACGCGCTGCACATCCTATCATCAGGGGACATATCTGCTGTATGGTGCGCAGGTCATGGCTTTGCCGGTCGTTGGTGATTGGCGTTATGCAATGTGCGGCAACGGCATTGCAGACGGCGATGTCATCAAGGCACCACTCGCACCGATTGCTTGGAAGCAAGATGATGATGCACCCCACAGTCTGCCTGTTCTGCCGCCGCTGACGGGAGAGACACGCGAATGCGTGCTTGTGCCGTATGCTGAAGCACATAAACGGATTGCATTGTTCCCACAGGGGGATCATGCATGACAAGCATCCGGCTTGCACCCATGGCAGGAATCACGGACTGGCCGTTCCGCGTGCTTTGCTTTGAACAAGGTTGCGATACGGCAACGACTGAGATGATCAGCGCAATGGGTTATTTGTATGCACCGCGGAATCATCCTGCAACCGTATCGCTGTTGCAGAGGGATGAACACGAGGGCAAGCTGCTCGTGCAGATTTTCGGCAAAGAAGCGGATTTGATGGCGCGCACCGCCGAGGAACTGTCCTCAATGGGCAGATTCGACGGTATTGATATCAATATGGGCTGTCCGGCACATAAAGTAGCAGCCTCAGGTGAGGGAAGCGGACTCATGCGTACACCGGAAAATGCCGAAAAAATACTCCGCGCTGTCTGCAAGGCGAGTAAACTGCCTGTTTCCGTCAAAATGCGACTGGGCTGGGACAATGAGCACATTAATGTCATCGATATGGCAAAAATGGCTGAGGACTGCGGTGCCTGTGAGATTACCATTCATGGTCGGACACGTCAGCAGCAGTACAGCGGTCAGGCAGACTGGCGCTACGTTGCTGAAGTCAAAAATATCGTTCACGTTCCTGTCATTGGAAACGGCGATATCTTTACCGCAGACGATGCTGCCCGCCGAATCGTCGAGACAGGCGTTGATGGCGTGATGATCGGGCGTGGAGCGCTCGGCAATCCGTGGTTATTCCGTGAAATCAAGCAGACGCTGCGTGGTGAAACGGTTGTTATGCCCAGCATTCAGGAACGCATCGATATGGCGCTTCGCCATTATGATATGCTGCTGAATTGGAAACCGGAACGTGTTGCCGTCAACGAAATGCGCAAACATGTCGGCTGGTATGTGAGCGGCATGCACGGTGCAGCGCAGCTTCGCGGACAAATTAATCAGCTGGAAAGTCCAGACGAAGTCAAGGACATGCTTCGTACATTTGCCAAAGCAAATATGGAATCAGAGACTCTTGCTTGAAAGGATTGTGACTCTTCATGCGTAAGCTGCTTTCGCTGTTGCTGGTGCTCCTGACGCTGTTTTCCGCAGCATCGGCTGATTCTCAGTTGCTTCGCTATGCGTCCGATGTGGAGTTAGCGGAAACGCCACTTGCTGTGACGCTTTCGATTCAGCTTACCGAGCATTCACCGTTTGACGAGACGAGAACAGCCATGCTGAATCAGGTGCTCACGCAGCTAGCACTGTGCATTTACGCAGGAGACAATCAAAGCAGTGTTGCCATCACAATGGGCAGTGAAGATCTATTGACACTTTCGCAGAAAGGCAACGAAGTGCAAATTTCCTGCATGCCAGGTACAACCTATACTGCCTCAGAGAGTGACGTTCTTTCGTTGCTGCTTGGTTCAGACGTATCTACCGACACTGCCGCTATTGATGGCACGTATGAGCAGTGGCTGGAGGATGGCTGGACGCTTAGCACTTCGCTTTTGGAGCCGCTTGCAGACTACGGAAAGCGCAAGAGTACGAAAACCACTGTCAAAAACATGGGTGTTGCACGTTCCTGCACGGATTATACCATTCCAAAGTCCAAGACAGATAACTTCAAGGAAATCTTGCTGTCGCTGTGCCCCGAAGGCGATTTGCATGACTTGCTTGCTTCTTTGACCTTCTCCGGCAAGCAGACCATCCGCATTTATCGTGCACAGGAC
>CAVANO010000034.1:108767-187957 GCA_963590165.1 Anaerovoracaceae bacterium
CCGTTGCGGTTGGAGTACAACGGCGTATGCGGCTTGGAAGGCGATCTACGCACGGTAAAATTTGTCTGGCGCACAAAGCGCGAATCGGATGAGACGCGCGACGAAATCACGCTGACATCGCCTGCAAAGAGCGGGTCAAACAAAAATACGCTAAGCTTCACGCGCATCATGACCTTTTCGAATAAGAAGATCACCGCCGAGGGCGAATATTCCTATAAGGTGACTGTTAACAAACAGACAAGCCAGACCGATGCAACCTTCGACCTGACAAATAAAATCAGCGGTGAAAGCGAAGCCATCAGCGGCAGCGTTGTGATCAAAACAAAAGCTGCCGGTAGTGACGCCACTATCACAGAAACATTCACACCGGAGATTGCCTTCAGTACGGCTTCCGAAACACTTGCAGGCTCCGGAACACTGCGCTACCAACGGAAAGGTGAGGTAGGCATAACCGAGGACTGCACCATCGCTATGACCATCGGTGCCGCCGATCACTTTCCATGGGAAACAAACGCCACAGCAACAGATCTGAGTGCACTCAGCGAAGATGCGTTGCAATCGCTTCAGGCGCAGGTGTCCGGCGCAGTCGCAACGGCAATTGTCCGTCCGCTGATTCAGGTGCTCAGCGCCGAAGATGCCGCATTCTTCTTCTATGAAATGGCAGAAGAGGACGTGCTGGAAATTCAGCAGGAGGCTGGCAAAGAGGTTATCGTAGAATAAGCATTGGCTGATCATCCATCAATATGAGGAGGAATAACCCATGTCAAAACGAATCATGTCTGCCGTCCTGACGCTGGTAATGACATTACTCATGCTGGGCAGTGCCTTCGCTGCCACAGAGGATGACTATACACTGCCTGAGGTGATGTATCAGCAATTTTCTGTGCAGGATTATCCGATTCGCGGCTCTATGGCGCTCACTGCCTCCGGCACGGCTTCATGGCTTGATCTTTTCCTGCCTGTCACCGCCTCAACGCTTCATCTGCGTCTGCTGAATCTGGAGGAAAGTGATGATTTCCAGTATCAGATTTATGCTGAGGATGACGATGGCAATCAGCAAGGACTGACGCAACTTTACCGCGTGGGCGATTCGCTATATCTCCGTTCTGCTCTTGTACCGGATACCATCTTGACAGCATCACTCAACGATAGCGCATTCCAATCGATTCTCGGCACCTCGGCTGGCGGCAATCCGTCGTTCTATTCCGTCCTCCTCGGCATTGCAAATCAGCCGAGTCTGGTTCTGGAAAACACCTGGGCTCCACTACTCGATGCCTATCTGAACAGCATTGAGCTTTGGCTTGCCGATTACGCATCGGATCCGACAACCTTGACAGAAAACGATGAGATGCTCATTCAGATCACCTACGTCATTCCTGCTGACGATGTCAAGACGCTGGCAAAGCAGTTGTGGCATACATTCCTCTATGATCAGGAATTACTGGCGCTCATTCGACCGCTGATGACGGAAGCTCAGCAGGAGACATACCTGAACACATCGATGATCTACTTCTATGACGCATGCATCGATGCGCTGCCGCTGACAGGTGAGCTTCGTCTGTCAAGAACACTGTCTACGCGCGGTGACACGCTGTCTGTAACTGTTGCGCTGCCGCTTCCGCAAAATCCGTGGGGCTACACGAACCTGACTTTCAAACAGGAAGAGCAGACAACGACGCTGATGCTCATGAACGAGAAACAGACGCTCACGTTGAGTATTCAGCAGAGTGAAGACGCCGAACAACCCTATTCCGGTTATGTTTCGCGCATACCCGCCGCAGATGTGCAGGATATCAAACCGCTACGTGCCGTATTTGCCTTCTCGTACACCCATTCTGAAACGTCAGACTCCAGCAAGCGCTATGATAATTCCGAATGGCAGTTGGTACTCACGCCTGACATTCCAGAAGGCGAAGAAGAGCAATATGAAACATTTGAGCCGATTACGGCTGAACTGACACTCCAGTACAACCGCGAAAAGAAAGAAGCTGCTCCTGTCCGCCTGAACATCACTGCCGGTCTGCATATGGCAGAGGCCGATCTGACGCTCCGCATGGCGCTGAGGACAACCGGTCGTTGGAACGCGCTTGATCTACCGACCGATGGTGCACAGAATGTTACGAGCATGGACAGCACACAGCTTTTCAGCATCCTGTCAACAGCGATGAACAGCTTGACGGAAAACTTCGGTTCACAACCCATCTCTGCCGCCACGCCAGCTGATTTAATTAATGATGAAGATGTTCCCACGTCCACCGATTCGGAAACTACTGATGATCTGCCGCTTCCTGAAGAAGCGTTAACGCCGGTTCCGCCACAGGAATAAATACCATAACAAAGCTCCCGCTCTGAAGCAATTCAGAGCGGGAGCCTTGTTATGGGTAAATCGTTCTGCCATGGATATCGTCAATGCCAGACAAACGATGGAAGTACGTATTAATGACATCACGCCACTCGCGAGCATTCTGCTTTTGAAGCTTGATACGCTCCAGCACAATTGCGCGATCCTCTTCCGGCAATATCAGTGACTGTAGCGCTTCGCTTGCGCGTTCCACCCATTCGTATCCCTCGAAGTGATCATCATAGATGCGCTGAATCAGCGTCCGCCCGTCACGCATCCGGTAAGTGTACGGTAAACGATGAAAAAATAGCAGTAACTCATCCGGGCATGTTTCCAGCGATGAATATCGGTCGCACAGTTGTGGCGGATATTGCAATGCATAACCTGTCCCGTCGGATGTACGGTCAATACCAACTGCATCACGACTTGCCTTATGATACGTCCCCCATGACTGATATTCATATCCGTCCGGACTTGGACCGTAGTGGACATTCGGCACAACCATCCAGCCGATACCAAGCGGTGACGTATACTGTTCATACGCATGACGGCTGCCGAGCAGAACGTCAGCAAGCGTACATTCATTTTTAGACGAAATTGGGTAGGTGAGGCGAATCCACATCCGGATGATGTCATCCGGACGGCAGCAAAGAGGATTCCATGCGAGGGCGCCATACGCAAATAGATTCAATGCGGCAAACGGATGACCTGTCATAATTGTATCATTGCCGAGGTTCGAAACAGCCGCCATCGCCATGATACTCTCCAATGGCAAATCAGCCATGGTCTCCTGCCACATAACTGGCATCGCGTATAAGTCAATTTGCTGACCCGTGTATTCCTGTGCCAGCTGCCATTCCAAAGCAAGATTCGTGTGCGGCATGGCCAGAAGCGTCGGCGAAATCGGCTCACGCACCTGAAAATCGAACGGACCGTTCTTTACCTGCAGAATGACATTATCCTCAAATTGACCATCGAGATGCACATAGTTGTCATAAGCTGCTTTCGGGCGATCTATCGAAGTATCTCGCCAATCCTGCTGGCAATTATAAACGAAGCAACGCCAGACAAGTACGCCTCCGAAAGGCTTAATCGCCCGAGCAAGCATGTTCGCACCATCCGCATGATTCCTGCCGTAGCTGAAAGGTCCGGGACGATGCTCGCTGTCCGCCTTGACAAGGAAGCCAGCAAGATCCGGAATGATGCTGTACACAATTGCTGCCTGATGTTGCCACCATGCTTTCACGCGCTCATCCAGCGGATCAGCCGTTGGAATCCCATGCAGCATAGGCTGCGAATAATCGACAGACACCATCAAGCGAACGCCAAAAGGGCGGAAAATTGCCGCAAGTGCCGCCAAATCAGGCAAAAACGACTCGATCAGTTCCTGTGCGGGCTTGCGGACATTGACATTGTTGATGCACAGCACGTTCAACCCGACTGATGCCATCATCCGTGCAAGTTGGCGAAGACGTGACGCATCATAAGACAGCCTTCCTCCATCAAAAAACAGGCTTCTGCCAGAATAGCCGCGTTCTACACTGCCGTCCATATTGTCCCAGCAATTGATCATGCGCAACGCATATTGCGGCAATGCAGCGTAGCTTTCCGGAATATCTGAACCGATAGCAAGCTTCATCAGCAGGTGATACACGCCGTACAGTATGCCGGTTTCGCCGCCTGTCAAAACGACATTAGTACCTTTGCAAGAGAATGTATAGCCGTCACGCAGCGATTCATCCTGCTTCAGCGTTACATACCAATCGGGTGCAATCCTTGGCAGAGCATGTTCCAGCTCATATTGAGCCGTCTCCACCGGTCGCACGAAGCCGTCAGGAGCATCGTCCGTCAAAAAGGGAAGCCACGAACGCCATACGTTCTTCATCACAGAAGCCCTCCTCAATGAGTAGTAAAAAAAGTATAGCACGCGGCAGAAGAAAGCTCAACACAAATCCGCTAAGTGCACCAAAAAGTTAAATGTCAAACAGGAAAAACACAACTGCCTGTCGAATAAAGGAACTAAATCTCTTCGCAAGAAAGGATGAGACTAATTTGTCTTTTACTGTTCACGCAGTGATGCCGGGCGTGTGGCATATTGCGGATTGCCTTGGCGTGTGCATGACGCTTCTGGAAGGGGAGAATGCCGCACTGCTTGTCGATACGGGTTATGGCATCGAAGATGTAGCAGCGTTTATGCAGCACATGACCGACAAGCCGCTGACAGTCTTTCTGACGCACAACCACTATGACCATGTTCTGGGTGCGCGCTGGTTTCCAGAAACACACATGCTGCCGGAAGATTTGCCGGATTGGTCTGTCTTCACCGACACGGCAACACGTAAGCGCATTGTGGCACAGGCAATCGGGCAAAATATTACAGTGGATGAAACAGCATTCCTATCCGGAAATATTCAGCCGCCAAAGCCGATGGCACCTGGTACCATTGACTTGGGCGGCATGACAGCAGAAATCATTGCTGTACCCGGTCATACACCCGGTTCTGCTGTGGTATACGTGCCTGAGCGAAAGCTGTTGCTTTCCGGCGATGACTGGAATCCAACCACGTGGTTGTTCTTTCCGCAGGCACTTGGGCTTCGCGAATATCGGAACAACATGCGTGAAATACAGCTACTGCCATTTGAGAAGGTGCTGTGTCCGCATCGGGATATGCTCTACGATCGCTGGATGTTCGATGATTTCTTCAATTCGCTGACGGATGGCAATCTTCGCGCTGCAGAGCCAGTGAACATTCCGCCGTATGAGAAGATCGACACATGTCAGGCGTATCTGCCGCACGATCAGGTTTTCGTATTTGACTGGACAAAATCAGGCTTATAAGCCGAAGCAAGAAAGGAATAACCTTATTATATGAATACGCATGAAATTCATTTATCCGCTGACTGCACCGCTTCATTCAGCAATCACACGTCCTTTTGCATTGGCACAGGGCGCATGGGGTTGGCACTTCAGAAGGAATATCACGATCAACTTGCCATGGCACAGGCGGAATGCAACTTCAAGCACATCCGCGGGCACGGACTTTTCAGCGATGATATGGCGATTTATCAACCGTATCAGGATCAAGACGGCAACTGGCATGAATCGTATAACTTCACTTACCTCGACCGTGTCATGGATGATTATCGTTCCCTTGGACTGAAGCCGTTTTTGGAACTTGGCTTCATGCCACAGAAGATAGCAAGCGGCACACAGACAGTTTTCTACTGGAAGGGAAATGTAACACCGCCACAGGACGATGAAAAATGGGCTAATCTGGTGAAGGCGACCCTTCTGCATCTGGCCGAGCGCTACGGCAGAGAGGAAGTTTCCTCGTGGCCATGCGAAATTTGGAACGAGCCAAACCTTGACTGCTTCTGGGAGAACGCAGACGAAGAAAAGTACCATCACCTATACGCCATCACTGCACGCGCTGTGAAGTCAGTACTGCCAGAAATGCGTGTCGGCGGACCTGCCATCTGCGGCGGTGCAACTTCGCTGGATTGGGTACGCAACTTCCTGCAGTTCTGCTTGGACGAGCATCTGCCTGTTGACTTCGTGACACGTCACGCCTACATGGGCGAAACACCAGAGCATCAAGGGCGGTATCTGTATCATACAATGCGTTCGGTGGATTCTCTGATTAAGGAAATGCAGCAGACACGCGATATCATCGATAGTTTTCCGGAATACAGCGGCGTTGAAATGCACATTACAGAATTCAACACATCCTATAACCCATTCTGCCCAATTCACGATACGAATCTGAATGCGGCGTATATGGCTGGCGTATTGGCACGGATGGGGGATGTTGCAGCATCGTATTCCTACTGGACGTTCGGCGATGTATTTGAGGAGCAGGGTGTTCCGCCGATGCCGTTCCATGGTGGCTTCGGTTTGATTGCGAACGGTCTGATTGCCAAGCCGACACTGTGGTCATTCGCATTCTTCTCCAATCTGAACGGCACACCTGTTTACCGCGATGAACACGCAGTCATTGTCCGGAAGGCAGATGACAGCTACGAGGGAATCCTCTGGAATCTGTGCCGCGAAACGCGTAGGCAACTTCCCGTAACCATCATGTTGCCTGCTGACGGCAAACATGTTCTTGTTACAGAAACAGTTGACGAAGTAACCTGTAACCCACTCAAGGCATGGCATGACATGGGTGAGCCTCGCAGTCTAACCCATGAACAGCTGAGCACGCTGCGCAAAATGGATCATCCGGAAGCCAAAGTGAGCACCACTGAATCAAATCAGGGCAATGTGACACTTGATTTCCTCCTGCGTGAGAATGCGGTCGTGCACTTCACGCTCACAAAGCAGATGTGCGAAGGCGATTACGGCTATCAGTACGACTGGTACATGAAATAAAACAGCAGCAGAAAACAGGGCGCATCGAAAATCAGATGCGCCCTGCTTTTTATTATGCTTCTCAGATCACCACGAGCGGCTTAATCAAGTCGCGTGGCTTGTCCTTCATCAGCATCAGCGCAGGTTCAACACTCTCAAGCCCGCTGAAACGATGTGTAATCAGCTTTTCCGGATGGATGCGATTCGCCATCACCAGACGTGCCAGACGCTCCGAACGGAGACGACCGCCAGGCATCAGACCGCCGCGAAGCTGCTTATGCCCCATGCCGCAGCCCCAGTCAAGGCGCGGAATGCCAACCGTATCGCCCTCACCGAGGTAATTCACATTGCCGATGATTCCGCCAGGCTTCACAATCTTCATTGCCTGCGCGAACGTGTCATTATTGCCGCCAGCAACAACAACCTTGTCAACGCCCTTGCCATGCGTCTTATCCATAATCTGCTCAACGATATCCGCCTTATGATAATCGATGATATCCGTCGCACCGAATTCACGCGCAAGGTCGCAGCAGTTCTTACGAGAACCAACCGCGTAAATTTCAGCAGCACCGCGGATTCCACAGGCGGCAACCGCCATCAGCCCGACAGGACCGATACCAATAACAGCAACATTCTCGCCAAACTGAACATCTGCGAGTTCCACGCCATGGAAACCGGTTGGCACCATGTCAGAAATCATCGCCGCTGCAGCAATGTCCATGCCCTCAGGCAGCAGCGCCAGATTGCCGTCCGCATCATTTACGTGGAAATATTCAGCAAAGACACCATCCTTGAAATTGGAGAACTTCCATCCAGCCAGCATGCCGCCGGAATGCATCGGATAACCGCCCTGCGCCTCAAGAGAATTCCAGTCGGGCGTGATGGCAGACACAAGCACCTTGTCGCCGACCTTGAAATCACGAACCTCACTGCCAACTTCAACAACCTCGCCGACTGCCTCGTGACCAAGAATCATGTTCTTGCGGTCGCCGAGTGCACCAGCCCAAACCGTATGGATATCCGACGTGCAGGGAGCGAGCGCAAGCGGCTTGCAGATTGCGTCCATCGGCCCGCACTTCGGGATATCCTTCTCAATCCAGCCAGTCGAACCGATTGATAGCATTGCGAAACCCTTCATAATTGACCTCCTTGTCATGCATCGCGCGTCACTTCCTGACGCGTCCTTGATTTTGCTTGTTATTAATTTATCACACTTTAGGAACATTGTCAATAGTTTCTCAAATATTATTTTGTAAACAATTTATAAATGGCAACATTAGAACATCACAAATTCTTCACAAAAAACGCAGTCGATCATCTGACCGCTGCGTCATCAGGATAGAGTAGCTTTTCATCAGTCTACAAGGAACTTCAGGCAACGCTCTCGGTAGTCAGGTGCCTCATCGTAAACACCATGACCATATTCCTCACCATACAGATAGTATTCGCACTGAAGTGCATCTGCAATCTGCTTCGAACCATCTGCCGTTGTGACATGGTCGCCTTCCGCCCCAAGCACCAGCACAGGGCACTTGATTGCTGACAGCTCATCATAGCAATCGAAGCTCGCACAGGCATTTGCCTGAATGATGAAACGCTCATATTCCTCGTCAGTGATACCAAGATTGGAGGAAATAAGAACATCATGGTATTCTGCAAGTGTCGCCTCAGAATAGACATTGTCTGCAAAACTCTCCAGCAGCGCCATTTCATCCTTCGTCTCTGCCAGCGCAATCCATTCGCCGATAACTTGCGTAAAGGTGTCATTCTGCTTGGCAAGCGTTGAGCCCAGAATCAGCTTATTAACCAGTTCCGGATGATTGATGGCAATCTCCATTGCAATCATGCCTCCCTGCGATGCGCCGAAGATATCCGCGCTTTCGATACCGAGCGTCTTCATCGCCGTAACCGTTTTTTCCGCAATGTCCTTGTTTGTCATGCCTACGCTAAGTTCCTTAGGACGGTCGAACACGTATACGGTGTATTCTGACGTAAATTCCTGATATGCTGCTGCAATGGCATCAGCTGAACCCATCACACTGTGGATCGCCAAACCAGGCAAAATCACAAACGTCTTGGCGCCGTTGCCGAATACCGTATAATCCATTTCATTTTCTCCTATAGAAATAGTTTCAACGTGCGCAATGACTGCATCCTCTGCATAAACAGTCAGTACACCGAACACCAGTGCGCAAAGCAGCATTACTGCTAAACACTTTTTCATCAACACACCCTCCTCAAAAACAATCGAGCATAACCATAGCGAATTATACCACGTTTTGCTTTTTCCTACAAGCAGAAAACCTGCCAAGAGCAAGCGCTCCTGACAGGTTTCCGCATCAATAAGGGAGATTATTCCGCCTTAACGACCGCATCAAGCGTGCAGCCCTTATCGAATTCAATCGTTCCCTTGTAATTCTTGATGGTGCCGCTGACAGTAATAGTGTCGCCGACAGAAAGCGTCTGCGCACCGTCGCCAGACAGACGGTAACACTGCACCGCATAGTCCGTCAGACCGCCAGGCACGATGGTAACCGTGATGTTCTGATATTCATCGCTCCATGCCGTGTCGATGCTGCTGATGACACCAGTCATGGTGGACGCATCATTCATCGCCAGACCAGCCTCCAGCGTGTAAGCATTGATTGCCAGACGAACGCTTGCAACATCATCTGCCGGCACGATTACACAGCCCTTGTCGAATTCAATGGTGCCCTTGTAGTTCTTGATGGTACCGTAAACACCGATGTTGCTGCCCACCTCAAGCGTCTGCGCACCTTCACCAGACAGGCGATAGCACTGAATCGGCTGATCCGTCAGGCCGTCGCAAACGATGGTGACAGTAATATTCTGATACTCATCGCTCCATGCCGTGTCGATGGAAGTGACTTCGCCGCAGAGTGCCGTCGGTGCCGTCATGGAAACGCCGGCTTCTAGTGCATAGGCAGCATCGATAATACTCTTCTGGCTGACAATTTCACCGTAGCCAACCAGTTTGCAGCCCTTATCAAACTCGATGGTGCCATTGTAGTTCTTCAGCGTGCCTTCAACCGTGATCGCATCGCCAACTGCAAGGTTTTCCGCGCCATCACCAGAAAGGCGATAGCATTGAATCGGCTGATCTGCCAAATCGCCAACCTGAATCGTTACGGTGATGTTCTTGTACTCATCGCTCCAAGCTGTGTTAATCTGGGTGACGGTACCGTACAGGCGCTGCGTCTCCTCCATGGAAACTCCGGCTTCCAGCGTGTACGCTGCAGCAACGATCTCCTCATAGCTCATGCCTTCGAGGATCATTGCAGCAGGCACCTTATGCGCAAAGGAAACACTGACCGTCTCGCCAGCAGCATTCGACAGCGTTGCCGTCAGGGTGTAAGTGACTTCCTCAGGATTGTTCTCGTCGACATCGATGGTGACCATCTTGTTGTCGCCGGGAACAATTTTAATAGTGTCGCTATCAGCTGTCCAAGTAATCGGGAATTCCGTACCACCGATGTTCACCACGCCAACAACCTCGTAGTCAGCCATGGTCGTTTCTGCTGAAGACTTGTACATCATGTACAGGTATGCCTTTGCAGAAGTCAGATCCTCATCGGTCGTTTCCGCAACTGCTGCGCAGGTGAAGCACATAACGGCAAGCATGAGCATTGCAAGAAATTTCTTCATGTTTATCTTCCTTTCTGAAGATCGGGTTTGTTTAATCCTGAAGCGTAATGGCATCCTGAAGGTAGGTGCAGATGATGACGTTGCCGTCATAATCACGTTCGACAAAGCCGCGCACGTTAATCGTATGGTCAATCAGTGTCAGCATTTCCTTGCTGTAAGGCGCCTCCACCGTGATTTGCTGATCGCCGCAAACGCAGGTCAGGTAAACCACGCTGCCTGTACTTGACGCAGCTGTCACTTTCAGGCCGTCAACCGATACGCTCGTATACTGCACCAACTCCGCGTAATTGTAAGTTTCTGCACCATTTTCTTCGTCAACGATGGTCACCGTATCATTCAGGAGCCTATCAAGCGATGTTTCTGTGTAATACGGCAATTGACCATCGCTGATGAGCTGCAGATTGTTAGGGTCGCTCGGCTTCATCTGCCGGTAGGAGACATCAGACACCTGATACTGGTTCGCTGCCTCATAGTATTGCACCGTGCCAACGACACGTACCTCATTGCCCGGCGTGAGAATGGACAAGCCCTTACCGCTAAGCGAATACCCGTAGTAAACGCTGATGCCGTAGACAATGTCGCTGTCCGCATCGTAAGCTTCCACATAGGCAGACTGGTTGTAGGTCAGTGTGACAATGCCGTTGAAAGCAACCTTCTTGTTCAGGTACTTCTCCGCGTGACAGCGAAGCTCCTTGAGCGTGATTTCGATAGCATCGCCATAGTAGTAATCCGGGTCAGCTTCTCCAGAGTACATGTTCAGCTTGAACTGCCTTGCCTGATCAAGCGCATTCGAGCAAATACTGCCGTACTGCGTATTGAACGTGGAGTACGCCTTAGCAAGCCCATTCTGTAGCAACTCAAGATTCAGATTGCGGTACTCTTCGCCTTCTGCCGGCTGATACCAGACCCAGAAGAGATATCTTTCACCCGTTGAGTCAATTTCCATCTCGGTGGAATCCGCCTCAAGGATGATCGACACAGCATTTTCAAGCTTTTCACGCGTGAAATTGGAAGCTTTGACGCCGTACTCTTCGATTTTTCCGGTTGATTCAGGCGTGTTGAGTGCAAGGAAGCGCACCTTCATATAGCCGCTTTCAGAAATGCTCGTCGGTACATAAAAGTGCACCGTATCGCCGTCGACAAAGGATTTGACTGTCGCGGTCGTCTTGAGCGTCGCTGAATTCATGTTCAAGTGAAGTTGGGACGCGTAATCAACGAATTCTGCAGGCTCCTCTGCGCTGCCTGCTGCCATCATCGAGAGAATCAGCAGCAGGAGCAGCAGTGAAGTCACAATGCGTTTAGTGTTCATGTGTTCAAGCAAATTACAGTCCGAAGCCAGCGATGGCCTGCTCGCACTTGGTGATGGCATCATCGAAGCGGGTCTGAATCATTTCTTCGAGCTTTGTGACGTTCTCCTCCTTTGTCAGGTCGAGCGTCGCAGCATCGGTCATGCAGCCAGCCAGCAGTTCGCCGACGCGGCTGCGTGCATCAGAGGATCCAGGGAAGGCAGGGGAGGTGTAATACGCATCGACCTGCTCAAGGCAAACCTTTGCAGCCAGTGCTGCCACATTGTCGCCGCCGTCCGCATTCGCCACGAAATCAGCATAGACTTCGTTCTCGGAAACAGACTTGATGACGGGCACGTAGCCTGAAGCCATGGAGAATTCCGCCTGGAATTCAACGGTGGTCGTCAGGTACTTGACAAACAGCCAGGACGCGGCAACTTCCTGCGCATTGGACTTCTTGAAGATGCACAGGCTCGGACCCTGAGAAATGACTTTGGGGTTCGACGGATCAGCCTGCGGGATGGTCGTAATACCCACTTCGAAGGGGTAAGTACCGTCAGCATTCTTCGTAGGACGCTGATACGTTGCGCCTGCAGAGGAACCGATGGACATGTAGCTCTTAATGCCGGAATCAGAGACGAACAGACCGGACGTATAGCTACCGTAAATCGTCTGCGTCGTCACATAGCCCTGATTGTACCACTCAGCAATGCGCTTCACGAACGCGCGGTTTTCAGCTGTGTTGAACAGGAAGTGCTCTCCGGTCGCACTGGTGTAAGGCGTCTTGAGCTGCTCGGTCATCGTGATGAACCAGTTATTCTCGGAGTCATAGCCAAGCGGGATGCTGTAAGGATCAATTTCGACAATCTGCTTGCAGACTTCTTCCATCTCATCCCATGTCGTCGGCACCTTCAGGTTGTTCTCATCAAAGAACGTCTTGTTGTAGTAGAGCACTTCGGTGGACTTGCTCATCGGCATGGTATACATGAGGCCATCGCCGAACTGCTTGCCTTCATTGTAATATGCCTCAATGAAGTCATCTTTCTGCTCCTGCGTCAAACCGAATGTTTCCGTCGTGCCGTCTGCACGGGTAATTTCAGCGGTGCTGTCGATGTAGTCATCGAGCGGCTGAACTGCACGTGCGAGGTTGTACAGCGCAACGTGATCCGGATAGCAGTAGGCGATGTTTGGCTGCGCACCGACGGTGATTTCCTTCGTGATCTGGTCACGAACATCGTCATAGCCGCCAACAGCGGTGTAGGTGATGTGGATATTGGGATACAACTTGTTGAATTCCGCGATGTAGGCATCCAGCACAGCTGTCAGATTTGTGCCCATCGTGTTGTAGAAGGTGATGTTGACTTCACTGCCATCGTAGGCCTCCACCTCAGTTGCCGTTTCGGCAGAGCCGATGCAGACCGTGCAAGCAAGAAGCATGGTCATTGCCAGGAGAAGAGAGAGAAACTTCCTCATGTGACTACCTTCCTTTCTGGTCGTAGGGAGTATGATTGTTAAAGGTGGCTTTTCCACCGATTAACCTTTGATTCCGCTGCGGCTGACACCGGACATGATGTACTTACGCAGGAAGATGAACACCAAGAACAGTGGGAACGAAACCATAGCTACAGCAGCCATCTGCACGGGATAATTCGTCTCGCCGCTCGTGCTGTTGAAGGCATTGCGCAGACCGTTTGTAATCAGCTTATGCGCATCGTCATTCGCCACCAGACGCGGCCATACGTAGGAGTTCCACGCACCCATCATTTTGAGGATGGTGATGGAAATGAGCGTCGGCAGCGACAGCGGTACCATAACCTTCCACAGGTACTTGAAGTCGCTTGTTCCGTCAACTTTCGCCGCCAAATACAACTCATTGGGGATCTGCAAGAAGTTCTGCCTGAGCAGATAGATGTAGAATACGCTGACGAGAAAAGGAACAATCAGCACAGTAAACGTGTTCTGCCAGTTCAGGAGAAAAATCGTCTGGTAATTCGTGATGGTGAACAGTTCCCCAGGAATCATCATCGTTGCAAGCAGTGCGGCAAAGAGCACATTCTTGCCCTTGAATTCCAGCCTTGCAAAAGCAAAAGCAGTCAGAATGGTGATAACAAGCGAAAGCAGTGTCGATACAATGCCGACATACGCTGTGTTCAGGAAGAGCTGCCCCAGATTACCAGTTGAGAAGGCTTCAGCGTAGTTGCTGAGCAGCAGCATCTTCGGCCAGAAGGTCGGCACGGATGACCGATATTCTTCCAGTGACTTCAGCGATGAGATAATCATCCAGTAGAACGGAAACAGGACAATCGCGGCCATTACCAGCAGAAATACGTAAATCAGAATTGTGCTGATGACCTTCATGACCTTCTGCATTACGCCAACGTTTTGCATGTTCCTTGCATGCATGACGTTCAATTGTTGTTTTTCGGACATACTGCACCTCTCAATAATGGACGCGCTTCTTGCTGACCTGCATGTTGATCATCGTCACCACGAAGATGATCGCAAACAGAATCAGTGCAGCAGCACTCGCTACGCCGTAGTTCGACTTCGGTAATGCATCATAAATCATGCCGACAATGGTGTTCATTCTACCTGCATCACCCGCAGGTCCCATCGTTTCGCCGAATATACCGACAATGCTTGTGTATTCCTTGAAACCGCCGATGAAACCAGTAATAACGACATAGGCAATCATCGGAGAGAGGAGCGGCACAGTAATCTTCGTGAATACGCGCCAACGAGGTGTGGAGTCAATCTTCGCGGCATCGTAGTACTGCTTATTGATACTCTGTAAACCGCCGAGCAGTACCAAAATCTTGAACGGCAGAGCGTTCCAGACGATGTAGACGATCATGACGAACAGATTCGCCCAATATTCCGAGCCCTGGTTGATCCAGTTGATGTAATGACCGCCGAAAAACTCGATGATATTGTTGACGATGCCCTTCGTCTGAATCAACCGCTCCATATGCGGCATGCCGATGATGTTGAACATTGCCGCAAAGACCATACCAATGGCGATGGAGTTCGTGACATACGGCAGGAAGAAAATTGTCTGCAGAACATTGCGCAGCGGCTTGATCGAATTGAGCGCCACCGCAATCAGCAATGCCAGAATCGTGGAAATCGGCACAGTAAAGATGCACAGCAACATCGTGTTCTTCAGCGCAGTTAGGAAGCCGCTGTCACCAATAACCGTCTGAAAATTCTTAATGCCAATGGTGAACGTTGCGCCACCAACTTCGCTCAGGCTGTTGTAATCATTGAGGAACGCAAGGCGCACCGTATTGATAATCGGCCAAACCGTGAATACAAGTAGCAGGATGATTGCCGGTGCGAGGTACAGCCATGCTTTCCATTGATGTCTGCTTTCTACCATATCATTTCACCTCGAATGGAATGCGCATGCCGTTATCGTCCTTGGTGAACAAGAACAATTTATTCGGCTTGATCTGGTAACGGACAACATCATTGCCGATCTGTATACGCTGATCCGCATCGATAATCGACCGCACAGTCGGCTTCTGGGACGCTTCATGCGTTGCGACAACCGATACATCACGTCCCATCACTTCAACATTTTGAGGCTTTAGAGAGAATGTGCCATGCTCCATATCCAGAATAAAGCCTTCCGGACGAATACCGGCAAACACCTCTTGATCCTTGACACCAGGTACCTGCATCACATTTTCACTGCCGATAAAGAGTTCTTCATTCTTGACACTGCCGGCAAAGATGTTAATCGGCGGTGTGCCAAGGAAATTCGCGACAAACAAATTTTCCGGATTATCGTAGACTTCCTGCGGCTTGCCGATCTGCTGCACGATGCCGGACTTCATGACAACAATCATGTCGGAAATAGACATAGCTTCTTCCTGATCGTGCGTGACAAAGACGGTCGTAATTTTCGTTTCCTTCTGAATGCGGCGAATTTCTTCTCGCGTTTGCAGACGCAGACGTGCATCGAGGTTTGACAGCGGCTCATCAAGCAGTAGCACGCGAGGCATTTTCACCAGCGCACGTGCGATGGCAACACGCTGCTGCTGACCGCCGGAAAGCTCACTTGGCTTGCGGTCGAGCAGGTTTTCAATCTGCACGAGTTTCGCCGCTTCCTGCGCACGTGTCAACATGGCATCTTTGCTCAGTTTATCCTTGCCGCGCAGATTCTGCAGAGGAAAGAGAATATTTTGTTTGACAGTCAAATGCGGATAGAGTGCGTAGTTCTGGAACACAAGCCCGATGCCTCTATTTTCCGTGGACAGTTCCGTCACATCGTCATCGCCGAAGAAAATCTTGCCGCTGCTGGGCTTTTGAAGGCCGCTGATCATATACAGTGTTGTACTCTTGCCACAGCCTGAAGGGCCGAGCAAACCGATCAGTTGCCCGTCCGGAATGGTGAAGTTGAAGTTGTTGACTGCAACAACCTCTTCGCCTGACTTTTTGTTGCGGCTCGGGAAGATTTTCGTCAGATTCTGCAAAACGATTTTCATAGAATCCCCTTTCTTTATTCCGTACATTTTTTTGCGTGTGGTTAATAGGGCTGATTGGCGCTTGACTCTGCCTGACCCTTAGCGATGTAGGCTACTCTTTCCTCAGCAGTCCGAAAAATCCGCTGACTGCCCATGTCAACCGCAATTGTATCGGCCAGCAAATCATGAATCAAAGAATGATTCTTCGTCACAAGGAAAAGAATCACTTGAGATAGCAGAAGAGCAATGACAATGCAGCAGACCACAAGATTCAGGTTGCCGAAGAAGACCATCATGACAGCCATCACCGGTATCATCGTTTCCACTGCATACTTGCCGAGCACCGTTCTGACGAACAGCATGACAGGCGAAATCTGCACGCTGTCCGAGCGCATCAGAGCGACGCCAAATATCTTTTTGCCCAGTGTCTGTCCGTTTTTCAACAGCAGGGGAACCAGAAATTCAAGCAGCAAGTAGGCTATCAGGATGCCAAAACTGACGATGAGCAGTGAAAGCTGAATGACCATCTCATACGCACGCACGGCATCCTCATCAGCGGCAAGCTGCTGATTGACCTGCTCTGTAAGCTGCTGCTCTTCCTCGGTGAGGTCGCTGTAATTCTGTGAAATAACAGAAATATCAAGACCATTCTCGTCAGCAATGGCTTGATACCGTGTCATGAGTGTATCATAATAGCTGTCGTAATTCAGCACATACGATAAGCCCCAGCCACACAAAACGCAAGCAACTGCCAATAGAATCACATCGAAAAGAAAGGCTGAGATGCGTTTCCATACATTTGCCCGCTGAAGATCACATGCCATCGAGGTTCATCCTCCTGCTAATGATCATGTCCTATTTTTTTACCAAATACTATTATACCGAAAATTTCCCGAAACGCTATAGAAAAACCAAATTCTTTTTCATTTTCGTCAAAATTTCCACTTTTCAGCCCACAAATTATATGCTTTTGTGCTTCATGCAAATCTTTCGCTTCAACCGTTGACATTTCCGTGAAATGGGCGTAAGATAACACATAGGTATGTTAGCAGCCATTTTTCAGCATACCTGAAAGGAGCGCTTAACCGATATGGACAGTGACCCGTATAGTAACAATTTCTTACAAGGCAGCGCTCCCATCGCGCAATAACGACTGAAGCTGCGCTGTCTTTTCCGTGCAAGTAATGAAAGGACGCAGCAGCATGAGAAGAATTTTCAAGACAATCGAAGATCATCTTTCTGAATGTACAACACTTGAAAAGGGCGTTTGGGTGCATCTGCAGAGCCCGACAAAAGAAGAACTGGATGGGCTGACGACTCGTTTCGATCTCGACCCGACTTTCCTGCCTGCAGCGCTGGACGAAGAGGAATCTGCACGCATCGACTATGACCCTGACAAGCAGCAGACGCTCCTCATTGTCGATATTCCATATGTTGATACAGAAGGCACCGGTTATGTCTACAGCACTATTCCGCTTGGCATCGTCCTTTGCGATGAAGTCATCATCACCGTCTGCACGCGCGATACGCCCATCATCAATGACTTCACAGAGGAACGCATCCGCAACTTCTGGACTTTCAAGCGCACACGTTTTATCCTGCAGATTCTTCAGCGTAATGCCGGACGTTTCCTGTCCTACCTGAAGCAAATCGACAAGACAAGCCAGCACATTCAGGAAAAACTGGAACATTCCAGCCGGAATCAAGAACTTCTTCAGATGATGAAGCTCGAAAAGTCGCTGGTTTACTTCAACACCTCGCTTAAAGGCAATGCGCTGGTCATGGAGCGCCTGATGCGTCAGGATATCCTGAAGCGTTATCCGGAGGACACGGATTTGCTGGAGGATGTCATCATCGAAAACAAGCAGGCTATGGAAATGTGCTCTATTTACCGCGATATCATGAGCAACACGACTGATGCCTTTGCATCCATCATCAACAACAACTTGAATATCACCATGAAGGTGCTGACTGCACTGACTGTCCTCTTCGCTGTGCCGACGCTGGTCATGACCATCTGGGGAATCAATGTCCCTGTGCCATTTGAAAAGCAGGTTTGGGGATTCGCTGCCGTCTGCGGGATCGCAGTCATTCTGACGCTGTTGGCATACATCGTAATGCATAAGAAAAACATGCTGTAAGGCAGGATGCGCTCCGATATTCTTTGGCCGTATTAAAAAATTTTCCTATACAAGTATAAATAATTCTCCTTTTGATTTTTGTCAATCGGAGGATTATTTTTATGCGCAATTTTGCCAAAATTCAATCTTCTTTTTTCTTGCAATAATTTTGTCAAAGTGTTATAATGACCGATGTTCCCGAAGAAAACAGCGAAAGCGAGGTATTCTATGAAGCTGGAGAAAAAGAACAGTCAGACGCGAATCATTGTCATCATGATCGTGCTCCTGGCGGCCTTGCTCGCAGCCATCTTTCTGACAGATTCCGGCGGGACAAAATCGGAAACGATTCAGGAAGTCATGAAGGATGCAGTGCTGCATGAAGACAACCAAATGGCATTTCTGGGGATGACCGTAAACCCATCCGTTATTTCGGACTGGGTAGTCACCGGACTGCTGTTTGTCTGTGCAGCGCTTCTGCGGGTGTTCGTCATTCCTCATTTCAAAATCATCCCTGGGAAGTTTCAAACCCTGCTTGAGTCATTGGTTTCCTACTTCCAGAACTTAGCGAAGTCATACAGTCCGCATCGGAACGCGTTTTTGAGCGTGTACCTCTTCTCTGTGGGCGTGTATATCTCAGTCGGAACACTCTTTGAGCTGCTCGGCATCCAGTGGATGACCACGAAGGGGATGTCCATGTCGCTGCCTGCGCCGATTTCGGACATCAATGCAGCCATCGCGACGGGCGTCATGTCCTACTGTGTGATTCTATCCGGCGGCATTGCCAGCAACGGTCTGCGTGGTGTCGGCTCGACGCTCAAGGAGTTCTCGCTGCCCATTTCCATGAGCTTCCGTCTTTTCGGCGCTCTGCTGGGCGGTCTGCTCGTTTCCGAGCTCGTCTATTACTCACTGTCCCTGAGCTTCGTGCTGCCAGTCGCGGTGGGCGTCCTGTTCACCTTACTGCACGCGCTCATCCAAACATACGTGCTGACGATGCTAACCGCCAACTACTACGGTGAAGTCAGTGAGCCCCCGAAGCCCAAGAAAAAGAAGCAAAAAGCAACCGCTGTTCAGGCGGCAAATTGATTAAGAATTAGATTTAGGAGGAGATTAATTATGAAGAAGTTTCTGAATATGATGGCTCTGGTTCTGGCGATTGTTTGTGTAGCTGCCCTGTTTGCTGTTCCTGCCCTTGCTGAATCCGCCGATGTTGCTGAGGTTGCCGAGGCTGCCTCCACCAGTTCTGATGCTGTGACGACTGCAAAGGCTTTTGCCGCTGCGATTGCGATTGCTGTTGTAGCTGCTGTCGGCGCTATTGCCATGGGTCTTGCCATCTCGAAGTCCGTCGAATCCATTGCTCGTCAGCCGGAAGCAAGTGAGAACATCCGTGGCAGCCTGATGATCGGTCTGGTCTTCATCGAAACCGCTATCATTTATGCCCTGATTGTTGCGATTCTGGTCGTGTTCGTCCTGTAATGATAACGATTCAAAGTTTCGGAAAGGGAGCAGACGTCCAAAGCGTCTGTTCATTCAGGTGAAGATATGCCGCTGAATATTAATTTCCAGCAGATTTTGCTGCACATGTTCAACCTTGTTATTCTGGCAGGCGGTTTGTATCTTTTGCTGTACAAGCCGGTTGCCGATTTCATGAAGAAGCGTGAGGATTACTTCGCCGATTTGCAGGCGAAAGCTCAGAAAACACAGCAGGATGCAGACGCTGTGCTGCAGACATATCAGGCGAAGCTTGCAGGTGCCGATGAGGAAATCCGCCAAAAGAGCGATGCCGCCGCTCAGGAAACCGATGCTGCATGCCGCAAGCAGCTCGAGCGTGTACGCAGCGAGGCTGATAAACTGATGAAGGATGCACAGGCATCCGCTGCTGTCGAGCGCAAAGCAATGATCGAAAGTGCGCAGAAGGACATTGCGCAGATGGTCGTGAGTGCTACAGACAAGCTGCTCAATCAGCAGGATTCATCGAATGATCAGGCGCTGTATGACAGCTTTCTGAAGGCTGCACAGGAGGACGAACGTCATGAATGAAACAAAGCAGAGCCGCTTGACGGCTACGCTGCTTTGCGTGACGCCGCCGACTCCAGAGCAGGAGCAAGCAATCCGCGCCTTCCTTGAAAAAAAGCACGGCGTGGACATTGACCTGCAGATTCGTCAGGATGCTTCCCTGCAGAGCGGCTTCATCCTGCAGGTCGGTAGTGAGGTATACGACTGGAGTACCAAGGGTCGTATGGCTCAGTTCCGTCGTGCGATGGAGAAGACTGTCGGAAAGCAGTGCACGGAGAACATCATTCCGCTTCTGCGCAGTAGCATCGAATCTTTCCGTCTGCTTGCACAGAGCAGCGAAGTTGGCACGGTGAAGTCCATCAGCGACGGCATTGCGGTTGTCGATGGACTTGAACATGCCGCATACGGCGAAATCCTCATGTTCGAGAACGGCATCAAGGGCATGGTACAGGATTTGCGCCGCAACGAAACAGGTTGCATTCTCTTTGACAATGCCGATGAAATTTATGCGGGCAGTAAGGTTGTCCGCACAGGCAAGACAGCTGGCGTTCCGGTCGGCGATTGCTTCCTCGGCCGCGTTGTCGATGCCCTTGGACGCCCGATCGACGGCGGTGCAGATATTCAGACAAATGAATATCGACCGATTGAACAGCCTGCTCCCGGTATCATCGACCGTCAGAGCGTCGACACGCCGCTTGAAACCGGTCTGCTGTCCATTGATGCCATGTTCCCGATTGGCCGCGGTCAGCGCGAGCTGATTATTGGCGACCGTCAGACAGGTAAGACTGCCATTGCCCTCGACACCATCCTGAATCAGAGGGGCAAGAACGTCATCTGCGTGTATGTAGCCATTGGTCAGAAGGCTTCCAGCGTCGCGCAACTCGTCGAGAACCTGCGCCGCCGTGATGCTATGTCTTACTGCATCGTTGTTTCAGCAACGGCAGGCGAGGCAGATACGATGCAGTACATTGCACCGTATGCCGGCTGTGCTATGGCAGAGTACTTCATGCATCGCGGTCGCGACGTGCTTATTGTCTATGATGACCTGTCCAAGCACGCCATCGCGTATCGAGCCATGAGTCTTCTTCTTGAGCGTGCGCCGGGTCGTGAAGCATATCCGGGTGATGTTTTCTACCTGCACTCGAGGCTTCTCGAACGCTCCGCACACCTGAGTGACCAACTCGGCGGCGGCAGCATGACGGCACTGCCGATTGTTGAAACGCAGGCAGGCGACGTTTCCGCCTATATCCCGACAAACATCATTTCCATCACTGATGGTCAGATTTTCCTCGAGAGCGACTTGTTCTTTGCCGGTCAGCGTCCGGCTGTCAACGTTGGTCTTTCCGTTTCGCGTGTTGGCGGTGCCGCACAAACGAAAGCCACAAAGAAGGCGACCGGCAGCCTGCGTCTTGACTTGGCGCAGTACCGCGAGATGGAGGTCTTCACGCAATTCTCCAGCGACCTCGATGACGGCACGAAGGAACAGCTCCATTATGGTCAGGGACTGATGCAAATGCTCCGTCAGAAGCAGTATCATCCGCTGAGCATGAGCGAACAGGTCATTGTGCTTGTTTGCGCCATGGGGCACATTCTTGCCAAGGTGCCGGTCAAGTCTGTGACGGAATTCCGCGATGCGCTGCTTGCCTATTTTGTGAAGGAGCAGAGTGCCATCTGCAGGAAAATCGATGAGGACAAGGTGCTGACGGATGACCTGAAGCAGGATATTCTTCGTGCTGCTGAGGAGTTCCTGAACACTGAAGGCAGCCGTTTCAGGAGGGAATAATCCATGCCCAGCGCAAAGGAAATCAAAGGTAGGATTTCCAGCATCAAGGATACGCAGAAAATCACCAATGCCATGTACCTGATTTCCTCCACGAAGCTCCGCAAGGCGAAGAATGACTTAAACCGCACGCGTCCGTATTTTGAGGCGCTCAAAGGCGAAATCAAGCGCATCTTCCGCACGGTACCTGATGTGGACAGCAAGTACTTCTATCCGCCGGCGGGTGCACCGAAGCTCGAAGGTGAATATGCATGCCTGGTGATTACGGCGGATAAAGGCATGGCAGGCGCTTATAATCATAATGTGCTCAAAATCGCGCGGGAAATGCTGAATGAGCATCCAAACACGAAACTGTTTGTTGTCGGCGAATACGGCCGCCAGCACTTCATGCAGACGGGTACGCCCATCGAGCAAAGTTTCCTGTATCCTGCCCAGAATCCAACGCTGCATCGTGCACGCCAAATCAGCAACATCCTGCTTGAACGCTACGACAACGGTGAATTTCAGAAGCTGTTTATCGTCTACACCGACATGAAGAACAGCATGTCCGCCGAAGCAACAAGCACACGCCTGTTGCCGTTCCACCGCGGTGATTTCGCCTCTGTTGCAGCGCCGGGAAGTGTCCATTTCGATTTCATTTCCGGCGTTGAAGCAGTGCTGGACAACGTCATCCGCAGCTACGTAACCGGCTTCGTGTACAGTGCTTTAGTCGACAGCTTCTGTGCTGAACAGAATGCGCGCATGACAGCCATGTCTTCTGCTGGTGACAACGCTGACAAAATGCTGTCAGCACTGTCAGTTCAATACAATCGCGTCCGGCAAGCCTCCATTACGCAAGAAATCACAGAGGTATCCTCCGGCGCAAAGGCTCAGAAAAGAAAGAAGGTGCCTACATGCTGAATACTGGAAAAATCGTGCAGGTATCCGGTCCTGTTATTGACTGTGAGTTTCAGGAAGGTCAGCTTCCGAAAATTCACGATGCCCTGCGTGTGCAGATAGATGACGAAGTGCGTACCATGGAAGTAGCGCAGCACATCGACACAAAGACTGTCCGTTGCATCATGCTTGCGCCAAGCGAAGGTCTTGCGCGCGGCATGACCGTGGAAAACACCGGTCGCGGCATCAGCGTGCCGGTCGGCGATGTGACACTCGGGCGCATGTTCAATGTCCTGGGTGATCCCATTGACGGCGGTAAACCCATCGCGGATGGCGCAGAGCGCTGGTGCATCCACCGTCAGGCGCCATCTTTCGCCGACCAGAGCCCTGTCGTCAGCATTCTGGAAACCGGCATCAAGGTCATTGACCTGCTGGAACCTTACGCAAAGGGCGGCAAGATTGGTCTGTTTGGCGGCGCAGGTGTCGGCAAAACAGTGCTGATTCAGGAGTTGATCCGCAACGTTGCCTCTGAGCACGGCGGATACTCCATCTTCACTGGCGTCGGAGAACGCAGCCGTGAAGGCAACGACCTGTGGATGGAGATGCTCGAAAGCGGCGTCATCTCCAAGACTGCACTTGTGTTCGGGCAGATGAATGAAGCGCCTGGTGTGCGTATGCGTGTTGCTCTGTCCGGTCTGACGATGTCGGAATACTTCCGCGATGTCGAGCATAAGGATGTTCTGCTGTTCATCGACAACATCTTCCGTTTTGTGCAGGCAGGCTCTGAGGTTTCGACTCTGCTCGGTCGTATGCCTTCTGCTGTTGGCTATCAGCCGACGTTGGCTTCGGAAATGGGGCAGCTGCAGGAGCGTATAACCTCCACCCGTCAGGGCTCCGTTACGTCCGTGCAGGCTGTTTATGTCCCTGCCGATGACCTGACTGACCCGGCACCTGCACAGACATTTACGCATCTGGATGCAACAACGGTGCTTAGCCGTAAGATCTCCGAGCAGGGTATTTATCCGGCTGTTGATCCTCTGGCATCCACCTCACGCATTCTGGAAGCCGATATCGTCGGTCAGGAACACTACGAAACTGCGCGCGGTGTACAGGAAATTCTGCAGAAATACGCCGACCTGCAGGACATCATCGCCATTCTCGGTATCGAAGAGCTCAGTGAGGAAGATCGCCTGACAGTATCCCGTGCACGTAAGGTGCAGCGTTTCCTCTCGCAGCCATTTCATGTGGCAGAAAAGTTCACAGGCATCAAGGGCGTGTATGTGCCGCTGAAGGACACCATCCGCAGTTTCAAGGCCATCCTGTCCGGCGAAATGGATCAGTATCCCGAATCTGCCTTCTTCAACGTCGGCACGATTGAGGATGTGAAAGAGAAAGCCGCGAAGGAGCAGGGCGTATGAGCACCTTTCAGCTGAACATCCTGTCCGCATCAGCGGTGTTTTACGAGGGTGAATGCGAATCACTGATTGTCCCGACGCCGGATGGCAAACTTGGCGTACTGGCACATCACAGCAATACGATTGCCGCCATCAGTCCCGGTGAGCTCAGCTACACCATTCCGGGCGAGATGTCGCGACTTGCTGCTGTGTCTTATGGGCTGGTGAAAATCGAGAACAACCATGTACTTGTCCTTGTCGAAACAGCAGAAAAGCCGGAGGACATCGACAAAATCCGCACGCAGGAAAAGGCGGATGCCGCGCGCGAGGCTATGCTCCAAAAGATGAGCCGGCGCGAATACATGGAAACGCAGGCAGCGCTTGCAAGAGCCTTGAACCGCTTGAAGGTTAAGCATCATTCTGAAAACCTGGACTAATACAAAGCCGAAGCAGTTTTTTCTAGCTGCTTCGGCTGTTTTTATTTGACATGATAGCGGAAAAGGCGCAAATAGGGGAGATATGTACTCCGAAAAGGGAGAGCATCCGGTAGCTTTTCTGTATTCGCAATTTTGCAAAGCTGCGCATCCGTTGCCTGTGCTGCCTTCGGAAAAGACAGCGCCAGTTCATCCCGATGAAGTTGCAAAATCCACAAGTACAGTTTTTCGGACGACATTCGTGGAATGTCGGGCACTTTCCGCCAGACATGCTGCTTCAGGCATGCCGAACAATGTCCGCACGGCGCACTCTTCTGCGCAAAAAAAGCTGATATTCCCTGTGACAGACACTTTTCCGTCAGGCACCACTGAAGCACGCGTCGAAAAGGCAGCCATTCTTGATGAATCATCCAGTAGGCTTTGAATCGATTGCCCTTATTCTGCGTATGAATCCGGCGGCACCTGGTATGAAAGCGCAGCAAATCCATCGCAGGAAACAGCAACATGCATACAGAATCCTGTCCGTCACGGCCGGCACGACCGGACTGCTGAACGTAGTCAATCATGTTATCCGGCAAATGATCGTGGATAATCAGGCGGATATCCGGCACATCAACACCCATGCCGAACGCCGATGTTGCTGTGACAACACGTATCTTTCCGGACAGAAAGTCGTTCAGCACCTGACTGCGCACAGTTCGTTCAAGCCCTGCATGATACGGTGCTGCAGGAATGCCGCTGTCGTTCAGCAGCGTTGAAAGTTCCTCTGTCCTCACGCGTCGGCGACAAAACACCACTGCCTTACCCGGTATGCTTCGCAGGGCAGACTGAATCGCACCGTTCGTCTGAATCGTCGGGACAACCTGATAAAGCAGATTCTTGCGCTCAACCGGCATAATCACACGCTTCGGTCGATGTAGTCCGAGGGAAGCAATGATCTTCTTCTGCAACGAGTGATCAGCCGTTGCCGTCATTGCACAGACAACTGGACGTTTGGACAGTTGCTCAATGAATGTGCCGATTTTCTGATAGGCAGGACGGAATGAGTCACCCCACTGAATGACACAGTGTGCCTCGTCAACCACCACAAGTGATGGCTGTCGTTGAGCACACAGGCGGAGAAAAGCCGCATTGTCGAGCCGTTCAGGTGCAATGAACAGAATCCCTGCCTTGCCGCTGGAAAGGCGTTGAATGCCTGCTATGCGTTCCTCCGGTGTCATCAGGCTGTCGAGATGAACGCATGGAATGCCTTTTTCCTCAAGATGACGCACCTGATCATGCATCAGGACAATCAGCGGGGAAATAACAACTGTCAGTCCACCGAGCATCACCGCCGGAAGCTGCCAGCAAAGGCTCTTGCCTGCGCCTGTCGGCATGATGCAGAGCAGATCACGATAGTCAAGGAGAACATCAGCAGCCTGCTCCTGTCCCGGACGAAAGCTGCTGACGCCGAACGTGTCACGTAGCACCGTCATGCATGCGTGTTTTCTACTGAGCCGCATCAGAATCTGCGTCCTCCGCCGCCGTGCATATGACCGCCGGACGAGTGATGCACGTTACTACCACCATGCGATGGACCGCCATGCGACGGTCCGCCGTGCGACGGTCCGCCGTGCGACGGTCCGACACCGGGACGATCATGCGGATCAGAATGCTTGACACGGGTAACATGTTCGCGCAGGAAGTGAACGTCATTCTGGCTCAGCGTAATGCCGGACAGATCGTTCAGATCATAGGAGTACGTGCTGTTCTTCAGGTTGTAAGCGCGGCTGATCGACGTGATAAACACGATCATCACAATCAGCCCTGCAGCAGCTGCAACTAGGAATTCCGTATCGGACAAAGGATTGCACTGGTCTATATTTGAGTCTATATTTGATGTATAGAAAGCACCTGATTTTTCGTCGTAATGATATTGCTCTCTCTCGTCATAGTGATATTGAACTGCTTCACGTCCCTGCGACAGATACCTTTCCGTCTGTTGCAGCGAGAGGATGACAGAGCGGCCGTACTGACCGTTCGTCATTTCATCCCAACCCGCATCAAAAATACCTTCTTCGCGATCGTCCGTGATGTAATCAATCATGATGCCATAGGTGCTGATGTAGCACTCACGGTTGTTCATGTCAATCAGATACAGCATACCGGTATTGTCATCGCCGATGCCGAAACCATGCTCATCGTAGTAATCATCGGCATATGACTGTGTTTGCCCATCAGGAATATCGTTGCTTGTCAGGACGAACATGTCTACCTGATACGTCTGCTCAATCTGGTCGCAGATGGCAGTAATCTGGCTGATTTCGCTCTCCGTAAACAGATTTGCATTGTCCGCCACCTGCGCGTCAGCCGCTGCAAATGAAAGAAACAGCACCAGCATCAGGAGGAACACAGACAGCTTCTTTACCATAAGTAGATACCTCCCAAGCACAGCAGGGCAAAAACAGCAATACCGAGCAGTGCACCAACAATCGTGAGTTTGACCTTATTGAGCGGAAGCTTGCCGCAGACGCGCCCGGTCTGACCGTTCATCATGTAATAATATGTCTCGCCATCTGCGCGATGCTTGTACGTCAGCACCCATGCCGGCAGCAGCAGATATTTCATCTTCACCTGATCAGGCGTGAAGGATGCGTGGCCATGCAGCGTGTTAAAGTTATTGTCAACGCTGGTAAACATGCGCTCTGCATAGGAATTTGCCTCCTGCACGAATGAGCTTTCCGCATCCTCACGCGGCACATCGCGCTTTTCAGCAAGAAAGCCGCTCAGGTAGCCTGGTTCATACGACTTTACTTCCTCCATGGCATAGGGATGAATGCCGTCAGAAAGCTGCCTATCCGCCTTGTTCAGTGCCTTTCGGATCATTTGCCTGAATGACAGACGACCTTCGCGGTGAACAGAAAAATAGCGCGTGACCGTAACAGTTTCCCTTGGTGTATTCGTGACAGACACTTTTGTCCCTTCGCCGTCAAATGAACCCTCACCGGCGATGTCACACGACCAATATGGATAGTAAACGCCTACAAAGTCCTCCATCTGCGCATGCGAGAAGAAATCCTTCTTCACAAACTTCTTCTTCTTGATGAATGCTTTGAACTGTGCCTCTGCTGCATTTTTATCCAACTTGAAGGGAATTACACCATCCGGACGGAATTCATCCGCCAAACGGTCATTCAGGACAACAGGGGAGTGACAATAATAGCAACGTGTTGCAGCAGTTGTTGCGTCGGTTACAATCTCCGCACCGCACATGCTGCAATGATAAGAGCGCATACCGGCAGATGCGGATTTCTTCGTCTGCCGAGCCTGTTCCGCTGTCTGCTCACGCTGGTGCGACTGCTCCTTCAGTTCACTTTCATCATATTCACCGCCGCAATAAGGGCATTGAAATTTCTGCTTTGCCGGCTCAAACACGAGATATCCGCCACAAGACGGACATTTGAACGTCATAACCTGACTCATCGTGCACCTACTTTCTGCTGATGGACGCAAAAGCGTCTCTTGCGTATGTAAGTTGATTATATCATGTTTACCTGCTTTCCGCAAGTCAGAAAGCGAGCACCCTGCCAATGGTCGTTTTGCCTCTTGCTGCTCATTTTCATTTTTTTCACGGCATAATACGGCAAATCGGCTTTTTTTCCCTTGACGAAAGTCGCGAAACGTTGTATGATGATGGAGGTTCGAACGTGTGCGTCCAACTGCATAGGGACTGGCAAACCGGTCTCTGTGCGCAAAGTTGTAAACGCTTACAAAGCGTCTCGGAGACCGCAAAAGAAAGGACGATGTTTCATGGAATTTCTCGAGAAGCTGTCTTTGGCCGGCCTCGTGCCTGTCATTGCCATCAATGATCCTGACGATGCGCTGCCGCTGTGCAAAGCGTTGTCTGACGGCGGACTGCCGGTTGCCGAAATCACCTTCCGTACAGCTGCGGCTGAAGAGTCTATTCGCCGCGTTCATGAGGCCATGCCGGACGTGCTGCTGTGCGCAGGTACGGTGCTGACCATCGATCAGGTTGATCGCGCTGTGAAGGCAGGTGCCGCGGCGATCGTTTCTCCCGGTCTTTCGCCGGATATCGTGAAGTACTGCGTTGATAAGGGAATTCCGGTTTGCCCCGGCACGTCCAATCCGTCTGACATTCAGCAGGCAATGCAGTTCGGTCTCAAGGCTGTCAAGGTGTTTCCAGCTGAGGCAGTCGGCGGTTTGAAACTGATTAAATCCATGGCGCCTGTTTATCCCGACATGAAGTTCATGCCCACTGGCGGCATCAACGAAGGCAACATGCTCGACTATCTGGCATTTGATAAGATTCTCTGCTGCGGCGGCTCCTGGATGGTGCCGAAGGATGCTGTTGCCGCAAAGGATTGGCAGCGCATCACCGACCTGACTCGCTCCGCCGTCGATAAGATGCTCGGCTTCGAGGTGCGTCACATCGGCCTGAACTGTCCGGATGCAGAATCCTCCATGGCAACGGCCAAGCAGATTGCCTCTCTGATGGGTTGGCCGGTGAAGGAAGGCAATTCCTCCAACTTCGTCGGCACCGGCTATGAAATCATGAAGAAGCAGGGTCGCGGCACGAATGGTCACATCGCCATCGGTACGAACAATGTTGCCCGCGCAAAGTGGCATCTGGAGAACCGCGGCTTCAAGTTCATCGAGGAGAGCGCTGTCATCAAGAACGGCAAGTTGACTGCCATCTACCTCGAGAACGAAATCGGCGGCTTCGCGTTCCATCTTGTCCAGAAGTAATTAATTGACGACATAAGAGGAGGTCTTTCCAATGGCTAAGGTGATTACCTTCGGTGAAATCATGCTCCGTCTGAAATCCCCGGCGTATGAGCGCCTGTTCCAGTCTCCCACACTCGAAGCGACCTTCGGCGGCGGCGAGGCGAATGTGGCAGTTTCTCTTGCGAACTACGGCATGGACACTGCCTTCGTGACGGTTCTTCCTACAAACGACATCGGCAATGCATGCATCCGTGAGCTGCGCAGCTTCGGCGTTGACACGTCCAAAATTGTCCGCAAAGACGGCCGCATGGGCATCTACTATCTCGAAACCGGCGCCGTTCAGCGTCCATCTAAGGTCATCTACGACCGTGCTGGTTCTGCCATCGCAGAATCGAAGCCCGGCGACATTGATTGGGATTCCGTCTTTGAGGGGGCAACCTGGTTCCACCTGACCGGCATCACGCCTGCCATCTCTCAAGGCGCTGCTGACCTATCTCTGGAGGCTGTCAAAGCGGCAAAAGCGAAGGGCATCCATGTGTCCTGCGACCTGAACTACCGCAAGAACCTCTGGAAATACGGCAAGAAGGCTGACGAAGTGATGAAGGAGCTCGTCAAGTATGTTGACACCGTCATCGCGAACGAGGAGGACTTCCAGAAAGCACTGTGCCTTAGCGTGGAGTCTGCCGGCAGCGTCGAAGAAGGGCAGATCAACGTCGAGAATTACAAGGCCATTGCTTCTCTCGCCATGAAGACCTATCCGAACATCAAGCGCGTTGCCATCACGCTGCGCGAATCGAAGTCTGCCAACCACAACGAGTGGTCCGCCTGCTTGTACAACGGCAAGGATTTCTACCTGTCCCGCAAGTACAGCATCACAGACATTGTTGACCGTGTCGGCGGCGGTGATTCCTTCGGCGGCGGTCTGATTTACGGTCTGAACACGTATCCTGATGAAAAAACGGCACTTGAATTCGCTGTGGCTGCGTCCTGCCTGAAGCACACCATCATCGGCGACTACAACCGCGTGTCTGCAGCAGAAGTTGAGAGCCTGATGAAAGGCTCCGGCACTGGCCGCGTTCAGCGCTAATCAACGCATTACAGAGGAGTTTTCTCGGAAAATCAACTGAAATCCCTTGACATGAGGGGGCAACCTGCATATAATGATTGCAGGGGAGATGCTCCTGGGGTGTCTGACAGCACGCTGGTTTTCCCCACATTTCAACAAATGGAGTCCGAGTCCACGGTTCGGCTATGTCATGCCCCCGTTGCAAAACGCCAGGGGAAGGCAGATGCAGGCGGCAGGACACCTACCTGCTTTAACAGCGGGTGAAAAGCAAGCAGTGCATCGTCACTTTGGGAGCATCTTTCATCTTATTTGGCTGTTTTTCGGATGATCTGCGCAGGGAGGCAGAGGTGATGAGCCTCTGTCTCCTTTTTTCGCCGCAGCCAATCCAATCCATATATCGCAGGAGGAAATACCATGTACTATATTGTCACAGATACATCAACCGATATGCCGCTTTCCTGGATTGAGGCGCAGCACGACTTCATGATGATGTCTCTTTCCTGCACACGCAACGGTGAATCCTTTATTCCCGGCGCTTCTGACGAGGAAAAAAAGGATGTCTATGATCAACTGCGTAACGGTGTGGTCATCAAGACCTCCGCCATCAACACCGCAACGTGGGAAGAGAACTTCCAGAAGCTGCTCGCCGATGGACATGATGTTTTCTGCATTGCCTTCTCCAGCGGCCTGTCCAGCACGTACTCTTCAGCAAAGGACGCTGCCAAGGGTCTCTCTGCCAAATATCCGGAGCGCAAGCTCATCGTTGTCGACAGCCTGTGTGCATCAGCAGGCGAAGGACTTCTCGTGTATTATGCGCTGAAGAACCGCGAACAAGGCATGTCCATCGAAGAAAATGCCGCATGGATTCAGTCACATATCCAGAACCTCGTCCACTGGTTCACCGTGGATGACCTGATGTTCCTGTACCGCGGCGGACGTTTGTCCGCAACAAGCGCCATGCTCGGCTCGCTCATCCGCATCAAGCCGATTCTGCATGTGGATGAGCAGGGACACCTCGCCATGGTCGAGAAGGTCGCAGGACGCCGCCGTAGCATTCGCATGCTTGCCAACAAGGTAAAAGAGCACATCGTCAATCCTGAGGGGCAGATGATTTTCATCAGCCACGGCGACTGCGAGGAAGAAGCGAATTCGCTTGCGGATATGATTAAGGCGGAAATTCCAGGCATTGCCGGCGTGCAGGTCAGCTACATTGGGTCTGTCATCGGTTCTCACTCCGGTCCGGGCACGCTTGCCGTCTTCTTCCTCGGAGACCGCCGCTGAGATAGCGAAAGGAGTGCTTATGCGCACATTGCCTCTTTTTCTTCTGCATCTTCCGGGACGAAACGACACCTGCTGGTGCGGCAGCGGCAAAAAGTACAAGAGCTGCCACGCATCATTTGATCAGCAGCTGTCTTTTCTGGCGCTCAACGGTCATGAGATTCCCACCCACAAAATGATCAAAACGCCTGAGCAGATCGAGAAGATCCGAGAAAGTTGCAAAATCAATATAGCGGTACTGGATGAAGTCGGCAAGCAGATTCATGAAGGCATGAACACAGCTGAAATCGACCATCTTGTGTATACGATGACGCACGACATGGGCGGCATTCCCGCACCGCTGAATTACGAAGGCTACCCCTACAGTGTCTGCACATCGGTCAATGAACAGGTCTGCCACGGCTTTCCGTCGGAGAATGTCATCCTGAAAGACGGTGACATCATCAATGTTGACTGTTCGACCATCCTGAACGGCTATTTTTCCGATTCGTCGAGAATGTACTGCATCGGCAACGTCAGCCCAGAAAAGCAGAAGCTGGTTGATGTAACGAAGAAGTGCGTCGAGCTTGGTCTTGAGCAGGTCAAGCCTTGGGGCTTCCTCGGCGATATCGGTCAGGCAGTGAATGATTATGCCCGTAGCAACGGTTACCGCGTTGTCCGTGAAATCGGCGGACATGGTTGCGGCATCGAATTTCACGAGGATCCTTGGGTCAGCTTCGTGACGAAAAAGGGCACAGAGATGGCGCTCGCGCCGGGCATGATCTTCACCATTGAACCGATGGTCAACATGGGCACAGATGAAGTCTGCACTCATTCCGGCAACACATGGGAGATTTTCACGGTGGATGGTCAGCCTTCCGCACAGTGGGAAATCATGGTGCTTGTCACCGAAACGGGTCATGAGGTGCTTTCCTGGTAATTGATACAACAGAAAGGAAATGGGACTATGTGCTGGGAAGAAAAAGCTACACAGGCAATTGAGCAGCTGCTGACGTTTGCATCTGCAAATGGACTGATCGAGCAGCAGGATACCTGCTATTTCCGCAACCTGCTCCTTGATGTGATGAATCTCGATGCGCCGAGCGGAGAACCGGCGGTACTCATGCAAATTCCCGAAACGGCGACATCGTTGCTACGAAATCTGTGTGATTTGGCAGTCGAAAAAGGGCTCATTGAGGATCTGACCTACGCGCGTGACCTGTTTTCTGCCCGCGTGATGGGTCTGCTGACGCCGTCACCGAAAGCTGTCCGCGAACAATTCCGTTCATTCCTTGACCATTCGCAGCCTGAAGAGGCTACAGCATACTTCTACCAGCTGTGCCGCACGTGCGACTACATCAAGGTAGATGCTATCGCGCAAAACGTGCGGTATTTCGCTGATACGGCTGTCGGCAGACTCGAAATCACCATCAACCTATCCAAGCCTGAGAAGGATCCGAACGAGATTGCAAAACTCAAGAATACGCCAAGCGTCGGCTATCCCAAGTGCATGCTGTGCGTAGAGAATCCTGGCTACCGCGGTCGCGCGAATTTTCCGGCGCGTCAAAATCACCGCATCATTCCGCTAACACTCGGTGGTCAGGCATGGTACATGCAGTATTCGCCGTACGCCTACTATTCCGAGCACTGCATCGTGCTGAACGGTCAGCATGTGCCGATGCGCATCTCACGCGACACATTCGTGCGGCTGTTCGACTTCGTGAAGCAGTTCCCACATTATATGCTCGGTTCGAATGCTGATTTGCCCATCGTCGGCGGTTCCATCCTCAACCATGACCATTTCCAAGGCGGACGCTATCATTTTCCGATGGACAACGCCGGCATCCGCTACGAGCTCACTTCACCGGTGGAGGGAGTATCCGCATCACTGCTTAACTGGCCGATGGCTACTATCCAGTTACGCGGCACAGATGAAGAGAAGCTGATTGACGAAGCAAGCCGTATTCTCGACACATGGCGCACCTACAGCGATGCATCCTGCGACATTCTTGCAGAAACGGATGGTACGCCTCACAACACTATCACACCGATTCTGCGCATGGAGGACGGCGTTTACCGCCTGAATCTCGTCCTGCGCAACAATCGCACCAGCAAGGAACATCCATTGGGCATCTTCCATCCGCATGCGCCGCTGCATCACATCAAGAAGGAAAACATCGGACTGATTGAGGTCATGGGATTGTTTATCCTGCCTGGGCGCCTGAAGAAAGAACTGGCAGAAGCAAAACTGTACCTAACCGGCGAGAAGCCGCTTGTTCGCCCGGATGAAGCAGACTGCTGCGCCAAGCATTTCGACTGGCTAACGGATGTTGTTAAGCGCAACGGTATCTGCAGCACACCGGAAAAAGCAGAAAACGTCCTGCGGCAGGAAGTCGCGGATGTCTGCGCACAGGTGCTTCAGGATGCAGGCGTCTATAAGTTGGACGAACATGGTCTGGAAGGTTTCAAGCGCTTTATGAAGAAACTTGGGTATGAATAAATTAAGAAATGAGTGAAATGAATGGGAACACGTATATCAATTCGACATAATGCTGATGGAAGCACTACACGGCGAACAACATATTCATATAAAACGCTATTTGGAACCAGAAAGTCAGAATCATATGTCGAGACGTATTCCGCTGGTCGTAAAGGGCATAGTTTCTTTTTTCATCTTTTGCTATGTTGCGTAGGAATTGGTTTTATTTCCATTCCGTACATCACTTTCAGTAAGAAGCATTACTGGCATATCTAAACATGTTGAGGATTCGTGGCAAGCACGTTTTGACAACCAAAAAGAGGATTTGATTCCCTATTTAGGTTTCAAATCCTCTTTTTTCTATGTAAAATTTGTTCAATATACACGTGTCAGGTCAACCACCTGAACCAGCGTATCCACGAATTGCTGAAGTCCCCGTGCATCCTCCTCAGAAAAGCGCGACAGGATAGGGGAGTCAATGTCCAACACACCCCAGACTGACTGATTCAGCACAATCGGTACAACAATCTCCGACCGTGACGCGCTGTCACAGGCAATATGTCCGGGAAACAGCGCAACATCCGGCACAAGCTGAAGCGCCTGCGTGCGTGCTGCCGTTCCGCATACGCCGCGTCCAAGCGGAATCTGCGTACATGCCGGCTTGCCCTGAAACGGTCCAAGATGCAGTGTGTCCTCCATGCGAATGTAGAAGCCTGCCCAGTTAATATCCTGCATCGCGTTATACAGCAATGCCGCCGCATTACACAAAGCGGATAGGGGAGCCGACTCTTCCGAAAGCGCAATAAGCTGCTCTTTTAACAGGTCGTAAAAGTGCTCATCCTTCGGGAAATCAGCCATTTCAGCATGCATCGAAGCTCCCTCCGTCATAAAACGTAAAAGTAAATCGAAAAGAAATGAAGCACGGTTCCTGCCAGACAGAAGAAGTGAAAAATCGAATGGAAGTACTTCTTCTTCGAACCGATGGCGTATAGCACAGCGCCAACTGTGTATGCAATGCCACCGCCAACGAGTAGCATCAGTCCTGCATAGGAGAGATTCGCAACCAGCGTACGCGATGCCAGCAGAATCACCCAACCCAGCAGCACATAGCAGATGACACTAAGCTTCGCAAATTTCTTCAGATTCACCGCATTGAGCACCACGCCTGTTATCGCCACCGCCCACACAACACCAAACATGACCCAACCGACTGCTCCGCGCAGCGTTACGAGCGTATACGGCGTGTATGTACCAGCAATCAACAGAAAAATCGTGCAATGGTCAAAAACGCGGAAGACTTTTTTTGCACGGTTGATTTTAAGCGCGTGATACAGACAACTCATCAGATACAGCAATGTTGTCGTCAGCCCGAACACGATGCTCGATGCCAGTTTGTACCCATCACCAGCATGCGTGCTCTTAACGATGCACAGCACAAGTGCCGCAATGCCAAGTCCTGCGCCGATGCCATGGGAGATGCTGTTCAGCAGTTCCTCACCGAGCGTGTAGGTCGGAATACCGTACTTCTGACGCTTGATTGCCTTTTCGTCCACCTCAAATCACCAGCCTTACTTGATGATTCGGTAAAGCGAAACAACCTTGCCGAGAATAGTCACTTCATCCGCATAAATCGGTTCCATGGTATGGTTTTCCGGCTGCAGGCGGAAGTGACCATTTTCCTTATAGAAGCGTTTGACCGTGGCACTATCCTCAATCATCGCGACCACGATATCGCCGTTCATGGCTTCACATGTCTTGCGAACGACAATGTAGTCGCCATCAAGAATGCCCGCTTCGATCATGGATTCGCCCTTGACGTGCAAGATGAAATGCTCCCCCTCACCGAGCATGACATCTGGAATGGAAACGTACTCCTCAAGATTTTCCTCCGCGAGAATCGGCACGCCTGCCGTCACAGGGCCGACAATCGGAACAGCCGTCGAGTTGTTGCGGATGAAATTCGGGTCGCCCATGACTTCCATGGCGCGCGGCTTCATGGCATCACGGTGAAGCAGGCCGCGCTTCTCCAGTCGCTGGAGATGTCCATGAACAGTGGATGTTGATTTCAGTCCGACAGCCTGTGCAATCTCACGCACAGACGGTGGATAGCCCTTTGTCTGAATTTCAGACTTTATGAAATCGAGAATCCGCTGCTGATTATCACCACGTGGTCTTTGCATAGAATTCATTCGCCGCCTTTCTTTATATTGATGAATTTATTATATCATACTTTGACGTAAAATTCAAACAGTCGTTCGATGCATCTTGCAATTTCTTTTGGTCGATGCTATACTACTCTATACCAACAGGAAGGAAGGGATACGGATGGCCAAACAGTGTGTTCTATACGATCGGGAATGCATCGACTGCGGCGAATGCCAGCGGTGCGATTTGGATCCCGACAAAATTTGCGATAACTGCATGCGGTGCGTCAGCGGCGATGCTGACTATCGTGCAATTACAATTACTGGAATTGAGCTGGAAGGGGAGTCGGATGACGATCGCTAAGGTCTGTTTTTCACTTTTGCGAATCGTCATCTTGATGCTCTGTTTTCTCGACTTCTTCGCGTGTCGGCAGTAGCACATGCTCCGCCGCCATTCTGCGCCGTTGATCCGTCATTTCAGCATAGTGCTTGCGTGTCGTATCAACGGACGAATGGCCAAGCACGTCCGCGACCAGATAGATGTCGCCAGTTTCTTGATACAGATTTGTGGCAAACGTACTGCGGAGCTTATGTGGGCTGATTCTCGGTTTCAATGGTGCTGCCACTGCTGCGTACTTCTTGACGAGATTCTGAATGGCACGCTGTGTCATCCGCCGCTTTTGCAGGGACAGAAACAGCGCATCTTCATGACCCGGCAGCGTCTCAATTTGCTTGCGCTCCTCGATGTAATCAGCCAAAGCCTCAGCAACCTCAGGCGGAAAATACAGGACAACCTGGTTTCCGCCTTTTCTTGTGACCAAAAAAGCATTATTCTCTAGGTCAATGTCCGCCAGATTCAGCCCGACACACTCAGAAACGCGGATGCCTGTGCCAAGAAAAAGTGAAATCAGCGCAAAATCACGTTTGGACGTTAACTTCTGGAATTCCTTTTGCTTCTTCGTCAGCCCTTCGCCTGTAGCGGACTGGCTCAGCATCCGCTGCAGCTCATCCTGAGACAGGCGGATGATGGGCTTCTCGTGGATTTTCGGCAAACTGATGAGCGTCAGGACATTTGCCTCGATCCGATGGTTCTTAAACAGGAATTCGTAAAAGGAGCGCAGTGCAGACAGTTTTCGCTTGATCGCCAGTTCATGGTTAACGAGCGGTTTGAGCGCCTGCGCGGAATCTTCACCATCATCCTGCGCCTTGAAATAGTACGTCAGATACTCGATATAAGCAGACAGATCGCTCTGCGTGACGCTGCCAATCTGCGCATCCGTCAGCAGATTGGTCGGCGTATCCGCAAAGGCGCTCCGTTCGCGCTGCAAGAACCCGAAGAATGTCCGCATATCAATGGAATACGCCAGCCGCGTGAACGTACCAGTCGTCACAGCAATGCTTCGGATGAAATCGCCGCACGCCTGCGGCAGTTCACGCAGGATCTGACGAATCTGCACAATTCGCTTCGCATCGACCTGTTCGCGGTACGATGGCGTATTTGATGGCATTTTCACCGCCTCCTGCAGCTTTTTTTGACATAACTATTCGTGAAACTGTGGTTTAGCGAATAGTTACAGCTTGCGGTCTCCCTTTCTCAAGTAGCATCATCATTTTCATCCAGCGCATTCAGACGACGATATTCCTTGATCGCGCCGGTCGCCAGCTCATCACAACGAATATTCTCAGGATGGTCAGCATGACCCTTGACCTTGTAGAAAGTCACATTGTGCTTCTTGGTCTGTGAAAGCAGAATCAGCCACAGATCCTGATTTTCGACCGGCTGACCGGCGGTATTTTTCCAGCCGCGCTTCTTCCAGCCGTCAATCCAGTGGTCATTGAAGGCATTGACCAAATACGCGCTGTCCGAATACAGCTTGACATCGCACGGCTCCTTCAGTGCGCCAAGACCGCTGATTGCTGCGAACAGCTCCATCCGGTTGTTTGTCGTCCCTGCCATGTATCCACTGAGTTCCTTGCGATGCGGACCAAACTCCAGGATGCAGCCCCAGCCGCCTGGGCCGGGGTTGCCGGAGCACGCACCATCCGTGTAGATGTTGACCTGTTTGCGGGGACGTAAATCTGCCATATCGCTCTCCCCTTCCGTTATAGTTCGCATTAATTCGCCATTCGCCTTGATTTATCGGCACATGCCGCCATTGCTTCTTGAATTGCCGCGCGGAATCCATCTTTTTCCAGCACTTCGACCGCATCGATGGTCGTTCCTGCTGGTGAACAAACAGCGTCTTTTAGCTCTGCAGGGTGTTTCCCGGTCTCCAGCACCATTTTCGCGCTGCCGAGTACCGACTGAGCCGCCATTTTAATCGCCGCTGTGCGTGGAATCCCCTCTTTGACCGCTGCATCCGCCATTGCTTCAATCAGGATGAATACATATGCCGGGCTGCTGCCGCTGACTGCCGTAACGCCGTCAAACAGGTGCTCATCGAGGATAATCGTCTCACCGATGGCACCAAAAATGCCCTCAGCGTATACGAAATCCTCCTCCGAGAATGTCGTTTCACGGCAGATGGCAGTCATGCCTGCACCAACAAGCGCCGGCGTGTTAGGCATAACACGCATTATCGCTGCATTCGTACCGGCTAGCTTTTCCTGCAGCATGGCAGTTGTCCAGCCTGCTGCAATGGAGATAACGGCATGATTATTCAGGCAGTCATGAATCTCATCGAGAATGCCTCCAAGTACCTGCGGCTTGACAGCAAGCAGGATCATCCGACATTCTTGGGCAAGTGTCCTCGCGTCGTTCGTGCGGCACAGTTCAGGAAACTCATCCTCCATCGCCTGCAACTTTTCGACACTCTGCTCACAGACCATCATTTCATCAACCGATGCATATCCGGAAGTCAGCATCCCACGCAGGATTGCACCGCCCATGTTCCCTGCCCCAATCAGACCGATTTTTTTCATGTTACAAAGCCTCCTTTCCTGTGATTACAGGATATACTTTTTCAAATCAGCAGGCTTGTTTTCGCCGGAAAGATGCTCTCGGACGTAATCGCCCGTGATTGTCAGTTCAACCTGCGGCATATCCGGATCGCCCGCATTGAAGGAAATGTCCTCCAGCACCTGCTCAAACACCGCATGCAGCCGGCGTGCGCCGATATCCTCCGCCGTTTCATTCGCCGTGTATGCCGCGTCCGCAATTGCCTCGATGGCGCTTTCATCGAACGACAGCAATACCTTGTCGACCGCCAGCAATGCCTTGTATTGTAGCGTCAGCGCATTATCCGGCTGCGTCAGGATGCGCTGGAAGTCCGTGCGCGTCAGGCTCTTAAGCTGGACATGCACTGGGAAACGACCCTGCAGTTCCGGAATCAGATCACTGACCTTTGCGACATGGAATGCGCCTGCTGCAATGAAGAGCATATAATCCGTTTTGACAGGGCCGTACTTCGTGTTGACCGTGCTACCCTCGACAATCGGAAGAATATCGCGCTGCACACCTTCACGGCTGACATCAGGACCTGAACCGCCGCGACGACCAGCAATCTTGTCGATTTCATCGATGAACACGATGCCGTCCTGTTCCGCGCGGCGAATTGCTTCCTCCTGCACCGCGTCCTGATCAATCAACTTGTCCGCTTCCTCCTGCTCAAGGATTTTGCGTGCTTCCTTGACCTTTACGCGGCGAATTTTCGTCTTTTTCGGCATCATGTTGCCCATCATGTCCCCGAGGCTGATGGAATTGCCGCCGACCTCGAGCGAAGGCGTTGCTTCCTCCACCTCGATTTCGAGCTCCTGCTCCTCCATTTCGCCAGCCATCAGACGCTGACGCATCCGTTCGCGCTCATCCGCCAGCTCAGCATTATCCGTTGCCGGCGCTTCTGGCGACTTCGTGCGGCCAAGCAGGTAATCCAGTGAGAACGTATTTGCCTGCTTCTTCGGCGGATTAACGAGCAGCGTCACGAGGCGATCCTCCGCGATAACGCGTGCCCTCGGTGCAACGCGGCTGATATGTTCCTCCTTCACCATGCGGATGGAATTTTCCACCAGGTCACGGACGATGCTTTCGACATCACGACCGACATAGCCGACCTCCGTAAACTTCGTTGCTTCAACCTTCACAAATGGTGCACTGACGAGCTTCGCCAGCCTGCGAGCAATTTCCGTCTTACCAACGCCTGTCGGACCAATCATCAGGATGTTCTTCGGATTGATTTCATCGCGCATAGCTTCGTCCACCATAGCGCGGCGATATCGGTTGCGCAGCGCAATAGCAACGGCACGTTTTGCTTCATCCTGACCGATAATATAACGATTTAACTCCTGAACAATCTGTCTCGGTGTTAATTCAGCCATGTTTGCTTCTCCTGCCTTTCGGTTAGACGTCCTCAACAATGACGTTGTCGTTCGTGAACACACAGATGCTCGCAGCAATGTGCAGTGCCTTTTCAGCAATCTCATGCGCGGACAAATCCGTGTTCTGCACGAGTGCCCGTGCCGCTGCCAGTGCGTAATTGCCGCCTGAGCCAATTGCAACGACGCCCTCGTCAGGATCAATCACTTCACCCGTGCCGCTGAGCACAAGCAGCGTATCATGATCTGCGACAATCATCTGCGTTTCAAGCTGACGCATGCCGGAATCACCGCGCCAGAGCTGTGCCAATGCGACTGCCGCACGTTCAAGATTACCACCGCACTGCGTCAGTTTCTCCTCAAACTTGTCGCAAAGCGTAAAAGCATCCGCCACCGTCCCTGCAAAACCGATGACAACCTGTCCGCCATACAGCCGGCGAACCTTATGCGCGTGGGACTTGAAAATCACGCTTTGCCCCATCGTCACCTGCCCATCGCCTGCGATGGCAGTCTGACCGTTTTTTTTCACGGCACAAATCGTCGTGCCCTTCAATTCGATGCTCATTGATCTCCTCCCGGCTGATTTTCAGCCTCTGCTGCCGCATTTTCGCACCATTCCTTCATGAAATCAAGGGCTCGCTGCGAAATGACGGTATATCTTTCCTGTTTATTGCGGATTTTCCTGTGCTGCTTATCGACAATCAGTCCATCCAACAGTCCAAAGGTGCAGTTCATGGGCTGGAAGTCGTGATTCGGTGTGGACACGTACCGTCCCATCGCACCCATCGCGGTAATGCCGGGGAATTCGACATTCCCCTGCCCTTTTAGGTCATGTCCGAGGCTCAAGCCGCACAGCAGTCCGCTTGCTGCACTTTCCACATATCCTTCAACGCCCGTCATCTGTCCGGCAAAATAGCACTGCGGACGCGAAATCATCTCGAAGTGTGCATTCAGGAAGCCGGGCGAATGCAGGAATGTATTGCGGTGCATGACGCCGTAACGGGCAAATTCCGCATGCTCTAACCCAGGAATCATGCCGAACACACGCTTCTGCTCGCCGAACTTCAAACGCGTCTGGAAGCCAACGAGATTGAACAGTGTGCCCTCGGCGTTATCCTGCCGAAGTTGCACGACCGCATACGCCTCCTTGCCGGTACGGGGATCACGCAGCCCGACCGGCTTCATTGGTCCAAATGCCAGCACCATCCGTCCGCGGCGCGCCATAGATTCCACCGGCATGCAGCCTTCAAACACCATGTTTTCCTCGAAGCCGTGAACCTCCGCTGTTTCCGCGGTCAGGAGCGCATCCACAAATGCGTTGTACTCCTCTTCATTCATCGGGCAGTTCAGATAATCATCGCCGCGGTCATAGCGCGACTGCCTGAAAATACGCTCCATGTTAAGCGACTCAAGCGTCACAATCGGTGCAGCAGCATCATAAAAATTCAGCGTCTCCAGACCAGGCAACTTTGCAATTTCGCTGCTGAGTGCATCGCTCGTCAACGGGCCGGTTGCAATAATAACAGGCGTTTTCGGAATTTCAGTGATTTCCCTGCTGACGACCTCAATTAGCGGATGCTCCTGCAGTTTCTTCGTGATGTAGCCTGAAAAAGACGTACGGTCGACTGCCAGCGCACCGCCTGCCGGAACACGTGCGAAATCAGCCGCCTCCATCACCAGCGAATGCAGGAGGCGCATTTCCTCCTTGAGCAGCCCCACTGCATTCGTCAATCGGTCGCTTCGCAGCGAATTTGAGCAAACCAGTTCAGCAAACAGCGGACTGTGGTGTGCCGGCGACATTTTCTCCGGCTTCATCTCAATCAGCGTGACATGAATCCCCTGCTGTGCCAGCTGCCATGCCGCCTCGCATCCTGCCAATCCTGCGCCGACAACGGTCGCATGTAGATTATTCATCGGCATCCTCCTCGCTCGACTGCACCTCAATGCGGTGATGGCACGTTTCGTTAGCGCACAAGTGCCAGACTTCTCCCTTACGACCGCGTTTTTCGACCATATAACTGCCACAGACAGGACACTTCTCTGTCACCGGTTTTTCCCACGAAACGAAATCACAAGCAGGATACTGCTCGCAACCGTAGAACTTGCGATTCTTGCGGCTCGTCTTTTCCATCAGCCGCGCACCGCACTTCGGGCACGGCGCTTCGATGTAATTGACAATCGGTTTCGTGTTGCGGCATTCCGGGAAATTCGGGCATGCCAGAAATTTGCCAAAGCGTCCCATCTTATAGACCATCATCGCACCGCATTTATCACACGGCACATCGCTCGGTTCGTCCTTGACCTCCACTTTTTCAATCTGCTGCTCGGCAATTTCGAGTGTTTTCTCAAAAGGCGGATAGAATTCACGTAAAATCTGCTTCCAGTCGGTTTCGCCTTCCTCCACCTTGTCCAGCTTATCCTCCAGCTCGGCGGTAAATTCCATGTCGACAATATCTTTGAAATACGTCTCCATCATACTCGTCACCATACGCCCAAGTTCGGTCGGGTAAAGGCGCTTCTTCTCGCGGCTGACATATCCGCGGGCAATGATGGTCGTGATGGTCGGCGCATAAGTGGACGGACGGCCAATGCCTTTTTCCTCCATCATGCGCACGAGCGACGCCTCGGTATAACGGGACGGCGGCTGGGTGAAATGTTGCTCGCTACTGACATCTGCCAACGTAACTGCATCTCCCTCCGCAAGCTGCGGCAGGGTTGTTTCGGCTGACGTAACGGCATCATCCGTGCTTTCCTCGTATACAGATGTGAAGCCGGCAAACGACTTATGCTCACCGTAGAAGCGCATGACAACGCCCGAACCGGCAATTTCCATGGTCATCGTTTCATAGAGTGCCGGCATCATCTGGCTGGCCAGAAAACGGTTGTAAATCAGCCGATACAGGTTGTACTGCTCCTTGCTCAGCGATGCCTTGATGCTGTCAGGCGTACGATGAATGTCCGTCGGTCGGATGGCCTCATGGGCGTCTTGCGCGTTCTTGCGACCCTTGTACTCAATCGCCTTTTCCGGCAGATATTCCGCACCGAAACGTTCCGGAATATAGGCACGCAATGCAGCCAGCGCCTCATCACTCACGCGCACGCTATCCGTACGAATGTAAGTGACGATACCCTGTGCGCCCTCGCCATCTAAATCGATGCCCTCATAGAGTTGCTGCACAACCTGCATCGTTTTCGCCGTCGTAAAGCCCAATTTCCGGCTGGCTTCTTGCTGCAGGGAAGACGTTGTGAACGGTGCGGCAGGCATCTTGCGCTTTTCACCCTTCTTGATGCTGTTCACGGCGAAACGGGTCTGCCGGATGCGTTCAGCTGCCTTTTCAGCATCGTCTGCATTGGTAATGGCTGCCTTCTGACCGTCTAAGGAGTACAGACGGGTGTTAAACTGCAGCTTGCGGCCGTGTGCCTGGAAAGTATTGAATTTTGCAGAAATTTCCCAGTATTCTTCCGGAATAAACGCCTCAATTTCCTCCTCGCGCTTAACGACCATGCGCGTGGCAACCGACTGAACACGTCCGGCGGAAAGCCCTTTCTTGATTTTTGCCCACAGCAACGGACTGATTTTGTAGCCGACAAGGCGGTCAAGCACGCGTCTCGCCTGCTGGGCGTTCACGCGACCCATATCAATCTGACGAGCCGATTTCAGCGCGTTCTGAATCGCCTTTTTCGTAACTTCATGGAACTCAATGCGACACGGCTTTGTCTCGTCCATGTTCAGCACATGGCTCAAATGCCAAGAAATTGCTTCTCCTTCGCGATCAGGGTCTGTCGCGAGGTAAATTTCGGATGCGTTGCGTGCTTCCTTGCGGATCTTGTTCAGAATTTCGCCACGCCCGCGAATGGTGATATATTTGAGTGCAAAGTCATTGTCCACATCAACGCCGATCTGACTTTTCGGCAAATCGCACACATGTCCCTGCGATGCTTCGACCTTATAGCCCTTGCCGAGGAATTTGCTGATGGTTCTGGCCTTCGCAGGCGATTCGACGATAATAAGTTTCTGCTTGCTTGCGGTCATTTGTTATAGCCTCCGATGTAATAATCGTGCCGCACCGCACTGTTTTGCACGATGCAGCTTGCAATCCAATAGTCAGTTTGTTTCGACAAGGCAGTAGCTTTTTCCCGGCATTGCCTTGATGACACCAAGTATTTGCAGCATGGTCAGTGAGGACATCAGCTGCGGCGCGTTCAATTTTGTCTGTGCTGCAAGCTGGTCAAATGACATTTCGCCACCAGACAATGCCTCATAGACTGCCTTCTGCTCGTCATTCATGGGCGGCAGCGGCATGGTCGGCTTTGCCTGTTCCTCCACAGGTTCAAGTGCCGTTTTCGCCGGTTCAGATGCTTCCGGTTTTCTGCGCTTCTTTACAGGTGTCTTTGGCGGTGGCTCTGATTTCGGCACAACATGCTTTCGTTCTGCTTGCTGCGGCTTTTCGGGCAAATCGTCTGCCCAGCCCATATCCTCTAAAATATCCCGTGCACTTGTGAAAAAAACGGCACCTTCTCGCAATAGCTGATGTGTTCCTTCCGAATGCGTTGTGCCCGGAATGCCAGGATAAGCAAACACGTCTTTCCCCTGCTCCAGCGCATGTTGGACTGTCAGCATGCTGCCCGAGCGAATCATCGCTTCCATCAGGACAACACCGCTGCTTAAACCGGCAAGAATCCGGTTTCGTGCGGAGAATACATACTTGCTTGACCGCATATCCGGCGGATACTCGCTCAACAGCAGACCATTCTGCGATAAGATCCGCTCCTTCAGCGGCACGCTGTCCGACGGATACGGCACATTCAGTCCGCAGGATGCTACACCGATGGTCGGACTTGCGCCGTCCAAGCAGCCCTTGTGTGCTGCCGTATCGATGCCCACCGCCAATCCGCTGACGATGCATACACCTGCGTTGCTCAATTCGCGGCAGACAGAATGCGTGGCGGAAATTCCTGCATTGGTCGCATTTCGCGAGCCCACAACCGTGATGCATTTTCCCTGCATTGCCGCCAGATTACCCTGGTAGAAGAGAACCTGCGGCGGAATGGCAATATTGCGCAGCGTCTCCGGATATTCAGCATTTTTCATCGAGATAACGCCGATATCCCACTTTTGCATAGTGACAAGCATGTCGTGCATCTGCTCCCGCGACGAATGCTCCCGAAGCAACGACAGGCTATAGGGGGACATCATGTCCCGAATGGAGGCACCATGATCCTGCATAAACGCATCGTACACGGCTTCAGCACTGCCATATTGCGCCAGCAACGATGCTAGATGCTTGCCACTAATCAGCCCATGGGACAACCATGCTAAACAGCCCTGCTCTCGCGAATAGCGCAACAGTCATGCCTCCTTCCGTCATCCATTATCTGCCACTGGATTTCTTGTGAAATAAGTCTTTAAGAAAAACAGACTCATGGTACATTGAACAATCCTATCACAAGTCAAAAAAAAAATCAAGGCTGCTCCGCATAAATCATTCAGATGATGAGTAATGCAAATTTTGCCAATCATCATTTATGATCTATGAGGAGCAGCCTTTTTCATTCATCAGGCTTCCTTCGGCTCACGCCTCAGCCATTCGCCGAGCAAACGATACAATGCGGCCGTCAGCGGTACAAACACAATCATACCGCCGATGCCCATCATGCCGCCGCCAATCATAACTGCCGCCAGCACCCACAAACCGGGCAGCTTCAGACGGCTGCCAACCGTATGCGGATAAATCAGGTTTCCCTCCACCTGTTGGAGCAGGAAGAGGAAAATCAAGAAGATCAGACTCTTCGAGGGCGACACGGAGAACAGCATGATAAACCCGACCACTGCGCCGATATATGGGCCAATTATCGGAATCAGTGCCATCATGCCTACAAGTGTACCAAGCATGAGCGCATAATTGAGTCGGAGAATCAGCATGCCTGTCACGCAGAGCATGCCAAGTATGAGTGCTTCCGTGCATTGCCCGACAATATAACTGTGGAAGCAATCATCCAGCGTGGAAATGATGTGCATTGCAAAGCTCATCCGCCGGTCGCCAAGAAGCTTGTGCATCAGCTTTGTGAACTGCCGCTTAAGCGTTTCCTTGCTGCTGAGCATATGGAATGCAAAAATCAGTGACATCAGTGTCGACAGAATCGATCCCAAAATGGATGTTGTGAATGTCACTGCCGTATTAACAACATTGCTCGTACCGTTAAACAGCAGGGTGATGACACGTTCAAGGATTTCACGCCATTCCGCATCGGTCGATGGCAGCACGATGTTATAGTCCGTCAGCAAGGATGCGATGGTCGGATTCTCCATCAGTTTATCGTAGAGCTGACGCAGGACACCCGGCATCGTCGAAATCAACACCTGAAAGCATGAGAACAACTGCGGCAGAATAATCTGAATCAGCGCAATTACCACCAGCAGCAGTGTCAGAAACGCAAGTGTCAGGCAGACAGGGCGGCGCAGTTTTATGACTGCCTTCTTTGCAGAATGCGGCATCATGTGGCTCTCATAGAAGCGCATGAGGATGTTCAACACATAGGCAATGGCTGCGCCGGTGAAAAACGTGCCTGCAGCCGCGACAAAGAGTGACACTGCACCAACCAGCCCATCCCAGTAGTGAATGGCAAGGAAAAGCAGGAATGCAGATCCGCCAATGGTGATGCATGTCTTCTTGTCGACCCTCATCATTCAGCCTCCCTTATGTCCACCACAGCAGATGAACTGCTGGTTTTTCTCGTTCTTCCTTGCTTAGATGCAGCCGGAGAATCACAACGCAGGACATGCACAGCGCACCAAAACAGATCCACGCAGGCATATGCATGAGAAGCAATCCCGGCGGCAGCGTCACATATGTCACAATTGTCCGCGCAAGGTTCGGCGTAATCCGCAAGATGATCGAGTAGAAGATGAAGATAACCGCCAGCACAAGCACCGGCGTCCAGCATGACGGTGCAAGTCCCAGCAGACAGCCGAATGTCGTTGCTATTCCCTTGCCGCCGCGAAAATGGCGCGTCACAGGGAACACATGCCCAATGACCGGCGCACAGAGGATGAACGGCGTCATCGGTGTCGGCAACCCATTCGGGAGCGTATAGAAATAGCATGCAATCGGGACAAATCCCTTCAGGATATCTCCTGCAAGCGTCAGCATGCCGCACCAGAATCCGCCGTACACAAACGCATTCGCAGAGCCGGGATTTTTGTCCTTTGCGTCTGCAGTAACATCCTTATGAAAGAGTTGCGAGAAGATGACAGCAAACAAAACGCTTCCGGACAAGTAGCCCCAAGCCAAATAAAACAATTCCCGCAGCATGGTGTTTTCTCTCCTTTCCAAATTCTGTTGGTTCGCTTTACCTGCGCCAGTTTTTCTTCCACTGCTGGCGGCGCTTGAAATCGCGGATGCGCTGCAGCAGATCGCCGTAGAAAAACAGGATGACATTCAGCAAACTCATGATCAGCGCAACAATCCCCCAAAGATTGCTGGTCAGCAGTTGCTCCGCGGCAGGCAGCAGATATACCAGTGCAAGCCACTTCATCTTGACCGGAATGATAATGATGTTGACCTCGTTTTCCGGGAAGAGCACCGCACAGCCGAGGAACAGCGACAGGTTCAAATAGGTGTTCGTCGCATAACCGGAAATAAAGCCGGAAATGATAACGCCGAGCATGCCGCAAAGGTAGTACATTGTAAATCGGAACGTGCCCCACGTGTTCTGCAGCATTGACCCCAGATACCAGTAAAACATGAGCGAAAAAAGGAAGAACAAGGGCGATGAACTTGTCGGCAGGAAGACAAACGTAACCAGACGCCAAATTTGTCCCCTTAAAATTGCACTACGGTCAAACATCAAATAGGAATAAAGGCTGATGCCGTACGCATTCAGCAAATAATCTGCAATAAACACGGCCCCCATGCCGATGCAGAGAATCTTCATCAGTTGCGGTATGCCCCAATAGCGTCCGAGCCGGCGTTCTGCCTTGCTCAGCAGCTTTTCAAACATGCGGAATTCCCCTTTCGTGGCTGCGCAGTCAGCCGCATCTGCCCATTCAGGTGCGGTCAATGATTATTTCGACAGTTCTGTTTCTTTGTCCTGCAAGGTTACTTCCGAAAAAAGAAATGGTTTAAAAAAATAAAGCTGTCCCTTCAATCGGCACAGGAAAGTTCATTGACAATTCAAAAAAATGTCTTATACTGGAATTGTGAAAGAATCAGAAAGAAGGTGATTGGCATGAGTTACATTTCCTTTCAGGATGTCTGCAAGGATTATCCTGCTGGAAATACGGTTGTCCATGCTTCGGATCATGTCAATTTTGAGATTGAGAAGGGTGAATTCTGCGTCGTATTGGGACCTTCCGGTGCAGGCAAAACAACGGTTTTGAACCTGCTCGGCGGCATGGACAAAGCGACAAGCGGACGCATTATTGTCGGCGATAAAGAGATCACCGGTCTACGCTCGCCGCAACTGACGGAATACCGCCGTCACGATGTCGGCTTCGTATTCCAGTTCTACAACCTGATGCCGAACCTGACAGCATTGGAGAATGTCGAACTGGCACAGCAGGTCTGTTCGCGTGCGCTTGACCCGCGTGAGGTACTCAAGCAGGTCGGACTGGAAAACCGCATGAACAACTTCCCTGCCCAGCTTTCCGGCGGCGAGCAGCAGCGTGTCTCCATTGCTCGTGCTCTGTGCAAGAATCCTGCGCTGCTCCTTTGTGATGAGCCGACCGGCGCGCTTGACAGCAAGACAGGCGAGCAGGTGCTTGAACTGCTGACACGCCTGTGCCATGATTACAATACGACCGTCGTCATTATAACGCATAACGCCAGCATCGCGCCGCTCGGCAACCGCCTGATTCGGATGAGAAACGGCAGCGTTCAGGAAATGGTCATCAACGAACATCCCGCGAAGGTGGCTGATATCACATGGTAAACCAGAGCAACGGCAAAAGAAGACACGGTACGCTGACGAAAAAGCTGTTTCGTGATATGGGACGCAGCGCCATGCAATTCCTTGCCATGTTTCTGCTCTGTGCCATGGGCACATGGTGTTTCAGTGGTCTGGATGCAAATTGGCGGATGCTGGAGTTGTCCACCGAAACACCGATCGAACAAAGTAATCTGGCGGACTTCTGGGTGAAAGGTTCGTCCTTCAGCAAAGCTGACATTCTCAAACTGCAGAACATCGAAGGCGTTACGGACACACAGGCGCGCATCACGTTGGAAATGGACTGTCCGGATTTGGGTGATGACGTTTCCCTGATGGTGCACGGCTATGACGGCGACATGCGCATCTGCACGCCAATTATCCGCACCGGCAGCACGCTGTCCTCATCAGATACGCGTGGCTGTCTGATTGAGGAGCAATTCGCACAGGCACACAATCTATCTGTTGGCGATGCCGTCAAGGTGTCCTACAGTGGTGTGGAAACGACCTTCTTCATCCGCGGCATTATCCTGTCCGGTGAATATCTCGTAACGACAAAAAACATCACGCCTGAGCCGGAAACGTACGGCTATATGTACGTCAGTGCGAAAGCACTTTCCGCCTTTCCGTTCACAGAGGTGTTGATGACACTCTCAGACGATGCGGACACATCCGCCGTGCGCGACAGTATCATGGATGCATGCCCTGCTGCCATCATTGTCGACAGTAACACGCACAGCGGCACGCTCTCGGCGCGTAACTTCGTCAGCATGTTCCGTAGCCTGTCGTATCTTTTCCCTGTGCTGGTCTTCGCGGTCGCGGCAATGATTGTTGTCAGTACCCTAACGCGCATGATTGAAAATCAGCGCACGCAGATGGGCACGTTGAAGGCGCTCGGCTACCGCGATAGGCAAATTCGCCTGCATTACCTAAGCTACGCTGTCGTTCCGTCAGTCGCCGGTTCACTTCTTGGTGTGCTGACAGGTCAGGTTACGATTCCGTACATCATCTGGCCGATTGTGTCGACAAACGTGCGCTATCCAGAACGGCTGCATGCACCAATTTCCGGCATCACCTGGCTGATTGCGGCGCTTTCCGTGCTGATGAGCCTCTTTATCTGCCTGCACACGTACAACCGTGCTGCGCGTGAAACGACCGCGAATCTGCTGCGCCCGAAGCCACCGAAATCCGGTGTGCGCATCTTGCTGGAACGCATCACGCCGCTCTGGTCGCGTTTCTCCTTCAACACGAAGATGATCGTGCGTAACATTTTCCGCAACAAAGGACGCACATTCCTGTCGCTCGTTGGCATTCTTTGCTGCAATATGTTGATTATCTGTTCTTTCGGGTTACAGGAATCCATCAACACGTTTATCGATAATTACTACACAAAGACGCTGCGGTATGATGTCCGCGCTGAACTCGCCTCAGGGAATGCCGCATCGCTCGACCATTACCGTGCCGTGCTGAACGCCATGACGATCGATGGCATCATGGAAAAGTCTGTCAGCCTACACAGTGAAACCAATACACGCTCGTGTTTGCTGACCGTCATGACGGATGACCAGACTTCCATCGCTCTCGGTACGGACGAAACGCTGATGACACTTCCGCGCTCGGGTACCGCCATCAGCATCAAGCTGGCAGAATTAATGGACGTGTCCCTTGGCGATACAGTCACTGTTCGTCTGCCCGGCGACACCGATGCCATCACGCTGGAAATCACCGCGCTTGCGGACACCAACATTGGTCAGGGGCTGTACATGAGCAAGGAAGCATGGGAGGAATGCCGCAAGGGCGATTTCCAGGTGACCGCGCTGCTCATAACCGCACCAACGCAGGAATGCAATCACTACCTCGAGGAATCAGATGATTTCTCCAGTCTGCTCTATCCTGCCGACCAGCATGTCGAAATGTCCAGCATCATGGACTCGACCACCGCGGCATTCACGATTCTGAGCGTTGCCGCGCTCGCGTTAGCATTTATCATCTGCTATAACATGGGTTTGATGAACTTCACCGAGCGCGTCCGCGATTACGCTACGCTCAAGGTGCTCGGCTATCATCAGCGTGAAATCCGCCGACTCATGTTACGCGAAAATAACTACGTATCCATCACTGGAGTGCTGCTGGGAATTCCGCCGGGATTCATGATTACGACCATCATCCTCAAAATGTGCGAGTATGACAACATGGTCTTCCCAACATACATCACATTTCCGTCTGTCGCGGCAGCATGTGCCATCACGTACATCTTCGCCTTCCTGATCCAGCTACTGCTGACACGCAAGGTTCGCTCTATTGACATGGTAGAGGCGCTCAAGAGCGTCGAGTAAGGTGCGTTCCAATTTGCTTGAAAGGATGACTCTTATGAAAAGAATGCTTGCTCTCTTTGCGGCTGTGCTGATGAGCATGTCGCTTGCACTCGCCGACACAGTATCCCTGACGGACTGCTCCGTTGCAAACGGCACCGTCAGTGCTGTCAGCTATGTTGATATTGTCGCGCCGTTTTCCGGCACGCTCAAGCCGTTCACATGGGAAGTCGGCGACCTCGTCAATGCCGGCGACCTGCTCTTTGAAATGCGCACAACGACGATTTACGCCACAGAAGACGCCACTGTGCAGGCAATCTACTGCGATGCCGGCGATGATGCAACAGCAGTCATGACACGCTACGGCGGTCTTGTTGCAATGTGTGCCGATTCTGAGTGGGTCATTGCAGGCAGCATCACCACAGCGTACGAGAAGCGCGACAACAAGATTGTCGATGTCGGCGAAACGCTGTATTTCCGCTCGACAAAGGAAGGCCGCTCCGTCGGCACCGGTCGCGTCATTAGCGTATCCGGCTCGGAATACGTGGTGGAGGTGCTTACCGGCGAATTTGAGCCGAACGAAACACTCTCGCTCTACCGCGATAAGAACCGCACTGCTACCGATCAGGTCGGCAGGGGCGTTGTCAGCCGCCGTAGCACGCTGATGGCATCCGGTCAGGGACGTGTTGCAGAAGTGCTGGTCAAGGTGGGCGACCATGTCACGAACGGCACACCGCTGCTGACACTGATGGCAACCGCCACGACCCCCGATGCATCTCCCTACATCAAGAGCGAGTCTAACGGCGTTATCGGTGCGCTCGCCGTCAGTGCCGGTCAGCAGGTATACGAAGGGCAACTACTTGCGCGCATCATGCTGGTGGACAAACTGGAAGTTGTTGCGCAGGTAGATGAGGTGGACATCGGCAACGTTTATGTCGGCGACAAGTTGTCCATCAAACTCGACATGGATGCTGACAACATCATCACCGGCGTTGTGACCGAAATCAGTAATGTCGGCACCACCGTGCAGAACGCTGCATATTACGAAGTACACGTTGAACTGCCTAACAACCAGATTCCGCTCGGTGCAAACGCATCGGTCTATATCCCGAACGACTAAATAAAGAACGCCTCTTCCGATCGCACCAGCTTTCCGGAAAAGGCGTTCTTTGCTTTATCGTTTTGCATTGTGGGGCTCTTCAGCGGCAGAAAGAATAGCACGCATGACATCGCGCGGCTGCAAAAGATCGTGATGCTGATTCATGCTGTACGTCTGCTGCCCGGCAACAATGACATGGTCAAGCATGATGATGCCTGTTCCTTCGAGCAGTTGCTGCAGATAACGTGTCGTGCAGACATCATCGCCGGATGGCTCCGCTATGCCGCCCGGATGATTATGACAGAGGATGACGCCGTGCGCGTTGCTGTTGATGGCAGCCTCCATGACGATGCGCGGATACGCAGTCACGGCAGACAGCGTCCCTTCTGCAATCTTCCGGTGGCAGATGACACTTCCGTCAGCCGTCAGACAAATCATGAAGAATTGTTCCTGCCGATAGCCTGCCATCAGCGTTTTGCAGTAATCCATCGTCAGCTGGCAGGTCGTCAACTTCCGACGTTTCTGGTTCGCCTCATCCGCATAGCGCCGAAACAGCGGCAAAATCAGCGTGAGCAGCGTCGCCGTTTCTTCGCCGACGCCACTCACATTCATCAGCTGCTCCTGTGTTGCCTCGAGCACACCGGCCAGCGAGCCGAACGCGTCCATCAGCGCATGCGCCGTATCGTTGACATTGCCGCGCGCACGCCCGTAAAACAGCAGCAACTCCAGCGCCTCATGCGCCGAAAAGCCCTGCAAGCCGTTCTCCCTGAAGCGTTCGCGCATGCGCTTCCTATGCCCATCATGCGTTGCGGTCATGATTCTTTCTCCTTTTCCAAGTCCTCTTTCCTGCCTATTGTAGCGTATTTTTCACCGGAGTGCAATACCGGACGAAGCGCCTATTTTTTTTGCATCAGCAGGAATTGCGGAAGATTCTCACGAATAATTTAAGTTGGTTTATTATCCGTATTCATATAGGCTATGTTTGATAGAAAGAAGGAAACATTATGGCAAGTGAGAATAAAAAGCCTGTCGATATCGGCGGACAAGCCGTTCTGGAAGGCGTCATGATGAAAGGGCCGAAGGCAATCGCCATCACGGTTCGCCGTCCGGATCATACGATGGTGGTCGATTATCGTCCTTATGAATCCCCCGCGAAGAAGCATGCATGGATGGGCTGGCCGATTATCCGCGGCGCCGTCAATATGGTCACGATGCTCGTTATGGGCATGAACACACTCGAAACGTCCGCCAAGATGCTCGGTACGGAGGAAGAGGAGCCGACAAAGTTCGAGAAGTGGCTCGCCAAGGTGCTCGGCAAGAGTATCGACCATATCGTAATGGGCGTTGCCATGGTGCTTGCCGTGCTGCTGAGCGTCGGGCTGTTCATCGTGTTGCCATCGCTTGTCGAAAAGGGTGTGCTTTCCCTCGGGGGCAGTGGCTTCCTTGCAACGCTTGTCGGCGGCATCACGAAGATTCTGTTACTGATTGGCTATATGATTTTTTGCAGCTTTGTGCCGGATGTCCGCCGCACGTTCCAGTATCACGGTGCGGAGCACAAGACAGTCTATTGCCATGAACACAAATTGCCGCTCACACCTGCCAATGCACAGCAGTTCACCACGCTCCATCCTCGCTGCGGTACAGCGTTCCTGTTGATTGTCATGTTCATTTCCATCGTCCTTTTCCTCTTTGTCGGGCGCGATATCACCAACGTACTGTTGCGCATGCTCGTCCATCTCTGCCTGCTGCCCGTTGTGGCCGGCGTCAGCTATGAGGTACTCAAAGGACTGGCACATTCCGAGAACAAGATTGTCAGCATCCTGCGCTGGCCTGGCTTGCAGATGCAGCGCCTAACAACCCGTCAGCCTGATGACAGCATGCTGGAATGCGCGATTGTTTCTATGAACGTTGCACTGTACGGTCTGCCGAAGAATGCCCCGAAAACAGAAGAGGGCTGGGCAGTCCTGACCTCCTATGCGCAGTCGGAGGAAGGGTATACTTTCCCTGAAACGAGTGAGGAGCAGCCGTGACGCCGCGTCAGTTGCTTCGCCAAACCGCGTCCGCTTTCCGTCAGGCCGGCATTCCTGACCCGGAGGTGGACGCATCACTGATTTTATCGTACGTGACCGGCAGAGAGCCGCTTGACCTTCGTTTGGATATGACGACCTCGCTTACAGAGGACGTGCTGCAAAGGTTCCAGCAATTGTCTGCGCAGCGGCTGACGCGCCGTCCACTGCAATATCTGCTTGGCCGACAGTCGTTCCTCGGGCGCGACTTTCTCGTAAACGAAAGTGTGCTGATTCCCCGACCGGAAACAGAGCTTCTTGCAGAGAAGGCGATTCAGGTGCTCAGGCATCTGTCTGTTCATCCAACCGTACTTGATCTCTGCTGCGGCAGCGGTGCACTGGCAGTATCAATGGCACTTGAGGTATCCAATGCTGTCGTCACAGCATCTGACCTTTCCAACGATGCCTTGGCGGTCGCTAAGCGCAACGCTGAGCAGATGCATGCCGATGTTCATTTTCTTCAGGGTGACCTGTTTGTCCCTGTACAGGGAATGCGCTTTGATGTCATCGTCAGCAATCCACCATACATTCCGTCAGAGGAATGCAGGGATCTGCAGACCGAGGTAATGCAGGAACCGCTACTTGCACTGGACGGCGGCAGGGATGGGCTTGATTTCTACCGCCGCATTGCGCATGAAGCCGCTGACCATCTGCTGCCCGGCGGCGTGCTGCTGCTGGAGGTCGGCTACGGCGAAGCGGAAACAGTCGCCGCAATGCTGTCGGATTACACTGTACAGATTCATGAGGATTATCAGCACATTCCCCGAATGATTGAGGCTAAATTCAATGTTTGAGAAATACCCGATGCTCGTCAGCCGCTACGAGGAACTCAGCGAAGCCATTGTGCAGCCGGACATCATCGCCGATTTGCCTCGCTATCAAGCGTATTTGAAGGAGCAGGCCTCCCTGCAAGAGCAAGTCGATGCATGGCGACAATATCAGGCACTGCAGGAGCATCGCCGTCAAGCGGAAGAAATGCTTGATGAACCGGAACTGCGTGCACTGGCGCAGGAGGAGCTCACGGTACTTGACAAGCAGATTGCCGAGCAGGAACAGCACTTACGCGTGCTGATGCTTCCGCGCGACCCTGATGACGAACGAAGCATCATCATGGAGATTCGCGGCGGCGCCGGTGGCGAAGAGTCTTGCCTGTTTGCCGCAGAGCTCATGCGCATGTACATCCGCTACGCCGAACGCCATCACTTCCGCGTTGAGCCTGTCTCCACCACAGAAACCGAGCTTGGCGGCATCAAGGAAGCTGTGTTCAGCATCACCGGCAACGGTGTATTTGCCCGCATGAAGTACGAAAGCGGCGTTCACCGCGTTCAACGTGTGCCGGTCACCGAGTCGAACGGCAAAATTCAATCTTCCACCTGCACGGTCGCTGTTTTGCCGGAGGCCGAGGAAGTCGCCCTTCAAATCGATCCGCGTGACCTACGCATTGACGTCTATCGCTCCACAGGACATGGCGGACAGTGTGTCAACACAACAGACAGCGCCGTTCGCATCACTCACCTACCGACAGGACTCGTTGTCACGTGTCAGGATCAAAAGAGTCAGCTCAAAAACCGTGACACCGCCATGCAAGTGCTCCGTAGTCGTCTGCTGGAAAAGCTTCGTTCCGAGAAAGATGCCGCTTATGCCGAAAATCGCCGCATACAGGTCGGCACAGGCGACCGAAGCGAACGCATCCGCACATATAATTTCCGTGAAGGGCGCGTCACCGATCACCGTATCGGACTGACGCTCTACCGCATTCAGGAGATTCTTGACGGCGACCTCGATGAAATCATTGATGCGCTCCATGCCAAGGAAATCACCGAAAAGCTCCGTATGCTTGGTAACTATTGATAAAGAAGGAATAATCATGACACAGGTTCTTGCACCCAATGATGAATCTCTTGCGCTGGCGTCACGCCTTTTGCATGAAGGTCAGCTCGTTGCATTTCCTACGGAAACGGTCTATGGTCTCGGTGCCAATGCGCTCAATGCTGATGCCGTGCTCGATATTTTCGCCGCGAAGGGGCGTCCGGCGGACAATCCGCTGATTGTCCATGTCTGCGAGCGTTCGCAACTCACGCCGCTGTGTGAGGTCTCCCCGCTGGCGGAAAAGTTGATGGACGCCTTCTGGCCGGGACCGCTGACACTCGTTCTGCCACGCAAGAAGGCCATTCCAGATGCTGTTGCCGCAGGGCTGGACACGGTGGCTGTCCGCATGCCGTCACACCCTGTCGCTCAGGCGCTTTTGCGGGCTTGCATGCTGCCCATTGCCGCACCGAGTGCGAACCGCTCCGGCAAGCCCAGTCCGACGACCGCGCAGCACGTCCTCAAGGACATGGACGGACGCATTCCGCTGATTTTGGACGGCGGCAGCTGCTCTGTCGGTGTAGAATCGACCGTGCTGGACGTAACGAGCGGCACGCCATGCATTCTCCGTCCGGGCGGAGTCACGAAGGACATGCTTGAGCAGGTGCTTGACCATGTCGACATCGCCGGTAGCGTGCTTCGTCCGCTGCAAAAAGGCGAAAAGGCACGGTCACCCGGTATGCGCTATCGCCATTACTCTCCTGACGGGCAGGTCACGCTTGTGGAAGGTGCAGAACAAGACGTGGTCAGGGCGCTGCAACTGCTGACGGCCGCCGCCGAATCACAAGGGCACCGTTCTTGCGTGATGTGCTTCACAGAGCACATGGAAATGCTCAAGGACTGTCATCCGCATAACATCGGTCACTGTGGGAATGCTTCCGAGGTTGCGCAGCGTCTGTTCGATACGCTCCGCCAGCTCGATGACGAGCACATGGACGTCATCTTCAGCGAGGTCGTACCGCCAGAAGGAGTCGGGCTGGCTGTCATGAATCGTCTCGGGCGTGCCGCTGCCTTCCGCACCGTACAGGCAAGTACAGTACTCGCCGATGAAGTGAAATAAGATTTACAATCTGTCTGTTTACAAGCATCCGTCAGACGTGATAGAATATTCCCGATAATGCCTACAGGAGGGCTGAACCATGTTTGATGCATTGGTGCAATGGGTTTCCAGTCAGGTATCGAGCCTGACCGACGCACTCGTCTATATCGCCATTGCCGGCGTTACGCTGATCGGCGTGTTCAAATGCCTCATTCCCCTGCTGTCCACCACGCATGCGCTTCGCCGTGCCATTTCCATGCTCCAGCATGACGCAGGCTCGCGTCAGGGCACACCCGTCTGGCAGGAGAAGCGCTTCATGGGCAACCGCCTCAAGAACTGCTGGCTCCGTTTCCTGCAGAATGCCGAACAGCTCGACCGTCGCGGTCTGCCCTGCAATGTCGAGGACTACATCAACGATGATACCGTGACGCACGGTCCCGGCAACGCCCAGCTTGCCGACCTGATTCCCGGTCTGCTGACGTCTCTGGGCATTCTGGGCACGTTCATGGGCATGATGGACGGTCTCGGCGGACTTGACCTCACCAATGCCGACAAGATTATTGACAGCATTCCGACGCTGCTGACCGGCATGCAGTTCGCCTTCGGCACATCTGTCGCCGGCGTTACCTGCTCCATCTCTTTCAACATCATTAACCGCATCCTGCAAGGCTCGAGCTACCGCGCCATCGATGATTTCGTATCGAACTTCACGACGCTTGCCATGTCGCGTCCGCTCGACAACGATGTGCAGCTCATCTGCCAAAACCAGGATTCCAACCATATGTTGTCGACGCTGACTGACACGCTGCCCGGTCAACTCGCCGGTGCAATGGAAATGTCTGTCCGAAACGCCATGCAGCCTGTTTCGCAGTCCCTCGACAACTTTCTGCTTGCCTCAACGCGTGCGCAGGTCGACGGCGTCGGGCGAATTGTCAACAGCTTCGTCCAGCAGATGAACGCGACACTATCCGACCACCTACTGACGCTCGGTCGTACAATGACGGAAATCAACCAGCAGCAGCAAGCCAGCATGGAGCAGGTCGAGCGCTCACTGAAGGCAGCCGAAGCTATCGATACGAATATTGCCCAGCTCCACGAAGTGACGAACGATGTTATCAGCCACTTCGAGCAGTACATCAAGGAACTGAGTGCCGCCAGAAGCCGTGATGAAGGCTTCGAGCGCAGCGCCGCCGAGCTGATGGAAAATCTCGGAAAAGTCAGCAATCAGCAGCTTTCCGCGCTCAACCGCATTCAATCGGAGCAGGAGCAGCTCATCCGCACGTCCGAGCACTTCACCAGCCACAGTCAGGGCGTTTCCGATGCGATGAAGCAGTCCGCTGCTGAGCTTTCCGCCGGCTGTCAGAGTTTCACGCAGAACGTCGTCAGCGGACTGAGCCAGTCGCTGGGCATGTTCGATGCCAGTATGCATTCGCTGATGACCATGATGTCCGAAACGACCGACAAACTCAGCGGTGCCGAAAGCGCTGACATGACACGCCAAACTGCCGAAACACAGCGCCTGCTTACTGCTCTGACCGAATCCATCAATCAGGCGACTGCCGCTCTCCGCCAGAAGGAGGGGTGACCATGGCTCGCATCCGCAACCGGCGCGCAGCCCGAACCAGCAACAGCGGTGCAAGTTGGATCAGCTACTCTGACATGATGGCGGCGCTTCTGCTTGTATTCGTGCTGATTCTCAGCGTCAGTCTGTACCGCTATTTCAACATGTTAGAAACGAAAACTGCCGAGCTGGACGCAAAGCAGCAAATCGTCAGTGCTCAGCAGGTCACGCTCGATGAACAGACGCTGCAGCTTGCCTCGCAACAGGTCACACTGGACAAGCAGGCAAGCGAAATTGCCGTCATTCAGATACAGCTCGATGAGCAGGCAACAGAGCTGGAAAACGCCTACATCGTTTTGTCCGACAAGCAGGCAGAGCTCGAGCAGGCACAGACTGACCTTGCTGACCGCGAGGCGAAGCTGATTATCCTACAAAGCGACCTGAGCAGCAAAGAAATTGCGCTGCAGGCGGCAAACGAGGTGCTCGAAAACCAGCAGGCAGCCATCTCCGCGCAGGCAGAAAAGATTGAAGCAGTCATCGGCATCCGCCCGAAAATCATCAGCGCACTTTCCTCCGCGCTGTCCAGCGCCAACCTCCGCGCAAATGTTGACAGCAAGACGGGCGACATCGTGCTGGACAGTTCTGTACTGTTCGATACTGGTAGCTATGAAATCCGCCCCGAGGGTAAGGCGCTACTGAGTACCTTCGTGCCGATTTACCTGAACGTGCTGCTTCAAGATGAATACAGTGACTACCTCGGCGAAATCATCATTGAGGGGCACACTGACTCCACCGGCGAGTATTTCAACAACCTGAAGCTTAGCCAAAACCGTGCGCTCGCCGTCGCCGAATACATCCTGCAAATGCCGTCGCTGACAAGTAAGCAGCTTGAGCTGCTCAAAGGTGGTTTGCTGACCGTCACCGGTCGCGGCGAATCAGTGCTCGTGTACGATGAAAACGGAAACGAGGATGCCGATGCCTCGCGTCGCGTGGAATTCCACTTCAGCCTGAAGGATTCGGAAATGATCGAGGAAATGAACCGCCTTCTTCAGCAAACCGAACAGGAGTAACGCATGAAGAAATTTGCCATAATTTGTATTATCCTGCTGTTGCTGACTTCCATCGGTGTCGGTGCCATGTACATGACGTCCAATGTGACCGTCATTGCACAGGGTATTACCGCCGTTGAGGCATCAAACAATGAGGCGCTGTTCACCGAATTGGCGGCGCAGGTTCACACAGGTGCAGTCGTTGGCACATCGTTCGTGACCGCGCAGGAACTGTCCTCCGCGGATGATTACGTTTTCTACACTTACACGTTCCGGCTGGAAAACAACACAGCGCTGCCGGCTGAAATGCTCGAGGTGCAGATTACGCCCATGAGCGGCGATGTGCTGCAGACCGGTAGCGACCACGTGCTCGTCCTCTCCGCCCACAGCATCGGCGACATCACCGCAACCTTGTTGACGGAAAAGTCCATGCATTCCGTCCGCGAGGTCAACATCACCTATTACATGTGGGGCATTCCGTTCACCATCCGCACGACTGTGCAATAAATCAGCAATCAATAAAGCCGCGCAATCCAGAGCAATCCGGATTGCGCGGCTTCTTGATTCAGGTTAGCCGTTTGAACCGTTGTCATCAGGGAGCGACACGGTCAGGTCTTCCAGCGGTACAAAACCACGGATGGTCTTGCCCTGCGAGGTTATCGTCTCGATGTACGCCCAGTCGCTACCGAGGTGCCCGAGGTATGTCACGCTCGTGCCTTGGCTGAGTCTCATGACGGCGTCGCAGGAATTCAGTGGGTCATCCGTCAGCGCTGTCGCGTTGGTGACGGTCGCGTCGTAATTCGCCCACCTGTTGCGGACGTTCACGTTGGACTTATCCTTCAGTGCATCTGCCGTGATATAGCCGATGCGGTACTGCTTGCTGGAGATAGCGTATTGCACCATCAGGTAGCCATTTTCCTCGCAAAGAACCTGCACCCAGTCGTTTGTGGAGAGCAATGCCTTGCCGTTTGCGGCACGGTAGCTGTCCTCAGACGGCGCAGAATAAACGGCGTACTGCTTGCCAGCAGGCAGTGAAGCGTATTCGGACGTTTCAATCGCGTATTCACCCGTAACATCGCCCAGCGCTGCACCATTCGGCACGGTTGGCGGATTTGTGAGCTTTTCGCGTGCCTTCGCGACGGTTTTCGGAAAACGGCTCATGCTGAACTGCGCCATGGACGTTTCCACAACGCCGCTAACGGTCGTTTTCGTCAGTTTTCCGGACGATGCAACGACCTCGAAGGTCAGTCCGTTCTTCGCGACATGCACAACGGTCGAATCACCATAAGTCAGTTGTGTCAGCTCCCAATGCTTGTTTTTCCGTGCGAACATCGCGGTATTGCCATCAGGATACGAAAGCACGAAGCAGTGCTCCGTGGTGTAATAGATCATCGGCACCGCTTCATCGCCGGAACCGACTGCCGCCCAGTTGCGCATGGTGATTTTCCAGCTGTCCTTGACGGACGCTTTCTCCGCCATGACGAGCACGTTCGTCTTGCTCTGCGTGTTGCGCATGACCAGCAAGACGGCCTCGTAGCCATCGTTAGAATCCGCCGCGACTGCAAACGCCTTGCCTTCCGGCATCGACGACTGTGCCGCGATGGTGTAATGCGCCCACGACTTCACTGTGAACAGCTCCGCCACTGCATCCGGCAGCAAGCTGTCTGCCAAGCTCAATACCGGCAGCATTGCCGTCACCAGCATGAGCAGGAACACGAAGCCTTTGCGAATGTACCTCATTTTGCATCCTTCTTTCCGCCACTTTCGCAGCCTTCACCAATAGAACGATGCAGTCGGTCGCTTTCATCCCGTTGAAAGAAAATTGTTTTTTTGTGTGCAAGCTTTTATGCGCCTGACAGGTCGACAATTTACATATTCCTAACTTGTCAGAAAACTTGCATGCTTGTATACATCAAAAGCAGCAAGAGCGCTAAGAAGCAACTCTTGCTGCCAGAGAGTTAGAGATCTGTACCGGACGTCGGCGGTTCCGAAGGAGTCGGCGTTGCCGTCGGTGCTTCCGTCGGTGTTGCTGTAGGCGTTTCCGTAGGTGACTCGCTTGGTGTTGCTGTAGGCGTCTCGCTTGGCGTTGCTGTAGGCGTTTCCGTAGGTGTCTCACTCGGCGTAGCTGTAGGCGTTGCCGTCGGTGTTACTGAGGGTACCGGCGTGGGCACGAAAGCAGGATTCAGCGGTGCATTCTCGTCATAGAGCAGAATCAGTGTATCCGCATCTGCCTTGCCGGTGACGTCCTTTTCCTGATAGCCGCAGACCTGCTGGAACAGCTTGACTGCCTCGGTCGTGCGCTTGCCGTACACGCCATCAACTTCCTTGTCCTCATAGTTCTGTGTTGACGCGAAGTAACCTAAATCGTACAGGCGCTTCTGCATCAGCTTGACAGGCGTACCCTTGTCGCCCTCCTTCAATGGCTTGTACTGGTCATAAACAGGTGCTTTCTTGGAATAAAGCTTTTCCTGCATTGCGGGCGAAGCATACTTATGCTCGGAGTAGCCGATTGCAAATTGGAAGAGGTTGACCGCCAGTTGCGTATCGTCACCCCAGACACCATCGACCTTGCCTACCGGATAGCCCAGAGCCTTCAAACGGTTCTGCAGCTTGCGAACTGCGGAGCCTTTGCTGCCATAGGTCAGACGCGTGTACTCAGATTCAGCCGTAGCAGTTGCAGCCGGTTTTTGCGTGGCAGTTGCGGTTGGCTTGACGGTCGGCGTTGCGGTCGGTTTCTGCGTGGGTGCAGTGGTTGCAGTTGTGGTCGGCTGAGATGTCACCGTTTCAAGCGTCGGTACACCGGTGCTTTCTGCTTCCACTGTCCATCCGAACGTTTCCGCCGGCGCATAGCGTATCAGTTTTCCATCCGCCACTGCAGCACGCTCAGTCACTGTCGAGGTTGCCGCATAGACCACTCCTTGCATCGTCACGCGGTTAACAACCAGCACGCTATGGTCTGCACCAACGATGCAGATGGCCTCCGTGTTCGCCGTCATGCCAAGCACAGGCGTTTGAATATTCAGCACTGCGATAGACTTCGCCGTCTGTACATTCTCCGTGCGCTGCATAAGGGCAAGCGTGTTTGTCGTGTTCTGCGTCAGATAGAGCAGCTCGTCTGCATCCGTCAGCGACTGCTCATCAGCGAGATCACAGTACGCCAGCACGTCGCTTGCAATCACATTGCCGGCGTTATCGCGCAGCACGCCGTCCGTTAGCGTATAATTCGACGCCGCCGTGACAGCCGTAATCTGCTCATCCGTCGGCTCATTCGACACAATCAGCGACTGTGAGCCGTCGAGCGCGATGCTCAACAGTTTGCCGTCCTGTGCGCGACAGTAGACGACCGTGTCAGTGATGGACAGAACATCCGCAATCGGATAACGCAGAACGCGAACCGTGCCAGTCGGATCCTGCAAATAGAGCTCATTACTGTCGCCCAAATAAGCGGTATAACCCAGATGCGTCATTGAAGGTTCTGCAAGCGCAACTGCCGCTGTGAGCAAAATCAGGCTAAGAAGCGCAGGAAGCAGCTTTTTCATGTTCATTCCTCCTTGCCGGGACGCGCGCAGCTTGCGCCGCACACACCTTACATATATTAAACGAGCTTCCTGCCGTTTTTGTTCCCGAAAGCAAAAATTTTTATTGATGATTTACTCCCCTAAGCGGATGATATTCGGTAGTGCAAGCGTCCATGCCGCCGTTCCGTCCATCTCGAACAGTGCCTGATTTTCCCACGCGCAACCACCGTACCACTCGCCCGCGTCCTGCGGATCATAGCCGCTTGCATAGCTGCTTGCCCAGCCTGAACCGTACTGTTCCCACAGAATGCGCTGTTCCTCCCACGTATCACCGGGCACCTTGATCCACGCAGGCTCCCAGTAGAACACGCCCAACGCACCTGCTTCGGCTGCCGCCTGCACAGTTATCTTAAAGTCAGCCGCCTGACCGTCGCGGTCAACCGTCTGCTTCATGTCGCACCACTCGTTCGGCACGCTGTTCGGGTGCATATCGAGATTTTCGTTTGTGAAAGGATATGCCGTTTCCGCGATGATAACATCCTTGCCGAAATTTTCGCGGACATCCGCAATCAGTTCCTTAAGTGTATCAATGTTCCCGTGCCAATAGCTGTAATAGCTGTACGCCATCACATCAAAGTCAACCGCATCAATGCCCTCGCAGACCTCGCGAATATACTTTTTTGCATCAGACTGATTAATGTTGGTGAAGTGTACCACAACGAGCGCATCAGGCAGTACCGCGCGAACCGCCGCACTGCCAGCATTCATCAGCTGATTGCGCCCATTTGTGCTCCATTCGCCTGCAATGCCGCCGTTGATTTCGTTGCCGACCTGCACCATGGTCACCTGCACACCAGTTTCCTTGATGCGCATCAATGCGCTGACCGTGAAAGCATAGAGGGCATCACACTTCTGCTCAAGTGTCATGCCAACCCACGCCTTCGGGCACATCTGCTTGCTCGGGTCGGCCCAGAAGTCGCTGTAATGGAAGTCTACCGCAAGCGCCAGTCCCGCCTGTTGGCAGCGTCTGGCAATTTCAACCGCGTTGCTAACATCGCAGTTACCGCCGCCGTAGCCCATTCCGTTCTCATCGAAGGGATCGTTCCATACGCGCACGCGCACGGTATCCCAGCCAGATTCCTTCAGTAACTGAAACAAATCCGTTTCCTCGCCTGCTGCATTCTTGTACACGACGCCGCTATTCTCCTCGCTTAGTGCTGTCGAGACATCCGCGCCGAATATGAAGGACGCAGGAATTGCTTCATTCTCCTCTGCGTATGCTAAGCAAACGAACATCAACATCAGCGCCAGCAAAAAAACAGTCACCCTCCTCATGGTTAAGCCTCCTTTTAAATTAGTAAGAACTATGCTCCCTTTTCTCTATACCAGTATACCAAAGGAAACGTTGTTCGTCAATCGAGAATCAAATAACATCCGCAATATAAATATGTAAATACTATCATGGACGAAAGCCGCGAAAAAAAGTGAAGTTCGTCTTGCAAGAAGGTTGAAAAAATAGTATAATCAAAAAGGATAGCTGTAGGAATGCGTGGATATACTCTGCGAAGGGTTATTTTCTATGTATTCTCTGATTCCGCATTACGAAAAAAGGAGTGTTTCCAATGGCGAAGAAGTATGTCTACCTCTTCAAAGAAGGCAACGCTAACATGCGTGAGCTTTTGGGCGGCAAGGGTGCCAACCTGGCTGAGATGACGAACCTCGGCATGCCTGTTCCTCAGGGCTTCACCGTGACGACTGAAGCCTGCACCCGTTACTACACGGACGGCAAGGTCATCGGTGACGATATCGTCGAGCAGATTTATGCTGCACTGGCCGAAACCGAAAAGGTTGCCGGCAAGAAGTTCGGCGACGACAAGGATCCTTTCCTTGTTTCTGTCCGTTCCGGTGCTCGCGCTTCCATGCCCGGCATGATGGATACCATCCTGAATCTGGGTCTGACGGACGTTTCCGTCGTCGGTCTGGCAAACCTGACCAACAATCCCCACTTCGCGTATGACGCTTATCGCCGCTTCATCGCCATGTTCTCTGACGTGGTTATGGAAATCCCGAAGAGCGAATTCGAAGATGTTCTGGACGAATTCAAGGAGAAGAAGGGCGTCAAGTACGACCGCGACCTATCTGCCGATGATCTGAAGGAAGTCGTTGTCCGCTTCAAGGAAATCTACAAGAAGCATCAGGGCGTTGAATTCCCACAGGATCCCAAGGTTCAGCTGATGGAGGCTGTCAAGGCCGTCTTCCGCTCTTGGGACAACCCGCGCGCCATCTACTATCGCCGCATGAACGACATCCCGGGCGACTGGGGCACTGCCGTTAACGTGCAGTCCATGGTCTTTGGTAACATGGGCGAAACCTCCGGCACCGGCGTTGCCTTCACGCGCAATCCTTCGACCGGTGAGAAGAAGCTCTACGGCGAATATCTGCTGAATGCTCAGGGCGAGGACGTCGTTGCTGGCATCCGTACCCCTGAACCCATCTCCAACCTGCAGGCACAGATGCCTGAAGTGTACCAGCAGTTCGTCGATATCGCAACCAAACTGGAAGCGCACTATCGCGACATGCAGGACATGGAGTACACCATCGAGCGCGGCAAGCTCTACATGCTGCAGACCCGTAACGGCAAGCGTACCGCAGCGGCAGCTCTGAAGATCGCTGTCGATCTGGTGGACGAAGGCGTGCTGAGCGAGGAAGAAGCAGTGCTGAAAGTTGAGCCGAAGCAGCTCGACACCCTGCTCCACCCGAACTTCGATGCGGCTGCCGTCAAGAAGGCGCCTGTCATCGCAAAGGGTCTTCCGGCATCCCCCGGTGCTGCGACCGGCGGCATCTATTTCACCGCTGATGACGCTGCTGCACACGGCAAGAACAAGGAAAAGGTTATTCTGGTTCGTCGTGAGACCACGCCTGAGGACATCGAAGGCATGGACTTCTCTCAGGGCATCCTGACTGTCTTCGGCGGCATGACCTCCCACGCGGCTGTTGTTGCTCGCGGCATGGGTCGTGCGGCTGTTGTCGGCTGCGGCGCTCTGAAAATCGACGAAGAGGCCAAGACGGTCACTGTCGGCGACAAGGTGTACCATGAGGGCGATTTCATCTCTCTCGATGGCTCCACTGGTAACGTCTACGACGGTCAGATCGCGACGGTCGAAGCATCCATCTCCGGCGAATTCGCCCGCTTCATGGGTTGGGCTGATGCTGCTCGTCGTCTGCGTGTCCGCACCAATGCTGATACTCCGCGTGACACCAAGCAGGCTGTTGCGTTCGGTGCTGAAGGCATCGGTCTGTGCCGCACCGAGCACATGTTCTTCGAGGCTGATCGTATCGCGGCTGTCCGTGAAATGATCCTGTCCGACACAAAGGAACAGCGTGAGCATGCGCTGGCGAAGATCCTGCCGATGCAGCAGGGTGACTTCGAAGCCATGTACAAGGCACTGGAAGGCCGTCCCATGACCGTCCGTTACCTCGATCCGCCGCTGCATGAGTTCGTGCCGCATGTGGATATGAAGGACGAGATTGAAGAGCTGGCCAAGAATCTGGGCATCTCCACGGAGGACGTCATCCACAAGATCAACGCCCTGCATGAGTCCAACCCGATGATGGGTCACCGCGGCTGCCGTTTGGCTGTCACCTATCCGGAAATCGCTGAAATGCAGACCCGTGCGGTCATGCAGGCTGCGATTAACGTGAAGCGTGAGTGTGGCTATGATGTCGTTCCGGAAATCATGATCCCGCTCGTTGGCTCCAAGAAGGAGCTGGCCTTCGTCAAGAAGATCGTCGATGACACCGCGAAGAAGGTCTTCGAGGAGCAGGGCATGACGCTGCCTTACCATGTCGGTACGATGATCGAGATTCCGCGTGCTGCCGTGACTGCTGATGAGATCGCTGAGGAAGCGGAATTCTTCTCCTTCGGCACGAACGACCTGACGCAGATGACCTTCGGCTTCTCTCGTGACGACGCCGGCAAGTTCCTCGGCGCTTACTACGACAACAAGATCTTCGAGAGCGATCCGTTCGCTCGTCTGGATACCGATGGTGTCGGCAAGCTCGTCCAGATGGCTGCTAAGCTCGGCCGTCAGACTCGCCCCGACCTCAAGCTGGGCATCTGCGGCGAACACGGCGGCGATCCGAGCTCCGTTATGTTCTGCCACAAGGTGGGTCTGAACTACGTCTCCTGCTCGCCTTTCCGTGTGCCGATCGCTCGTCTGGCTGCTGCCCACGCTGCGATTCTGGAGAAGATGGGCAAGTAATTTTCCCCACTTGGTTCGATTAACAGGTTTAACAGGCTGCCTCCATAGCTTCACGGCTGTGGAGGCAGTTTTCATACCGAAAAAACCGGTGCACAATCAGCATTCAACTGACTAAGCACCGGTTGTTTTTTGATTTTATGATCAAGCCGTTGCGTTATCCTGCTTCGTATCGAGAATTGCCCACATAGCCTTTGTCGGGCAGACTTCCGCGCAAGCCTTGCAGTGCTGGCACTTTGCCTGATCAATGACCGGCAGACCATTCACCATGGTGATTGCACCGTACTGGCACGTGCGGGCGCACTTGCCGCAGTGGATGCAGCCGATCGAGCACGCTGTCATAACACGCTTTGCGGTATCGGTATTGCGGCAGCGAACCTTCACATCCTCCGTCACTGGACGCAAACTCAGCACGCCCTTCGGGCAGATGGAGACACATTTGCCACACGCTACGCACTTTTTTTCGTCAACCACGGCAATTTTCTTTTCCGGATCAACATGAATTGCATCAAACGCGCAGACACGAGTACAGGTGCCAAGACCGAGGCAGGCAAACTTGCATGCCTTGTTGCCATCATTCACGACAGAAGCCGCAACGCAGTCCTTGATGCCGTTGTACTCGAACTTCTCCTTGCAGTGCTCGGACGTACCTTGGCAAATGACACTCGCCACCTTGCGTACGCTTGCGGTGTCATTGCCGACACCCATAATGGCAGCGATCTTGTCTGCCGACGTTTGACCGCCGACAGGGCACGCATTGATGGGTGCCTTGCCTTCGGCAATCGCATCCGCACAGCCGTCACAGCCCGGATAGCCGCAACCGCCACAGTTTGCGCCAGGCAGCGCTTCACGCACCGCATCGCGCTTCGGATTGGACGGAACAGCGAACACCTTGCCAGTCGCCTTGAGCAGGAGACCAAACAACAAACCCATGATACCCAGAACGCCCGCCGCGATGAGAATACTTGTCATTTTCTTATCCTCCTCACGCAATCAGGCCGCCGAAGCCCATGAACGCCACAGCCATCAATCCGGCAGTAATCAGTGCACCTGGGAAGCCGTTCATCCACTTCGGCATGTTCGCCAGTGCGAGTCGCTCACGAATGCAAGAGAACAGGATGATCGACAAACCGAAACCAGCGCCGCCGCAGAAGCCGTTGAACGTGCTCTCCAGCAGGTTATAGGAATTGTCGATGTTCAGAATGGCGACGCCCAGCACCGCACAATTCGTCGTAATCAGCGGCAGATAAACACCCAGCGACTGATACAGCGAGGGTGAAATCTTCTTCAGCGCCATTTCGACAATCTGAACGAGAACAGCGATGACGAGAATGAAAGCAATCGTCTGCATGTACTCGAGGTTCAGCGGCACAAGAATCATGTACTGCACGAACCACGTGATGAAGCTTGCAAGCGTCATGACGAAGATAACCGCCATCGACATGCCCTTCGCGGTATCAAACTGCTTGGAAACACCAAGGAACGGACAGCAGCCCAGAAAGCGGTTCATCACGAAGTTGTGAACCAGCAGGCCGCCGATCAGAATGGTTGCCAAACTTGACAAGGTGTTCATGCTGCCGCCTCCTTCTTCTTCAATTTTTTAGACAGTGCATTGACAAGAATCAGCAGCAAACCGAGCGTGATGAAGCCGCCCGGCACCTGCGTCAGAATGCCCATCGGCTGGTAGCTTGCCGGCATAACCTGCATGCCGAAGAACGTGCCATTACCCAGCACCTCGCGGATAACGCTCAGCAGCGTGATCGCGCAAGTAAAACCAAGCCCCATGCCAAGACCATCAGCAATACTCAGCAGCGGCGGATTCTTCGATGCGAAGGACTCCGCACGTGCAAAGATGATGCAGTTGACAACGATCAGCGGGATGAACATGCCCAGCGCCGAGCTCAGATCCGGCAGGAACGCCTTGAGTAGCATATCCACCATCGTCACGAAGGACGCGATGATGATGACATAAGCCGGAATGCGGACGCTGTCCGGGATGATATTGCGCAGAAGGCTGATGAACAGATTCGAGCAGATCAGAACCGCCGTCACTGCCAAACCCATGCCGATGCCGTTCGAGCCAGAGGTCGTAATGGCGAGCGTCGGGCACATGCCGAGCATCATCACGAACGTCGGATTTTCAAAAATCAGGCCGTTAAGGAAAACACTCAGGAACGTTTTCTTATCATGATTAGCCATTCTTCTTCACCTCTCCAAAGGGCTTCGGCGCCGTAAAGCGATCAATCATCGGCGTGCAGACGTTCATGAACAGAATCGCGAACGAGCAGCCTTCCGGATAATTCGCATACGCACGGATGACGAAGAGTAGGATGCCACAGCCAACACCCATGATGACACGACCGAGCGTAGTCACAGGGCTTGTTGCGTAGTCGGTCGCCATGAAGAATGCGCCGAGCATCAGACCGCCTGCAAACACCTGATACAGCGCCATTTCTGCGCCGTCCTTAATCAGATAGCAGACAAACACAGTCGCAATGAAGGAAACCGGAATGCGCCAGTCCGCAATCTTGCGGATGCACAGGTAGATGCCGCCAACCAGAATGGCAATTTTGCACGTTTCGCCGAGGACACCGCCGCAGTTGCCCAGCAGTAAATCCATGAAGTTGACGCCGGAAACGCCCGTGCCGGAGAGGATGTTCAGCGGCGTTGCAGACGTTGTCGCATCAACTGCAAAATTCGTCTGGGGATAGGTGCTCATGAGCGCCGACCAACTGATAAAGAGGATGACACGCGCCGTCAGCGCCGGATTCATGAAGTTGCTGCCGATGCCGCCGAAAAACTGCTTGACGAGCACGATCGCGAGGATGCCGCCGATAACCGGCAACCACCACGGTGCATTTGCCGGCAGGTTGTATGCCAGCAACAGACCCGTCACAACTGCGCTCCAGTCACCGATGGTGACTTCCTTCTTCGTCGCCTTTTCCCAGACGAACTCGGAGAGTACGCACGTTGCAACGGAAATGCAGATAAGCATCAGTGCGTTCCAGCCGAACAGGATGACACTTGCGATGCCCGCCGGAACAAGCGCCAGACAAACCTCCTGCATAATGCGCCGCGTGCTGCTGTGATCGCGCAGATGCGGTGAGGATGTCATTACAAAATTATTTTGCATGGTTTATGCCTCCTTCTTCGTCTGCTCTTCGGCAGCCTTCTTGGCGGCTTCAGCAGCGGCTTTCTTGGCAGCCTCTGCCTTCTTGCGCGCCGTAATGACCTTTTTGCCCTGACGGCAGGATTGTGTCAGCAAGCGCTTCGCCGGGCAGACAAATGTGCAGGCACCGCACTCAATGCAGTTCAGTACGCCGTGCTTTTCCGCCTCATCGTAGCGGTCAGCACGGATGCAGCGGTCAAGCAGCGTCGGCATAAGCTGCATCGGGCAGGCGCGCAGGCAACGACCGCAGTTGATGCACGCGGATTCCGCCGGATCAACCGCTTCATCACCCAGTGCAAGCACACCGGAAGTACCCTTTGTCACCGGAATATCCGTCCGGTTGATCGACATGCCCATCATCGGACCGCCGTTAATCAGCATCTTCGCGCCGCTCTGCACGCCGCCGCAAGCTTCCAGCAGCACATCAATCGGCGTACCCACGCGGACGAGGAAGTTGCCTGGGTTGTTAACCAGACCGCCAACCGTCGTGACGCGCTCAACCAGCGGACGCCCCTCGCGGATTGCCTGCTGAATGGCATACACCGTGCCGACATTGCTGACAACACAACCGACATCCAACGGCAGACCGCCCGTAGGCACCTTGCGGCGCGTCAGAGCGTAAACCAGCTGCTTTTCACCGCCCTGCGGATAGCGAACAGGCAGTGCGCGGACTTCGATTCCCTCAACATTCTGTGCCGCCGCCGTCAGGGCAGCAATCGCATCGGGCTTGTTGTTCTCGATGCCGACAATTGCCTCCTTGACTTCCAGCGCCAGCATCATCAGATGAATGCCGTCGATAATTTCGGAAGGTTTCTCCAGCATCAGGCGATGGTCAGCCGTCAGGTACGGCTCGCACTCCGCGCCGTTGATAATCAACTTTTCAATCTTCTTGCCCTTTGCGGGGGTGATTTTGACGTGCGTCGGGAAGGTCGCGCCGCCCATGCCCACGATTCCGGCTTCGCGCACGATGGTCTGCAGTTCCTGCGCAGTCATGGTTTCCGGATGCTCCGCGGGATGCAGTTCAACCCAGTTGTCCTGCATGTCGTTCTCGATAACAACCGCCATGGTGGACGTGCCATTCGCCAGTTCGACAGGCTCAATCGCCGTCACTTTACCTGAAACGGAAGAATGCACCGGTGCGGACACAAAGCCACCAGCCTCGCCAATCATCTGACCCGCGAGCACCAGATCACCCTTCTTGACGACTGCCTTGCAAGGCGCACCAATATGCTGTGAAAGCGGAATAACAACCTTCGCAGGTGCGGGCAGTTCACGAATCGCATTGCCGCTGTTGACCGCCTTGCCGTTCACGCCTTCATGCGGATGCGTTCCGCCCGGAAACATGTGTTTTGCGAACACAGAAAAAACCCCTTTCCAACTCCCTTGACGCGTGTACCTCCTAAAGAGGCGCATACGTGCTTCAGGCAACATTGTCTGATCAGGACATAATCACACAGTGTTAATTATATCATAATATATGCCGATTCGTACAGTGAAATTTTGTACAAAAGTAACAGCATGATTTTCGCGAAATTATCTATTAGTCTTGGCTAACTTTTCTGATTCTTTGCTCATCTGCCACGTGCAGCATGTGTTCGGCATGGCTTCTTGCGCTGCTTTCGCTGCCGTCCGCACCGCCGAGCATTCGGGCAATTTCACCGATTCTTTCCTCCGGCGTCAGCAAGCGTACGCTCGAATTCGTGCGTTCACCCTCTACTTTCTTTTCCACAAGGAACTGATGCTCTGCCATCGCGGCAATCTGCGGCAGATGCGTCACGCAGATGACCTGCCTATGCTGCGCAATCAACGCCATTTTTTCCGCGACGACCTGCGCGATGCGTCCGCTGATGCCGGTGTCAATTTCATCAAATACCATTGTGCCGACACCGCTCTTCTCCGCCTCAAGACTCTTGATCGCAAGCATCAATCGGGACAGTTCGCCGCCCGAAGCAATCTTGGACAGTGGTTTCAGCGGCTCACCTGGATTCGGCGATATCATAAACTCAATTACATCATCGCCAACTGATTGCGGCATGTACACCTTGCCTTCCGGTCTGATTGCAAAATCTACCTTGAAGATTGTGTTTTTCATGCCGAGATCCTGCAGCTGCGTCATCATGTTCTTTTCGAACGTTTCCGCCAGCTGGTGGCGTGCCTCTGTTAGCTGTCGCGCCATTTTACGGTATTGTGCCAGCAGCTTCTTGTGCTCCGCCGCCATCTCTGCGACATCGCTGTCGAGCGAAACGTATCGTTCATACTCCGACTGCATTTTTGCCTGTTCTTCGAGGATTTCCGCTATGCTGCTTCCGTACTTGCGCTCCATTCGCCGAATGATGTCAAGCCGTGTTTCGACCTTTTCCGCGCGTACCGGATCGAAATCGCCCTGCTCATTCATTTTCGCAAGCTCGTAGCCGATTTCCTCAATCTCGTAGTACGCAGAATCACAGCGCTTCGCCAGTGCCTCGTACTCCTCTCCGAACGCTGCAAGCGAATGCAGTGCGTCTGCCGCCTCCTTAATGCGCGAAAGCACCGACTCACTGTCCTCATTCGCCGAAACAGCTTGCTGCGCGCGTGTCACCGCCGTCATGATTTTTTCGGCATTGCGGAAGCGATCCTTCTCCGCCGTAAGCGATTCCTCCTCACCCACGCGAAGACGCGCCTTCGTCAGCTCCTCCAGCGACTTTTTAAGCGATTCCATATGGTACTGCTTCTTCTCATTCGCCTTCACAAGCCGCGCATACTGCCGATGGTTCTCGATAAACGCCTGATACGCAACATCCACCTGTCCGAGCAACTTCTGATAATCTTCATCGCCTGCCGCATCCAAAAACAACAGATGATACTGCGAATTCATCAGGAACTGCGCCTCATGCTGACCATGCACATCCATCAGCATCGCCGCAATCTCCTTGAGCAAAGACAGCGGCATCACGATTCCGCACACTCGGCATAGGTTTCGCCCGGCGCGCGTGATTTCGCGGTACAGCGTGACCGTTCCGTCAAATTCCTCCAGATTCTGCGCTTCACACCACTGTCGGACGTTCTCGCTACCGGATGCATCGAAAATGGCTTCAACCCACGCCTTATCCTCACCCGTGCGGATAATTTCCCGCGTTGCACGGCCTCCAAGTACGAGATTCACCGCATCAACCACGATGGATTTGCCCGCACCCGTTTCGCCGGTCATCACATGCATGCCTTCGCCGAATTGAAGCGTCAGTTTCTCAATCAGGGCGATGTTGCACATTTGCAGGGACAGAATCATGACAGAAGCTCCTTTACTGTGTCGCGCGTTACTTCATCATTTCGCGTATTCTGGTCGTCACGGCAGCTGCTTCCTCATTTGAGCGGATAATCATCAGCACCGTGTTGTCGCCTGCCAGCGTGCCGAGCACCTCCGGCCAGCGGAAGCTGTCAAGCGCCTCTCCGGCAACATTCGCTGAGCCGCTGAGCGTCTTGACAACAATCAGATTGTTCGCATACGTCGCGGAAAGCAGCGATTCTGCAAGCATCCGGACGAAACGGTCAGACATGTTATTCTCTGCCGACTCGCCGGTCGCGTACTTGTACTTGCCTGTGCTGCTCAGGAGCTTAACCAGACGTAGCTCCTTGATATCACGAGAAACGGTCGCCTGCGTCACACGGATGCCGCGCGCATTGAGTGCATCCGCCAGCTCTTCCTGCGTTTCGATTTCCTGATTCTCAATAATTTCGAGAATCGCCACCTGCCTGACTGTTTTCATCGTATTCCCTGCCTTTTCTGTTTATCGTGTCCATTCGCTGAGCTTTTCGTGCACAAGACCGAAGAATGTCTTCTTTTCCGTATGAATCAGCCGAAGCGTTTTCTCCGACTGACTGATTTCAATCAGATCGCCATTGCCAAGTTCCTCATACGACTGTCCATCAACCTGCAAGCAGGCGCATTGCGCTCCCTGTGCAGACAGCTGCAGCTGGACATTCGCTCCGCCATGCACAACAATCGGACGATGCTGAAGGCTGTGGGCACAGACTGGTGTCAGCACCATGCAGTTAACATTCGGTGAGACAATCGGTCCGCCGGCAGACAGCGAATAGCCGGTTGAACCGGTCGGTGTCGCAACCACCACACCGTCGCCGACATAGCGCCCTGCCTGTTCGCCGTCAACAACCGCTGTCACGGTAATCAGATGCGCATAGCCGCCGCGCGTCATGCTGACATCGTTGACGGCATACCACTGTTTTCCTTTTGCTCTCACCGACAGTACCGCGCGATTCAACGTCTGGTAATTGCCGGATATGATTTTATCCAGCAGCCTCGGCAGCGCGTCAATCTCACATTCCGCCAGAAAGCCGACATGACCGAAGTTCACGCCGACCAGTGCCGCATTCCATGCCAGCGCATACTGAGCGCCGTGCAGTAGCGTCCCGTCACCGCCGAGCGACAGGATGACATCCGCATGCGCATCCGGCGAAGTAATCGGCAGCACCGTTCCTTTTTCGAAGAACGGCAGCATATCCTCTTCAACAACAACCTCTATGCCGTGAGAACGCAGCTTCACGGCAGCATCCTTGGCAGCATCTGCTGCGTCCTGACGCTGCCCGTGAATCATGATGGCAACTTGCACGCTGTGTCCCTCCTCATTTTGTCCAGACAGCTGCAAAAACGTTCCAGCCATCTGGTCTGCGTTTATTATATCACAGGATGAATATTCATTCAAGTATATACAGCTAAAATATGCAAAAAGGAAGGGTGACCGGATTCGTCAGCCCTTCCCCTTTAGCTCCCGATGTGCGCGCTGGACAAGCTCATGAATCTCCTCACGGGTGATTTGTTTGCTTTCCGGCGACTGCACCGTGATTTCCCCTAAAAACTCGATATTTCCCTCAGGTCCCTTAATTGGTGAATAATCCAACTTGCGCACCTGCCAGCCGATGGTCGATGCAAACGCGACAATTTCGCTGAGCACATCCTCATGCACAGCAGGGTCGCGCACAACGCCCTTTTTCCCGACGCGCTCACGTCCCGCCTCAAACTGCGGCTTGATCAGCGTATAAAACACGCCGTTCTCGCCCATCAGCTGCGCCGCGACAGGCAGAATCAGCCGGATGCTGATAAAGCTCACGTCCATAACCGTCACCGTCGGATGAAGCGGCACCATGTCCGGTGTCAGTGCACGGGCATTCGTCCGCTCATAAAGCGTCACGCGCGGATCATTGCGCAGCCGCCAAGCGAATTGCCCGTAACCCACATCAACTGCATAGACATGCGCTGCGCCGTTCTGTAGGCACACATCGGTGAAGCCACCTGTTGCTGCACCGATGTCCATGCAGACCTTGCCCGTCAAATCCGCACCGAACGACTTGATTGCCTTCTCCAGCTTGAATCCACCGCGACTGGCATACTGCGCCGTCTTTTCGCGGATCTCCAACTCATCCTCCGCCTTAATCAGCTCGGATGGCTTATCAATCCTGCGTGTCCCGACATAGACTTCGCCTGCCAGAATATGCACCTGTGCCTTTGCACGGCTTTCACACAATCCACGCTCCGTCAACGCCACGTCAGCGCGCTGTTTATCGCTCATATTTTTCTCCGATTCCTATTCTTTACACTTCAGCGCACCGTCAATACGCTTCGCCATCAGCTCCGGCGTCAATCCAAGATACTTCAACAGTTGATCGCGCCGGCCGTGCTGAATGAATGTGTCCGGAATGCCAAATGTTACCAGTGGTGCCGTTCTGCCTTCTCCGGTCAAGAAAGAGCATACAGCACTCCCGAAGCCGCCAATCAACACGCCCTCCTCCATCGTTACAATCGGGCAGTTGTCCGACAGCGACCGCAGCATGTCTTCGTCCATTGGCTTGACGAACCGGCAGTTGATGACTGCCGCATGGATTCCGCTCTTCTCAAGCACACGACGCGTTTCAATCGCTTCGGGCACCATGGAACCGACTGCCAGCAGCGCCACATCCGCACCGTCTTCGAGCTGCTCCCATTTGCCAATGCAGATGTCCGACTTCAGCGGATATTCGGTAGACATATCCACAGATGTCCTGCCATAACGAATCGCGCATGGACCGTTGTAATGCTGTGTCCAACGCATCATTGCACGCAGTTCTGCCAAATCACGCGGTGCCAGCACCGTCATGTTCGGAATCGGCAGAAGCGATGAAAGATCCCACACGCCATGATGCGTCGCGCCGTCCTCACCGACAAGCCCTGCGCGGTCAATCAGGAACGTCACGTTCAGTTTCGGCATGCAAACATCATGAATCGTCTGGTCAAACGCCCGCTGAAAGAACGATGCATACACGGCAAAATACGGCTTCATGCCGCCAGCCGCCAAACCTGCCGCCATTGTTGCGGCATGCTCTTCCGCAATACCGACATCCATCATTCTGCTCGGAAAACACTCCGCAAAATGCGAAAGCCCTGTGCCGGACGGCATCGCAGCGGTAATCGCGACAATCTTGTCATCCTCACGTGCCATATCCGCCAACGTTTCCGCCATGACCAGCCCATAAGATGGCAGTTTCTTCTTTTCACGTGCCGCACCTGTTTCAACATAGAACGGCGGTGTCCCATGGAAACGCTCCGGCTTGTTTTCCGCTGCGCTGTAGCCATACCCCTTGCGCGTCAGCACATGAATCACAACCGGCTCATTGAGTTTTTTGACCTCGCTGAGCGTATGTTCAAGCGACTTCAGATCATGCCCGTCAATCGGTCCAAAATAATGGAAACCCAAGCTGTTGAAGAAGCCCTCCTGATTTTCATGCATCAGGACAGACTTGATGCTGTTCTTGACCCATGAAAGGAAATGGTGAATCGGCTTGCCAATCACCGGCAGTCGCGAAAGTCCCTTGCGAACCACGTTCTTTGTGCTTGCCCAGCCACTTGAAACGCGCAAATCCGTCAGGTGACGTGAAAGCGCCCCGACATTCGGCGCAATCGACATCTCGTTATCGTTGAGAATCACAATCAGCCGCGTATGGCTGTCGCCAGCATCATTGAGTGCCTCATAGCACATGCCGCCAGTCAGTGCGCCATCGCCGACAAGTGCCAGCACATGATGATGCTTGCCCTGCAAATCACGTGCCCGTGCCAAACCAAGTGCTGCGGAAATTGCAGTGGACGCATGACCGGTCTCGAACACATCGTATTCGCTCTCCGACCGCTTTGGGAAACCTGACATGCCGCCGAAAGTACGTAACGTATGAAACATTCGGTAGCGCCCGGTCAGCAGTTTGTGGACATAGCTCTGATGCCCTACATCGAACACAATCTGATCCTCCGGCATGTCAAAAACGCGGTGTATTGCCATTGTCAGCTCCACCACACCCAGATTGCTTGCCAGATGACCGCCGCGCTGCGATACCGTTGTAACAAGCGTCGTGCGGATTTGCGCCGCCAGATCGTTCATTTCATCATAGGACAGTTGCTTGATATCCTGCGGAGATTTAATGTCCTCCAGACGCACGCATTCCACTCCTTTCCGCCTGTTTCATTGCCTTTTTAGAGGCGTTACATCTTAGGCAATACCGCACAATTCAGTGGCGTCGCTGAACATGCCTTTTGCGCCATCTGCGGCGGCGAAATAAAACTTTATTTCGCCGGTCTGCCTTTGGCAGACTTGGAAACC
>CAVANO010000035.1:0-36230 GCA_963590165.1 Anaerovoracaceae bacterium
AGGTAACACCGCACAATTCAGCGGCGCCGCTGAACATGCCTTTTGCGCCATCTGCGGCGGCGAAATAAAACTTTATTTCGCCGGTCTGCCTTTGGCAGACTTGGAAACCCTTTCGGGTTTCCAACCTGCTTCTTGCAGAAATCTCGATTTACATCCAGTAAACCTTCGATTTCTGCAATCGCATCTGACACAAAATTCATTGCTCATCGCACCACCTCATTTGTGCGGTATTGCCTTAAGGCAACACCGCACAATTCGGCGGCGTTGCTTTTGATCTGAATTTCAAAAGGGACTTTATTCCACTTGCAAATCATGGTTCATTGCGCTACAATAGAACCGAAAGTGAGGATACTTTTCATGGCACTCAAGGAAAAGGCACTCCGCCGGCTGGGCGAAAAGCTGGCATCATCATCCATCCCCTTTGCGGCCGGCGGCGAATGGCTGCTCTGTCAGCGCGGCTTGTCGGATATCTACCATGCGTTTGACATCGTTGTCGCCGAGGCGGATGCTGACCGCGCCGACCATGTGCTGACGAAGCTCGGCATGCGCCAAATGCAGGAATCGCCCGACGGCGTCTTCTGCTGTCACTATCATTTCGACGGCGCCGACATTACGCTGCTTGCTGTGCGCGGCGAAGCTGTCGTTACGGATGGCGAAGCAACCGTGCTCGGCGTGACGATTCCGCTGATGCAGGCGGACGCATGGACACGCATTTCACAAAAAATCCATGGAGGAGCATTATGAGCAGACTTGGTGATTTAATCCGCACGGAGCGTCTGCGGTCGAAGATGACGCCCAAACAGGTCGCGCGCAAGTGCGGCGTATCGGAAAGCTATCTGCTGGCGGTTGAAGCCGGCACGCGCATTATCGCGGATGACCAGGCGCGCCGCATTTTGAAGACGATCGGTCTCAGGGAGCAGACCGAGGCGGACTTCTCGCTCGATGACATCGCCGCGACGGTTGATCTTGCCAGCGCCGCACCGAGCGTTGCAAAGGCCGTCACGGAGCGCCCGAAGCCTCAGCCGGAATATGAGCTGGTCGCCTCGACAAAGCAGGACAAGGAAGAAAACAAGGAGGAAGCTGTCGGCGGCAGCGTGTGGCTGGATGCGCTGACGAGCGTCCTCAAGCGCGTGCCGATTATGAACGCGGTCATGCAGCCGGTTGATTACCGTCTTCTGCCGATTCAGTCCGGCAAAATCGAGGGAGCCAAGCCTGACAAGGTGTTCTATTTCCTTGCGCCGGACGATTCTATGCGCGGCTTCCGCATTCATTCGGGCGATGTCGCACTGATTGTCCCTGCACACAGCCCCATTGACGGCGCGGTTATGCTCGTGGAATACAACAGCCACCGCAATCTGCGCAAGGTCAAGAAACTGACGGATTACAGCGTGCTGCTGCAGTCCTACGACCGCGAATACACCGCCGAGGAAGCGCAAATCAGCGAATGCAACTTCCTTGGTCGCGCAGTGAAGCTGGAAATCACCTTATAATCGTCCGGCTTCGTTGATAGATCCCCATCATGGGAATAAAAAAAGCAGCTGCTCGAATGAACAACTGCTTTTTTCGTTTCTGGCAGGGATGAAGAAAAGATAAGGGACGAAGAAAAGAAGTGGGACGAAGAAAAAATGGGACGAAGTCCCCCTTATTTGCGCGCAAACGCATAGATGCCGATGGCTGCGGCGATGGACAGATTCAGCGAATCCACCTTCGTGCTGCTCGGAATGCGCACCGGCTGCCCGATTTCTGCAAATGCCGGCGGCAAACCGCTGCCTTCATTGCCGAAAATGAGCGTCCAGCGTTCCGGCACATCTTGAATCACATCCGGCAGCGACTTCGAGCCGTCCAGCATGAACGGATAGAGGCTGTGCAAAGGAAAATCGCGCTGATAATCCGCAAAATCATCGTAAACATGCAAACGCAGCTGAAACAGGCTGCCCATGCTGGCACGGACGGTCTTGGGGTCGAACACATCGGCACAGGGACGGATGACGGCAATATCCTGCACATCAAAGCCCAGCGCAGTGCGGAAAATCGTGCCGACGTTGCCGCAGTCCGACGGATGATGGAGGACAATGTGCGGTTTGTCCGGGTCGAGCGCGTCAGAAAACTTGCTGAACACCGCTGCCGCGAAGCAGTTCTCCTTGCCGGACACGCGTGCAAGCGCCTTGTCCGCGATTTCCACACGGATATGGTGCTTTTCCGCCTGCTCGGTCAGCCGCGCGGCGCCCTCAGTGCCCTCGGTGCGGCTGTGCAGCAGCAGTCGGCGGCAGAGGTCGGGACGATGCAGCAGGCATTCCATCGCGGGAAACATGCCCGGCGCGTAGGCGTAATCCAAATCAGCGGCGTAATTCGATAATGAAGGCATAGTTTTGCTCTCCTGATGTCAGAACAGTGCTTCGACAAAGTCCTTCGCGTTGAAGGGCTGTAAATCCTCGATGCCTTCGCCGACGCCGATGTACCACACCGGCACCGCCAGCTCCTGCCGGATGGCCAGCGCGATGCCGCCCTTTGCCGTGCCGTCGAGCTTTGTCAGGATGATGCCGCCGATTTCGCAAACTTCCTTGAATGCGCGTGCCTGTGCCAGACCGTTCTGACCGGTTGTCGCGTCCAGCACGAGCATGCAGCGCACTTCAGCCTCAGGAAATTCGCGGTCAATCACGCGGCGCATCTTGTTAAGCTCATCCATCAGGTTCTTCTTGTTGTGCAGACGTCCGGCGGTATCGACAATCAGCAGATCAGCGCCCTGTGCCTTGGCGGACTGAATGCCGTCATAGACAACCGCTGCCGGGTCAGCTCCTTCGGCATGCTTGACAATCGGCACATGCGCACGATTCGCCCAGACGGTCAGCTGATCCGCCGCCGCTGCACGGAAGGTGTCTGCCGCGCAGAGGATAATGCGTCTGCCGATATTCTGGAAGCGCAGCGCAAGCTTGCCGATGGTGGTCGTCTTGCCGGCACCGTTCACGCCCACAACCAGCATGACCATCGGCCAGCGCAGCGGCGGACGCGGGATGTCCATCTGCTCAATCATGATATCCTTGAGCATCTGCTTTGCGGTATCGGCATCCTTGACCTTGTTTTTCTCCACGCGCGCGCGGAGTTCGTCCATGATGGCCATGGTTGCCTTCATGCCGCAGTCGGAGAGGAGGAGGATATCCTCAAGCTCCTCATAGAAATCATCATCGATTTTACGCGTTTCCTTGACGAGGGTATCTACGCGGCCCATCATGGCATCGCGGGTTTTTGCCAGTCCTTCCCGCAGGCGCGAGAAGAAGCCTTTCTTTTCTCCCATGGTGTAATCCTCCTGATTGATATATGATAATGGTTGGTTTTCACTTTGATCATAGGTTTTCGTTGCGGATTTAAGGGAATATAGAACGGACGAAGGAAAAAACGGACGAAGTCCGCGGCCGCCCTTTGGAAACCTTCGGAACCATACTTGGTTTCATTGGCATAGTGAATTTGGGCAAACTATAGGTTTCGCGTCTGCGGACGCGACCAAAGGGCTTTCCGGTCGCCCTTTGGAAACCTTCGGAATCATACTTGGTTTCATTGGCATAGTGAATTTGGGCAAACTATAGGTTTCGCGTCTGCGGACGCGACCAAAGGGCTTTCCGGTCGCCCTTTGGAAGCCTTCGGAACCATACTTGGTTTCATTGGCATAGGGAAATTTGGCAAACTATATAGATAGTCACATTACTAAACTACTATGGAAAAGAATCTTGCATGCTCGAAGGGGTCAAGGGGGCGATCGCAGACTTCGTCTGTTCTATTGCCCCCTTGAGGCTGCAATCAAAACCTGCAAAGAAAATGCAACCAAGCATGGTGCCGAACCCGAAGGGGTCAAGGGGGCGATCGGAAAGCCCCCTGAAAGCTGCATAACAAATCAAGCGAGAAAATGAAGTCTGCCTGCATGCTCGAAGGGGTTCGGAAAAGAATCAGACGAAGTCTGCGTGCCGCAAACTGCCGAAACTCAGCCGCAATCAGCACCAGCCTTGTGCTTTTCCAGAAACACCATCAGCACTGCAATGTCCGCCGGTGAAACGCCGGGAATCCTGCTTGCCGCCGCAAGCGACATCGGGCGCTGCTTTTCCAGCTTTTGACGGGCTTCAATCCGCAGACCGGTGACGGCCTCGTAATCGAGCGATTCCGGCAGCAGCGTTTCTTCCATCTGCCGCGCATGGCGGATGAGTGTCTCCTGCCGCGAGAGGTATCCCTCGTACTTGACGGAAATCTCTGCCTGAACCTGTGCGGGTTTGCCGAACTGCTCGAATTCCGGCGACAGCTCCGACAAGGACGCCAGCGTAATCTCCGGCCGCCGCAGCAGCTCCTCCGCGCTGACGCCGTTCGCCGCCTCCGGCTGCTGATGCTTCTCCAGCCACTGGTTCAGCTGCATGCCGGGCGTATACCGAACTGTCCGCAGTGCATGCAGCAACTGCGCCGTATCCGATGCCTTCTTCTCCGTGCGCTCCATGCGCTCCTGCGTGGCGAGCCCTGCCTCATACGCGATGCGCGTCAGCCGCAAATCCGCGTTATCCTGCCGCAGCGATAGGCGATGCTCCGCACGGCTCGTCATCATGCGGTAGGGTTCATCGGTGCCCTTGGTTGTCAGGTCGTCCGTCAGCACGCCGATGTACGCCTGGTCACGCGTCAGCACAATAGGCGGCTTGCCCTGCACGGTCAGCGCAGCGTTCATGCCGGCGAGGAGCCCCTGCGCCGCAGCCTCTTCATAGCCGGAGGTGCCGTTGATTTGTCCGGCGAAGAACAGCCCGCGGACGTCGAGACTTTCCAGCGTCGGGCGCAGCTGCCGGCTGTCGATGCAGTCGTATTCGATGGCGTACGCAAGGCGCGTCAGCTCGCAACGGTGCAGCCCCGGCACTGAGCGGTACATCTCCCATTGCACGTCCTCCGGCAATGAAGTGGACATGCCCTGCACGTACCATTCGCGGCTTTGGCGTCCTTCCGGCTCAAGGAACACCTGATGGCGCTCCTTCTCGGCGAATTTGACGATTTTTGTCTCGATGGACGGGCAGTAGCGCGGACCGATGCCGTGGATTTTGCCCGAATACAGCGGCGCACGGTGGAGGTTTCGCCGGATGATGTCATGCGTTTCCGGCGTTGTCCATGTCAGATAGCAGGAGAATGTGTTTTCCAGCGTCCGGTCGGTCAGGAAGGAGAACGGCGTGACCGGTTCATCCCCGGGCTGAGGGGTCATCTCGTCAAAATCAATCGAGCGGACGTCGATGCGTGCCGGTGTGCCTGTCTTGAAGCGCCTGAGCGGAAAACCGAGCGATTCAAGGCTCTGGCTGAGGTGCGATGCGTTCATCAGCCCCTGCGGACCGCCGGGCGTGATGCTCTCGCCGATAATGATGTCGCTGCGCAGATATACGCCGCTCGCGACAACTGCCGCCCGACACGAGATGCGCTGACCCATGGTGGTTGTTACGGCAGTGACATGCCCGTTTTCGACCTCGATGGATGCAGCTTCGCCCTGCCGGACGGTCAGCCGATCCTGCGACAGCAGCGCCGTGCGCATCCGGTTCTGGTACTGCTGCTTATCCGCCTGCGCCCGAAGCGCATGGACAGCCGGTCCCTTGGACATGTTCAGCATTCGGCTTTGGAGGAAGGTGTCATCGATGGCGAGCGCCATTTCACCGCCCATGGCATCCAGTTCGCGGACGAGATGTCCCTTTGCGCTGCCGCCGATGACGGGATTGCACGCCATCAGCGCGATGCCGTCCATGTTGAGCGTCAGCAGCAGCGTATCCAGACCCATGCGGGCTGCCGCCAGCGCCGCCTCACAGCCGGCATGTCCGCCGCCAATGACAACCAGATCCTTCATCATGACCATTTTGCTCCTTGAAAAAATGCATTCCGGGGGATATTATAGCACAGGAATGCGGGGAATGGCAAGGGAAAAGGCAGGCTTCGCCTGTTTATTGCCCCTTGAAGCTGCAATGGAAATGAAATCAAGTATGATAACCGAAGGAATCAAAAAAAGGGGGAGGAAAATCACTTTTCCTCGACCCTTTCATAGGCTAACCGAGGCGAACCATCCGCCACGTAAATCACACCGCAGTACTGAAAACCGTGCTTGAGAATCAAATGCTGCATCGGCAGATTATCCCGATGCGTGTCAATCCGCAGATGCTTGCTCTTCTCCAGCGCAAACGCCAGCGCCGCGGCAAATATGCCGTGTGCCCCTTCTGCCGATGCCACGCGGTGAATCGTCCCGTAAGGCGAATCATCCAGCCAGTTGCCCTCAATCACGCGATATGTCGGGTCTTCGCCGAAAATCAGCGCGAATACGCCATCGATGCGGCCGTCGTTTTCCACCACATACAGGTTGCCGTTGCGAATGTCATTTTCCAGCGTTTCCGTCGTAGGTGAATGCTGCCACTGCGTGGGATTGCCGTTCTTCACCATAAACGCGCGCGCATAATCAAAAATCGGGAGAATATGCGGCAAATCTTCCGCCGCTGCCTTGCGAATCATAAAAGATCACTCCTTTCATGCGTATCGTACCACGAAAACCGATGCGCTGTAAATGCGCCGGCTGCTTTTCTCCTGTTCTTTTCGGCGTACATTGTGGTATAATGGAAAAGAATTTTCATGGAGAAGGGTATGCTGATGATTGGACGCTTTGCGCCGACGCCCAGCGGACGGTTACACCTGGGCAATCTCCTGTGCGCCATGCTGGCGTATCTGTCCGCGCGGTCGCAGGGCGGACAATTTCTGCTGCGGATCGAGGATGTGGATGTGCCGCGCTGTCCGCGTTCGCTTGCGGATGCGGCGATCGACGATTTGCGCTTTCTCGGTTTTCGCTGGGATGCACCGCCTGTTTTCCAGTCCGAACGCACAGCGATTTATCAGGAGGTGCTGGATAGGCTCCGCCGCGAGGGGCATGTATACCCATGCTTCTGCACGCGCGCACAGCTGCATGCGTCCGCGGCGCCGAATCTCGGCGACACGCAGTTTATTTATCCCGGCACCTGTGCCCATCTGACGGCGGCAGAGGTTGAGACGCTTTCACGCATCCGTCAGCCGGCGATGCGTCTGCGCGTGCCGGACGAAACGGTGACGTTCACCGACCGCGTTTTCGGCGCGCAATCGGAAAATCTCGCGCGCGACTGCGGCGATTTTCTGCTGCAGCGTTCCGATAGGCTTTTCGGCTATCAGCTTGCGGTTGTCGTAGATGATGCGCTGTCCGGCGTGACGGAGGTCGTGCGCGGTCGGGATATCCTCAGCGCGACACCGCGGCAGATTTACCTGCAACGCTTGCTGGGCGATCCGCAGCCAACCTATGCGCATATTCCGCTGCTGATGGACGCGCAAGGGCGGCGGCTTGCCAAGCGTGACCATGACCTCGACCTGTCTGCACTCTCCAAGCGGTTCACGGCGGAGGAGGTTCTCGGTTTCCTTGCCTGCAGCGCCGGGATTCTGCCGGAACCGCGCCCGATGACGCTCGAAGCGCTCATTCCGCTGTTCTCATGGGATTGCATCGGTCAGGCGGATTTGCGTCTGCCGGAGCAATTGATTATGCCGCCTCGCTGAGACCGTCCTGTTCACCGGCGATTTCGACAATCGTCCGGAAAATGGACAGCGCCGTGTCATAATCCATGAAATTATCGGCATTGTCTGCGCCGTCAAGCTGCTTCACGATGGCTGCCTCCGGATGAAACTGCAGCCCGACCGCAAACGTTTTGTCCGTGCGCTCGACTGCCTCGATGATTTGAATGCCGTTCGTGTCGGTAACGCCCGTCACCCGAAGACGCGTGCTGTCAACGCTCTTCACTGCCTGATGATGCCACGACGGGCAGCCGGTCAGCTCGGTCGTCTGCACCATCGCATACAGCAGCGAATCTGCCGAAACCTGCACGCTGTGCGGCGCATAGTCACGGTAGGCATCGGGCGAGGATTTCTCGTTGCGGTGCTGATACGCATATTCGACACCCTGCTGTGCGAAGTAGGTCGGAAGATCCTGAATGACCTCGGCACCCGACACGACGGACAGCATTTGCATGCCGCGGCAGATGCCAAGGACCGGAATGTCATTGTCCAGGCAATACGTCATTGTCAGGTAATCGGACACATCGCGCTCGGCGCAGTAGTCCCTTTCCGCCTCGATGCCGTGCCAGTCCTCCGGCGTATAGTAGAGCGTCGGGCTGACATCCGCGCCGCCTGTGAAGATGACGAAGCTGACATTTGCGACCGCGTCCGCTGCGTTCGAGCCGTGCCATGTGTTGCAGCGGACGTATTTCGCCGCGACCGCATCGAGCATGCCTGTTTCGTCGATGCTGTCGGTCAGGTTGCCTTGCGCATCATAGGACAAATCGGGCGATGTCACCTGTTCCAGCAGCACCCATGTGCCGCCGGCTTCCTCGACCGCACGGCAGACGTTCGTCAGAAATTCGGAATCCGTGTCAGGGCGCCAGGCGATGCCAATAGTGGCGGTGTCCTCGGCGTGTCCGATGGCGGCAGAGGTGCAGAAAAGCATCAGAATCATCATGAGGGACAGAACTTTTTTCATTCTTGTTTCTCCGTTTCGTGGGAATGGGGTTTTCCGAAGGAAAAGTATAGCACAGAATGAAATTCTGTCAATGCGCGCGGACTTCGTCCGTTTTTTTTCGTCCGTTTTTTTCGTCCGATTTTTGACGAACCATTTCGGGCATGCAATTCCCTTTTTCATACTGGGCTTGTGTTGCTTCTTTCGGGGGCAAAAAACGGGCAAAAAAACGGGCAAAGGAAAAGGCAGCACCGTATGCCGGCACTGCCTGATTGTCAGCCGAAGAAGAGGAACTTTTTCTTTTCGTAGGGTTCGCTGGTCATGCCCTTGAACGTGTAGCCGGTCGCGGCGATGACGTCCTTGACCTTCGCCTCATCGAGTGCTTCCTCGGAGATAATCTCCGTTTCGTGCTTGCTGTGGGAGGAAGTGACCTTCTTCACATCGAAAGCCTTGCGGATGGCATCGTTGACATGATTCTCGCACATGCCGCACATCATGCCGTCTATTTTCAGCGTCGTCTTAATCATCGGAACAGCTTCCTTTCCTGGCAATATACCCCATTGGGGTATCTGTATGATAGCACCGGTACAAGGGAATGTCAAGCCTTTTCCGGATTTTTCGCCGAGCCCTTGACAATTCCTGCAGGAAGCATTATACTGAGCATTGCTACGCGATGAAGGGGAACGCTCGGAGAATCGTCCGTTACAGAGAGCTGCGCAATGGTGGAAGCGCGGCGGGACGCACTGGAGCCGCTCGCCCCTGAGGGTATCCGGCAGAAGCCGGCGAATGGCGCTCGTTACGCGCAAGAGAGGTTCGGCAGTGCCGGACAAGCAGAGTGGTACCGCGAAACAGCCGTTTCGTCTTTGCAAAATCATGCATGGACGGAACGTTTTTTGTGCCGTCCGAGAAACGCAGAAAGGAAGCAATCTCATGGAAATGAAGCCGTATGACCCGAAAGTGATTGAGCCGAAGTGGCAGAAGCGCTGGGCGGAAAGCCATGTCTTCGAGGCGAAGAATGATTACACAATGCCCAAATTTTACGGGCTGATTGAGTTCCCCTATCCGTCCGGGCAGGGACTGCACGTTGGTCATCCGCGTTCGAACACCGCCATGGACATCATCGCCCGCAAGCGCCGCATGGAGGGGTATAACGTGCTCTTCCCCATCGGCTGGGACGCATTCGGTCTGCCGACGGAGAATTACGCCATCAAGAACAAGGTGCATCCGGCAGTCGTGACGCAGAAGAACATCGACCACTTCCGCGAACAGCTGCAGAAAATCGGCTTCTCGTTCGACTATTCGCGCGAGGTTAACACGACCGACCCGTCCTATTACCGCTGGACGCAGTGGATTTTCCTGCAGCTCTTCAAGCACGGGCTGGCATACAAGTCTGAAATGCCGATCAACTGGTGCCCGAGCTGCAAGTGCGGTCTGGCGAACGAGGAGGTCGTCGGCGGCAACTGCGAACGCTGCGGCACGCAGGTTATCCGCCGCGTGAAGAAGCAGTGGATGCTCAAGATTACCGCCTACGCGCAGAAGCTGCTCGATGGGCTGGACACGGTGGACTTTATCGACAAGGTGAAGGTGCAGCAGCGCAACTGGATCGGCCGCAGCGTCGGTGCAGAGGTTGATTTCGCACTGACGGCGGAAGGCGAGAAAGTGCGCGTCTTCACCACACGTCCCGACACGCTCTTCGGCGCCACCTATATGGTGCTTTCCCCCGAACATCCGCTGATTGACAAGCTCAAGGATCAGATTACCAACTACGACGCGTGCATGGCGTACCGCGCGGAGGCTGCGAAGAAGAGCGACTTCGAGCGCGCGGAGCTGGCGAAGGACAAGACCGGTGTGCAGGTGGAGGGCATTCGCGCCATCAACCCTGTCACCGGCACGGAGATTCCGATCTGGCTGAGTGACTATGTCCTGATGACCTACGGCACCGGCGCGATTATGGCTGTTCCGGCGCATGATACACGTGACTGGGAGTTCGCGCATAAGTTCGGCATCCCGATGATTGAGGTTGTCGCAGGCGGCAACATCGAGGAAGCCGCGTATACCGACATCCAGGACGGTGTGATGGTCAATTCCGGCTTCCTGAACGGCATGAAGGTCGCGCAGGCGAAGGAAGCCATCATCGAATATCTCGAAAAGAATGGTCTGGGCGAAAAGAAAGTCAACTACAAGCTCCGTGACTGGGTGTTCAGCCGTCAGCGCTACTGGGGCGAACCGATTCCGATTGTCCATTGCGACAAGTGCGGTATGGTGGCTGTGCCTGAGGATCAGCTTCCTGTCACCCTGCCCATGGTCGACAACTATGAGCCGACTGATTCCGGCGAATCGCCCCTGTCCGTCATGCACGACTGGGTGAACACCACCTGCCCGTGCTGCGGCGGTCCCGCGACGCGTGAAACGGACACCATGCCGCAGTGGGCAGGCTCAAGCTGGTACTTCATGCGCTATTGCGACCCGCACTGCGATACCGGGATCGCGTCGCCTGAGGCGCTCAAGTACTGGATGCCGGTCGACTGGTACAACGGCGGCATGGAGCACACGACGCTGCATCTGCTCTACAGCCGCTTCTGGCACCTGTTCCTGCACGATATCGGCGTTGTGCCCGCGCCCGAACCCTATCAGAAGCGCACGAGCCACGGCATGATTCTCGGCGAAAACGGCGAGAAGATGTCCAAGTCCCGCGGCAATGTCGTCAACCCGGATGACATCATCGACGAAATCGGTGCCGATGCCTTCCGCGTATACGAGATGTTCATGGGCGCGTTCGACCAGGCGATTCCGTGGAGCACGCAGAGCGCGAAGGGATGCCGCCGCTTCCTCGACCGCGTGTGGCGCCTGCAGGAGAATGTCGTGCCGGATGACGGCTACAGCCCGAAGCTGAATGCTCTCATGCACGAAACGATCAAGAAGGTTTCGCTGGACTACGAGGCGATGAAGTACAACACCGCCATCGCGCAGATGATGACGCTCGTCAATGAACTGGTGTCCGTCGGCAGCGTGACGCGCGGCGAACTGAAGACGCTGCTGCTCCTGCTGAACCCCGTTGCACCGCATATCACCGAGGAGATGTGGGAGAATCAGGGCTTCGAAGGCACGATGACCTATCAGCAGTGGCCGACATGGGATGAGCAGGCGCTCGTCAAGACGGAAGTCGAAATTGCCGTGCAGATTTGCGGCAAGGTTCGCGGCCGCGTGATGATTCCTGCCGACATGACGAAGGAACGCGCCGAGAAGGAACTGCCTCTGCTGCCCGAGGCGGCGAAGCTGCTCGCCGGCAAGACCGTCACCAAGGTCATTTTCGTCCCCGGCAGACTGGTTAATTTCATTGCGAAATAAATAAAAGGGAGCCGCTCCGAATGACATGGCGTCAATGGGGCGGCTCCTGTTTTTCTACAACCTTAAAATACCAGCTGCACCAGCAGCATATACACGACTGTGCCGCCGGCAATCGAGAGCAGCATCTGCCGCCGCCAGACGTGCAGAAGGACGGTTACGGCGATGGCGATTACCTCCGGCAGCGCGTACGGTGCATTCAGCACATCGACATTGCGCAGGCAGTAGATCACCAGCAGCCCGAACACCGCCGCCGGCAGCACCTTGCCCAGATAATTCACCCAATCGGGGGCCTTTCTGCTTGAGGGGAACAGCACAAACGGCAGCGCACGGGTCAGCACGGTCGCGGCAACGCACAGTGCAATCGTCATCAGCTGCTGCGGAAACGTCTGCGGACTCATGGCGCGTCATCTCCTTCCGTCAGGGGTGCAAGGCGCTTGCGGAAAATCAGCAGCAGCACCAGAATGCAGAGCATCGAGGGAATCATAAACCCGTCTGCATGGAAAATCAGCAGGCAGAGCGTCGGGACGGCAATGCCAATCAGGCTCGACCAGTGCTGCTTCTCCTTGAGCAGATTGTCTACGAAGATAACGACAAACATCGCCGTCATGACGAAATCAATGCCTTCGGTGCTGAAGGGAAAGAAGTCGCCCAGCAGACCGCCCAGTGCCGCGCCGAGCACCCAGTATGCCCAGTCGAGCACCGTTACCCACAGGTAGAACCAGCCGCGGTCAATGCCGTCCGGCACGTCAGACGAGCATGTGATGGAAAACGTCTCATCACACAAGCCGAAAATCAGGAAGGGCTTTTTCCAGCCGGTGCCGGCGTACTTCTTCAGCAGCGACAGCCCGTAGAACAGGTGACGCGCCTGAATCAATAGCGCCATCAGGAACGTCTGCATCGGCGCGAAGGTTGACAGCAGCATCGAAACCGTGACGTATTCCAGCGAGCCGCCGAAAATCGTCATCGCCATGCACATCGGGTAAAGAAACGAAAAGCCGTTGGCATGCATCATCAAGCCGTACGCGAAGCCGAGAAACAAAAAGCCTGTCAGAATCGGCAGCGTCTTGGGAAATGCCGCCGCGAATGCACGCTTGACCGTTGAACGGGATGTCTGCGTCATAAGTCCTCCAAAGCAAATGCATGAATTACGATTGGATTATACATCGCTCGGCAGAGACGGTCAAGGAACGCGCTGTCTTTCTGATGTTTTCCTACCGGATATATAGGAAAAGAACCTGCCCATGTTTCTGGACAGGTTCTTTTTTACCAGCGCATATACAATTCGTGGTTCTCGTCGGCGTCAATCGTCAGCGTGTCGCCGGGCTTGACGTCAGCGGAGATGATGTGCTTCGCGACGAGCGTTTCAATCTTGGACTGGATGAAGCGCTTGAGCGGACGTGCACCGTAGACCGGATCGAAGCCCTGGTCGATGACGGTGTTCAGGGCGGCATCGGTCAGCTCGACCTTGAGCTGACGGTCTGCCAGACGCTTGTTGAGGCTGGTCAGCATCAGCTGGACAATCTTGCCGATTTGCTGCTTCGTCAGCGGCTTGTAGTAGACAATTTCGTCGATACGGTTGAGGAATTCAGGGCGGAAGTGCGTCTTGAGCAGCGCATCGACCTGCGCACGCGCCTCAGGCGTGATGTCGTCATTCGCGATGCCGTTCAGGATGTACTCGCTGCCGAGGTTGCTTGTCATAATCAGGATGGTGTTCTTGAAGTCCACCGTGCGCCCCTGACTGTCGGTAATACGACCGTCATCGAGCACCTGCAGCAGCACATTGAACACGTCCGGATGCGCCTTTTCGACCTCGTCGAACAGCACGACGGAGTACGGATGGCGGCGGACTGCCTCGGTCAGCTGACCGCCCTCATCATAGCCGACATATCCTGGCGGTGCGCCGATCAGACGGGATACGCTGAATTTCTCCATGTACTCGCTCATGTCGATACGCACCATGTTCTTTTCGTCATCGAACAGTGCCTGTGCCAGTGCCTTTGCCAGCTCGGTCTTGCCGACGCCGGTCGGACCAAGGAACAGGAAGCTGCCCAGCGGACGATTCGGATCCTGAATGCCGGCACGCGAACGCAGGATGGCTTCGCTGACGCGCTTAACGGCTTCATCCTGACCGATGACACGCTCATGCAGCGTATCCTCGAGGTGCAGCAGCTTCTCGCGCTCGCCCTCCATCAGCTTCGCGACCGGAATGCCCGTCCAGCGACCGACAATACGCGCGATTTCCTCTTCGGTTACCTTGTCGCGCAGCAGGCTGTCCTCGCCCTTCGACTTTTCGGCGATGGCTTCTTCCGCCGCCAGCTCCTTTTTCAGCTTCGGCAGTTCGCCGTACTTCAGCTCGGCCGCCTTGTTCAGGTCATATTGGCGCTCGGCACGCTCCATCTCGGCGTTGACACGCTCGATGTCCTCGCGCAGCTTGTTCACCTTCGTGATGGCATCCTTTTCGCTTTCCCACTTTGCCTTCATCTGGTTGAACTCGTCGCGCTTCTCGGCCAGCTCCTTCTGCACTTCGCTCAGGTGTGCCTTCGTCAGCTCGTCATCGTCCTTCTTCAAGGCAGCCTCCTCGATTTCCAGCTGCATGATGTGGCGGCTGATGTCGTCCATCTCGGTCGGCATGGAGTCGATTTCCGTACGAATCATGGCGCACGCTTCGTCGACGAGGTCAATGGCCTTGTCGGGCAGGAAACGGTCGGTGATGTAGCGGTTGGAGAGGGTCGCGGCGGCAATCAGCGCGTTGTCCTGAATCTTCACGCCGTGGAAGACCTCGTAGCGCTCCTTCAGACCGCGCAGGATGGCAATGGTATCCTCGACCGTCGGCTCACCGACCATGACGGGCTGGAAACGGCGCTCCAGCGCGGCATCCTTCTCGATGTACTGGCGGTATTCGTTCAGCGTTGTGGCACCGATGCAGTGCAGCTCGCCGCGCGCCAGCATCGGCTTCAGGATGTTGCCGGCGTCCATGGCGCCGTCCGCCTTGCCTGCGCCGACAATGGTATGCAGCTCATCAATGAAGAGCAGGATTCTGCCTTCACTGCGCTTGATTTCTGCCAGAACGGCCTTCAGACGTTCCTCGAACTCGCCGCGGAACTTCGCGCCGGCAATCAGGCTGCCCATATCCAGCGAGAAAATCGTCTTATCGCGCAGGGAATCCGGCACGTCGCCGCGCACGATTCGCTGTGCCAGCCCTTCGGCGATTGCTGTCTTGCCGACGCCAGGCTCACCGATCAGGACAGGGTTGTTCTTCGTCTTACGGCTCAGGATTCGGATGACGTTACGGATTTCGCTGTCACGGCCGATGACGGGGTCGAGCTTGTGCTGCCGCGCCATTTCCACCAGGTCGGTGCCGTACTTCTTCAGCGCGTCATACGTTTCCTCCGGATTGTCGGTTGTGACGCGGGTTGCACCGCGGACGTCCGACAGCGCCTTCAGGAACTGCTTCTCGTCATAGCCCATGCGGTTCAGGATATCCTTCACGCGGCTGTTCGGCTTTCCGGCAATGCCCAGAAAGACGTGCTCAACGGAAAGATATTCGTCCTTCATCTGCTTGGCGCGGTTTTCCGCCTCCAGCAGCGATTTTTCGAACTCCGGTGAGATGTAGACCTTGTCCGCTTCACGGCCGGGGCCGGACACGCGCGGAATCCTCGCAAGGGCGTCCTGCAGCGCGGCACGGAACGCGTCCATGCTGATGCCGCATTTCGTCAGCAGCTGGGGAATGAGTGCTTTGTTATCCTCGGTCAGCGAGAGGAGCATGTGCTCCTGGTCGACCTGCATATGCTGATATTCCACCGCGATTTGCTGTGCGCGCTGCAGCGCCTCCAGCGTTTTCTGGGTGAACTGAGATGTATTCATATCGAAGCCTCCCTTCAAAGCTCGGCTTGGTTTGACTTTCTTTGACTTTCGTCAAATCCTATTGTAATCATTTTCAGGCGTTTGTCAAGCACTTTTTGAAAATTTTTCACAAAAAATCCCCTGCACCGTTACGGCACAGGGAAAATAAGGGTTTAAACGATGGAAGCAAAACCAAGGATGGCTCCGAAGGGGTCAAAGAAATCAGACGAAGTCTGCGATCGGAAAGCCCCTCGAGATTGCTTATTCTTCCAATAAAGGCTTTACCAGCGCCTCAAGCTTCTCATAGGTGACCGACCCGACCTTGTTATACACGATCTTGCCGTCAGCATCGACAATGACAGTCATGGGCAGCTGCGTCGAACCGCCGAGCGACTTAATGACATCGCCTGAAGCATCCAGCGCGAACGGCAAATCAAGCGCTTCGCCGGCAAGGAACTCTTCGACATCGTCCGTGACAAGGCTTGAGTGAATGGCAACGATTGCAATCTGGTCGCCGTATTCCGCATAGAGCTGCGCGAAATACGGCAGTTCCGCGACGCACGGCGTGCACCATGTCGCCCAGAAGTTGATGACGGTGACCTTGCCCTTCTGCGCGGACAGGGTGAAATCACCGCCGTCGCCGTACAGCGGCACGGTGAAGTCCGGGCACTTCATGCCGACCTCATAGCCGATGGGCGTATCATCCTCAGCCGGCACTTCGGTCGCTTCAGGTTCGGCTGTTTCGGTGACAACCGTTTCGGTAACGGTCGTTTCAGGCTCTGCTGCCACCTCGTCATGATTGACATACCACATGACCGCCGCGAGCAGCACAATTGCCGCTGCCCATGCCGCCATCACGCGGATGCGGTTTGACTTTTTAGGCATCTCGTCCGGCTTGCGGACTTCGTTTTCTTTCAAGGTAATCCTCCCTAATTTCATGCTGATGGCGCTTGTCGGGCAGACGTCCACGCAGGACGCGCAGTGGATGCATTCGTGGTCGCCCACATGCCGGATATCCATCTTGCAGTGCGCGACGCAGCGTCCGCAGTTTGTGCACTTGTTCTTGTCAACCTTCACGCCAAGCACCGAAATCCGCGCGAACAGTCCGTAAATTGCGCCGAGCGGACACAGGAAGCGGCAGAACGCGCGATACACGAACACGCAGGACAGCAGGATGATGACCATGATGACGAACTTGCGCGTGAAGAGGATGTTCAGGATGGAGAACTTCTCCGCGTTGACCGGATTGGACAGCAAACCCATCGAGCCCTCGAATGTGCCGGCAGGGCAGATGTACTTGCAGAAGCCCGGCACGGGATACTGCTGAATCGAGTACGCCAACGGAATGATGACCACGAACACGGCGAGGATGACGTACTTGAGGTACGAAAGCGCATGCGTGAAGCGGCTTTTTTTGAGCTTAGGCGTCGGAATCTTGTAGAACAGCTCCTGAATCAGCCCGAGCGGACAAATCCAGCCGCAAATCGTGCGTCCGAGCAGCAGCCCGTAGAGCATGAGGATGCCGAACACATAGTACGGTGCGCGTTTGCCGGAGGATGCCAGCGCGTTTTGCAGTGCACCCAGCGGACAAGCCCCGATGGCGCCCGGGCAGGAGTAGCAGTTGAAGCCCGGTACGCAGATGTTTTTCGTGCTGCCGGTGTAGATGTCGCCTTTGATGAAGCCCTTCACGTAGGCGTTGTAAAGCAGTGCGGCATATACCTGAATCAGCCGCCGGGTGGTGGGCTTATGATTGCTCCACCATGATGCAAATTTCTTAGCCAAGGCCGATACACTCCGTACAAATATTGATTGCCTTTACCAGCACATCGAACATGCCGCCATTCTGAATGCCCAGCACGATCAGCGCGACCGCGCCGCAGAACACCGCGATGCGGACAGCAGTGCGAAGGACATGCGGCTTTTCCGCGGACTTCGCAGGGGTTTTCTTGGGAGCGGTTTTGCGCAGGGCGACTTCCTTCTGAAGCAGGCGATTGCCAACTTCTTCCGCAATCATCAGCGCGGCGAATGCGATGCCAATCCACGGAAAGACCGAAATTGCCAGTTGACGGATCACCGGCTCCAAATCGCGCGAGGCGAAACTGCCCCAGAGGTTATATCCGTCCGCACTGAACAGGCTGTCGAGGTTCAGCAGGAAGCGCCCTGCCATCACCGCACAGACGAAGCAAACCACGCCGGCAATCGTCCAGACCAGGCGATTGCTCCGCTGCAGACGGCGGATGTCAGCCGTATCATCCGTTCTTGCACGGAGAATTGCCAGCTGATTGCGCACGGGGGCAGTCAGTTTTTCCTTCTGCACAGGCTTTCCGAGGACAATCGTCAGCAGGAGCAGCACCAGCCACAGATAGAAGCTCCATGCGATTTGCTGAAAGTGCGCCGTGACGATTTCCACGCTGTAGATTTCGTGAATCAGCAGCCCGTCCGCACCGAGGTTGTCCGGCGAAATGCCCTCATGATAAATGCTGACGCACTGCACAATCAGCAGCACCGCCAGCAGCACCGACGCGGCGCTCAGCAGCCATTCGAACAGCTGACGGGCGCGCGTTCTCCCTGTTGCTTCCATGTCGGGAAGTCCTCCCATGATGATGACGTTGTGAATCCTGATTCATTATACAGCAATGAATGGGGGCTGTCAATCAGCAACAGGAGGAGCCTGCCTGCGGATGGCGTGCCTTAATCGCGAAAAGGCGCAGCATCTTGCGCAAAATCAGGGACTATATCGCCATCGAGCTGTCTTCGCCGGACACTGCAAGAGATACACAATAAGGGTGAAAAGCGCGGTATGACCATAAAAAACAGCCGTCATCCGTTTGAGGAAGGACGGCTGCTGTTTGAATTACAGCTGCTTGTTCTGCGATTCTGCAATGCGTGTGCTGTTTTCCACCAGTTCACCAAAGCCATAGAGCGTCAGGTTAAGGAGCCACGAACCGATACTTCCAATAATCATGATTGCCAAGCCCAACGGTATACTGGCGGTATAGCCGAAATACACGCGGGTCATTTTGTTTATGTTGCCGCCTGAAAAAATAATTATAAAGCCGCAAAGCACACAGGAGATGATGCCAATCCACGTGAAGATCTTTGCGACGGTCTTTATTTTGTGCCCAACGTTGTTGAACATTGTACATCCTCCATACTTATAGTAAAATTTTTGTGCTGCATTTTGCCCAAAGAGCCTGCTTCCCTTCAGCATCTGAAAGAAAGCAGGCTCTTGTTATGCAACCAATTACTTCAGCTCAGCGAAGTACTTGATGGTGCGAACCATCTGGCTGGTGTAGGAGTTCTCGTTGTCGTACCAGGACACGACCTGCACCTGATAGGTGTCGTCGTCGATCTTGGCGACCATGGTCTGGGTGGCATCGAACAGGGAGCCGTAGCGCATGCCGATGACGTCAGAGGAGACGATCGGCTCGGTGTTGTAGCCGAAGGACTCGGAGGACTGCGCCTTCATGGCGGCGTTCACGGAGTCGACGGTCACGTCAGCACCCTTGACGACAGCCACGAGGATGGTGGTGGAGCCGGTGCAGACCGGGACGCGCTGTGCAGAGCCGATCAGCTTCTTGTTCAGTTCGGGGATTACCAGGCCGATTGCCTTTGCAGCACCGGTGGAGTTCGGAACGATGTTCTGAGCGCCGGCGCGGGCACGACGGAGGTCGCCCTTGCGATGCGGGCCGTCAAGGATCATCTGGTCGCCGGTGTAAGCATGAACGGTGGTCATGATGCCGGAAACGATCGGATACTTGTCGTTCAGAGCCTTGGCCATGGGCGCGAGGCAGTTGGTGGTGCAGGACGCAGCGGAGATGATCTGGTCATCAGCCGTCAGGGTGTCGTTGTTGACGTTGTAGACGATGGTCTTCAGGTCATTGCCAGCGGGGGCAGAGATGACGACCTTCTTCGCGCCGGCAGCGATGTGAGCCATGGACTTTTCCTTGGAGCAGTAGAAGCCGGTGCACTCGAGCACAACATCCACGCCCAGCTTGCCCCAGGGAGCATCCGCAGCGTTCTTCTCGGCATAGATCTTGATTTCCTTGCCGTCGACGATGATGGAGTCCTCGGTGGATTCCACGGTGTGCAGGTTTTCACCGATGCGGCCGCAGTACGCGCCCTGAGCGGTGTCATACTTGAGCAGATGAGCCAGCATCGCGGGAGAGGTCAGGTCGTTGATGGCAACAACCTCGTAGCCCTCAGCGCCGAACATCTGACGGAAAGCCAGACGGCCAATACGGCCGAAGCCATTGATTGCAACTTTTACAGCCATTGGAAGATACCTCCTTCAGTCATTCAAACCGGGTTTTTATTCCCGTCTCATATTCTACCTAATTTCGTTCCATTTTGCAAGGGGTTGCAAAGGATTTCCGCTGATTTTGACACTTTTTTCACACGTTGTCTGTTCTATCGTCACAGAAAGACGTAAAACAAATCAACTGCGGAAATGAGAACTGCATGCCCGAAGGGGTTAAGGCAATACCGCACAATTCGGCGGCACCGCTGAACATGCCTTTTGCGCCATCTGCGGCTTGCAAAAATCTCGATTTACATCCAGTAAACCTTCGATTTTTGCAATTGCATCTGACACAAAATTCATTGTTCATCGTACCACCTCATTTGTGCGGTATTGCCTTAAAAAACGGACGAAGTCCGCGACCGGAAAGCCCCCTTGTAATGAGGATTACTATGGAGAAGCGAACAGTATGCTGCAATGGTCAAAGAAAACGGACGAAGTCCGTGAAGTCCGTTACCATTCCACATTCTGCTGCATTTTCATTTCCAACTCCTGACTCTTGACCGATACCCTCATCCCGGGGGCGATGGAATGCGTGATGAACGCATTGCCGCCGATCACCGCATCGTGCCCGATGACCGTTTCGCCGCCTAAAACGGATGCGCCGGAGTAAATCGTCACGCGGTCGCCGATGGTGGGATGGCGGCGGTGTCCGCGCAGGCTCTGCCCGCCGCGCGTTGACAGTGCACCGAGCGTCACGCCCTGATAGAGCTTGACCGCGTTGCCGATGACGGTCGTTTCACCGACGACAATGCCCGTGCCGTGGTCGATGAAGAAATATTCGCCGATGGTTGCCCCGGGGTGAATGTCAATACCAGTCCGGCTGTGGGCATATTCGGTCATGATGCGCGGAATCAGCGGTACGCCAAGCAGAAACAGCTCATGCGCAAGCCGGTTGACCGTGATGGCAAGCATACCGGGGTATGCGATGATGATTTCATCGAGGCTGGTGGCGGCAGGGTCGCCGTCATAGAAGGCCTGCAAATCGGTTGACAGCAGCGCACGCACCGCTGGAATCCGCTCAAGAAAGCGAACGGTCAGTTCCTGCGCCTTGCACTCGATGTCTGCTGCCGTCTCCTGCGGTACGCTCGTGCCGCCGCGAAGGGCAATGGCAATCTGCTGCTGCAGGTGGTACGCCGTGTCCTCCATCAGCGCAGAAAGCGCGTGCTCGGCATGATACACCCGGTAGGAGGCGTCGCGGAAATAGCCGGGGAAGACGATGCGCCGCAGCTTCGCAATCAGGTCGATGATGACATCGCGGTCGGGCTGATTGAACGGCTCGATGCGGTCCATCGGGCGACCTGCACCGTAATCTGCCAGAATGCTTTCGGTAATTGTCCGCATCCGCTGGTCAAAGAGTTGCTTGTCCATGCTCTGCCTCCTGAATAATCGGGGTTTCCCTTTGCGTTGCTTTACTATTCTACACCGCTGAAGCATCCTGTGTCAACCCTTGCGGAAATCCGGGAAGCGTGGTATACTTCACCATGAAAGCACCTTCCTATTAAAGAAGGAGTCTTTTTGCGGAAAGGAACGGAGAAAACCATGCGACAACAGCTTGTTGAGCTTCGCCGCGCAATGGAAAAGCACGGCATTGACCTGTATATGATTCCCACGGATGATTTCCACGCCTCGGAATACGTCGGCGCACACTTCCGCGGACGCCACTATGTGTCCGGCTTCACCGGCAGCGCGGGAACGCTGCTCGTGTCGAAGGATTGGGCGGGGCTTTGGACGGACGGCCGCTATTTCCTGCAGGCAGGCGCGCAGCTCAGCGGCAGCGGCATCGAGCTGTGCAAGATGGGCGAGCCCGGTGTGCCGACCCTCGCGGAATATATCGCGGCAAACATGAAGGCAGGACAGCACTTCGGCTTTGACGGCCGCGTTGTGACCGCCGCGCAGTACAGCCGCCTCCAAAGCATTGCGCAGGAGAAGGGCTTTGCCATCGTATCGGACGTTGATCTGCTGGATGAAATCTGGGCGGAGCGTCCGCCGATGTCCGCCGAGCCCGCGTGGGAGCTGCCCGTCACACTGACCGGCCGCAGCCGCGTGGAAAAGCTGACGCAGGTGCGCCGCGAAATGGAAGCTGCCGGTGCGGATACGCTGATTCTCTCCTCGCTGATGGACATTTGCTGGCTGATGAACCTGCGCGGCAACGACGTCGCGTGCACGCCGGTGCTGCTGTCCTTCTGCGCGGTGACGCAGCAGGATGCCGTGCTGTTTGTCAATCCATCCATCCTCAGCGCCGATATTCAGGCGCACCTGAAGGCGGACGGCGTGAGCATCCGCCCGTATGCCTGCATCTATGAGTATGTCAAGAAGCTGCCGGAGGATTCCGCCGTCATGATGAACCTGAATGTGGTCAACAGCTTGATCCGCGCCTGCGTGCCTGCCACCGTCCGCGTGATCAACCATGTCGACCCGACGGAAAAGCCCAAGGCGGCGAAGAATCCGACGGAGGTTGAAGGCTTCCGCAAGGCGCACGTGCAGGACGGCGTCGCAGTGACGCGCCTGATGTACTGGCTCAAGCACAACGCCGGCAAAATTCCGATGGATGAGCTGAGCGTCGCGGCAAAGCTGGAGGAATTCCGGCGTGAACGTCCCGATTACATCGGCCCGTCCTTCGACCCGATTGTCGCTTACGGTTATCACGGCGCGATTGTCCACTATTCGCCTACCGAGGAAACGAACATCCCCGTTGAGCCGCGTTCGCTGCTGCTGGCGGACACCGGCGGACATTATCTGCAGGGCACGACCGACATTACCCGTACCTTTGCCATGGGCGAAACGACTGATGAGGAGAAAAAGCTGTTCACCCTCGTGCTGAAGGGACATCTGCATCTCGGCAACGCCCGCTGGAAGTACGGCTGCACGGGCAGCAACCTGGATTACCTCGCCCGTGAGCCCCTCTGGCAGGAAAATCTCGACTACAACCACGGCACCGGTCACGGCGTTGGCTATGTGCTGAGCGTCCACGAGGGACCGCAGCGCATCCACTGGCGCGCGAATCCTGTTGTCCTCGAACCCGGTATGGTCACGAGCGACGAACCCGGCTTCTACCTGGAGGGCAAGTTCGGCATCCGCCATGAAAACCTGACCGTTGTCTGCGAGGGCGAAACGAACAGTTACGGCCGCTTCCTGCACTTCGAATACCTGACGATGGTGCCGTTTGACCTGGACGCGGTGGATCCTGCCTACCTGAACGAGGATGACAAGGCGCTGCTGAACGCCTATCACGCGCAAGTGCGCGAGAAGATTCTGCCGTATCTCTCCGGCGATGAGGCGGAGTGGCTCATTCACGCGACACGCGCGATCTAACAGACGGACGGACGGACTTCGTCCGAATTTTCAGGGTTCGATTTTTCGGGATTCGATTTTTCGGAGCCGAATTTTCGGGGGTTATAGAACAGGAGAAACCTGCGGTTGCCCCCTTGATCCCTTCGCGATGCATATCTTTAATCAAAGCTCAATGATGGGAATGAAAACAAGTATGGTGCCGAAGGAACCCTGAAAATCGGACGAAGTCCGCGACCGGAAAGCCCCCTGGTAAAGCTGCATGACAGACCAAGTATGCAAAAAGGTGCTGCGAAGGGGCTCGGGGGCGACCGCAAAGCCCCCGAAAGCCGCATAAGCAACTGAGTTTGGAAAAAAGTGCAACGAAGGGATTCTGAAAATCGGACGAAGTCCGTAGAACCGAAAACGTTATCGATAAAACAACCCCCATAAGGAGGAAGCAACAGATGATGAAAAAGCTGCATATGGGCGCTGCAAAATGCGCCCTTGACCTCGGCGACGGCAGTGAACGTGCCGAATACGTCAATCAGGACTATATCCTGCGGAAACTCGGACGACCGCACCGCGCCGTCGGCATCATGTACACCTACTATCCGCATGATGCGCAGTGGCCGCAGCGCATTTCCGAAGCGTGCAAGGATATGAACATCACGTTCCAGTGGGATTACCCCTACGACGATTACTTCCCCTTCAACGCCAATGGTCAGCCGTTTGAGCAGATGAAGGATATCCGCCGCCATGGGCAGGAGGTCGCGCTGACGCTGACAATTGACTGCTCGCTGTCGGATGAGGAACTGCGCGAGGTGGCGCGGCTGCTCCGCCCGTACGGCCGCATGACCATCCGCATCAATCATGAGTGCGGCGGCACGTGGTTCACCCATAACAAGCGCTTCACCTATGAGCAAGTCGGGCAGTTCTTCGAACGGTTCACCGGCATCATTCACGAGGAGGCGCCGAATGTCCGCACGGTGTTCTGCGCAGGCTTCGCGCGTGACGGCGGCAAACTGGAGAAGGAGGACGAGTTTGCAGGCGCCTACCGCGCGGCGGATATTTGGTCGGCGGACTGCTATCTGGCACTGCATTACGGCTGGCCGTATGACGTGGCGGAGGCCGGCGGCGGTCAGTACAAGGCGGACAGCGTGCAGATGTACTATGACCTCTTCCGCGACACATACGCGCGTGCATCCTCGCTCTTCGGTGCAAAGCCGCTCATTACCGCCGAATTCAACACTGACGGTGATGTCACCGGCCCGAATCATCAGGGGGAGAGCGTCATTCGCTTCGCCGAGACCTTCCGCGACCATCATGCCGACTGGTTCAAGGCGATCAGCCTGTATCAGTTCCGCGACCGCGGCCGCCTCGGGCTGGAAATCGAGGATCCGAATAATCCGGCGGTCGGCATTGAGCAGCCGATGCTCCGTCAGTACCGGGAATTGCTCAAGGATCCGTACTTCCTGCCGGAAATGACGCTCGGCGAGGAGGCCGCTTTCCCGGCGGCGCTTCGCTGGGGCAGTTCGGAGGACGCGGACGGTCTCGTGATGGACATTGCGTTCGCCGGCAATCCCGAATTCTGCGAGATGACCGTTGAGCAGCCCATCGGGCTCATGGTGTCGCTGAACGGGCAGTGGTTCTATAAGGCGCCGCATGTCAAGACAATTGACCTGATGAGCGCGTTCTTCGATGCACCGTTGACCGCGCCGACGACGCTGACCATGATGCTCTTCGCACCGCCTGCGGACGGCGTAAATGTCGACGATGGTCACGAGGACTGGATGACGAATTACCGCACCGTGCTGGAAAAGGCACCGACCATGCGGATCCGCTACGAGGTGCCCGGCACGGTCGGGTGAAAAACAACAAGGAGTTCCGCTATGTATCGCTATGAAACGCACCTGCATACATGCCAGGGCAGCCGTTGCGGCGTGTCCACCGGCAGAGAGCACGCCCGGTATTACCACAATCTCGGCTATCAGGGCATCATCATCACCGACCACTTTCTCGGCGGAAACACGGCCGTTGACCGATCAAAGCCGTGGAAGGAGCAGATGAAGCAGTTCTGCAGCGGCTATGAGGACGCACTCGATGAAGGCATCCGCCTCGGACTGGACGTGTTTTTCGGCTGGGAGCAGACGTTTGAGGGCGATGACTACCTGATTTACGGGCTGAGTCCGCAGTGGCTGATGGAGCATCCGGAGTCCGCCCATTGGAATCGCCGCGAGCAGCTTGCCGAGGTGCACCGTTACGGCGGATGCGTTGTACAGGCACACCCCTTCCGCCAGTGCGGTTACCTGCATCAGATTCTGCTCGGGCTGACGCACGTCGACGCGGTGGAGGTGCTCAATGCGGGCAATCTGCCGGTGTGCGATGCGTGTGCTATCCGCTATGCGCTGGAGAATCACCTGATGATGACGTCCGGCTCGGATAACCACTTTTCGCGTCCGGAGCAGACGTTCATGGGCATCGCGGTGGATGAGCCGTTCCAGTCCGTGCAGGACTATGTCCGCCTGATTCTGGACAAAAAGCCTGTTCAGCTGCTGGGCAACAGTCGGCGATTTGACTTTCAGCCGGAGGACGATGTTTATTTGCCGTGTTTCGTAATTGACGAAAATGAGCAGCGCGTGCCGTATCATCGGGCGTGGCTGCCGGGGCAGCAGTAAAGGCAATAAAAAGGCGGTCTGCAAACCTTTCCGTGCAGACCGCCGATTCTTTTATTTATGGGGACATAGTATTTTTAGCTCATTGAGTGACTTGCCGTCTTTGTTTTTCCACTCATCCAAACCGTTCTGGCTGCCGCCGAGCACAAATACAGCCGCGCCGCTCGGCGTTTTAAATTGCATGGTTTCAGCCAACCAATATTTGCCATCCTTGAAAATGACTTTGCCTGCCTGAATCGCCATCTGCCGATGTTGCTCTTGAGTTTCTTTATAACACCTTTTATCCATGTTGACCTGAGAGCCCTTTAAAACTTCAAAACCATCACCTTGATATCTTCCGAATGCTTTAATATTATTTTGAGTTGTATGCAGAATGCTGTCATTATCTGCGATTTGCGGCTTTTCCATCGGATAGCCCTGAATCGCCATGATGAATTGAATTTCCTCATAGGCTGTTTCAATCGGCGGCAATTCATCCTCATCAATATCAATTCGTGGATTTTCCGCGCACTCCACCTTATAGCATCCGGCATTCACAGCTTTGCGAATGGCATACGTTTCGAGCCCGCTCGTTAAGGCGGCTGAAAATGCCTTGTGATCCGCAAGGAACAGAATCACCTTTGTCCAAAATTTCTTTGCGTAGCTATGATTTGCATCGATTTGATCGATTCCCTTTCGCGTCTGTCCGATGTAGAGTTGAACAGGCTGATCGCCATCCTTTTCGCCAACAAGATAATAGATGCCGGGGCAATAGATATCCTTGAGCTTCTTCGCCTCAAAAAGCTGGCTTCTGGGAACGACATACGCCTTAATCGGCGACAGGCACAAGTTGATCGAGCAAATTCCATCCGGCTGACCATCATAATAGATTACTTCGAGCTTTCTGCTTTTTGCCATATGCTTTTCTCCCTTTCGTTTTGCCTGTATTATAATTGATTTTGCATTTCTTGTCAATGAATAACGTATCAAAGTGTTTTCCAATCGCAGACTTCGTCCGTTTTCTTTATAGTTTGTCTATGTTCAGCGATGAAAGTAAAACTTGCATGCCCGAAGGGGTTCGGAAAAGAATCAGACGAAGTCTGCGACCGGAAAGCCCCCGAAGCCTGCAGGGCAAATCAAGTAACAAAAAAGGGACGAAGAAAAAAAGGGACGAAGAAGAAAAGGGGACGAAGTCCCCCCCTTGTGAACACTGATTGAAAGATTCCTTTCAAAACCTTGTCAACAGGAGAAAAAACAGGTATAATAACCCATGCGGAGTGCCTTTTTCGGCTCTGCACGATGAAGAACCGCAAGACCTTTGCTGTTTGTATCCATAAGGAGAATTTCATCCCATGAAAATATCAACAAAAACCTTTGTTTTATGGGTGGTGCTGCTGATTCTTGTTCCGACAGCGGTGCTGATTCTTGTTCCGTCGCCGTGCGCGAAAATCGTTGATTTGGTTCAGCCGCTGAATGGCTCGGAGGATCTCGCCTATGAGCCGGAGCTGTTCTATGTGACGAAATACGGGCTGATTGCCGCCATCAGTGCGCTGTTTGGTCTGCTGATGACGATGCTGCTGCAAGATCGGCGGACAACGTGCGCGGATCGCCTGCCTGCCGCCGCTTGGGGCAGCGTGGGTGCGCTGCTCGGCGCGAGGCTTCTGTACATGGCGACGCGCTATTCCTATATCATGGTCGATCTGGGCGGCACGGATTTCCTGTGGCAGTTCTGGCAGGGCGGATATACGCTCTATGGCGGCCTGCTGGGCGGCATGGCGGCGATTGCGATTTACGCACGCGTCAGGGGCAAAAAAATCATGCCGCTGCTGGACGCCGTCACGCCGGGCGGCCTGTTGACGCTGTTCGGGCTGCGCGTGGCGGAATCGGTGACGGGTCAGGGCTTCAGCAAACTGATGGATGACATCGGCCTGATGTTCCTGCCGTTCCAGACGGAGGACGAGACGCTGCTCGTCTGGGCTTATGAGGCGATTGCGGCGCTCATCGCGCTCGCTGTCGTGCTGTACATGCGCAGGAAGAATCAGCCTTCCGGCAGGACGATGGAGGTTGGACTGAGCATCGTGAGCGCGGTGCAGATTCTGCTCGACTCATGGCGCGCGGATGAGCTGATTCGCTTCGGTTTCGTCCGGCTGAACATGCTGGCGGCGGCGCTGACGCTGCTCGCTGTGCTGATCTGCCGCATCGTCCGGTGCATCCGCCGTGACGGTAAAATGCAGGAAGTTCGCTGCATCATCCGCGGCGCGCTGCTGCTGCTTGGTGCAGGCGCGTGCATCGCGGTGGAATTCGCACTGGACAAATCCGCCGTCAACAACGGCATTCTCTATATCGTCATGATGGCAGCGGTCGCGGTTATGCTCGCGGTCGTGCTCATGGATGACGGCAGAACATGTGAAAAGGAAGAAAGGAATTAAATCATGCAGGTAACGCAGCCAACGGAAGCGTATCAGGGCATTCCGAAGGAGGATGTGTTTTTCGTCCAGGATGATCAGGGCAATCAGGTCGGCGAGGGCTATTTGATTTATCAGTTTCAGCCGTCCATTTATCCTGCCCGACCGGTGAACATTTATTTCAGCCTGAACAGCAAGCCGGAGGGTGAATACTGGCTGCTGGGATCCTTGGCGGCGCGCGCGCGTCAGCTGCGGAATCAGGCACCCGGCGCCGGTGCACGGTTGTATACCGCCGTCGCGGTCGATGACGAGCGCCGGCTGGCGTTCTATGAGCACAACGGCTTCCATATGGAGCACACGGAAGATCTTGTCCGCCTGAATGACCCCGATGACTCGGCGCAGCTGTTCAACAGCGCGTGCATTTCGCTGACGCTCAACACCGTCGCCGAGCAGATGGATTTGGTTGCGCGGATGCGCAATGCAGGATTCAGCTACTTTGACCATGCGTTTCTGCTTCAGCAGCTGAACAAGCAGAATTTTGTCGCACTGGGCATTCTGTACAACTCGGTGCTTGTCGGCGCGTGCGTTGTGGCAGGGCAGTACACTTCGGCGGAGGTCATGGGGCTGTACATGGAGCCGAATTTCCAGCGCAAGGGGCTTGGCACGAAGCTGCTGCAGCAGACAAAACAGGCGCTGGCGAGCATCGGCGCAACGGATTTGACCATGCGCGTCATGAGCGACAGCGAGCCGCAGGTACGGCTGGTGCAGCGCTTCCATGCGGAGCTGGTGGAGCACACCACGGTGTTCCCTTCGATGCAGATCTAACAGACTTCGTCTGCTTATCTGCTTCGTCTGCTTATCTGCTTCGTCCGCTTTCTGCTTCGTCCGTTTTCTGCTTCGTCCGCTTTCTTTGAGCCCGTTGGCACCATGCTTTTTTTCATTTTCATGATTGAGTTGTTCTGCAGGCATCCAGAGGGCTTTCCGGTCGCCCTCTGGACTCCTTCGGCAGCATACTTGTTTTCGGTTTCAAAGTGGTTTTGAATTGTGACTTTAAGGGGGCTTTCCGGTCGCCCTCCGGACTCCTTCGGCAGCACCTTTTTTCATGCTTTCTTTGTATCGCAACTTTTCTATGGCTGCTTTACAGTTCAAGTTTGGGAAAGTGCATTGCGAAGGGAAACTGAAAATCGGACGAAGAAAACCGGACGAAGTCCGCTTACTCATTTTACAAAGGAGGCTCCAACCATGCCTGACGTATCCCTGAAGGATTACCGCTATAACGGCAGCCATTCGCTTTCCATCAGCGATGAAAAAACCAATGCCCCCGATGGACTCGATAAAAAGTCACTGAAGGCGCAGACGACGCAGAACATGCTCAAGGCATCGCTGCTGCAGGAGAAACTCTACGCGCAGGGGCAGGAGGGTCTCATCATCGCCATTCAGGCGCGTGACGCGGCCGGCAAGGACAGCCTTGTCAAGAAGGTGTTCGGGCTGCTGAATCCGGCGGCGCTGGAGGTTGTCGCGTTCAAGACCCCCTCGAAGGAGGAACTCAGCCACGATTACCTGTGGCGCATCGAGAAGGCGCTGCCGCCGCGCGGAAAAATCGGCGTGATGAACCGCAGCCATTATGAGGATGTGCTTGTGACGCGCGTGCATCAGATGGAGAAGGGCTATGCCATGCCGCCGCGCGTGACGCAGGATGAGGAATTCTATCAGAAACGCTGCCGTCAGCTGCGCCATTGGGAGGAATACCTGTACGAAAACGGCTACCGGATGGTGAAGGTGTTCCTGAATGTCGGGCGAGAGGAGCAGAAACGGCGCTTCCTTGACCGCATCGAGCGCGAGGATAAGCACTGGAAGCTGTCGGTCGATGACATGTGCGAGCGCCGCCTGTGGAAGCAGTACAATGAGGCGTTCGAGGATGCCATTAACGCGACCGCAACGGACGAATCGCCGTGGTACGTGCTGCCGGCGGATGATAAGTGGTTCACGCGGTATCTCATGAGCGAAATTTTGCTGAAGACGCTTGAGGACATGAACCCTGCCTATCCGCCGCTTGACCCGATGGAGGCCGCGAAAATTCCGGCGATGCTGACAGAGCTGGAAAGCGCAGACTGACCCCCGATAACCGAAGAGGAGAATCATGATGAAGAAAAGGATGCTGACCCTACTGCTTGCCTTGCTGCTGCTTCTTTCTGCGGCGATGGCGGAGACTGTGGAGGAAATTCCGCTCCCAGCGGAGGAAACAGCGGCGAATACCCTGCCGATTGACTTTTCCCCCGGCATGGCGGCTGACCCGGATGGCTTTACCGTCAGCGACGGCAGCTGGATTTATGAGGATCCGACCATCCGCGTTGAGGTGACGCAGAAACGCAAGAATGAGTGCGATTACTGGGTCGCGCGCATCAAGATTGCCGATGCTTCGCAGCTGCGCACGGTTTCTGCCGGCGGCTTTGACTCCACGCGCACGGTCAAGGGCACCATCCTTGCCGACCGCGTCAACGCCATTCTCGCCATTGACGGCGATTACTTCTGCTATACCGGCATCGGCTATATCGTCCGTCAGGGCACGGAGTACCTGAATCATCTGCGCGGCGACCGCGATGTGCTGCTCATCGATGAAGACGGCAATTTCCATTATGCCCTGCAGCCCTCGCGCAACGAGGTGAAGACAGAGGTTGACGGCAAGAAGGTCATCAACAGCTTCTTCTTCGGTCCCGTGCTCGTTCGGGAAGGAAAGGCGGTGCTCAATCCGGTCGGCGACGGCATGGCGTATGACGAAGCACGCCAGCGCATGGCCATCGCGCAGGTCGGTGAGCTGGAGTACATGGCCATCTGCTGCGCATCGCAGGCACGCGGCTCCATGGGCATGACGCTCAAGCAGTTTGCACAGCTCTGCGCGGATGAGGGCGCGTATATCGCCTATAACCTCGATGGCGGCGACTCGACCATGATGATTTTCAACGGCGAAAAAATCAACGATGTCGACAACGAAAACACCCGTGCTATCTCCGACATTATCTATTTCGCGTCCGCATGGACTGGCGGGGAGGCGGGCGAGTGAACGCGGCTTATTTGCTGCTGATGGCGGTCGGCGCGGTGCTGTGCGCGGTGCTGATGAATGTCCGGCTGCGTCAGCAGGGCATGAAGTGGCTGCCGATTCTGCCGGGCGTGCTGTTGGGCGCAGTGTTCGCGAAGGTCGGCTATGTCGTCCTGCAGTGGCATTATGCCTATCCCCGCTGGGGATTTTCAGCTTTCCTGAAGACGCAGGCGGACACGTTCTGCTTTATCACCGGTGCGGTCGGCGTGGTGCTGGGCGTGGCGCTGTCCGCACGGCTTCGCAAAATGCCGGTTTTGAAGGCGCTTGACGCGTTTGCACCTGCCGGCGCACTCCTTGCGGCGGTGGCGCGCTTCGCTGAAAAGCACCTCGACCTGCTCGGCACGGCTGGCTTTGAGATGCCCGAATCGCTGTCCTTCTTCCCTTTCGCATTGACGAACGAATGGGGCGAGAGCTATCCGGCGGTGTTCATGCTGTCGTTCCTCGCATGCCTGATTGCATCGGCATTTGCCTTCCTTGTCCGGCAGGACGGTCGCCCGGGCACGCTGTTCCTCCGTACGTCCTTCTATCTTGCATTGCCGCAGATTATGATGGAAAGCCTGCTGGCGGAATGCATGAAATGGGGTTTTGTCCGCGTGCAGCAAGTGCTGTGCGCCGTGGTGCTGCTTGTTGTGATAATTGCGGAATGCCGCCATTCGGCGAAGGACGCGTTCCTGCATGCATGGGCACCGCTGATGGTGATGCTGCTCTGTGTGGCGGGACTTGTCGGCGTGGAGTTTGCGTTGGATAAGTCCGGCTTGCCAGCGTATGTGGGCTATGGTGCGATGGCGGTGCTGCTGATTGTGATTGCCGCCGCGGAATGTACCGCGCATCGGCATGAATCGGTCTAAAACGGCTCCCCAAACGGGTCAAGGGGGGGACTTCGCCCCTTCTCAGCACGCGGAACCTGTATGCAGATGTGTGTACTCTGTCGTGAAAATGGGTCAAGGGAGGAACTCCCTTGCAGGGTCAAGGGGCAGCGCCCCTTGTAGGGTTTGGGGCAACGCCCCAACCAAACGGCAGAGAATCAGTTTGAAAATGTCACCAACCATGCCCAGCGAGCGCTGAACAGAGCAGCGGACGAAGTCCGCGGAACGTCTTCAGCGCAGCACAGGTAACTAAAAAGCAGCAACTCAATCCGAGCTGCTGCTTTTTTAATCCATAATTGATGCCCATTGTTGCAGGGGTTTTGCCTCTGCGAAGGTGACCCCAATTTCCACAAAAAGCACGTTCTACGGCACTGCTGAATTGTTCGGTATTGCCTCAAGCCTGAATCTTTGCCAGCATCTCGTATAGCTCGGTGTGGGTGTCGTTGTAGCGGTCGATGTAGCGCGTGATGGCACTCATGGCGGTTTCGCCGGCGATGTCGAGAATCGGCTTGTCTTCGCCCCAGTAGAAGCGGAAGCCGTTGACGCTGTAGGACGGCGCGCTGTCGAAGCGCCGTGCGCAGTGAACTGCCTGACGCAATTGCAGCTCCGCGTCGCTCTTGCGGTTCATGAGGAGCATCGCGCGTGCCGCACCGACGTAGAGCAGCGTCTTCATCTTCCAGATGTAGCTGCCGTTGGGCGAATCCATGCCATCCAGTGCACGGCAGAGCCATGAAGCAAGCGCAATGGCGTCCTGCTGACGCCCTGAGGCAATCAGACAGTTCATCGCACCTGTCGCGGCGTTGAAAAGGCGGACGACGCTGACGACCAGTCCGCGCGAGAGCTTCGGCAGGGCACGATCATAGCAGCCCAGCTCCGTCTGACAGTTCGCAATGGCGATCTCGTTGTTCTCGGCGATGTTGCCGTTCTCGTAGCAGCGCAGTGCCTCGTCATATTCGTTGAGGTGCGCGTGATAGCTGCCCATGTACGACCAGATGGTTTCCGGCCGCACGAGGTTGGGGCGATCCTGCTCCTGATGAACCAGCACCATGGCACGCTCCGCCAGAGAGATCGCCTTCCGCAAATCCTCCGGACGATCCTGCTCCATGCCGGAATAGCCGTGCGCGCGCATCGCCTCGAACACCACATCGAAGCTGTTTGGATAGCGACGGAGCGCTTCACGTGCCGCACGGGTCGCCTCGTTGTGCTTCTTCTGCACAATCAGCTGCCGGATGCGCTCGACCAGGTCGCTGCGGCGATGTGCCTGCACGGTGTATCCGACCAGCGCATCGAGCGACACCTCGAAGAAGTCCGCCAGCGATGTCAGCACCAGAATATCCGGCACACTCTGACCGTTTTCCCACTTGGAAACCGCCGCCGCAGACACATTCATCGCGTCCGCCAGCTGTTCCTGCGTCATGCCGCGTTCTCTCCGAAGGGCACGGATTGTGTCATTCAGCGCCATCTGTATGCTTCCTCCAAATCAAGTTCGTCCTAGTAAAATTCAACACGGCGGCGAAATTTCCTGCCAATGCATTTATGAAAATAACGAGATTTCCAACCGTACAGGCTTGTGATTTTCCGTCTGCCATGATATGATATTTCGAAATTTAATTTGCAAAGAGGCGATTTTTGTGCTTCGTCCTGCGGAACTTGCTGATTGTCAGCAGATTGCTGAAATCTATAACTACTATGTGGATGAAACTTGCATCACCTTTTCCACCGAGCATACGCCGGAGGATTTTTACGCATCGATGATTGCTGAGGGGCGCTATCCGATTCTGGTCGATGCGGACGGCGAACACGTCAACGGCTTTATCTATGCGCATCCGGTTCGCACGCGCGGCGCGTACCGCTGGGATGTTGAGCTGACGGTCTATATGCGTCACGGCAGTGAGGGACACGGCATCGGCAAGGCGATGATGAACGCGTGCATTGACCTGCTGCGCCGGCAGGGGTTCAAGAATGCGTATTCCTGCATCACGCTGCCCAACGACCGCAGCGTCGGGATGCACAAAGCGCTTGGTTTTGAGGACTGCGGCGTCTGGAAGAAAACGGGATACAAGCACGGCGCATGGCATGATGTCATCTGGATGTGCCTGCCGCTGGGAGATTTTGAAGAGCCTCCGCAGGAGACAAAGGCGCTGAAAGAGCTATAAGGCAAAAATTTGTCATCCCCCTTGATTTTAGCTGTGCTTATGCTATAATGAGCAGGCATTTCAAACAAAAGGAGTCGAACTGTACGATGCTTTCAAGATTCAGCAAGAAACATCCCATCTTGTTCTCCATTCTGGTGATCGCGCTGTTCCTCGTGGTCAACGTCGTTGCTTCATCCGTGTGGTATTTGTGCACCATGACATCGCCGATGACACAGAATGCCGATGCCTATGATTACCTGGGGCTCATCGTGACGGATGCGGCTGTGATGGCAGTCATGCTGCTCATCCTCTGGCGGACGCATCGTCTGAAACTGATGAAGGGGCAGGGCGCGTCGCTGCGCACCTGCGTGTCCGTGAGCGCCTTTAAGCTGATTTATACCGCACTGCTCGTTGTCATGATCATTCTGGACTGCACCAACAATGGCATGACGTTCCGCCCGTTCGGCATGATTCTCCTGTTCATTTTCCTCATGTTCGTGGTGGCAATGGCAGAAGAACTCATGTGCCGCGCGATCATCAGCGAAACGATGCTGGAGCATTTCGGGCTTGATGCCAAGGGTGTCCGCAAGGCGGCGCTGCTCAGCGGTGCCCTCTTCGGCTGCCTCCATCTGCTCAACGCGCTCAGCTCGGATCCGCTGGCAGCTGTCGGGCAGTCCTTCGCCAACATCGCCGCCGGATTCATGCTCGCTGCGATGTACTTCCGCAGCGGCAGCATGTGGACGGTCATTATTGTGCACGCGCTGAACAACATCGGCGCGGCGATGGCCAACGGCTTCTTCGAAATCGCGGCTGAGCAGGCTGCCGAGGGTGCTACCGTGCTGGGCAGTGCCGTCAATGACTTGCAGCTCGCCACCGTGCTGGTGCAGTTCGTGCTGCAGATGATTGTGGGTTTCTTCCTGCTGCGCGACAAGAAGAATCCGGATGTCCAGAAGCTCTGGAGCAAGCAGATTCCTGCCCAAACGGCTGACGCGGAGGAGGCACCTGCCGAATCCGCCGATGCGGAGCAGACGCCTGCTGAATCCGACGATGCCGACGCAGAGCAGGCACCTGCCGAATCCGACGACGCAGAATAATCAAACAGGGCTGCCGCACAATCCGCGGCGGCTCTTTCTTTTTCCGCCTGTCTGAATTCATATTCTTCAGCAGGAAAAAGCCGGCTTTCCGTAGAATTGTTTCAGCAACCTGCAAGGTTTTTTCGCAGGAAATGAATCAGAAGGAGTGACAGACATGGCGGAACAGCTCGAATTCAAATTTGATACGCAACTGCTGATTGAAGGGCATGATCTTGACGAAGACGTCATCAACGATTATATTACGGAGCATTTCAAGGGCGATTGTCTCCTTGCTGTCGGCGACGATGAGCTGATAAAAATTCACTTCCACACCAACGAACCCTGGCAGGTGCTGGAATACTGCGCGAGCCTCGGCGAAATTCACGACATCGTGGTGGAGAACATGCAGCTCCAGAGCGAAGGAATGCATGGCTGATTTCACAACAAAGCAACTGCCATCGGAGAATTTACTTCTCTGATGGCAGTTTTTTTCTTAAGGCAATACCGCACAATTCAGCGGCGCCGCTGAACATGCCTTTTGCGCCATCTGCGGCGGCGAAATAAAACTTTATTTCGCCGGTCTGCCTTTGGCAGACTTGGAAACCCTTTCGGGTTTCCAACCTGCTTCTTGCAGAAATCTTGATTTACATCCAGTAAACCTTCGATTTCTGCAATCGTATCTGACACAAAATTCATTGTTCATCGTACCACCTCATTTGTGCGGTGTTGCCTT
>CAVANO010000036.1:0-53361 GCA_963590165.1 Anaerovoracaceae bacterium
CTCCAACCGCTCTCGCGGCTCTCAAGGTCAGCTTTGTTATCTTATCACGTTTTTGCGCTTTCGTCAACCCCTTTTTTCCCTTTTCTGAATCTTTTTCTTGATCCTTTTGTGAAGACGAACATTATCGCTTGGTTTATGCCCGTTCGTTCAGGGATTTGAACAGGATTTGAAACTTAACTGGCAGGAATGTTCAGGAATAGAAAATAGCTGTGCATCTCCTTCATCAGAAGTGCACAGCCGTTTACAGCGTTTCTACCTATAAATAATGCTCAATCCACTGCATGGTCGAGCATCACGTTCTCACCGTTCCAGATGCGCTTCGCCGTCCACGGCAGGTCAGGCTTCGACCAGAAATCATCCGATGGCGCAAGACCGAGCGGCAGGAAAACCGCCGTGCAGAGATACAGGCTGCCGACGCAGATGTACTCCTCCGCGAGTGCCGGCTGATTGCCATAAACGCCCGGCTGCAGCCAGCCTTCCGCATCGAACATTGCCGGATGCTCCGTCACCTTGCGGATGCATGCGGTTAAAGCGCACCGTGCCTGCGCCGCCGGCAGCGTGTCAGGCAAAAAATGCTCCTGTGCCGCCTGTGATAGCAGCTGGAAAGCACCGAATCGGTACGTAATCGAGCGTCCGATGACCGGATAGCTGCCATCCGCGTTAATTTGCTTCTCCAGCTCCGCCGCGTACCGTCCTGCACGCACAAGCACCTTGCCGAGCAGTTCGCGATAGCCTCGCCCGACGTCCGAAAACGTCCGCAGTACATCGACGTACATCGGCTGAATCACGAAGCTGTTGTAATAATCCCAGCGGAATTTCGGGCCGTCACCATACACGCCGTCGCCGAGATACCAGTTTTCAAACATGTTGACAGCGTAGTCCACGCGCGTCATGTCATAATCGCTTTCGCCCATGACGTACAGCGCCGCCTCGACCATCGCCGAGAAAAACAGCCAGTTCATCACGAACGGCGTGAATTTCCGTGTGGCACGAAGAGCCCTCACCAGATTGTGCTTTGCCGTATCATCGAGTGCGAAATAGAGTTGCTTCGGTGCGCGGACGATGCCATGCGCAAGGAACGCCGCATCCACGAGCGCCTGCCCGTAGCCTTCGGTGAAGTTCATGAAATCCGGCGAATCAGGGTTTACCGCGTTTGCGATGCCCTGCCGCGTCAACGTCCGATAGGTCGCCTGAAGGGTCGCTTCCTCTCCGGTCAGCCCGTCCAGTTCCAGCCACGGTGCGATGCCGCACACTGTCCGTCCGAGTGCCTCCAAATGCATGTATTCCGCGCGATCCGGATGGAACACCGTCGGCATATTCCGCTTGAGCGTCCCTGCCGCAAGATTTCGCAGCACCGGGTCCGCAATCCGCAGCATCGTTTTCAGCCATTCCTGCCGTTCATTCATGTTTTTTCGCTCCCTTATCGTACCCGTAGACAATCCATGACCTGAGCGCCGGGAACGCCGACGGGTCATCGCTCTTCTGCAATCGTTCCAACCGCATCCAGCTGACCTTATGTTTCTGCGGGAAGGCATTCAGAATCACCTGCTCCTCTCCCGTCTTTTTGAGGGTGAATTCCGCATCCGTGCCGTCGGACATGACCAGATGACCGCCTGTCCAGTACGCATCATGCGGGAAATCAGCCCGAAGCACCAGCGATACGAGCTCCACTTCCACTTCGCGCCCGAAGTCGAGACGGCACCATGCATCCTCGCGCGTTCCAATGCCCCAGCTTTCAAACGGCCATTCACCGTGATACGTGTTCCATTCGAGCCCGTCAATCACGTTTCGCGCGCAGAAGCATGCCTCGTTGCGTGTTTCAACATTCGCCGTGCAGTGCGGATAGAAGTCCGTGTCGCCGCGCAGGTCTGCCGGATTGCACGCCAGATCCGTCACTATATTTGGAGACGGCTGAATTACGGTCGCCGAGATGATATGATATTTCGTCTCGAACGCGCCCGGGTAATAGGCATTCCGCTCCTCGCCGAACGGCACACGCCACGTCATTTTCTTGTTCGGTAGATAGATTTTGGCGTGCTTCATCGTCAAATCCATCTGTGCATAGATATACTGCGAATCGCTGGTGATTTCGATGACATCGCCCTGCTGATACGTGCGTTCCGCGAGAAGCTCCGCGCCCGAATCGCCATCCGCTTTGCCAAGGATTTCGCCGTCCGCCGAAATCAGTTTGATTTGAATCATTTTCCGTTCCTCACTGCCACAGCATCGGGTCGGTTCCGGCGATTTTCGTCAGTGCTTCAATCAGGAAGTAGTCGCCGTAGGTGATGTTCGTGTGGCGTCCGGCGCCGTCGTCATGATAGCTCGCGGTGCACTTCGTCAGCAGACCGCAATTGTCGTCCGACCAATCCACGCAGCTTGCCAGCATGCCGTCAACGAGCTTCATTGCCGCATCCTCATAGACCGCATTGCCTGCCGCCTTCGACAGTTCCAGCAAGCCGCACGCAGCGACCGCGCCGGCGATGTTGTCAATGCGTTCCTCCTCCGGCGGCTGACAGAAATCGCAGTCCGTCAGACCATCCGCGCGGATATGGCGGATGAAGTTCGCCGCGATTTTCTCTGCCGTTGCGAGATACGCCGGATTTCCGTCATTCAAATATGCCAGCGTGAAGCCGTACAGTCCCCATGCCTGACCGCGGCTCCACTGCGAACCGAGGCAATAGCCCTGACCGCCGTGCTCCGCGGCGCGTTTTCCCGTTTCCGGGTCGAATTCGATGATATGGCTGACCGAGCCGTCCGCACGAACAAACTCGCGCACGGTTGTCGCCGCGTGAATCTGCGCGACCTTGCTGAAGCGCGGGTCGCCGCTCTGACGGCTTGCCCACCAGAGCAGCGACAGATTCATCATACAGTCGATGATGGCATAGCCGCGGACATCGGGCGAATTCCACGCACGGATGAAACCGGTCGGGTTGAAGCGCCCCATCAGCAGGCTCGCGGCATGCATGGTATCGGTCTGCGCCTGCTGATTGCCGGTCAGTTTGTAATCCGCACCGCAGGAAATCAGATACATGAAGCCGACATCGTGGTTGAGGTGCTCATACACACGGAATTCGTCTGCGAGCAGACCCTCGACGCGGCGTGCCTCCTGCTTGAAGAATTCATCGCCGCTGAAGCGCCAGAGCTGCCACATCAGCGCCGGCCAGAATCCGCCTGTCCACCAGCCGTTGCCGTCATAGGGGGAGGCGACCCATTGACTATGTTCGCTTTTATAGGGGATGATATTTGCGTCTGCCGCCATTTTCGCGGTTTTGCGGAATTTTTCCGCTGCTTTGGTAAGCATTGCGCTTGCTGTCTGCTGATTCATTCTGATTCTTCTCCCTTATTCTCCCCAGACTTCGTCTGCTCGACTTCGTCTGATCGACTTCGCTTGATCGACTTCGTCTGATCGGCTTCGCCTGATTTTCCCGAGGCTCTTTGACAGTATCCTCTCCCAAGGCTCTCCAAAGCTCAGTCAGGAGAGTTTTCCCCAGCGTTCGCGGAAATAATGTGCCGCCATCTTCGGTTTGCGGTCGCGGGTAAAGAGCCCCTTGCGGTTGCCGCCGACGCGCATCGGTCCCTGTATGGTGGAGAAGTCCGCGAAATTCCAAGGCGTTTCGCCGATGACAAACGGACGCTCATCGAGGCAGGCATTAATCGCCTTGTAATACGCCACCTGGAATTCCTCGGTGAACATCTCCGTGCCGTGCATGCCCGCAATCGTGTCCGCGCCGTATTCCGAGAGGATGACCGGCTTGCCGACATTCGCCCAGTAGTCGAGCTCCATGTGCATTGCCCATGCCGCCGTGTCAAGGTCACCGGACAGGTTGTACCAGCCGTAATAGCGGTTGATGCACACCGCATCCATGGACGGCACAGCCAAATCCTTCGTGTAGTTGTTCTGGCAGCCGACGAGCGTCACCGGGCGATTCTGCGGGTCGCACGCATGTGCCAGCAGATACAGCGGATGCCAGTAGTCATAGGCGGACTGCGCATGCGTATCCGTATCCGGCTCATTGCCGAGGCTCCACATCGCGATACACGGATGATTCTTGTCGCGGGCAATCATATCGCGCAGCACCTGCGCATGATAGTCTGCCGGCGCCCATTCGTACGGATCCTTTGCACCCGAGCCGATGCCGACTGCCGGCGTTTCCGCGATGACGACAATACCCTCACGGTCGCACAGGGAAAGCATTTCTTCCGCATAGGGGTAATGACTCGTGCGGAAAGCATTCGCGTTCAGCCAATGGAAGGTGTTGACATCCGTCACATTCAGGCACGGGTCCGTGCCGCGCCCATGGAAGAACGAATCCTCATGCTTGCAGGGACCATGGAAGTGGAACGGCTTGCCGTTGATGAGGAAGCGGATGCCGTCCACGCGAACCTCACGGATGCCGAACTTCTGCGTATACTCATCCTCGCCGAAGTGCACCTTCAGCGCATACAGGTACGGCGTGCCGGGATACGGCTCCCACAGGTGCGGATTTTCCACATGCATTTCGCCGGAATGACCGCTGCCGCTTGCAACCGTATGGCCGTCCGCATCGAGGATTTCCGCCGTCACTGTGCCTTCGCCGTGCACAGCAACCTCATAGTGCACCGTGCCGTCCATTTTCGGGACGACTGTCACGTCCTCGATATAGTTCACCGGCGTGGTGTACAGGCGGACAGGACGGTTGATGCCCGCGTAGTTGAAGAAGTCAAAATTCGGCAGGTTGATACCCTGTTCCTGCTGACGTTTCTTGCCCGCCTCGACGCTGGGCACGCCGGGATTGTCCGAGCCGAAGAACGCCGTGCCGCCTTCATTGCCGACAGGCAGCGTATGATGACCGACGCGGTTGTCAACCTCGACCTCCAGCAGAACCGACTGTCCCGGTGCAACAAGGTCGGTGATGTCCTTCTCAAACGGCAGGAAACCGCCGCGATGCGTCATGAGCAATTCGCCGTTCAGGAAGACGCGCGCGTTATGCGTCACCGCCTCGAAGCGAAGCACAAGCCGCTGCCCCTTGAGCACAGACGGCACGGTCATCGTCCGGCGGTACCAGCTCAGACCGACATGCTTGCGGAATTCGGGGTCGGGCGACTGATCATTGTAGGAAGCAGGGACAGCAATGGGCTGCCACGGGCTCTCCTGATTCAGCCGGAAGTCCCACAATCCATCGAGCGACAGAATGGTTCTGGATGCATTTGCCTGCGGATAAAGCATAAGAATCCTCCTCTTTACTTGGCGAATCGCTGCGTACCGAGCATGGCACCGCAGCTTTCGCGGACAATCAGTGAGCATTCGAGCTTATGGCTGATGGGGGTCGTGCCGCCGCCGTTCAGGGCATTGATCAGTTCCGCCATGGCGAAGCTGCCGCGTTCCGTCGCGCGAAGGTCAACCGTCGTCAGCGGCGGGTCGAGGTACTGCGTGAAGAACAGGTTGTCGCAGCCGGTCAGCGCCATATCGCGCGGCACGTTGATGCCGCTCTTCTTGAGGTAATTCAGCACGCCGAGCGCACAGACGTCATTTACCGCGACAACCGCCGTCGGCAGCTGTTTTCCCGTGAGCATCGCCAGCATGCGTGCCGCGCCGATTTCGCCGGACTGCGTCGTGAATCCGGTTGGGAACACAAGATGCTCCTCCATCGGAACGCCAACGTCCGTCAGTGCCCGATGATACGTCTGAATGCGCGCATCGGAGAAGCGGACGTTGTTCTCGCCGCCGACGAACGCAATCCGCCGGTGACCGAGGTTGATGAGATGCGCCATCACCTTGCGTGTGCTCTCAAAGGAATCCGATGCTATATTAATAGAAGGCATGCCATCAATCAGCGGTCCGATGGTGACGACCGGCATTTCCTTATTGAGCCTGTGCAGGTTATCGAGAATGACTTCGGGCGGGCCGTTTTCGACCAGTCCGCCTGTCAGCGCCACGCCGTCCGGGTGATGCTCGATAATCCGGCGGATCATCTGCTCATTCGTGATGGTTCCGGGCGTATGGCACCAGACTGCCAGCGCATAGCCGTGCTGCGAAGCTTCCAGTTCCGCGCCGCGCAGCAGCATCGAGCAATAGGGGTTATCGAAATCGCCGATGACGATGCCGAGCGTGCCGGAGCGTTTCGGCTGCGGATGCACATGCGCGGCAGACGGTTGATAAGCCAGTTCATCCATCGCCGCCTGCACCTTCTGGCGTGATTTGGCGGACACGCTGCCGCCCGACATGACGCGCGATACGGTCGCGATGGAGACACCCGCCCGTTCCGCAACGTCATAAATGGTAATTTTCCCGTTTTCCATTGGATGCCTCCTCTTTGACATGATTTCCGACCTGATTATACCACATTAATTGAAAGAATACAATACGCTTACAGAAAATTTATGAAAATGCTTTCTGTTCTTTCGTAACAAAATGGGCGTTTTTTATCCTTTTCAAACATATTTTCAAAAATCCCTTGACAGCGTCCGTTTTCCCATGTATAATAAGGTCGAAAAACAGAAACGGAACGACAAACTGCGAACTTTGGCATTTTGTAAGAGAATTGTAAGCGGATTGACGTTCTTTCAGCCTGAATCGGACGGGAATGACCCCGTTCAGATAGAGAAACATGAGGAGGATCCGAGTATGAAGAAGCTGTTCTCTCTGGTGCTGGCAATCGCGATGGTGCTGTCCATGGCATGCTTTGCCTCCGCTGAAGAAAACCAGACCCTGACAATCGTGGCGTGGGACGTGAGCACGACCGCCTATCTGCAGGCACAGAAGGAAGCCTTTGAGGCATCCCACCCCGGCGTGACCATCGAGTACATCGACGTTGCTTCTCAGGACTGGGACACCAAGGCCGGCACGATGCTGTCCGGCGGCGACACCAGCGACCTGTACATGGTCAAGCAGAATATCAACATCATGAACTGGGCGCAGCAGGGCTTCGCCGAGCCGCTGACCGACTACATCGCCAACAGCAACTACGACCTGTCCGGCTTCGTGGGCATGGAACCCAACTACGCTGTGGACGGCACGCAGTATGCACTGCCCTTCCGCTCTGACTTCTGGGTGCTGTTCTACAACAAGACCCTGTTCGACGAGGCGGGCGTTGACTATCCGACCAACGACATGACGTGGGAAGAGTACAAGGAGCTGGCCATCAAGATGACCAACAACGGCAACTCCAAGTACGGCTGCCATTATCACACCTGGCTGTCCGCCATCGTCAACTTCTCCGTGGATGACGGCATCAACACGCTGCTCGACGGCGAATATTCCGACCTGGCGTACTTCTACGACCTCGCGCTGTCCCTTGAGGACGCCGGCGCTTGCCGTACCTACACCGAGCTGACCGCTGCCGGCCTGCACTACTCCGGCGCTTTCCAGACCGGTGACACCGCCATGATGCCCATGGGCTACTGGTACGTCGCAACCCTGATCAACAACATCAAGAACGGCCTGTGCGACTTCGAATGGGGCATCACCGCGCTGCCGCATAAGGAAGATGTCGCTGCCGGCACCTCTTTCGGCAACCTGACCGGTATCATGATCAATGCGAAGTCCGACAACAAGGATCTGGCTTGGGAGTATGTTTCCTGGCTGTGCGGTCCGGAAGGCGCGGCTGTGACCGCTTCCACCGGCAACCGTCCGGCATGGGTTTCCTCCGAGGTTGCTGACGTGCTCGCATCCGTCGACGGCTTCCCGCAGGATGAGAACTCGAAGGCCGCGCTGCTGCCGACCATGGTCTCCATCGAAATCGGCGTCAGCGACAAGCTGGGCGACATTCAGGGCATCCTGAACGAAGAGCACACCGCCATCATGTCCCGTGAAATTTCCGTCGAGGAAGGCATCGAGAACATGAACGAGCGCGTTGCAGAGCTCTACGAGTAACAATATAATCTTTTAGCCATGGGCGGGGAGAGCGACCAGCAACTCGCTCTCCCCGTCCTCTTTTACTTGGAAAGGAGCACTACCGACATGGCTGAACTCGCCGCCCGTAAAAAGACAAAAATGAGCAGGCTTGAGCGCAAAAACACGCTGATTGCCTACTCCTTCCTCGCGCCGAACTTTCTGGGCTTTGCCATTTTCACGCTTGTCCCGGTCGTATGCGCGATTTTGCTGGCGTTCGTAGAATGGAACGGCGGCGATATCAGCAACGCGAAGTGGGTCGGGCTGGACAACTTCGCCGAAATCTTCAAGGTGAAGAAAGTCGCCGAGAAAATGGCAGGCGGTGACCTGCTGTATTTCTTCAACAAGGTCGACCTCGGCATCGCTCTCAAAAACACCGTGTTCTATACGATTGTCAACGTGCCGCTGACGCTGATTTGCGCCATCGCGCTGGCACTCGCGCTGAACAAGGTCAAGGGTGCCGTCGCCTTCCGCACGATCTTCTTCTTCCCCTATGTTGCATCGATGGTTGCCATCTGCGTCTGCTGGAACTTCATGCTCATGAAGGACGGTCCCATCAACCAGTTCATCATGGCATTAGGCATCAATTTCAACAAATCATGGACAGCGGACTCCACCATGGCAATGTGGGCAATCATCCTCGTCAGCGTATGGCGCTCGATGGGCTATTACATGGTCATCTACCTCGCCGCGCTGCAGGGCGTGCCGCGTGAGCTGTACGAGGCAGCGACCGTTGACGGTGCGAACAAGTGGCAGCAGTTCCGTAACGTGACGCTGCCGCAGATCAAGCCGACGACCTTCTTCTGCTCCATCATGCTGATTATCGGCTCCTTCAAGATTTACGATACCGTCGCCATCATGACGAACGGCGGACCCGGACGCGCCACCAAGATGCTCGTTACCTACATCTACAGCGAAGCGTTCGTCAACGTCCGCTACGGCCAGGCAAGTGCCATTGCGATGGTGCTGCTCGTCATCGTGCTGATCATCACGGTCATTCAGTTCGCCAACGAGAAGAAGTTCTCGAACGACTAAGAGAGGAGGATGCATCATGAGTCAGGCTGTTGTTTCCCATCAGCGGCAAATCCGCCAGGACAACCCCGTGCTGCATGTCATCGGCAAAATCGTGCTGTATACCGTGCTGATCGCGATGGCGCTGTTTACGCTGATTCCGTTTGTCTGGATGATTTCCTCCTCCCTGAAGCTCGACCAGGAGGTCTTCCAGTACCCGATCCGCTGGATTCCGGAAACGTTCCACTGGGAGAACTACGTGGTCATCTGGCAGCGTGTTCCCCTGCTGACGTACTTCAAGAACACCGCCATCATCGCGCTGTCCGTCACCATTCTGCAGACGCTCACGTCCTCCTTCGCCGCCTACGCCTTCGCCAAGCTGCATTTCAAGGGACGTGACTTGCTCTTCCTGTGCTACATCGGAACCATCGCGGTGCCGTGGCAGGCATACATGCTGCCGCAGTTCATCATGATGCGCTCCATGGGTCTTTACGATACGCTGCTAGCGATGATCGTCCTGCAGGCGTTCAGCGCATTCGGCGTGTTCCTGATGCGTCAGTTCTATCAGGGCATTCCCTCGGAGCTGTGCGAGGCTGCGCGCATTGACGGTCTGAGCGAATACGGCATCTGGGCGAAAATTATGCTGCCGCTTTCCACCGCCGCCATCGCGACGCTCGTCATCTTCACCTTCGTCGGCACGTGGAATGACTACATGGGCCCGATGATTTACCTCACCCGCGACGAGAACAAGACGATTCAGGTCGGTCTGCGCCGCTTCATTCAGGAGTACACCAGCGACTATCACCTGATTATGGCTGCATCGCTCGTTTCCCTGCTGCCGGTGTCCGTTGTGTTCCTCTGCCTGCAGAAGTACTTCATCGAGGGCATCGCCACCAGCGGTCTGAAGGGTTGATTTCAATCTCATCCATCAAGCTGTCTTTCTTCTCGGAAGGCAGCTTTTTTTGATATTTTACATTTTTCATGGATGATTTTATTCTGCTCATTCGTTATATGAATGGGTATGCGAAGATTTTTGCGGACTTCGTCCGTTCTATAGCTCTTGCAATAAATTTTAGAGAGGACGAAAAATACAGGACGAAAAAACACGGGACGAAGTCCCTTTCTCATCAAAATCTCAGAAAAAGGGACTTTTATTTCCCGCCGATGTCGTGTATAATGTGAATTGAAATGCGGATTCGTCCGCAGAAAGGAGATTTCGCCGTGAGTCAATTTGAAACCACCAAGCTGCACCCGATTCAGGAGTCCGGCAATGAAGCACAGGATATGCTGCTCTACGTCTATCAGGCACTGCAGTCCAAGGGCTATGACCCCATCACGCAGCTTGTCGGCTATCTTATTTCCGGTGATCCGACGTACATCACCAGCTACAATTCCGCACGAAGCATGATCTGCCGTCTGGAACGCGACGAAATTCTTGAAGAACTCGTCCGCTTCTATCTTGACGGTCATAAGCCCGGGCAGGAGTAAGCGATCCTTTCGCTGATGTTCGCTGCATCGGCTTATTGATGTTGCCTTCGCGCAGGAAGTCTGTCCTTTTCGACTGATTTCTCTGCGCTTTTTTTCTCTCGCTGTTTTTTTGAGCAGCATTTTCTTGCTTTTCGACATCAGAAGCGACAATTGTGCTGATTTTCTGTCATCTATTGACAAATCATGCTTGCAAATCATCGTTTTCTGGTGTAGAATAGAAATGTAAAGCGTACAAACATTCCCGCACTGTCGACACGCATTGGAGGAAACGACATGAATCTTCACGGGCTGAACAAACAGCAGGTCGAGGAAAGCCGCAAGCAGTACGGCGCGAACACCCTCACACAGCTTCCGCCGGAGCCGCTGTGGAAAAAGATCCTCGAGGGCTTCAAGGATCCGATGATCATGATTCTGCTGGTCGCACTGGTCATTCAAGTAGTACTCTGTTTCATGGGCGAGGCCGAGTGGTATGAGCCGGTCGGCATTCTGATCGCCATCATGATTGCAAACGGTGTTTCATCCGTCAGCGAATCGCAGCAGGAAGGCAAGGCCTCTGCCCTCAAGGCGGAGGAGGAAGCCAAGGAGACCGCCAAGGTCATGCGCGACGGTCAGCTCATGGAAATTCACGTCAGCGAGGTCGTTGTCGGCGATCTCATCTATCTGCAGGCAGGCGATAAGATTGCCGCTGACGGTGAAATCATTGAAGGCTCCATCAAGGTTGACCAGGCTTCCCTCAACGGCGAAACCGAAGAGGCAAAGAAGACCGTCAACACGAGCGGCGAAGCCTACAACACCAAGGATTTGCTGAACACCTGCTATGTCTACCGCGGCACGGTCGTGTGCGGCGGTGAGGCGTACATGGAGGTCAAGGTCGTCGGCGACAAGACGCTCTTCGGTGCATTGGCGCTTGAGGTGCAGGAGGATACGCGCGAAACGCCCCTGCAGGTCAAGCTGGCGAAGCTCGCCAAGCAGATTTCCACCTTCGGTTATATCGGCGCCATCGCCATCATCATCGGCGTGTTCGCCAAGGCGATTTTCGGCGGCAGCATGCCCACCGACTTCCTCGGCTGGCTGGAGCTGACGATTAACGCCATCACCGTTGCCGTCACCATCATCGTCTGCGCGGTGCCGGAAGGTCTGCCGATGCTCACCAGCATCCTGCTGAGCTACCAGAGCATGCGCATGGCGAAGGACAACGTGCTCGTCCATAAGATCAACGGTCTGGAAACGGCCGGCTCCCTGTCGCTGCTGTTCACCGACAAGACGGGCACCATCACCGAGGGCAAGCTTAGCGTGGTTGAACTGGCGACCGGCAATGTCCGCCGCTTCACCTCCGTCAACGAGCTGACGCCCGCGCTGCGCAGTGAAATCACCTACGGCATCGGTCTGAATAACTCCGCGACCCATAGCGGCGATGCCATCATCGGCGGCAACTCCACCGACCGCGCGCTGATGTCCTTCCTCGTCAATGCCGGCGTTGATGCCGAGGTTGCCCGCGAGGACGTCCGCAATTTCAACGCATTTGACTCCGCCAAGAAGTACTCCACCGTCACCATCAGCCATGACGGTCAGACCGTCACTTACATCAAGGGCGCACCGGAACGCATCATCGCCCGCTGCGAAAAGTATATCGACGAAAACGGCGATGTGAAGCCCCTGACCGAGCGCAACTACCTGATGACGTACATGGATGAACAGGCCGGCCGCTCGATGCGTCTGCTGGGCGTGGCGAAGTGCAACGGCGACACGGCAGACAACGGCGAACCGCTGACACTCGTGTGCGTGCTTGCCATCCGCGACAACGTCCGCAAGGAAGCGGTTGACGCCATCCGCGAGGTGCAGGATGCAGGCATTCAGGTCGTTATGGTCACCGGCGACCGCAAGGAAACCGCTGTTGCCATCGCGAAGGAAGCCGGTCTGCTGCGTGCCACGACCGATGTCGCCCTGACGAGTGCCGAACTTGCCGAGCTGAGCGATGACGAGCTCAAGAAAGTGCTGCCGAATCTGCGTGTTGTTTCCCGCGCATTGCCGACGGACAAGAGCCGTCTGGTTCGCTGCGCGCAGGAGCTGAACCTTGTTGTCGGCATGACCGGCGACGGCGTGAACGACTCCCCTGCCCTGAAGAAGGCGGACGTCGGTTTCGCCATGGGCTCCGGCACCGAGGTTGCCAAGGAAGCCGGCGATATCACCATCCTCGACGACAACTTCCTCTCCATCGACAAGGCCATCCTCTACGGCCGCACGATGTTCAAGTCCATCCGCAAGTTTCTGATTTTCCAGCTGACAGTCAACGTTGCCGCCGTGCTGACGTGCTTCCTCGCGCCGTTCTTCGGTGAGAACACGATTCTGACGGTCATTCAGCTGCTCGTGGTCAACCTCGCCATGGATACCCTTGCCGCCATCGCCTTCGGCAGCGAACCCGCGCTGAAAGAGTACATGAAGGAAAAGCCCATTGCCCGCGATGCCTCCATCGTCACCAAGAACATGATGATTGAGGTCATCATCAGCGCACTGTACATCACTGCCGTCTGCCTGTGCATTCGCTTCGTACCCGCAATGCAGAGCCTGCTGGGTGCCGTGGGTGAAACGCTCGACACGACGCTGCTGAACTCCGCCGTGTTCGCGACGTTCATGATGGCGATTTCCTTCAATGGTTTCAATGCCCGCACCGAGCACACGAATCCCTTCGAGAGCCTGAACCGCAACCGCAACTTCCTGCTGGTCATCGGCGGACTGCTGCTGCTGCAGTTCCTGTTCGTCACCTTCGGCGGCGCTGTGCTGAGTGTTGAGCCCCTGAGCTGGTCCGCATGGCTCATTTGCCTTGTCCTTGCGTTCCTGATTATCCCGATTGATGTCATTCGCAAGCACGTAATGCAGAAGTAATAATTCCGTTCTTACCCGCAGACACGAAATACCATAGCAAGGAGGGAAAGTCAACATGTCCGTCAACCTGAAGAAAGGTCAGAAGATCTCCCTGGTGAAACCCGGCGAACCGGGTTTGCAGCGCATCATGGTCGGTCTGGGCTGGGACGAGGTCGAGCGCAAGCGCGGCTGGTTCGCCCCGAAGCCGCAGAATATCGACTGCGATGCATCCGTCATCCTCTGCGGTGCCGACGGCAAGGTCGTCACGCATGACATCCATAAGGCCTGCGTCTACTTCGGCAACCTCGTGCATGAAAGCGGCGCCATCGTCCATCAGGGCGATAACCTGACCGGCGAGGGCGAAGGCGATGATGAGCAGATCATGGTCGACCTGAACCGGATTCCGGCGAACATCGACAAGCTGGTCTTCGTTGTCAACATCTACGACGCGAACGTCCGCAATCAGCACTTCGGGCTGATCCGCAACGCGTTCATCCGCCTGGTTGACCTGCGCACGCAGAAGGAAATCTGCCGTTTTGATCTCTCCGAGGATTACAGCGGAAAAACCGGCATGATTGTCGGTGAAATCTATCGCTATAACGGCGAATGGAAGTTCAATGCCATCGGTCAGGGTGTCGCAGAGGCGAGCAGACTCGCTTCGCTTGTGCGGCTTTATGAATAACAAAAGGAGGTTTTTCTCATGGCTGTGAATCTTTCTAAGGGACAGAAAATCTCGTTGGACAAGGGCATGACGATGGCGCTGATCGGTCTGGGCTGGGACACCAACCGCTACGACGGCAGCGCGGATTTCGACCTCGATGCATCGGCGTTCATGCTCGGCGCGAACGGCAAAGTTCGCAAGGATGAGGATTTCATCTTCTATGGCAACCTGAAGAGTGCGGATGGCTCCGTCACCCATACCGGTGACAACCGCACCGGTGAGGGCGAAGGCGATGACGAAGTGCTCTACATCGACTTCTCCAAGGTTGACCCCGATGTGCAGAAGATTGCCATCACCGTTACGATTTACGAAGCACAGGAGCGTGGTCAGAACTTCGGTCAGGTATCCAACGCCTATGTGCGCCTTGCACGCCGTTCCAGCGATAAGGATACGGTCGGTACCGAGGAACTGCGCTATGATCTCGGCGAGGACTTTTCCATCGAGACGGCGCTGGTCGTCTGCGAACTGTACCGCAGCGGCTCGACGTGGAAGTTCAACGCGGTCGGTGCCGGCTATCAGGGCGGTTTGTACGCGCTGTGCAAGGCATACGGCGTGAATGTCTGATTTTCTCCATGGGCAAGGCGTCAAGGGGCAACCTGCGGCGCTTTGCCTTTTTTTCGTGCAGGATTTTCCGCAAGCTGTGACGAATATGAACAAAAAAGATATCGATATTTCTTAAGGAGGCTCGTCCGATGCAAAAGCTGCAATCCGCACTCCGGAAGCTCCCTATCAGCTATAACGCGCCTGTTACGCTGACGTTCGTGCTGCTCTGCGTCGGCGTTTACGGGCTGAATCTGCTTACCGGCGGTGCATCAAATCACCTGCTCTTCAGCGTCTATCGCTCCTCCGCGCTCAATCCGCTGACGTATCTGCGGCTTTTCCTGCATGTTATGGGGCATGCCAGCTGGGAGCATTTACTGGGCAACATGATGTATCTGCTGATTTTAGGTCCGATGCTCGAGGAAAAGTACGGCGGACGCAATCTCCTGCTTGTCATGGGCGCAACGGCGCTCTCCACCGGGTTGATCAACATCATTTTCTTTCCGCACATTTCGCTGCTCGGCGCAAGCGGCATCGTATTCGCGATGATTCTGCTCTCGTCCTTCACCGTGACCGAAAAAGATAAACTGCCGCTGTCCTTCCTGCTTGTCGCTGTGCTGTATATCGGTCAGCAGGTTGTCGATGGGCTGTTCACGCAGGATCACATTTCCCAGATGGCACACATCGTCGGCGGCATTGTCGGCTCGGTGCTTGGATTCACGCTCAATCACGTTCAGCTTCACAACATGCGGAGGTAAAAACCATGCTTGCCAGAGTCAGCGCGTCCTCGCTTCAGGATCTGATGCTTCCTATTTCCAAGCGCACCGGCGGACAGGGTGTTTATTTCGTTCGCCTGCATCAGACGAGTGCGGACGCGCTGAATGCGCTCTGGCAATACCATGAGGCGGCACGGACGAAGGGCGTCATCATCGAGGGACAAATCGGCAATCCGGATGAACGGCAGCTGGCCTATCTGAAGGAAACGCTCGGCAGCAACTTTGAGCCGACAGACGCGTTCCTGTCCATGAAACTGACCACGTGGATGCCGCGCATGAGCAGCCGCAACCGCGCAGAATTCACGCAGGCGCTGCTGCGCCAAATGGCGGAGCTTCGTCAGGCAGGCAAGCCGGAAGACGTGCTCCGCAATGTGTATTTCAAGATGATGTGCTGGCTGTATTACCGCTTCGAGCGGCTCATGCCGTATCTGGGCAATGATGAGCCGCCGCGCATCCTTTACGAATGCAGCACCGTCACTGCGCATGAGCTGATGCTTCTGCGCCTGCTGAACGCGGTGGGTGCGGACGTGATGCTGCTGGAAGTTTCCGGCGATACGGCTTATCAGCGGCTCGATGGCACCAATCAATGGTCGCAGCCGATCACCGTGCCGAACGGTCAGCCGTTCCCTGCTGACTTCACGCTCAAATCCTTCCGCAAACAGCACGCGCAGCAAAGACCGTCGGCAGCGCCGAACCATCCGACATTAGAGGTGCCGAATACACAACGTCCTTCAACCAGATCAGTGCCGGTGCTGATCGTTCCTTCGTCTGTTCCGACTCAGCCGGCAGCATCACAGTCAAAGCCGCATGCTGTCAAAGATCCCGAATCCTATTTTCAGAAGCCAAAGCTCTCTCCCTGCACCAACGCATGGATGCAGCAGGCGGACGTAATGACGCTCCTAACCCCTGAACGCGAGCGCGGCGATGACCTGTCGCTGTTCTACAACGCACTGGTCGTGCTTCGCGGCGTGAAGAAGACTGCCGCATATTCCGATTTGCTGCGGCGGCTCTATGAGCAGCTCTGCGAGCAGCATCGCCATGTGCTTGTACTCCATGACGGGCTGCCAACACCATCCTCAGAGGAAACGAACAAAATCCGCCGCCGCGATTACCGTTCCGCAGAGGAAATGGCGGTTGACCTCGCGTTGAATCTGCCGAAAGCCGAGCAGGAGCTTCAGCGCCAGATGCAGTTGTCCTTCGTCCGGACGATGATGTACGCTGCCGGCAGGGAGGACAATTTGAAACGCCTGCTGACATCCGGCGTTTATCTGCTGTGCTGGATTCAGCGTTACCATCAGCAGCTGTTCACAGGCGCAAAGGACAATGAACTGCCGTGTCTGTTGCTGCTCAACGGCTGCCGAGATGTCCATGACGCGCTGTATCCCATCTTCCTGTCCGGTCTTCCGGTTGATGTTGCCGTGTTTTCGCCGGATTTGTCCAAGCCGTGCACGCTCGGTGACGACAAGGCGCTGCTGCTGACCGGCAGTCAGTCGATGACCGTCAGCAAATACCCGATGGACGCGGTATCTAACTTTCTGGATACCGATGCCGCCAAAGCCGAGCGTGAAATGAACCGCGCACTCGGCGTTTACGGTGCGCATCAGTTTTCGCAGGCAGACGCGGTCATGCTGCGTCCGGCGCTGGAAGAGGTGTATCTGCTGTGGGATCAGGAATTGAAATTCCGTACTGGCTTCTCCGTGCATGACGGTGTCGTCACCATGCCGGTCATTTACTCGCGCATCTGCGGCGTAAAGGGCGGCTCGGTCGATGCCTACTGGGCGCAGCTCCACCGGATGCTGACACCCGAAACCTTCCTGATTGACCATCTGCCCATGCTGCCGTCGGGCGCGGGCAACGCCTATGCTGCACTCGCCAAGCGTGTGCTGAAGAACGGCCGCCTGATGCGCAGCGCCCTGCAAGCCGATCGTGACTACCCGTTTTCGCTGCTGCGGCCGGCACTGCAGGAGCATCTGCTGGATCAGCTCGAAACCATGCTGAATCAGCGGCTGATTCGCGGCATCGGCGAAAACGGCATGGAGTACACCGTCGTGTCCGTCGTAATGAGCCTGCAAAGGGACGTGCTGCGCAGCCTGCAGAGCTTCGACTTCACGAAGAAGAACCCCAAACTGCTCATTGTCAGCGCTTCAGACAGTTCCACCAGCCTGGAGGACGCCATCCTCCTGACTTTCCTGAGCCTTGTCGGGTTTGACATTGCGCTGTTCGTTCCCACGGGCTATCAGACAGTGGAGCGGTACGCGCGCAACCGTCTGCCGGTGGAGCATCAGGCTGGTGATTACCTATACGACCTGCCCGTGCCCGATTTGGCAGCTTTGCCTGACAAGCCGCGCCCATGGTGGGAAAAACTGCAAAGGAAACTTAACACATGACTGACGCAAAGTATCAAGCACCGCTGCTGACGCTCCCCGGCGAGGACGCGCCAAGCTACGACATTGAAGCGGATCGTCAGGCGACCGTCGCTGCGCTGACAAATTCGCCGGAAATCGATGAATTAACCTCGCTCATTGACGTCAGCGACCTGAACACCATCGTCACCTTCGGCAACGGCGCCGCAGAGGACATCGCCCGCGCATCCGACCAGGTGCTCAAAAGTCTCCGCGCATCCCACACGGATAATTCCGACCAGCTGCTCAATGCGCTTGCCGACCTGATGGCGCAGTTTGACCCGAATGCCTTGCAGAAAAAGCGCGGCTTCTTTGCCCGTCTGATGGGGACGAAGGCGGAATCGCTCGATGAGACCATTCGCCGCTTTGATTCGCTCAGCGGTGAGCTTGAGAGCATCTACATCCGCCTGAAAATGGCAGAGCAGTCGCTCAAAAGTGCAAACGAACAGCTCGAAGTTCTGTTTCAGGCGAACATCCAGCATTTCCATGAACTGGAGAAGTACATCGTCGCCGGCGAACAGGGCATCAAGGAAATCAGAGAATATGCCGCACAGCGCACCGAGGACATGCACCGCACGAACGACGTGTCCGTCAGTTTTGAGCTGCAGACGCTTTCGCAGGCACAGACGATGCTTGAGCGCCGCACACAGGACCTGCGCATGGCGGAAAACGTCGCGCTGCAATCCATCCCGATGGTGAAGCTGGTCGAGTTCAGCAACGCCGAACTGATGCGCAAGATGAATTCCGCGCTGATTGTCACGCTGCCTGTATTCAAGCAGGCACTCGCGCAGGTGATTCTGAGCAAGCGCAGGCAGCTCCAGCAGGAGGCGCTCAGCCGCGTGACACAGCAGACGGCAGGGCTTCAGCAATCCTCCGACAATGCCGAGGAAGCTCTTTCCGCCTCGTGGCAGACCGTCCGTCAAGGCGTCACCGAAACGCGTGCACTGCAGGATCAGGCACGTCATGCGCGCGAGGCCGACGAGCAGCGGCTCAGGGAAATTCAGCGACAGTACGCCGCACGGATGAAGCGATAATTCCTTGCCCCGCAGGAAGGAAAAACGCATGGCTATGGCGAATAAATAACGGAGAATGTCCCATCGCTGCCGCAAATACCGGCGGCAGAATCCGATGAATTGGGTTGCACCCGAAAAGGCAGGTGTTTTCGACTATGAAGTCATCAGGAAAGAAGCGCGTCAGCTCGCTGACGTTTTTAATCGCCGCGACGGCTGTTCTGGCGGCACTCGCCGTCCTTTGCCTGTTCGGCAGCAATTTGCTTTACGCCATGCGCATCAACAACGTCAATGAGCTCCGCGCCGAGGCACAGCAGCGCAACGACGAGAAGGCGGAAGCCTACGCGCAGGAGGTTGCTGACCTGCAGGCGCAGCTCGACGCAAACAACAACGTCAACCAGGCATGGCCGGAACCGGATACGCAGGAAGGCATCGCCATTGTTGACCTGACGAATTACGCGCTGGACAATCCCGGCACGGTCGTTGTATCGCGTCAGGATGCCATGCTCGGCGGACTGCTGCTCGTCAACGAATGGCATTCCCGTCCGTCTGATTTTGATGAATCCGGGCTTGTTTCCATCATGACTTATGCCAAGAGCATGGGTCAGACAAAGAGCATCTGGCGGAGCTCGGAGCAGAAACTGTTCCCCGTTGCCATCAGTGCCCTGCTTGACGCGCTCAACGCTGCCAAGGCAGAGGGACTTGAGGGCTACGTTGTCTACGAAGGCTACCGCAGCATTTCTGACCAGCAGACGCTCTTTGATACGGAGTACAATCGCCTGAAGGAACGCCATTCCGGCTGGTCGGAGGATGAGCTGATTGCCAGCACGAAGAAGAGCATCAACATGCCCGGCACCAGCGAGTACAACACCGGTCTTTCCTTCCGCCTGTACCTCTACGAAAGCGGCAACACCGAGCTGAACAAACTGGCCTTCTCCGAGAGCGACCAGGGAAAGTGGATGTATGAAAACTGCTGGAAGTACGGTCTTGTGTTCCGCTTCCCGCTGCAGGATTTCCCGACCGAAGGCACCGTCAGCCGTGCTTACAAAACCGGCGTCAGCGTCGAGATGAACCTGTTCCGCTATGTCGGCGTTGCCAACGCGACCGTCATGCATCAGCTTGACCTATGCCTGGAGGAATACATCGAGTACCTGATGGCGCATCCGCACATCGCCGTCTTTGAGGATGGTCAGCTCAAGTACGAAATCGTCCGCCAGCAGATTGAGGATGAAACGAGCTCCTACATGAACGTCAGCGTCACCCAGAAGACCACCAACTACACCATGTCGCTGGACAACATGGGCGGTGTGGTCACCGTTTACGAATACTAAGCAAGCACCCGCCGAGGAAATTGCCTTCGGCGGGTGTTTGTTTATGGGGGGTCTTCGGGGGCTATAGAACGGACGAAGTCCGCGATCGCCCCCGATCCCCTTCGCTTTGTACTTTTCCGTAGTTATTTTTTTACGGGGTTCTTCGGGGGCTTTGCGGTCGCCCCCGATCCCCTTCGCTTTGCACTTTTCCAGACTAAATTTGTTTTGTCACTTGGAGCTATAGAACGGACGAAGTCCGCGGTCGTAAGATGATCCTATTGACCTTTTTATTTTGCTTCCGCCCAATTCTGCCCCTGATGCACCTCTGCAAGCAGCGGCACGCGCAGCGTAATGACCTTCTCCATGGCTTCCTTGAGCAGTTCGGCCGCATGCGCCGCCTCCTCGGGCGGACACTCCAACAGCAGCTCGTCGTGCACCTGCAGCAGTAAGCGGCTCTGAATTCCTTCCTTCCGCAGTGCCTCATCCACGCGCACCATCGCCAGCTTGATGATGTCCGCCGCTGTGCCCTGCACAGGCGTATTCATCGCAGCACGCTTGCCGAACTCGCGTACCATCGCCTTGTCGCTCTTGAGCTCCGGCAGATACCGCCGCCGACCGAACAGCGTCAGCGCATAACCGTTGTGCATGCCATCCTCGGTAGCGCTGTCCATGAACCGCTTGACACCCGGATACCGTGCGAAATACTGCTTGATAAAGTTCTGTGCCTCCTTACGGCTGACGCCCGTGTTTTTCGCCAGGCCGAATCCGCTGATGCCGTAAATCAGCCCGAAATTGACCGCCTTCGCGCGCGAACGCAACGTCGGGGTGACCTGCTCCAGCGGTACATCAAAGATTTCGCTCGCCGTACGGGCATGGACATCCTGCCCGTTGCGGAAAGCATCGACAAGCGCCGCATCGCCGGAGAAATGCGCCATCAGCCGCAATTCAATCTGACTGTAGTCCGCATCGAGCAGCACCCAGCCTTCGCGCGGCAGGAACGCCTGACGGATTTCCTTGCCTTCCTCGGTGCGGACAGGGATGTTCTGCAGATTCGGTTCGCTGGAGGAAATGCGTCCGGTTGCCGTAGCGACCTGGTCGAAGGTGGAATGCACGCGTCCGGTTGAATCTGTCAGGCGGAGCAATCCTTCGACATAGGTGGAGTTGAGCTTCGTCAGCTGCCGATAGCGCAGAAGCGGCTCAATGACCTCCGGCGCGATGTCTGCCAGCGATTCCAGCACTTCGACAGACGTGGAATAACCCCTCGTCGTCTTTTTTCCGTGCGGCAATTGCAGCTTCTCAAAGAGCACTTCGCCGAGCTGCTGCGTGCTGTTCAGGTTGAACGTCTCGCCGCATGCCGCATAAACCTGTTTCTTGCTCTGCTCAATCTGCTCGGTGTATCGCGTGCCGAGTGCATGCAGGAACGCCGTATCCACGCGGAAGCCGATTTCCTCCATGCGATAGAGCACGAACGACAGCGGCATTTCCACATCGCGCATCAGGTGCATCATGCCGAGCTGCGCAATGGTCTTTTCCTGCCATTTTGCCAGCGACAGCATGCCGCGCGCGTCCGCCGGCAGTTCGCCGCACAGGGCGGACAGGCTGTAGCTCTTGCGCTGCGGGTCGAGCAGATATGCGCCAAGCTGCACATCCCATGCGAAGCTTTCCGGCAGCGTCAGCTGATTGCGACGAAGCAGATGCAACAGCACCTTGCCGTCATGGACAATCGTCGGATGCGCCGCCAAATCGGACGCAATCGCCGAGAGAAGCTCTTCCGGTGCGATGCCGGGCGTCAGCAAATCACCGCCGACCATCGCCTGACAGCACGTCATGTCCTGCGCGGCACACGTCACCATCATTTCATCGATGCAGATTGCCAGCGGCCGTGCGCTGTCCGGCTTTGATGCAAGCCATGCGGACAATTCCTCTGCGGACTGCATGTCCTGCACCTTTTCAAACGGCAGGAGCGTCAGCGGCGCAATCTCCGTGTCTTCCGCCGGTGCCGCCGTCTTCGTTTCATCGGGCGATTCCTGCAAGCGCCGGACGATGCTGTTCAGCCGAAGCTTTTCCAGCGCCGGAATGCCCTTGCGGAAATCCGGCATTGCGCATGCCTTCAGTGAAAAATCAATCGGCGCATCACGGCGGATGGTCGCCAGCTCGCGGCACATTCTCGCCTGATCCGCCCATGTTGTCAGCTTTTCGCCGAGTTTGCCCTTGACCTCGCCCGCATGCGCGAGAATATTGTCCAGCGTGCCGTACTGCTGCAGGAGCTTGACGGCGGTCTTGTCGCCAACACCCGGAATGCCGGGAATATTGTCGCTGCTGTCGCCTGCAAGCCCCTTCCAGTCTGTCACCTGCTCCGGTGAAAAGCCATACGTTTCATGCACCATCGCCGGCGTAAAGTGCGTCGTTTCGCTGATGCCCTTGCGCGTAAAAAGCACCTGTGTGCCGTCGGACACGAGCTGCAGCGCATCGCGGTCGCCCGTCAGCAGCAGCGGACTGACACCTGCCTCCTCGCCGAGTTTCGACAGCGTACCAAGCAAATCGTCCGCTTCCCAGCCCTGCATGGAGAACCGCTGCACGCCCAAATCATCCAGCAGCGTCCGCATGGTCGTGAACTGCTGCTTCAGCTCATCCGGCGTTGCGGCGCGCCCTGCCTTGTAATCCGGATAGGCGGTATGGCGGAAGGTCGGCGCATGTTCATCGAAGCACACAGCGAGATACTGCGCATTCTCCTCACGAATCGCCTTGAGCATCATGGTCAGAAAGCCGTAAATCGCGTTGGTGTAGACGCCGTCCGCGTCCATCAGCGGCAACGCGTGAAAAGCCCGATGCAGCAGGCTGTTGCCGTCAATAATCAGGAAAATATCCTTCATAGCTGTTCCTCCGGTGGGATATTTTCTTTATTTTTCGCCCCGAAAGCGCGAAATCCCTGCTTTTGTGCCCGGCAGACAGTGCAAAATTTTGCTCAAACCCCTTGAAAAAGCTTGAAGGTTGATGTATAATCAATAACTGGCACATCCTTGCGCTGCACAGGATGCAGCGCCAAAAGTCCAAGAGGAGGTGAATGTGATGAATAGGTACGAACTGACCTACATCATCGATACTGCACTGGAGGAAACCGCTCGTAAGGAACTGATCGAGAAGGTTTCTGCCCTGATCGCTGCTAACGGTGGTGAGGTGGAAAAGGTTGATGAGGAGCCCTGGGGAAAGGGTGCAAAGCGTCTTGCTTACCCCATCAACTACAAGACCGAGGGCTGGTATGTTCTGGTGACCTTTAAGGCACCGGCTGAGCTGCCTCGTGAGCTTGAACGCAATCTGGAGATCTACGAAGAGGTGCTTCGCTATCTCGTGGTTAAGCTGGAGGTCAAGCGCAGCAGCGTGAAGCCCCGCGCACCCAAGGCTGCTCCCGTCGTGGAAGCGCCCGTTGAAGCCGCTGAAACCGTAGAAGCTCCTGCTGACGCTGAGTAATCGGCATTCAGCATCGACCGAACAAGAGGATAAGCAGATGAATAAGCTGACGATCATTGGTAACCTGACGCGCGATCCTGAGACGCATCCGGCAGGTGATACAAGTGTTTGTTCCTTCACTGTTGCCGTAAACCGCCGTAGCCGTTCTAACGCTGCAAACGGTCAGCCGGAAGCGGATTATTTCCGTGTTTCCGCTTGGCGCCAGTTGGGGGAAAATTGCCAGAAATATCTGGCAAAGGGACGCAAGGTCTGCGTGGTCGGTCCTGTGACTGCACGCACCTATACCGCCAATGACGGCACCACCCGCGTTTCTCTCGAGGTCACGGCAGAGGACGTTGAATTCCTGTCGAGCCGCAATGAGGCTGGCGCGCCTGCTTCTTACAGCGCACCGGCAGCACCTGCTGCGCCTACCGCACAGAACAGCGGCTATGCCCAGGTTGAAACCGAAGAACTGCCTTTCTAATCAGCGTAAACCGCTGATTTTGCGGATCAAGTGAATGAAAAGGAGGTCACTCTCATGTCTGAAGAACGTACTGAGCGCCGTCCGCGTCCGCGCGGAGGCCGTCGTCCGCGTCGGAAGGTCTGCTCCTTCTGCGTGGATAAGATCGAATACATTGATTACAAGGACATCAATCGTCTGCGCCGTTTCGTCAACGAGCGCGGCAAGATTCTGCCCCGCCGTATGAGCGGCAACTGCGCAAAGCATCAGCGTCAGCTGTCCGAGGCAATCAAGCGTGCACGTGCCATCGCGCTTCTGCCCTACACGGTGGACTAATTGCTGTATGAGAGACTCCCTGCGTGTAACAGCGCAGGGAGCTTTTTTTTCGTCGTTTTGAGAATAATAAGCACCCTGCTGCTTCAATTGGCGGCAGGGTGCTTGTTTTTATTGGATTTTCCGGCATTCGATATAGAAACGTTTGTCGCGCGCATGCCCCATCGAGAAGGTCTTGCGCGGCAAAATTCCGAGTTTCATGATGGCAGGGAAAAAGCTGTGCTTGTCCATCGGCGGCAGCAGGAAGCCAATCGCATTCGGTGCACTGCTCAGGCGGCGGAGCACATCATCATCGTGAATGTAGTCAATCGCAGCATCGGCATGGCGGCGAAGGTAATCATCCAGCCACGTTTGCAGCGTTGCGACAGGCAGCGCACCGGTCGGATGCTGGATGTACACGGTCTTTTCGCCGTTCTGCATAACAAGGGTGATTTTCTGCTCTTCTTTCGACATGGAACAATCGGACAACGCCATGCCGTTCGATTCACAGTGTGCCGCAAGGTCGCGCTGCACGTCATCCGGCGAAATATTCGTCAGCACACGGTGAATCGGCTCGAAAATGAGCGCGTCATCATGAATGTTTTCCAGTTCAACCATGGCGTAACGCGCCGGATGCACAGCCGCCTCTTCGGGCGAAAGCGTTGTTTTGAGCTGCTCATAGTGCTTTTTGGCGGTCGCAAGCGAGTGATTGCCGTCGCCAACCGCAAGCAGCAACGGATCATTGCCCAGCTTTGCCAGCAGCTGATGCAACGCGTCAGCAATCGCATGCAAGTCGTTCTCCGCTGTGACGCGCCAGCCGCGAACATGACCGCTCTGCTGCATCAGCTCGAAGTCGTAGAGCGAATCAAGCTGCTCACGCCGCGCATACAGCGGCTCAATGACGGTGCGGTTCGGGTCATCCAGAAGCAGCATGACGTGGCTCGTTTCCAGCGGTGCACCGGTGCGGACGGCAAGGCGTGCAGGGAGGCGCGAGGCGACGGTTTCCTCTGTCGGGCGAATGACGCTCTTCGTGCCGTCATAGCAGTACTGCTCCAAATCAACGCAGCAAACAAGCCCGAGGCGCTTGCCGGTCGATGTCGTGCGTTCGAGGAGGACAAAGCCGTCCTTCACGGCAGGCTCAAGTATATTCGCCTGCTCCGCCATCGCCGCGTGAATCTTGCTGATCCTTTCCGGCGATGCAGGCAACTCGCATTCAGGCAGAATCATCCGCAGAGCAGAGGGCTTTTCACCGACAAACTGGCTGACCTGCTGCCAGTAGGAAGGTTCGGAGGTATATTGGTCGCAGGCAACGCATGCCCATGCGGTCATGTCCGCGCCGGACGGCGGCAGGAGGAACGTGCCGGGCACGATGCCGATGCCTTGAAAGAGCGATTGGTGGTCGGTCATTGAAATGCATCCTTTCAGAAGTGTCATTAGAAATATTGTAAGAGGTTTTCATGAAACGGTCAAGTTTTTTTGTTGTATTCCCTATTCCTTTGCCAGCCGATCGCGGATTTCAAGCAGATGCCCTGCCTCCTCGCGGACGATCTCCAGAAATGCCTGCTTTGCTTCACCCGTGCACTGCTCTGCGAATTTTGTGTACGTCTGCACTGCATTCTGTTCGCTCTCCATGGCATAGCGGTACAGCCCTTCAATCGTCGTCAGCGCATTTTCGCGTGCCATTTCCGTCACGCCGCCCTGAAACAGCACCTCAGCGCCCATTGCCTGCAGCAGCAGCCGTTCCTCCGCTGACATTTCCGTCTTGTCCCACATCTCCGTGAAGCACTTCAAATGGCGCTTTTCGTCCGACAGCATGCTCTGAATGCCGCGGCGCACGTCTGCATCGTCTGTCAGCATCAATGCGCGCTCGTACGTGCGAATCGCTCGTCGCTCCATTTCCATCGCGACCGTCAGCGCCTGCCCCTGTGTTTCGACAATCACTTCTGCACATCCTTTCCACAGCTTGTTCCTTGCATCTCCACAAGTTATCCACTGTTATCCACAGACTTATCCACATTTTCAGCCGTTTCCAGTGGATTCCACTGGATTTATCCACATTATCCACAGGGTTATCCCCATGCCGCGTGGATTGTTTTGTTTGCCCGCAATGTCCTTCAACCCCTTGATTTGTCTGCATTTGCGGACTTTTGCGATAAAAAAGAGGGCTTTTCACCCTTGCGGCGCAAAAAGCCCTGTTGATTACTTGGTTTGGAAAGCTCCGTTCAGCTTTTCCACAAGCTCGTTCACATCGTTGCCGTGCACCATCGCGGCTTCCTCGATCGTTTCCGCGGTAGAATGCGGGCAATACAGGCAATGCATGCCCATGTCGGTGAAGATTTGCACGACTGCGTCGATGTTTTCGTCCGTGCACGCACGGAGCACTTCGCCGACGGTCATATCCTGATTGATCATGATTTTTCTTCCTTTCTCGGTGCGGCTGATTCGCATCGTTTCTTTATGATAAGGGATATTCGCGTTTCTGTCAATCCCCTTGTTTACAAGTTTTATTCAGACTTGATTCTTCTTGGCTGCGTAAATTCCAGGGAGCTTTCCGCTCGTCACCTTAATCCAAATCCACCGGCAAATCCGAATCGCTGAAGGGATTTTCGCCGTCATATGCCTGCAGCGCGACCTTTTTATTCTTCGCGACAGGCGTGTTGTCCGCCGTCTGCACATGAACGGTCACACCGCCCTGGTCGTCAAATTCCACCAGCATCATGTCACCTGGCGTCGTCATCGCGATATATTCCGTTTCCTGCGAACGGCTGCGCTTGGCGTATTCGCGGATGACCTCCGTGCGCTCCCAGAAGTGCATCGGAATCATCAGACGCGGCTTCATCACCATCGCGAAGTAATTCGGTCCCGCATCGAACATCATGCCGAGGCGCGGGTCAACCGGGAAAAATGCAATGTCAATCTTCTGCCCGCGCAGCGTTTCCATCACCTGCAGGAAGTCGCGTTCCGCCTCCTCGATTTCGCGCGGTGTTGATTCCTCGCGCCAGTGCCAGTTGTTCAGGTCGCCTGCATGGAACACGTTGATACCGTCAATCGTCACAAGGTACGACAGACCCTCGTCCGTCGAATCAAACGCCTTCACCTTCACGTGCTTCGACAGTTCCAATTCACCGCCGACGCCCATCCGCCGCCCGTGCAGGCTCGCTTCCATCGTGTCCGGCAGGATGTACGTTACCGGCGCGAACTGCTCCCACGTGTACACAATCGGGTCGAAGTGATCCTCATGCCCGTGGCTGATGAACACGTACACCTCGGCGAAGTGGCTCAACGATTCCGCCGTGATGCGCTGCGCAACCGGCAACTTCGCGCCGCGACGACCCATCCAGTAATCGAAGACGAGCAACGTTTCTCCGCACGCCACCGAAAAGCCGCTGTGGTAGTAGTATTTGACCGTCAGCTGTTCCATGAAACACGAGCCCCCTATGATGTACCGGTATGTGCCGGTGAAGTTTTTCGTGCCGGGCTTGCCCCTGCAGAACCCAGCCTTTCTCCCCTCCTTTGTATTATGCCACTAAAAACCCTTTTTGTCAAATTTTCAGCCAAATTTCGTAGGATGTCCCCATATTTTCAGTTGATTTTGGTGCGATTTTTCGTGTTTTTCCCACTTTGCTGCCACGTACCCGTTATTTTGCTTTTCCTTCAGATGCGCCAGTACGTCATCTTTCGCTGATTGAAGGACACCTGATACTTCCCGCCGAGCGACCGCACCATGTCCTTGGCGCGCTCAATGTCCGCATAATCGCGCTGTTCATCGTGACTGTCACTGCCGAAGGTGAAATTTTCTCCGCCCAACTCGATGTATCGGCGAATCAGCGTCGAGTGTGCAAACGTGTCGCCTGTCGATGCGTAGCCGGACGTATTGACTTCGATGCACTTGCCGAGCGAAATCACATGGCGGAAAATCGCATCGAACGCGTCCGGTGCATCGTCATACACCAATGCGCGCTCCTTGCCCGTAAAAATCGAGAATTTCGCGACATAGCCGATATGGGCGATGCTGTCGAAATCCTCCCAGTCGAGGATGGACTCCGCCTTCGCCTCCGCATACTCCCGGTACGCCTGCTGACGGGTCTTGCCGGCGAAATATACGCTTTCATACGGGTCGACATTGTTGACGAGATGCAGCGACAACAGCCGAAAATCAAGCGGCAGCGAATCGAGCAATTCCTTGATTTTTCCGCGGCAGACCGGATTATCGCCAATTTCAATGCCGCTGCGGATTGTCAGCTGCGGATACTTCGCGCGGCAATTTTCGATCTCTGCGAACCAATCCTTCCATACGGGCGGTACATCCATGCTTCTGTCGGGATGGTCCGGCTCGATGTGCTCCGTCAGTGCGATTTCGTCCACGCCAAGCGCCGCCATCCGCTTGCACAGCGCATCCATCGTCTGCCGACCGTCCATCGAGTGGGTCGTGTGAAGGTGGTAGTCCATTCTCCTTTGTTCCACGTGAAACAATCTCCCTGTCATTTCGTTTCTTGTTCCGGCACGCGATACGCCTGATTCCGGCTGAGCGAATACAGCCACATTTCGCGCACCTGCCGCTTTGTAATCACCTGCAGCGCCTTCGCGTACCAGTTCAGCTGCATCGTGTATTTCTCGATGAACGCGGCCGAATCATCGATGAAATCCGTCTTGTAGTCCAGCAGGATCCAAGCGCCGTCCTCCTCGAACACGCAGTCAATCACGCCCTGCAACAGCTGTGTATCCTCGCCTTCCAGCCGGTAATTGAATGCCCATTCGCGGCGCACCTTTGCGCTTTGCAGCATCCGCTGTCCGAGCGGACTCTTGAAATACCCCGTAATCGCCGGCTGACGAATCTGCTTGAGCTCCGCCTCGTTCAGAATCCCCTGCTGACGCATCCGCTGCAGTTCCTCCCGCACAACCGCCGAAACATCATCACACGCACGCACACGTTCCATCGGAATCAACGACAGCGCTCGGTGCGTCAACGTGCCGCGCTCCGCTGCCGTCATCTGATGTTCTTCCATGAATGCCGGACGTCTTGGCAGTTCCGAGAGCACAAGCGGTGTTCCCTGCTCATCCGTTTCACGTTTCATCGGCGCGTCCTCATCGATGTCAATCAGCGGCAGCGCATTCTGCTCACGTTTCTTCTTCGCCAGCGCACTGACCGACGTTTTCAGCGGTTCGTATGCCTTTCTCGGTATTTCCTTTTCAAACGGTTTCGTTCTCATTTCACCGCCAAGCAGCCTGACAATGGCGTCCAACGAAGTCGAATCCTGTCGAATGTTTTCCACAGGCTTTCCGCTAAAATCAATGCAATCCTCGCAATTCCATGGGGTTGACGCCTGTGGATAACTTGTGGATTGTTTGTGTTCTTCGGTGCATATCGCTTGCATCACCCAGTTGATCATGCTGCCGGACGACAAAATCCGGTGATTGCTTTCCGGCATCATCCACTTATCACGATTCTTCGCATCGACCACTGCAAACAGTTCCAGATCGGTTTTTGCGCGCGTCATTGCGACATACAGCAGCCTTGCGCGTTCAGCAAGTTCCTCCATCTGCCGCTGCGACTCGAATGCATCGCTGATGCACGTCTTTCTGCGAATGTTCATCGCCCGATTGACGTACGGCATCACCATACCGAGCTGCGTATGAAGCAGCAACGGGCTTCTTTGCACCCTGACCATCGCCTGCGACAGGTTCATCAGGAAAACGACGGGAAACTCAAGCCCCTTCGATTTGTGCATCGTCATCACGCGAACAAGGTTCTCGTTTTCACCCAGCATCTTTGCCGATATGCTGTCGCCGCCGCGCCGCTGCTCATCCATTCGGCTCAGGAAGCCCGTCAGCGTCTCGCCGCCCTCATCTTCGTACGACTTTGCCCGCTCAAAAAGCATCCGCAAATTCGCCTGACGAAGTTCCCCTTTCGGTAATGCCCCGACCGACGCATAATATCCTGACGATGTCATCAGATACCAAATGAAGTCTGAAAGCGGCATCACGTCCGCCTCGAACCGCAATCTTTCTATCTGCTTCTTTGCGTCACGGCACTTCAGTGCAAGCTGATCCTCAGCCTCACACTTTTTCGCAAATGCCTCATAGAAAGGCAGCTTTTTTCCCTTGAGCGTCAGCCGGATGTCGGTAAGTTCCTGATCGGTAAACTTGAACGGCACCATTTTGAGAACCGCAAGCAGCGGCAAATCCTGCTTTTCATTGTCCAGCAGGCTCAAAAACGTTTTCATATCCCGAATTTCCGGCAATTCAAAGAAACTTTCTTCGCCGTCATAGAACGTCCGAACACCGGCGTTTGTTAATTCTTCGACAATGATAGGCGCAATATTCGCCGTTTGTGACAACAGAATCACGATATCTCGATACTGAATCTGCTTTTTTTCATCGTTTACAAGCGCCTGAATTCGTGCGGCGGCTGCACGCGCCTCCATGCGGATGGCAGGCTTGCTCTCCTGCGTTTCCGTCTTTTTCGGCACGATGCTTTCATCAATCAGATGCACCGTCACCGGCGGCTCATTTTCCTTCGCGCCAAGCCCGCAAATCAGCTCATCCTCCGGACCATATGTCAACTCAGTGACTTCAGGATTCATCGTCTGCCTGAAAACGCGGTTCGTTGCGTCAAGCACATTGTACGCGCTGCGGAAATTCTGCTGGAGGATAATTCGCCGCTCGTCCGCATTCTCTTCGTCCGAATACGTGCGCATGCGGTGCAGAAACAACGTCGGATCCGCCTTTCGGAAGCGATAAATCGACTGTTTGACATCGCCGACCATGAAGAGGCTATTTTGTTCCCCGTGGATTGCCTGGATAATCGCGTCCTGCACCTGGCTGACATCTTGGCATTCATCCACAAAAATCTGATCAAATTCACCCTGCATTTGTGCGCAAACATCCTGATTTTCGAGGATTTCCATCGTGAATTGTTCCATATCCCCGAAATCCATGACGTTCCGCTTGCCTTTTTCCTCGCGGAAATGCTGGTGCACGCGCTGAATCAGGCTGCTCATGCCGCGCAGCTGCTGCTGAATCGCCGGAATTTCCTGCTTTGTCTGCTCATGGTCGTTATTCAGAATGAAGCTGACTTTCTCCACGCGCCTCTTCATCTGCGTCCGAACGTCACTAAATTGCTTTCCCCATTCCTTCTGCTCTTCCGTCTGCTTCATGACACGCTTGAGTGTTGGCAGCTTGAACGTTCTGAGCATTGCAGCGAGCGTCGGTAAATCGTTCTGAACAGCCAGCAGCGACTGAATCGCCTGCTCGTCCATTTGGATTGCCTCGCTTCGTTCCGGAATTGCGTCCGGAAGTTCCATCAGCCTTCGCAGCATTTCGAGATCGTCCGGCAGCGCTGACAGCTCCATCAGCGCCGATTTTTCCAGCACGTGAAACCACGGCTGTTCCTTGATCGGTTGATCATACGCATCGATTTGATCGGACAGCCACTGAAATGGTTTCGGGATTGCCATCAGAAATGAATACAGTTCTGCGCACAGCGTAAGCAATTCCTTCTGCTCCCATGCGTCCGCAAGCATCAGTACATTCGGCTGCTGTTCCTCAAGCAGTTCATCAATTGCCGATTGAAATGCCATCTCAAACATACTTGTCCGCTGCTGATCATCGCAGACGCGCACCAGCGGGTCGATGCCGATTTGCTCGAAATGGTTTTTGATCACGCGCTGGCAGAAGGAATGAATCGTCGAAATCTGTGCCGTTTCAAGCTGATCGATCGCGCGCATCATTGGCTCGCTGCCGTTTTCCATGGAGAGCCGCTTTGCGAGGCGCTGACGCATTTCTGCCGCTGCTGCCTTCGTAAAGGTAATAATCAGCATGCGATTAAGCTCTACGCCCTCGTTAACCAGCCTGACAATCCGCTCGACAAGCACCGCCGTTTTACCAGACCCTGCCGCCGCGCTGACGAGGATCGTATGATTTCTCGCTTCGATGGCGCTTTTCTGCTGCAGCGTCCAATTCGGCATAGTTCATTCCTCCTGTCCTGTTTGTTCTATTGTACCACAAATGCGCTTCTGCTGCAATGTTTCACGTGAAACATTCACCGAAGTATCAGAATGCAACTTGCACATTTACTTATTTATATTTTTATAAGTATATATTGTTTCGATTGCTTGATATTGCTGTATATCTTCATGTTTTTCGTTTTATTTTGAATTTTATCGGGTAATTTGAATAACGTCCCTGTAAATAAAAACAATCAGCCGTCTGAGCGCGACAGCTGATTGTTTCACGTGAAACATTATTCGAGTTCCGGATCGACCGTCAGAACATCATTCGAGGTTGCCTCGCCGGCTGTTTCCTCCTGAATATGCCCAATTCCATCTGCATCCATCGACACGGCATACGTCCGCTTGCTGCGGCAACCGTTAAGGTCTGTTTCGTCAGTACAGGTAATGAAAGTCTGCACGCCGTCAATTTCGCTGAGCAACCGTGTGCGCCGCTCCATGTCGAGTTCACTCATCACATCATCCAGCAACAGAATGGGCGTTTCGCCGGACTGCATCCTGAAAATTTCGAGCTGTGCCAGTTTGATGGCAAGTGCTGCCGTCCGTACCTGCCCCTGCGATGCAAATACCTTCATGCTTCTGCCCATAAGCGTCAGCTGAATATCTTCACGATGAATGCCGCAACCTGCGCCGCCCATGCGGATGTCCTCCTGACGGCACGCACGCAACTTCGTCCTGATTTCATCGACCGGATTTTTCGTATTCTCGACACAAGGCTGATAAGTCATGCAGAACGATTCGTTTTCACGTCCGCTGATATGCGCGTACTTTTCCGAAGCGGATTCCGCCAATTTGCGGATCATTTCATCACGCATCGGCATAATCACGCCGCAAGGGACTGCCATCGCCTGCTCGAATGCATCTAGCAATTTTTCATCCGGCGAAATGCCGTGCTTCGCTTCGTGCAGAATGGCCGTCCGATGCTCCAGCGCACGCTGATACTGCTGCAGCGCCGTAAAATACGGGGTTGACAGCTGACTAAGCATCATGTCAATCATGCGCCGCCGCACTGCCGGCCCGTCACGGACAATCATCAAATCCTCAGGCGAAAAAATGACGCACTGCACTTGCCCCATCAGCGAAGACAGCCGTTCTGACCGCTTTCGATCGATAAAAACGGATTTCTTGCGGTTTTCAGATGGCGTTAGCTTAACCGCAACGTCCATTTTCACGTGATCTTTCTGAATCACGACGCCGACAGCCGCCATATCGGTGCCTTTTCGGATGACCTCACGGTCGATGCTCGTGCGGTGTGATTTACCGAGCGCACAATAATGAACGGCTTCCAGCAGGTTTGTTTTGCCGGAGCCGTTCTGTCCGAGCAGTATATTCACGCCCGGATGCGGTGTCATTACCAGATCATGGTAATTTCTGAAATCATGCAAGCGAATTGTCTGAATCTGCATTTTAGTGATACTTTCATCATGAATTTGATGATGAATCTATAAATATCAGGACATGACACGAATTGGCAGAATCAGGTAAAGGTACTCCTCACCGTCCTGCTGTGCAATGACGCACGGGCTGACATTGCTGTTCAGGTTCATGCAAATTTTTTCCTCATCAATATTGCGGATGATGTCACTGATGTACTTGGCGTTGAACGCCATATCAATCGGGTCGCCGTCAAGCTCCGCGGGCAGCTCCTCCAGTACATCACCGAGCGAGGCATTCGAGGAAATCGTCATGATGTCCGTGCGGAAAGACATGCGGATGAGGTTGTTCTTCCCCTCGCGCGCAAGCAGGCTGGCACGGTCGATGGCATCAAGCAGCATCATGCGGTCAACCGTCACTTTTGTGCGGAACGTCGGCGGCAGAATCTTCTTATAATCAATGAATTCACCCGCCATCAGCGAAGCCGTCAGCGTAATATCGCCGAAGGTCGCCTCCATCTTCTTGTTATCGAAGCTGATCGTGCAGAATTCGTCCGAATCGTTCAGAATCTTGCTCATTTCGTTCATGACGCGGCCGGGAACGAGCATGTGAACATTTTCCTTGCCTTCCGGAATATTGAAGGGCATCGAGGTGCGCTGCAGCGAAAGGCGGAAGCCGTCAAGTGCGACCATGCGCAGTTCATCCGGCGTAACCTCGACAAGCGAGCCGGTCAAAATCTGCCGGGTCTCATCGGTAGCGATGGCGAACACGACGTGCGTGATCATTTCCTTGAGTTTCTTCTGCGGAATCTGAATGGTCGTGCCGTTCTTGACGCGCTCGATTTCGGAGTATTCCGCCGGATTCATGCCGACAATGTTCGACTTGAAGGACATGCAGCGGATTGCCGCAGAATAATTCTCGTTGACCTTGACGGACACCTCGCCGCCGGGCAGCTTGCGGATGAGCTCATTGAACAGCTTGCCGGGCAGAACTGCCGTGCCTTCCTCCTTGATCTCGGCAGGGACGGACGTTTCAATGCTCAGGGAACCATCGGCGCAGGTCATATACAGCCGATCCTGATCAGCAGAAAGATAAACGCCCTCGAGAATCGGCGCATTGCCGCGGGCGGAAGAAAGTGCACGAGTCGCGATGTTCAGCGCATCCAGCAGCGACTGGACGTTCACGTTGAATTGCATGTCGGAAAACCCTCCTGAGAGAGATAGCAGTAATTATATATATTTCGCAGTCGTAGTAGGGGGTGTGGAAGGTGTGGATAAGTCCCTCAAAGCCTTGAAATCACTGGACTTTATCCACAGGGATAACCATGTGGACATCTGCACGTTTTATCCACAGGGGTGTGGAAATCCGCCGCGCTTTTGCGTCTGACGGCCGGGTTTTCCCCTGCTCCGGCACCTCTTTCCATTATATTCGATTTCGGCACGGGCGATTCCTGCCTGCAGACGCTGTTTTTTGAGGCTTTTTTCGGCACCTGCGTGCAGGAAATCCTGCAAAATTGCATTCAATCCGGTTATCCACAGCTTCCACAGGGTGCATCTTCCACTGTCTGTGGATGAATCTGCGTCCGGAATTTCGGACACTTCGCCGCAAAATCCCCATCGATTCACAGCTTGTCCACAGGAAGCTATGTGGATAATTTCCGGCACTTCAGCGAATCATAACTGCAGGGTAAATCGACCGACACAACGGAAATTACCTTCCGGTTTACTTGCAAAATCAGCCCTTCTGTGGTAGAATCAGCTTACGCATCCGCAAAAGCAGGCGGACGAAAATGGAGGAGAAAATCATGAAAATCGCATTGCTGAACGAGAACTCGCAGGCTGGCAAGAATGCCATGATCGAAACGGTTCTTCGCAAGGTCGTCGAGCCGATGGGACACGAGGTTGTGAATTACGGCATGTACACGGCGGATGACGCGTGTCAGCTGACGTACGTCAAGGTCGGTCTGCTGGCATCGCTGCTGCTGGAAACGGGCGCGGCGGATTACGTCATCACCGGCTGCGGCACCGGCGAGGGCGCGATGCTTGCGTGCAACTCCTTCCCCGGCGTGCTTTGCGGACATATCTGTGATCCGTCTGACGGCTATATGTTTGCTCAGATCAATGACGGCAACTGCGCCGCGCTGCCGTTCGCAAAGGATTTCGGCTGGGGTGCCGAGCTGAAGCTGGAAATGATCTTCAATCAGCTGTTCGGCTACGGTCACGGCAACGGTTACCCGAAGGAACGCGTCGTGCCGGAGCAGCGAAACAAGAAGATTCTCGACGGCGTGAAGAAAGTCACCTATCGTCCGCTTCTTGATATCCTGAAGGATCTCGACCAGGATTTTGTAAAGGAATCCATTTCCGGCGAGCACTTCTTTGAGTATTTCGAGAAGGACTGCAAGAACGCGGAAATTCTGTCTTATCTGAAGAGTCTTTAAATCAACGACTGAAAAAGAGTAAGGAGGCATCCAAATGCCATCCTCGAATATCCTGACGCCGCGCTTTCCTGCCTTTCTCCACGGCGGCGATTATAACCCTGACCAGTGGCTCGACCGTCCCGATCTCCTCGAAAAAGATATCGAGATGATGCATGAGGCGCACGTGAACTGCGTTTCCATCGCTATTTTTGCGTGGACGCGCCTCGAACCGTCAGACGGTGTGTACGACTTTGCATGGCTGGATGAGGTCATTGACCGGCTGTGGAAGGGCGGCATTCACATCATCCTCGCGACGCCCTCCGGTGCGCGTCCTGCGTGGATGGCACAGAAATATCCGGAAGTGCTGCGCGTCAATCAGCATGACGAACGTGCGCATTTCGGCGGACGCGAGAATCACTGCCTGACGAGCCCTGTTTACCGCCGCAAGGTGCGTGAAATGGACATCGCCCTGGCGCAGCGGTACGCGCATCATCCGGCGGTGATCCTCTGGCATCTGTCCAATGAGTATCTGGGCGACTGCTATTGCCCGCTGTGTCAGGAGAAATTCCGGCTGTGGCTGAAAAAACGCTACGGTTCGCTGGAAAGCCTGAATCACGCGTGGTGGACATCCTTCTGGAGCCACCGGTATACGGACTGGTCGCAGGTGGAAGCACCGGGTGCGCTGGGTGAAACAAGCACAAATGGACAGTGGATTGACTGGCGGCGCTTCATGACGCATCAGTGCAAGACGTTTATGATGGCGGAGCGCGATGCGGTGCATTCGGTTGACCCCGCGCTGCCGTGCACAACGAACCTGATGGAGCGCTTCTGGGATTATGATTATTTCTCCCTTGCGGAAGGCATGGAGGTCGTGTCGTGGGACAGCTATCCGGCGTGGCATTCAGGCGATGACGTCGCGAAGGCGGCAGAATTTGCCATGAATCACGACATCATGCGTTCGCTCAAGGATCAGCCGTTCCTGCTGATGGAGTCAACACCTTCGAAGGTGAACTGGAAGCCCGTCAACAAGCTCAAGCGTCCGGGTATGCATCTGCTGTCCTCGATGCAGGCGGTGGCGCACGGCAGTCAGAGCGTCTGCTATTTCCAGTGGCGCAAGGGACGCGGCGGCGCGGAGCAATTTCACGGCGCAGTCGTCGGGCATGACGGGCGCAGCGATACGCGCGTCTTCCGCGATGTGACGGAGGTCGGGCAGACACTGGAAAAGCTCGCACCGCTGTACGACACGCCGACGGAAAAGGCGGAGGTCTGCATCCTCTTTGACTGGAACAACTGGTGGGCGATTGACTACGCGCAGACGGGGCAAAACGGCAACATGCGCTATTTCGACAGCGTGAACATGCATTACCGCGCATTGTGGGAGCAGGGCATCCGCGTTGACTTCCGCGATATGCGCGCCTGCACGGATTTGTCCGGCTACAAGCTCGTGATTGCGCCGATGCTCTTCATGTTCCGCAACGGCATCGAAGAAAAACTGCGTGATTTTGTGGCGCAGGGCGGCACGCTGCTGATGACGTACTTCTCCGGCGTGGTGGATGAAAGCGGACTGGCATTCCTGGGGGACGCGCCGCATGGCCTGACGGACGTGCTGGGGATCCGCGCAACGGAACTGGACGCGATTGGTCCGCAGGATGAGCAGAAAATCGTCTTCCCGGGGAAAGCGTCCTACGCGGTCACGGAACTTTGTGAGCTGACGGATCACCTTGGCGCAGAGACCATCGCCGAATATGGTGCCGATTTTTACGCTGGAATGACCTGCCTGACGCGTCATCCGTTCGGCAGCGGATTTGCCTACTATCTCGCGGCAAAGCCCGAGCAGGCGGCTCTGAACGCGATTTACGGGCATATGGCGGAGAAACTGTCTCTGCGTCACGCACTGACGGAACAGCTTCCGCAGGGCGTTGTTGCGACGGAACGCAGCGGCGCGGCATTCGTGCAGAATTATTCCGGACAGCAGCAAGAGGTTGTGCTGCAGGGCACGTATCAGGAACTGATTTCGGGTGAGATGCTTTCGGGCAACCGGAATCTGCCTGTCAACGGCATCTGGATTCTCAAAAGGCAATAAAAGCATCAAAAAAATCCGGTACAGGGAAATGCAATCTGTACCGGATTTTCCATTTTTTCAGCCTGATTTCGGGTCAAATGTGAATTTGCTGTAACAATCCGCCGGAACATGTTGCGCAAAAATTCAAAACGTGTCATAATAGAAACCGATAGAGAGCCTGTGCAGGGACACCGGCTGAGAAAGGAAAGAATGACCATGACTTCGATGAAACGTTTTCTGGCGCTGCTGCTGATGGCGGCGCTGCTGGCCGTTCCGGCGTTCACGCTGGCGGAAAGCGATGCTGCGGACACCGCGACCGAAACCACGGAGACGGCGGAAGACCCCAATGAGGTGCTTGTGACCGTCAACGGCGTGGACATCACCCGTGAGCGCTTCAACACCTATTATAATTCCATGGTGACCTATTACAGCAGCTACTATGACACGACCGATGAGAGCCTGCTGGCGTATCTGCGTCAGTATGCGCTGTCCATCGCGATTGAGTATGAGCTGATTGACCAGAAGGCAACCGAGCTGAACCTCGACCTGACCGAGGAAGAGCGCACCTCGACGCTGGAAACCGCGCAGGCAACCTGGCAGAGCGTCCTCGACAGCGGTCTGGAATACATGGGCATCACGGACGAATCCACCGAGGATGAGCGCGCTGAGGCACTTGTCGAAGTGCTGTCCATGCTTGAAGCGGAAGGGTACACCGAGGAAATCTACTACAACGAGTGCATCGAAAGCGCCCGTTACAACAAGGTGATGGAATACCTCGTGCAGGATATCACCGTGACGGACGAGGAAGTCGAAGAGGAATTCAACACGCTGGTTGCTGCCGATAAGGAAACTTATGAAGGCAACATCTCCGATTATGAGAACACCCAGTACATGAACACCCTCTATGCGGCATACGGCTATACCGACTATGTCACGCCCCTGTACTATCAGCCCAGCGGATACCGCGGCATCAGCCACATCCTGCTGTCCGTCGATGACACGCTGCTGGAAACCTACACGAGCCTGCTGGCGACCTACGAGGAGCAGCAGGATCAGATCGAAGCCGGCGAAGAGGTGACCGATGAACTGGTGACCTATGAGCAGGTCGAGGAAGCCAAGCAGGCAATCATCGACTCTGTCCAGCCGACGATCGACGAAATCAACGAAAAGCTTGCCAACGGCGAATCCTTCGAAGACCTGATTCTTGAATACGGCCAGGATTCCGGCATGGAAGATGAAACCACCCGTGCGGAAGGCTACTCCGTCCATATGGATTCCACGAGCTATGTTTCTGCCTTCACTGAGGGTGCCTTCACGATGGAAAACGTCGGCGACATCAGCGAGCCGATTGTCAGCGACTACGGCGTGCACATCCTCAAGTATGTCCGTGACGTGCCGTCCGGCGCTGTTGAGCTGACCACCGACATCATGGACACCATCCGCGCTGACCTGCTCAGCACCAAGCAGAACGAGCACATCACCGAGGTTGTCCTGCAGTGGGAGGATGAGTCCACCATCGTCTATTCTGACGCGGGTCTGGACATCATGCCCGCTACGGTCGACAACGAGGAAGATACCACGTCCACCGAGGAGTAATCGCTTCAGGTATTGATATTCCATGCTGCCTCTTTTGACCGCGCAGGTCGGAGGAGGCAGCTTTTGTTTACAATCATTTACGGAAATTTTCACATTTCTTTCAGGCACTTTTCAAATAATGCTGCTATGGTAGGTGCTGAAAGGAGCTGAGAACCTTGAAGAAGAAAATACCCAGCATCTTATTCGGGCTTGTCCTGTTTGCATATACGCTGTGGGCGGTACTGGATACGTTCGTGATTGTCCGCGTCCTGACGCCTGACTCTGACCAGACTGCATCAGCGGCAGTTTCCGTCACGCAAACCGCGCAGACGGCAGCGTCAACCACAACTGCCGCGCCCCTGTCCTCCCTGATTGCGGAGGAGAAAAACGTATCGGACGCGGAAGAAGTCCCCGCAACGGCGGAAACGGCCGCAACGGCTGACAGCACCGTCATATCCACCGACACGGAGTACCATGACGGCAGCATTGACATTACCATCACGGAAATGCGCGTCAGCGATACGACCGTCTATGTCGCGGATGTGCAGATTGCGGACATTTCGCTGCTCAAGACGGCATTTGCCGGCAATACATACGCGCGCAACCTGACGGAAACAACCTCCAAGCAGGCGAGCAGCGTCGGTGCGATTCTCGCCATCAACGGCGATTACTACGGTGCACAGGAAAAGGGCTATGTGCTGCGCAACGGCGTGCTGTACCGTTCATCCGCCAAGCAGAATACGGATGCGCTTGTCATCGGCATGGACGGGCATTTCTCCATCGTCAGCGAGAGCGGCACGAGCGCGGAAACGCTGCAGTCCGAAAACGCGTGGCAGGTGCTGACGTTTGGTCCTGCGCTGGTCGTGGACGGTGAAGTGTCCGTCAGCGCGAATGAGGAGGTCGGCCGCTCCATGCAGTCGAATCCGCGTACCGCCATCGGCGAAATTGATGCGGGTCATTACCTGCTGGTTGTGGCGGACGGGCGCACCTCGCAAAGTTCAGGGCTGTCCCTGCAGGAACTGGCGGAAGTCATGCAGTCGCTCGGCGCAAAGGTCGCCTACAACCTTGACGGCGGCGGCTCATCCACCATGGTGTTTCAGGGGCGTGTCGTCAATCAGCCGACCACAACCGGACGGTCGATTCAGGAGAGGAGCGTGAGCGACATTGTCTACATTGGCTATTAACCGCACAGACGCGAAAATTGCGCTGGGTGACCTGATTGCCGCCGCATGCGTTGCATTGGCAGGCTTTGTGTATGAGCTGTTCAGCCATGGGGTCTATTCGCTGATGATGATGTATGCGTTCGCGTTTCCGCTGCTGCTGGGTGCGCTGCCGTTTGCGGTGCGTGCGCTGCATGCAAAAAAGCAGCTGTCGGACTGGTGTGTCCGTCTGCTGCAGTGGGGCATCGCAACGCTGACGGTCGGGTGCCTGTTTCAGGGGGCGCTTGAAATTTACGGCACGACGAGCAGCTTCGTGCAGTGGTACTGGGTTGCCGGACCGCTGCTGTTGCTGGGAGCCATTGCCGCGCAGTGCTGCAGTAAGGAGCCTGAGGAATAATTCGCGCTTTGGGATGAAAATGGGCTTTTCTCTCGTTGTATAGGGGTAAAGTGCCGAAAGCGAGGGAAAAGGAATGAAAAAACTATGTTCGCTGCTTCTGAGCGTGATCCTCATCCTCCTGACAATCACCGCAGCCTCCGCAAACAGCTGGGGTCTTCCCGGTGGGCTGCTGAACATCGTCAGCGGCAATTCGGATTACGATAATTATACGAGCATTGCGGATGACTACAGCAGTAAGCAGTCCACGGCGCGCTTTGTGATGCAGAGCCGCTATCATCATCAGCTGTTTGCCGCGAGAAAGTCATCCGGTAAATGGGCGGCGGTGACCGTGTCCACGATTGCCGTTTATCAGCCGGGCGACACGGATGAAACGCCGAAGCTCACCCGCACAGAGAACGGCTTTGAGATGTCCTATAAGAAGCGGAATGAGCTGTACCGGTTTGAGCTGTCGGCAGATGCAAGCGGCAACGATGTCTACACGCTCGTGTATGCGGAAATGGGCGATGTCCGCCTGACACAGACGGATTCCGGCTATGACGTGACGCTTGACGGCGAAACAGCGTGCTGGAATGCCGTAATCACGCTCGATACGTTCAATATCAGTCAAATGCCGCACAGAGGTCCCGAGGATGTACGCCGGATGAATGAGATCGTCGCCGGAATGCAGTACATGGCGAACCTGACCGCGGCGGATATTCCGGCAGGAAAGGACAATGGCGGCAAGATGCCGGTCTATTCTGCACCGGACGAAAGCGCTTATCGTGCGTCAAAGGGCAAGGCGGCGGTTGATTTGAACGGCGGCTACCGGTATTATGGGTCAAAGGACGGCTGGTCGATGGTCGAGTACAGCGTCAGCCTGCGTACGAGCCGCATCGGGTGGATTCACGACGGCAGCACAACTGAACCGTATGCAGGTGAGATGGTCAATGTACCGATTGTCACGGTCTATGACACCTTCCTGACGGATGACCCGAATGTCGGGCAGTACGTGCAGACATCGCTTCCTGCCGGCACGCAGCTGACCGCCGTCACGCGGCTGGAAGGAAATAAATTCTATGTGTATGCCGAGGGGACGGTGAACGGGCAGCGTATCGGCGGCTTTGTCCCTGCGCGGGACGTCAGGTTTGATGATGTGCTGATGGATGAAACGCCGTATGTCGGCAGCTGGTTTATGGACGGCGGCAGCGAAATTTGCAGCATGTACCTGACGCTGTCTGCCGACGGGACGTTCAGCGGCACGGATGACGCGGACAGCCTGCCGGAAATGCTCGGCACGTGGTCCGTCGTGCAGAACGATGCGGACAGCGGTTTGTACTGGAGCGGCTGCACAGCGACCATCGTACTGGCGTACAGCGACGGCACCTATTCGCGCTTCGGCGTTTCGCTGGACACCACCGACGGCACAACGAGATTGAGCTTTTACAACAGCGAAGGCGGCTGCAGCTACATTCCTGCGGCATCCCCGACCGGCACGGATGAAATCACCAACGGATAAAAGAACACCCCTCAGGACGCTTTTCAGGCGCTTTGAGGGGTGTATTCATTATGCGTCGCGCTCTGCCATCAGGCGGCGGATGGCTTGAAAGGACTCCTCGGAGATGTCATGCTCAATCTTGCAGGCATCCTCACGGGCAACATCCGCATCCACGCCGAGGCTTTCCAGAAAGCTTGAAAGCGTCTTATGCCGTTCGTAAATGCCCTTGGCAATTTCCATACCGGCAGGTGTCAGCGTAATCAGGTTATCCTCATCCATGGTCAAATAGCCGTTTTCGCGCAGGCGCTTCATGGCCACGCTCACGGAAGGCTTCGTCACGCCCAACAGCAGGGAAATATCCACAGAACGGGCATAGCCCTTGGATTCCTTCAAGCGGAGGATCGCTTCCAGATAATCCTCAGCGGATTCGTGAATGTTCATCGGGGTCAGCTCCTTTCGCAATAAAATAAAGCGAATCAATCGATCGATTTTGTTCTATTTTATCATGAGAAGCGAAAAAAATCAAGAATTGTTGCTGCAGGAGTTTCGCCTCTGCAGATGCATGAAGAAAAAAACTCCTGAAGGCAAAAACACCTTCAGGAGAGAAAAAGCATTACTGCTTGTAGCGCCACTGACGAGCACGGTCGCCGGCGTTGAGAATCTTCTTGCGCATGCGCAGGTTCTTCGGGGTGATTTCCAGCAGCTCATCGTCATCGATGAACTCCAGGCACTCCTCCAGCGTCATCGGATGGACGGAAATCAGGCGCATCGCATCCTCGGAAGCGGAGGCATTGCGCATGTTGGTGACATGCTTCTGCTTGCAGACATTGACGACCAGGTCATCCGGACGGGAGTTCTGACCGACAATCATGCCTTCGTAGACGTTCTCCTGCGCACCGATGAACAGCGTGCCGCGTTCCTGCGCGTAGAAAAGGCCGTAGGAGGTCGATACGCCGCTTTCATGGGCGACCAGGGCACCGACATTGCGGTGCGGGATATCGCCCTTGACGGGCTCGTAGCGCTCAAATACGGCGGACATGATACCCTCGCCGCGCGTATCGGTCATGAACTCGCTACGATAGCCGAACAGACCGCGCGAAGGAACGAGAAACTCGAGGCGGACACGGTCAAGACCGGACATGTGCTCAAGCGTACCGCGGCGGCGGCCGATCTTCTCGATGACGGCGCCTGCGGTGGCCTGCGGCGTATCGACAACGAGGCGCTCAATCGGCTCGCACTTCACGCCGTCAATCTCGCGGTAAATAACACGGGGCTTGGAAACGGCGAACTCATAGCCCTGACGGCGCATGTTTTCAATCAGGATCGACAGATGCAGCTCGCCGCGTCCGCACACCTCAAACGCATCGGTCGTGTCCGTGTCGTTGACGCGCAGGGAAACGTCCGTCTGCAGCTCACGCATCAGGCGTGCGCGCAGGTGGCGGCTCGTGACATACGTGCCTTCACGGCCGGCGAACGGGGAGTCATTCACCTGGAACGTCATGGTGACGGTCGGTTCGCTGATCTTGACGAACGGCAGACCCTCGATGCATTCGGGCGAGCAAACCGTGTCGCCGATGGACAGATCCGCCGCGCCGGACAGAGCAACGATATCGCCCATGCTGACCTCTTCGGCATCGATGCGCTTCAGACCGTCATACTGGTACAGATTGCCGAGGCGCCACGGCTGACTGGTCACGCCGGTCTGCACGTTCGTGTGGACGACGTTCATGCCGGCCTTGAACACGCCGCGCGTGATGCGGCCAACACCGATGCGGCCGACATACTCGGAGTAATCGATGGTGGAAATCAGCACCTGCGCAGGACCTTCAGGATCGCCTTCGGGCGCGGGGATATACTTGAGGATGGCATCGAACAGCGGACGCAGATCCGTGCCGGGCTCATCGAGGCTGAGCGTCGCGGTGCCCTTGCGCGCAGAAACATACAGAATCGGGTTTTCGATGGTGCTTTCATCGGCCTCGAGGTCAATCAGCAGGTCGAGGATTTCACCGACAACCTCCTCGCAGCGTGCGTCAGGGCGGTCAATCTTATTGATGACAATCAGCACCTTCAGTTTGAGGTCCAGCGCCTTCTTCAGCACGAAACGCGTCTGCGGCATCGGCCCTTCGAAGCTATCCACCAGCAGCAGCACGCCGTCAACCATCTTCAGCACGCGCTCGACCTCGCCGCCGAAGTCCGCGTGACCGGGGGTATCGACAATATTGATTTTCGTGTTGCCGTAATGCACAGCGGTGTTCTTCGCCAGAATCGTGATGCCGCGCTCGCGCTCGATGGCGCCGGAGTCCATGACACGATCAACCGTCTGCTGATTCTCGTGGTACACGCCGCCCTGCTTAAGCATCTGGTCGACCAGCGTCGTCTTGCCGTGGTCAACGTGGGCAATGATTGCAATATTTCGAATATCTTCACGAATCATTCTTACTCACTCCTTCTCCAGGGGCGCTGCCCCTGGACCCCGCCAGAGGGATATCATCCCTCTGGACTCCCGTTTCGCGAACGGGTTGCCTTTTCTAAAAAAACAGGTTGCGCGTGCTGCGAGTGAGGGGCGCTGCCCCTTTTACCCTACCAGAGGAATTTCATCCCTCTGGACTCCCGTTTCGCGCCTGTCGGCGCGTATTTGCACATTTTTCTAAACTTTGTTTAGAAAAAATGTGCGTTCCGAAGGTTTCCAAAGGGAGATCGGAAAGCCCTTTGGTCGCGTCCGCAGACGCGATTCTTTCTGTTAAATTTCCATTTTGTTAGAAATATAAAACTGCAAAATATATAATATAGAATACCTTCACCAATGCTTACTTGCGATTGGCGGTCTCTGCCAATTCAAGTCCAGCATTATTCTCACATGCCAGCCGAATGCTCCATTCATTCTCGAACAGCAGGACATCCCTGTCCCTGCTGTCCTTCGCCCTGCCTGACGTTGAGGTCAGCTTGAGCTGGTCAATGGGTTTGGGTGTATTGACCACCCAGCGCACAAAACGGAACGGCATCGACTCCATGATAATTTCTACCTGATACTCGGTTTTCAGCCGATGCTCCAGCACTTCGAACTGCAGCACGCCGACAACGCCGACCATGAATTCTTCGCGTCCCGTTTCCGTGCGGATGAACGTCTGAATCGCACCTTCCTCCGCCAGTTGGGTGATGCCCTTCTGGAACTGCTTGCGCTTCATGGAGTCCGCCGGACGCACGCGCGAGAAGAATTCAGGCGCGAACACGGGGATATTCTCATAATGCAGCTTCGGACCGCTGGAGAGCGTATCGCCGAGCTGATAAATGCCGGGGTCGAACAGACCGATGATATCGCCTGCCCATGCCTCCTCGACCGCCTCACGTTCATCGGCCATGAACTGCTGCGGCTGTTTGAGCGCGACGGTCTTATTCGTGCCGGAATGCCAGACTTCCATGCCTTTCTCGAACGCGCCGGATACGATGCGCATGAAGGCAAGGCGGTCGCGGTGCGCAGGGTTCATGTTCGCCTGAATCTTGAAGATGAAGCCGGAGAAATACGGCTCCTCGGGCTGAATGTCGCCCAAATCGCTCTTTCGGGGCAAGGGCGGCGGCGTATACTGCAAAAACCGCTCCAGAAACGGCTCTACACCGAAATTGGTGACTGCTGAACCGAAGAACATGGGCGTCAGCTCGCCGCGGCGCACTTTCTCCAAATCAAAGGCGTCGCCGGCTTCGTCGAGCAGGTCAATCTCCTCGGCAAGGCGGTCGCGGTAGTGTTTGGCAAGCACATGCTCCAGCGCCGGGTCATCGATGGCAAGATCGGTCTTCTGCACCATGGTCTTGCCGTGGTCGCCGCCGGTATAAAGTTCCACCATCTTCGTGTCGCGGTGATAAACGCCCTGGAAATCGCCGTCCGTACCAATCGGCCAGTTAATAGGGCAGGAACGGATGCCGAGCACCTGTTCAAGTTCCTCCATCAGCGCAAACGGGTCTTTCGCGGCGCGGTCCATCTTATTCACGAATGTGAAAATCGGGATGTTGCGCATCCGGCAGACCTTGAAAAGCTTGATGGTCTGCGCTTCAACGCCCTTTGCAGCGTCAATCAGCATGACAGCGGCGTCTGCGGCGACGAGCACGCGGTACGTGTCCTCGGAGAAGTCCTGGTGACCGGGGGTATCCAGGATATTGATGCGGAAGCCGTCAAATTCAAACTGCATGGCGGAGGACGTGACGGAAATGCCGCGCTGCTTTTCGATATCCATCCAGTCGGACGTGGCGTGCTTATCGCTCTTGCGCGCCTTGACGCTGCCTGCGGAACGGATTGCGCCGCCGTAAAGCAGCAGCTTTTCGGTCAACGTCGTTTTGCCTGCGTCCGGGTGCGAGATAATAGCAAAGGTTCGCCGCTTTTCCACCTGCTCATGGAGCAGCGTCCGGTAGGCAGCGGTGTCTTGGGCTGGCAGCATGAATCGTCCTCCTGAATTAACAAGGGGGCTTTCTGATTGCCCCCCTGACTCCTTCGGTCTGATCAAAGTAAAAAACAATAGCCGACACAAAAAAGTCGTGTCCGACTGTTTATTTTATCGCCACAGACGGCGCTTGTCAAGCAATTTCAAGGCGTTTTATGGCTTGAATGGTGCCATTTTGACCGATTTTTCCCGCCTCACGAAAAAAAGCCCGAAAAGACACTTATCCACAGGTTATCCACATTTCATCCACTTTCAGCGCACTTTATCCACAACGCATGTCTTTTTTGAAAGTCTCCGGCGCTTTCCGGCGAAAAAACGGCGCGTCCCAAAGCAATTTTACCGCCCTTGACGGCTGAAAAGTGTTCTCTTTGGGAGCAATCCAAAGAAAAAATGCGCGTCAAAATGCATAAATATACAGAAATAAGCGCATCGGAAATCCAGAAACTGGCTATGTGCAACGCTATCCACAGGAAACGGCCAGGGTGGACAACTTCTGTGGATAACCTTGTGGAAAAAGTGGATAACCTCGCAAAAAGCCGTTTTCACGCCGGAAAAACGAGGGAAAAACATGTGGATAACCCTGTGGAAACGGTGGATGATTTCTCGGAAAATCCACAAGCGTCCAGTCGGGGATACATATTCATCCGGTGCTGGATTATGCATGATTTAGCATAATCAGCATAAACATTCGGAAATGGGCGGTTTTCCGGACAGAAAGTGCTGTTGTGCGCCTGCTGACAATCAGCGGTATTCCCCAAAGAAAGAAGCGCTGAGGAGCCAAAGAAACAGGAAAGTTTACATTTGAGGGTGTACAAGAATCCGTTTTTGCGGTACAATAGCATTGGTGAAATCTATCGTTTCCGGAAAAGGAGCGCTGACAATGATGAAACGTTTGCTGAGCCTGCTGATGATGCTGATTCTGGTGCTGACCTGCGGAGCAGCCTGCGCGGAGAATGCGCAGGAGGAAGCACTCAGTGAGGATGCCGGCGCGGATGTGCTGACGCTGAGCGAGATTCGGGAAACTGCGGCATACTTCCAGACGCTTGCTATGGCGTCCGAGCCGCTGAATGATCCGTCCGCATCCCAGACCGAGGACGGTTATGTCTTTGAATATTCCTTTGGCACGCTGTATGCGGATTCGCCGGTGATGGCCATCGACACGCAGGTGCTGTCCATCGTGCTGACGAATGCCGATGAGCAGGGGCCGCGCAGCATTCAGGTCGGCGATGACCTGTCCATCCTCCTGCAGGCGAATTACAGCGAGAATCCGTCGCTGACGGGCAGCAGCGAGTCGGCGGTGCTCTATGTCGTCAACCTCCTGCCGGACAGTTTGTACTGGGGCGAGGTCAAGCGCGACGGTCAGCGCGTGCAGACGGTGGAATATGCCGCCTATGAGCGCGAGGAGACCGACGGCGACGGCTATTCCAACACCGGGGTCATCTTCACCATGGAAGATAACCTTGTCAGCGCCATCCGCATCTACGGGCTGACGGAACGCATCGAGGAGCCGGAAGTGACGGCAGTGCTCAATAACCTGCTGATGAGCACATCCTATGATGATTACACGCAGGTCGCGACCAGCGCGGACGGCGCATCGCTGACTATGTTCGACGGCAATGACCTGCTGTTTGCGGGGCTTGACTTCATGAGCCTGACGCCCGACGATGCGTCCGCGGTGCTCGGTGAGCCGCTCGAGGACGTGTGGATGGAGAACGACGATGAGGGCTACGTCCGCACACTGACCTATGCATCGTGCGACATTTCCTTCCTTTACGATACGCAGAAGGAAAATCCGCAGGTGTACATGCTCCTCATTGCCGAGGATGGCATGGAGGGACCGCGCGCGTCCCGCATCGGCGATACGCTGACCGAGGTCTATAACCGCTTCTATCACGATGATCTCAACATCGAGGAAAACGACCGCAAGTGGCTTTACGGCGATGAGGAAAGCGGCGTTTACGGACTGATTGATTACGCTGCGGACAGCGATGTCATGCGGTTCGGGCTTGTCCTCGCGGACGGCACCGCGGTCAGCCTCAGGCTTGAATTTATCGACAATGTACTGGATGAGATTGTGCTGTATATTCAGTAAAAGGGAGGCATAGCCTTGAAAATTGATCTGAACAGTCCCGTTGAGGTCTGGAAAATCAACGTGCCGGAAACAGGCTGCCCGTCTTGCGAGCTGACGCTGTTCAACCTGTCCGGCAATCAGGTCGTTTCCGTGGAGGCGGCGCTGATTTTCTCGGACGCGGACGGCAAGGAGGTCACGCGCACCGTGCATCGTGCCCACGGGCTGACCGGCGCACCCAAGCGTACCTTCACGATGAGTATCCCGGTCAGTGAGCCGGTCACCTTCACCGACTGCGAGGCGGTCATCGAGAAGGTCTGGTACGATAATTCCAGCGTGTGGCGCCGCGGCAAGGAGACGCTGACCGAATATACGCCCAATAACCTGCATCGCAGCACCGCGCTGAGTGAACTGCGCGAAGTCGCCGGCGAAATGGCAGCGGGTTATCCGGAAATGCAGGGCAATCTGTGGCTGTGCGTTTGCGGCCGGCCGAATCCTGTGTCGAATCCTGTCTGCGTTCGCTGCGGACGGAACAGCAGCGATGTGTTTGCGCATTTCACGAAGGAGGCCGTTGATCAGGCTATCGCCGCGCGCGATCAGGCGCTGGACGACCATAACCGCGCTGCCGTTTCGCAAACGACCGAAATGCAGGCGGAGCGCGAAAAGACGGTCACCAAGAAGCGCAGGACGCGCCGCGCGGTGGTGTTTGCCGTGCTGGCGATTGCAGTCATTCTCGCCGGCGGCTACGGCATCATGTTCCATTTGCTGCCGCATATGAAGTACACCGAGGCACAGAAGCTGCTGGAGAGCGGCGATTACACGGCTGCCGCGGCAGGCTTTGCGGAAATCAGCACCTATCAGGATGCCGCAAGCATGGTGCAGGAGAGCAACTATCGGGGCGCGGCGGCGCTGATTACAAGCACCGATCTTTCCTCCCCTGTGACGCTGGAAGATATCGAAAAGGCGCGTGCGCTGATTGACACGCTCGAGGACGAAACGCGTGCTGAGGCACTCACGCAGGAATGCGACTATCAGGAGGCATGCATCCGCCTGTCCGCCAATGAGCTCGATGAAGCGGAAGCAATCTTCACCGCGCTGGGCGATTATCAGGACAGCAAAAATATGCTCACGGAAATCACTTACCGCCGCCTGACTGCCCTGCTGGACACAACGGATGACTACGAGTCCGTGCGCGATCAGCTTGCGGCGCTTGACGGCTATAAGGATTCCGACACGCTGATGAAGAAGGCGTGGTATCTGGAGGCACAGGACGCGCTTGACCGCGATGACCCTGTGTCCGCGCTGACCTGCCTTGCGGAAATTCCGGATTACACCGGCGCGGCAGAGCTGACGCAGCAGGCGCATTATGCCTACGGCAAGCAGCTGCAGGCAGCAGGCGAAACGGCGACCGCAGCGGAGCAGTTCTACGAAGCAGGCGATTATCTCGATGCCGCTGAGCAGGCGTCTGAAAGCTACTACGCCCCTGCCGTCACGGCGCTGGAAAACGGCAAATACCGCGAGGCGGCGCGTTTGCTGCAGAACATCCGCGATTACAGCGATGCAGATGACCTGTGGAAGCAGGCGATTTATCAGCAGGCACTGGCTGAAATGAACGCGCTGTCCTTCGATGACGCGACGGAACTGCTCAAGCAGCTGCCTGAGGACTACGAGGATGTCGCAACGCTGCTCAAGGACTGTGTGTACCGTCCGGCGCAGATTGCCTATTCCAGCGGCGATTATGAAACCGCCATCGCGGGCTTTACCGCCGTGTCCGACTACAGCGAAGCGCAGGATATGATCAAGCTCTGCTATTACGATTGGGCGGCGAAAAAGGCGCAGGACGGCGATTATGACGGCGCTGTCGCCATGTATGAGTCGCTCGGCGATTATAAGGACAGCGCGGAGAAGATCAGCGAGGTTCGTTCCGAGAAGGCACAGGCGCTTGCCGCAAACGGGACGCTGGAGGATTTGCAGTCCGCTGCCGCCATTTATGCGGAGCTGGGCGATGAGCAGGGGCTGACCGCCGCACGCTATCAGCAGGCGATCCTGATGCACGACGCGAAGCAGTACGATTCCGCACGCATCATCTTTGAAGCACTCGGGACATATGAGGATTCGGCAGAGCGCGTGCAGGCGTGCGATTATGCCATCGCGCTGGGCAAAGTCGATGAGGGGAAACTCGATGAGGCGGCAGAAATGCTGCAGTCGCTGTCCGGCTATTCTGATGCGGATGCGCAGCTCAAGGCGGTTCGCTATCAGCAGGGTGAAAAGGCAGCCGCGGCAGGTCAGCCGCTGGAGGCCGCTGCATATTTCGACGCCGCCGGTGATTATCAGGACGCTGCCGATCAGCTTGCCGCACAGTACGATGTGTACTACGCGCCTATTGCCGAAAGTGCGCAGACGCTGTACGATAATCAGGAATACGCCGCGTGCGCCGATACGCTGATGGCCGTTGACATGGATCAGCTGCCCGAAAAGTACGCGGAGCTCAGGAACATCTTCCGTGAAAGCTGCTATCAGGCGGCGGAAGCTTACTACGCTTCCGGCAATGTCTATGCGGCATATCCCTACTATCAGTGCATTTCCGACGAGCGCCGTGTGAAGGAACGCCTGAAGGAGAGTTGCTATCTCCTGCTGGGCACCTGGACGGATCAGTCGAACAATGTATACACGTTCAATCTGGATGGCACATGCATGCTTGCCGGTGCGGAGATGTACTTTGCCGTGGACGGCATGACGCTGCGCACGGGCAATTCGCCGGAAACGCTGACGAGCACGCATCGCCTGACGGGAATCAGCAGCACAAGCGCATGGCTCAATGATGAACGCGGCGAAACGAATCAGCGCATTCACCTGACAAAGGTGAACTAAAAAAAGGGTGCAGGGGGGACTTCGTCCCTTTTCCTGCCCCTTGCAGAGAATCGCAGCACGCGGAACCTGTATGCAAATGCGCTCAAATCATTCGCGAAAATGGATCAAGGGACTTCGCCCCTTGCTCCCCGTGCAACCCAGTACAAAACGGTGCAACCCAACGTCCAAATCCGCCACTATCCGTCCATTCTGTGCAGTTACGTTACACCCCATCTCATCCAGTATGGGGGTAAGCAATGGGGTATGGCAACCGCAGGACAAGTTTGAAAAAGTTCGTATTCGTTCCAAAGTAAAAAAACGGGGCTGTCGCAAAGACAGTCCCCTATTTTTATTCTTCCGATTCTTCGGTTATCGCCGTCGTCCCGTGCGGCAGCAGCATGACCATCGCTCTCTTGATATTTTTCACTCCCCCCTTGGTCGTTCTGCAACACTTCAGTGAGAAAGATCACTTTCCTGCTCCTTCACCGCCATCTGCACCCGGTCATCAATCGCCTGCAAGAATTCTTTCGCAGTAATCTTCCCTGCAGACAGTTGCGCGTAGTATTGCGCGTACTGCTCGCTGATGGCATCCAGTGGGTCATCCGTCAGAAATTGCATACGTGACGTGAGGCCTTGATAGGTCTGCACTTCTGCTTCCGTGACAACCCAGCGATTCTGCTCAAGGATGGCCAACTTTGCATTCAAGGCATCCAGTTTACTTTGTGCGGCATCATCGGAAACGTCCGATTCAAGCTGTGCAATGCCAGATGATGCCGACAAATCCGCCGCCAAGGACTTACTGGCGACTGAGGAAAGTACGGAAAGGTCGGACATCACATACACATCGGTAGATGCAGAATGGGTCGCCATGTCCTGCACAAATTGTTCTTCGGCAGATGTGTTTGCATTTCAGACAAACTTCAGGATGCACCAAAAAGTCAGATCATCGTAGCAAACAGCATACAGGCCATCGCTTGCGGCGCAAAGGCTGTCCGCATAATGGGCGCTGGCATAGTCGCCGCTGATTTCATCCGTCAGAAGCGATGCTGTGCCGTTGGCAACATCATACCGGAAAACGCCGCTGTAGGTCAGCTGATAAAAGTTTCCCTGATAAGCGGCGACGCTCAGGACAGGATCATCTTCTTCAAAGAAAAACGTTTCGCAATTGACGTTGCATGTTAACCTTCATTTGATTCATATTGCTCAGCAGAGCATAATAATATCCTCTGCTAATAGATGCATCTCAAAGCCAATTTGCAAATATTTTTTCTGCTTTTTTGAACTTGAATTTATAATCTAAGTGCAACACAAAAAGAAGTGGCATCAAAGCGAACATT
>CAVANO010000037.1:0-27142 GCA_963590165.1 Anaerovoracaceae bacterium
GAATCGCTAATTGTTTACTTAAAATGACAGTGTCCAGAAAACCGGGTACATATCATTGTTGAGGTCAGGCGCTTTGTTTTTGTAAGGGTTGACGAATTGTGCGGTGATTCCTTAGAATAAATCGCCGTCATCCTCTCATCATCGTAATGCGCATCAAGCATCTGCTCTATACCCAATTGGATGGCGCAGCATCCGTCTGCCGCTCCTGCCAGCGCAGAATCGCGGCGGAGGACGCCAGACCGTTGACTGCCATGAAAACCGTCAGAAACACACTGATTACCGCAATCCGCTTTCCGCGCAGTTTCGTGCCGAGCTTGCAGAGCAGCGGATACAGCAGGCGCAGAAATGCCAGCCCCAGCCCGCCCCACAGCAGCGCCATTTTCAGGCTGACGTGCCCGCCGATGTCCAGGAAGTGCTTGCTGTAATCCCACGAAGTCGAGCCAAAGACAATTTCCTGATACAGGCTGCTCACATATTCCACCAGCCCGCCCGCAGCGCTGAATGCCAGCACCTGCTGCCAGACAGGTCTTTTCTCCAGCCAGCACGCCAAGATATACATCACAACCGCACCGCCGCCGTATACCGTGCAGAACGGACCCCATACCATTGCGGAATGGTTGACCCAATGCCCCACGCGGTATAGGCTCCAGCATCCCTCCATCAGGAAGCCAAGGACGCTTCCCAGCAGGAAAAGCGCCAGCAGGACGTGATAGGTAATCTGCGGATACTTGCGAGTCTTCATGGTTCTCTCCTCATTTCTCTGCGGTTTCAGCTGCCGTTTTGTTGAACGGCGCTGATTGATTTGCAGGCGAAAGTATAAGCGCAACTTGCGTCAGAATTGTCCGGGAAATGTCGAAGAAATGTGAATTGACGTTTTTTCTGCCACAATTCTCACACAAATCTATGCTATAATGATACTGATAAACACACGACTGCAATGGAGGGATGAGGAATGGTCAAGATTCTTGTGGTAGAGGACGACGCGCGCCTGAATATGGTCGTCTGCAAGCATCTCAAAAACAGCGGCTATGAGGCGGAAGGCTGCCTGTGCGCCAACGACGCCTACAACGCCATGTACAACCACCCGTTCGACCTGATTGTGTCCGACGTGATGATGCCGGAGATTGACGGCTTCGAGTTCGCCCAGACGCTGCGCAAGCTCAACGACACCATTCCCATCATCTTTATGACCGCGCTGGACGACATCGGCTCCAAGCAGCACGGCTTCCGCGTGGGCATTGACGACTACATGGTCAAGCCCATCGACATGGATGAGCTGGTGCTGCGCATTCAGGCGCTGCTGCGGCGGGCAAAGATTGCGCAGGATAAGTCGCTGACGGTGGGCAATCTGCGGCTGGATGCGGATGCCATGACCGCCACGGTGGACGGCGCAGACCTGCCCGTGACCGTGCGGGAATTCAACATCCTTTATAAGCTGCTGTCGTATCCCAACAAGAGCTTCACCCGCGCGTCGCTGATGGACGAATTCTGGGGTGCGGAGAGCGACACCAGTCTGCGGGCGGTGGATACCTACATTGCCCGGCTGCGGGACAAGTTTTCCACCTGCACGGGGTTCAAAATCGTCACCGTGCATGGACTGGGCTACAAGGCGGTGCTGCAAGCATGAAAGCGCCAAGCACTGATTCGCGGGTCAAACGCCGCATCATGAAACCACAGGGGATTCTGCTGATTTATCTCGTCATGCTGCTGCTTGTGGGCATTCAGACGGGATTGATTGTCGGCATGAATACCATTGAGCTTTCCGATATTGCGCAGACGATTGTCCCCCTGCTTTACTGGGCGCTGGTCACGGCGGTGCTGGTGCTGCTGACCAATCGGCAGATGGCGCTCACCTACGACCGGCCGCTCCGGGCGCTAAGCGACGCGGCGCGCAAGGTCGCCGCCGGGGATTTCTCCGTCTATATCAAGCCCGTGCATCCGGAAAATCAGGCGGATTATATGGACGTGATGTTCGCCGATTTCAACAAAATGGTGTCTGAACTCGGCTCTATCGAGACGCTGAAAAACGATTTCATCTCCAACGTGTCCCACGAAATCAAGACGCCGCTGTCCGTCATCCGCAATTACACCACCATGCTGCAAAAAGAGGATTTATCCCCGCAAGAGCGCGCCGACTATCTGCAATATGTCGTGGAAGCCACCGACCGCCTTTCCTCGCTGGTGACGAATATCCTCAAGCTCAACAAGCTGGAAAGCCAGCAGATTGCCACCAAAGCCGAGCCCTACGACCTGTGCGAACAGCTGGCGGACTGCGCGCTGGGGTTTGAGACGCTGTGGGAGAAAAAGCACATTGAGCTGAAAGCCGACTTGGAGGATCAAGCCACCTTCTGCGGCGACGCGGAGCTGATGCGGCTGGTGTGGAACAATCTGCTGTCCAACGCTATCAAGTTCACGCCCGACGGCGGCAGAATCACCCTGACGGAAACTTCCGACGCGGAACGCATTACCGTGACCGTCGCCGACACGGGCTGCGGCATGGATGAATCGACCATGCGCCATATCTTCGATAAATTCTATCAAGGTGACACCTCCCATTCCGGCGAAGGGAACGGGCTTGGATTGGCGCTTGCGCACCGCATTGTGGAAAAGAGCGGCGGCACCATTTCCGTCACCAGTACGCCGGGGAAGGGCAGTCAGTTCATCGTGTCGCTGCCTGTGAATGTGGAGATTGTGCCATGAAAGAGCTATGGAAGCGGATTTGCGCTTTTCGTCCCAAGCTGCTCCCCAGCGTGATTGCAGGGGTGCTTTTTGCCGCCGCGTCGCTGTACTGCGCTATGGCATCCAAGCAGGAATCCATTCCGGGAATCGTCATCTATGCCGTTTACGCCGCGGCCTTTGTGTCGCTCGTGCTGGCGGTCTGGGCGATTGTGGATGTGTGCCAGTCCGAAAATCCCGTCGAGCGCATCCGGGAGAAGCTGCATACGAACGCCATTTCCGCCCGCATGGTCGATGACGCTGCTTACCGCATCCGCGTGACCACGCATCTTTCGCTGGCGCTAAATATCCTGCTGGCGCTGACGAAAGCCGCCGCCGGGATTTACACGGCGTCCGTCTGGCTGATTGTGCTGGCGGGATACTATCTGGTGCTGTGCGTCGCCAAGGGCTGGGTGCTGTATGCCGAGCGCAAAGCGGCGCAAGAGCCGGACGAGGGCAGCCGCAGCCGAAAAGAGTGGCACACGTTTCGCCTGTGCGGATGGATGCTGATTGTGCTGACTGCCTTTCTGCAAGGCGTGGTAATCAAGATTGTCCGGGACGGCAGCAGCTTCCGCTATCAGGGAACGCTGATTTTCGCCGTTTCCCTGTACGATTTCTACTGCCTGATTTCCTCCATCGTCTACATGTTCCGCACCCGCAAGCGCCACAACCCGGCAACGGTCGCCATCCGCTGCATCCGGCTGGCTACGTCTTTGGTGGCGATGCTCTCCCTGCAAACCGCCATGTTCGCCTCCTTTTCTGGAAGCATGGCGCTGGCGCAGCAGCAGATGATGAATGCCATCACGGGGACAGGCGTCTGCCTTGCGATGCTGGTCATCGGCATTCTGATGGTGATTCAGGGCAGCCGCAGCCTGAATGCGGCGGAGTGACCCGCATTTTCCTCGCAAATTTCCGCTTTTCGAACAGTCGGAAGGCGGTTTTTTTCATTCCCTGCCGAATTAACATTTCTCACACATTTCAGCGACAATTCAGCGATATTTGCGCGGTAGAATCTTTTTGTCGGATGGGGAAAGAACCACCGAACAGAAAGATTGGAGGAAACAACAATGAAGAAGAGCAATTTCGTGGCGATGATTATGGGAACGGTTTCGGGTGTGCTGTTTGCGCTGGGTATGGTGATGGGGCTGGTGCCGGAGTTCAATGCGTTCACGCCGGGCGTGGTGCTGGGCTGCATTGGTCTGGTGCTGGGGCTGATTACGGTGATGGTCTGGCGCAAGATGGAACACAAAGCGCCCATTCACCTGACCGGCAAGACCGTGCTGAGCATCGTCCTCGGCATCGTCGGCGCGCTGGGACTGGGCATCGGCATGTGCCTGTGCATGGTGTGGGGTCAGATGATTTGGGGCGTGATTGTCGGGCTTGTCGGCATCGTCGCGCTGCTGAGCCTGATTCCGCTGAGCAAGGGCATTCATGACTAATAGCAGTATGCAGCAAGGAAGATGATACAATGGACGGGAATCACTTCATCGGCTACGAGTACAGGACGCTTTCCGTCCACGAGCAGCTTGTACCCGTTTACAGCGACGGTTACGCCAGCTTCGGCTGGATGCTGGATGATTCATCCGCGCCGCAGAAAATCGGCGATAAAGTCACCCTGCGCTTCAAGCGCGACCGAAAGATTCGCAACAAGGCAGAACTGACGCGGCTTCAGCGTCAGTTCGACGCCTGCTGCGAGGAAATCATGGCGCTGGAACGCTCCAAGACACAGAAAGCGACCATCACTGCGCTCGCCGTCGGCCTCGTTGGCAGCGCATTTCTTGCCGGTTCGGTATTCGCCATCACCGCAACCGTGCCGAATGTGATTCTGTGCGCGGTACTTGGCGCGCCGGGGCTGATTGGCTGGGTGCTGCCCTTCTTTCTGTATCAGCATCTCCACGCCAAGAAAACGGAAGCAGTGAATCCGCTGATAGAAAAGAAGTATGACGAGATTTACGACGTGTGCGAGAAGGGCAGCAGTCTGCTGGGATAAAAAGCAATCGTTTGCGCCTCCCTGCTCAACTCCGAGCATGGAGGCGCTTTTATACTATTTCCAGATAAGAATGCGCCAAGATGCGCAGTCGAATCTGGAAACAGCATTCATCAGAACTGAAAATACGCAAACCCCGCGGCATCCTGCGTGGCGAGCAGCGCCAGCCACGACAGCATGACAGCCAGCGTCATCAGCACCATGCCTGCATCGCGCCGTGCGGTCACGGATGCGTTGGGGGCGGCAGGCAAATCAAACTCGCTCCAGACGTGGAGACGGTTCATCGTGACGATAATCAGCAGCAGCGCAAGCAGCGAATAGCCGTTCAGCCCCAAGACCTCCAGCCCTGCGTTCACAGACAGCGTACCCGATGCAAGCACCGTGATGATTTCACCAAGCTGTTCAATGGACTGCGCACGGAACAGCAGCGCCGCCGGAATAAAAATGAAGAACATCAGCAAACGGCGTCCAAGGACAATCATTGGATTTTCCAGATTGATGCCATGTTTTTCCGCTGCCTGATTCAGCAGCGGCAGGAGAAAGCTTTCCACGCAAACGAAGAATGCAGCGTACAGCCCCCAGAGCACATACGTCCAATTCGCACCATGCCAAAGACCGCACAGTGCAAATACAATCACCGTGTTGCGCATTTTGACAATCCGTCCGCGGCGATTGCCGCCCAGCGGAATGTATACATACTGTGTGAACCAGCGGTTGAGGCTGATGTGCCAGCGCCGAAAAAACTCCGTATAGCTTTGCGATAGATAGGGGCGATTGAAATTGCGCGTCAGGCGAACACCCAGCATCCGGGCGCATCCGGCGGCGATTTCAGAATACCCGGCAAAATCGCAGTACATTTGGATGCAGAACAATGCGCCTGCGCCAACCACCGCCAGCGTATTGGCTGCACTTAACGCTGCAAAGACGCGATTCACATAGATTCCGCACAGGTCTGCCACCACGCATTTGCGAAAGAAGCCGCATAGCAGCAAGCGAAAACCGGCCGCCATGTCATCCCAATTGAAGGAATGTTCCGCCTTCAACTGCGGCATGAGGTCGCCGGGTGCCTCAATTGGTCCTGCCACCAGCTGCGGAAAGTAGGCGACATACAATGCAAACAGGACGGGATCCTTCTCGGCATGAAATTTTCCGCGGTACACGTCAATGGTATAGCTCATTGTCTGAAAGGTGTAGAAAGAGATGCCGATGGGGAGAATCAGCCCCAGCTGCGGCACGCGATAAGGGAGCGATAGCAAGGCACACAGCTGATTGATATTTGCCGCGAAAAAGTCAAAATACTTGAATGTAAACAGCAGCCCAAGATTCATGCAAATGCTGATCATCAGCAGCGTCTTCATGGTTCTGCGGCTGCCGCGGTTTCTCTCCATCCCTAAACTGCAAGCGTAATCGACCGCCGTAGACAAGAGCAGCAGTCCAATCAGTGCCGGATTGGCATACATATAGAAGCAATACGATGCCGCCAGCAGCCAGTATTTGCGCATCTTATGCGGCAGCAGCCAATGGACAGCAACGGCCATCGGTAAAAAGAGCAGGAAAGCGCCTGAATTGAAATTCATCTTCCTTCTCCTCTCATCAGCACCAGCAGCAGGCCCGAAAGCCACGCCGCGGCCTCCCACAGCGAGCCGCCCATGAGCAATAGCGCGGTGGTCGCCGCAACGCTCAGTACACTGCCCATCCATGTCAGCCCGCTGGATTGCCGCTTATATGCCGCCAGAAAGCACAGCAGCGCGCCACCATACAGCATCAGCAGTGCTGGCGATTGCAGAATCATCCATTCCTGCATCTTGTCAGCACCTCCCGGATGCGCTGAAGGTCGGGTTTTCCGCTGGCGGTCAGCGGGATTGCGTCCACATAATGATAGCATACGGGCAATTCATTCTTGTTCAATTTGGGTTCAGGGACAGGCATTGTGCTGTCCGCCACCAGCATCGCCGCAGGGACTTCCCCCTGCTGTCCATCGTGCAGACCGACAACAACCGCCTCTCGGATGCCGGGAAGAGACAGCAGCGCCTCCTCAATTCTGCGCGGCGAGAGATTATTGCCATTGCGGATGATGATACTCTTCTTCCGCCCTGTCACATACAGATACCCATCCGCATCGACATAGCCTATATCGCCCGTGTGCAGCAGTTCATCACGGGGCATCATGTGTCCATAGTACCCCAGCATTCGCGCGGGGCCAGTCACGCAGATTTCGCCTTCTTCCATCGGTTCGGCTTCTGTCCCGTCTTCGCGGAGAATTTTCCCCGTATTCATGGCATAGAACCGCCCGACGCTCTGCGCGCGCAGCGATAATGGCATCGCCGCCGAACCGCAGGCAATGCCGATGCACTCCGACATGCCGTAGACTGGAATCAGCGTCATGCCGAGCTTTTTTTCAGCATCTGCATACTGTTTCTCCGTCATCGGACTTCCGCCGATAAAGCCGGAACGCATCGAGGAAATATCATACGCATCGCATTTGGCCGCCAGCGCCTGATACAGCGACGGCACACCATTCATGCGCGTAAGGCGCTGCCGTGCAATCAGGGTCAGCAGACTTTCCGCATCGGTTTCCGCCGGAATACACAGTCCATAGCCAAGCACCGCAATGCCTGCCAGCAGCACCAGTCCAAATACATGATGCAGCGGCAATGCGCAAAGGGCCAAGTCGTCCTGCCGATAATCCCCCAGCGGCTGCGAATCCAGCAGGTTGTTCACCAAGCTGCTGTCGCTGAGGACAACCGCCTTGCTCTTGCCCGTCGTGCCGGATGTAAAGATAACAAACGCCGGATGATCGCCGCTTGTATCGCTGCGATTCCACGAGGCGGAAGGCAGGGAAAGCAGAGGCAAGCGGCAGCTCACGCCATCCCCTTCCCACGCAGTTACGAGAAACACCGTACTGCTTTCCTGTTCAATCGCAAAGCGCACTGGAATGCGCGTTTCCGTCTCTGCGAGCGTTTCGTTCACGTCCTGCCGCGGATCCATCAGCAGGACAACTGCACCCGCTGCGCGAAGGCCAAAAATCATCAGCGCTGCGCCCATCGTGCGTTTACAGCGGAACGACACCGCGTCGCCCTGCTGGATTCCTATTCGACGCAGGGCGGCTGCGATGCGCGCTGCGGTTTCCAGCACTTCGTCTGCATGAAGCCAGCGTTCTCCATCGCTCAGCAATCGTTTTTCCGGCCATCGTTCCGCCGTCTCCCGCAGGCAGGAAAAAAGGCTTCGGTTCGCAGGGGTCATCTGGCATACTCCTTTCCATTGAACACAAAAATAGCATCATAACTCATCCTATCATGCAAAGAAAAAAGACAGCCGCGCATTGCACAAGCTGTCTGATTTGTTTCCTATTTGGCGGTATCCGTCATGCTTTGGGGATAATCATTTCCAAGCGGAACCAGCCGTCGCGAACGCCTGTATTGATATAGCCGCCGTATTTTTCGCAGGTATATTTTACGCTGCGCAGTCCAAAGCCGTGATACTGCTTGTTGTGCTTGGTCGTTTCCGGAAGGCTGCCATTGCTGATTGCAGAACCTTCATAGTAGTTTTCAACCAGAATGCACGCAAAACCGTTCTTTTCCGTCAGCGTGACATGAATCAGCCGTTTCTCCTGCTCCTTGACCTTCAATTCATATTCAATCGCGTTGTCCAGCGCATTGCCGAAGATGGTGCAGATGTCCATGACCGAAAGCCGATTGACCAGCGTGCCGTCTGCGACGACCGTCATCGTGATATGCTCATTCAGGCAGCGGCTCTGTTTGGACGCCAGCACCGTGTCCAGCACATTGTTGCCCGTCTTGTTTTCGGCTTCGTAGCGCTCAATCCCCTGTTGAATTTCATCAATGTACGTTGCGCGTTCCTCTTCATTGCTGGTTTCGCGCAGAATTTGCAGCTGATGTTTCAGATCATGGTACTTGCGGTTAATCATCTCAATGTTGTCCTTGGATTCGCGGAACTGAATGTACTGATTTCGCAGGACCGTTTGGAAGGCCGCATTCTCTTCGCGACGCTCCGTGTCGCATTTCTGCAAATGGAACATCTGCCCCATGACCACGCCGACGATGTCCGACAGCGTGCGGATATAGAAAATATCGGTGACAGAAGTGCCTGAAAAAGGATTATCCCGCAGCAGAAAACTCAGATTGGACAGTGTAAACAGCAGCAGCGTAATTGTCCACGCAAACGCCACATTGCCATAGGAAGCTGTCACTTTCAGATTGTTCTTTTCCTTGGGAAGCTGTCTGCTCTCCAAAAAGCAATAGCACGCCAGCATGATGGCATTGACTGTGAGCGCAAACACCATGCCAAATCCTGCGCTTTGGGCTTCGTCGCGCGCAAAGGTGTAGAAATGCCATACCTGCCACGAAAAAGATGCTGCCAGCTCGGCCCACATGAAGGTTCGCGCCCCGATGTAAAAGGCGACACGCCATTTCATGTCCAGCACAAGTTTGATGGTTACAATCATCGTCAGCACAGCGCACGCCATCGCCGCCAGCCAGATGAAGTCATCATGCTCCTGACAAATCAGCTGAAAAACACGGATGAGCCCATAGCACGCGCCCAGCTCCGCCAGCACCAGCAGGCATTTCAGCGGCTTTTTCGGCAAAAACAGTCTGTACACAAGAATTGTCGCCAGCACCGCCATAAACTCGGCATTTGCGGTATAAATCTTAGGAATATCCAAGATTTTAATCATGTTACTCCACCATTCTTCTGACAAGCTCCGCCATAAACTCATTTTTCCGGCTTCTGCTGACCGGCAGGAATTGGCCGCCGACCTCCACATAGCCGTTCTTTACGCCCATCACCTTGTTGAGATTGACCAGCACCCCGCTGGACGCACGCAGAAAACCGCAGTCCTGCAATTTGGCTTCGATTTCTTTCATCGCGTAGGCCGTACTCTCGTAGGCGCTCCCCTGCGTATGGAACGTGAGCCGATGACCGTGGCTCTCCACAAACGTAATATCCGACGCAAACAGTTTGACCATGCCATCGCGGTAATTCACGGTGATGAACCGCTTCTTTTTCCCAACAATTCGGCTGATTGCCTTTTTCAGGCTCTCGGCGAAAGCCGGATAGCTCACAGGCTTGAGCACATAGTCCAGCGCATTCACGGCATACCCCTTGATGGCATACTGCGCCATGTTGGTGATGAAAATGATGGTCACTTCATCATCCACCTTGCGAATCGCTTCTGCGGCTTCCATCCCGTTCATCAAGCCCATCTCGATGTCCATCAGAATGATGTCATAGCCGCCCTTATACCCATCAACAATCGCATATCCATCCGCAAAGCGCACATGCTGAATCTCCTCGCCATACTCCCGCGCATACCGCTCCAGATACTTGGAGATTGTGGACGCAAAATAGTCGTCGTCCTCAACAATCGCAATGCTGATCACGCAAGATGCTCCCTTCGCGTTCATGATACAGATAGTATATCATAGAATCCGACAAAATGGAACAGCACCGGCGGATGACCGCCATGCGATTTTTCCTGCCTCATGCAGTTTCAGGAATCATATGCCGTTATTCTTCCGCTTCCAATGCGCGCTTCACATCCGCAATCAGCCGTTCGGTGCGGAAGGTGACCCCCAAGTCGTTGAGATGATAGTCCGTATCATAGAAGTTTCTGCCGGGATAAATGTAGTCCGTCACCTCCGAAATGACCGGAATGCCATACGGTGCCAGCAGGGCTTTGAGTTCTTCCTGAAAGCGTTTGCCCGCCGTCCGGACATCTTCGTTGTTCGGCGCGCTTTCATTCATGGGTGCCCATGAAAAATACACGTTTGTCCCGCGCTGCTGCAATTGCTGATAAACCGCTGCCATATTCGCAATGTTTTCTTCCGTCAGCAGCCGAAAATCAAATCCCCAGTCCTCCGAATAAGAGACATCCCGCATCAGCTCCGTACTTTCCTCATAGGGACGCTCGACGACATAATCCCCGAAGTTGTTGAACATCGGATTGTAATCCGCATAGGTGCATTCCTCCGACTTCTGCCGGAAGGCTGCATACGCCGTATACGCCTCCATCATATGCGCGTTGTCAGAGAAATCCGCCAGCGCCAGCAGGTCGTAATTGCCCTCCACCATGCAGTACACGCGGCTGTCCACCATCCGAAGGACGAAGAACTGATGGGCATTTTTCTGCTCCGGGGCATGAATGAAAACATCCCCCTCGCCCAGATACGGCATCATGCACTGCACTTGAAACAGCGCGTTGAACTCCCCATTCAGCCCGGCATCCACCACCACATAGTCCGCAAACGCCTCCGACGCCATCCGGCTGTCAAAGCCGTAGCACATAGAGCATCCAGAAAAGAAAACCATTTTGCGCTTGTCCTGATTGAGAATCAACAAGTCAAGATTATCAGCGAAGCGCACGTTGTAATTATCCTTTTGCAGCCGCGGCGCGGAGGCGGCATTGAGATGAATTGTGGCAATCGCATTGGGAAACGCATTGCTTCCAAATACCCGCAGGCTGTCGAAAAAGTAGATTTCACGGAATGCGGAATGCAGAAAAGCGTTATCCTCCACCACTTCTATGGTCGATGGCAGCACCAGCACAGGCGTGGCCAGCGACCCGCAGCGCATCGACGTAGTAAAAGAGCTGGCAATGCGCGTCACGCGCAAACCATTGATCTTTCCGGGGATGACCAGCATCTCCCCACTTCCACTGCCCCGATACCCTGTCAGCACCAGCTCACCGTCCTGCCGTCTGGTGATGAAGTGGCTCGCGTCTTCCCACTTGACCCACTTGCCGTAGAGCGTCAGGCATTCGTCCGACGCAACCGTCACGCGGCTGCCCAAGCCAATGTCCTCTCCCTGTCCATCCGCGCGGGTATTCCAGCACAGCAGCGTGTAGCCATCCCGCTCCAAGCTGCTGCCATTGAGCGTATTGGGCCGCAGATGGTAGGACAGCGTATATTCCTCCGTCTTTTCCCGTATCGTTCCATCGTTGAAGATGTACCGAATCGCGCAGGTGAACGTCGGATTCGTATTGGCCTCCTGCGGCGCGGCGCTGGCGGTCACCGTCACGCGGCCGGGACGTGTAACATGGTGCAGCGTCAGCGTATAGATTCCGTCCTGCCCGCTGACCTCATAGTCCTCATAGCTGCATAAAGCAACCGTGTATCCCGCACGCATCGTCAAGCGAAAGCTGACATCGCCGCCAACAGGGACACTGCGGCTTGGTTCATCCGCCTTGAACAGCAGACTGTCCACAATGGTGACCCTTACCGTTTCTTCTTCCGCCGCACTGCACAGGGGAACCATCAGCAGCAGGCACAGGCAGAGCGCAATCTTAATAGCCCACGATTTTCTGCTCATAATACCCCCATGAATAGTCGTTGGCAAATGTGTTCACATAGGCATTCTGAATGTAGATTTTCGCATTCGTCCCATCCAGCAGCCCGTAGCCAGCGGAAATGTCAGATGGCTTTTCATGCGTCAGAATCACCTTTTTCAGCATCTTGCACCCCTTGAAGCTGTGATTCGGGATGCTGGTGATATTGCCCTGAATCGTAATTTCTGCAATCTTCGTATTGCCCGCGAACACATCCGGCAGGAAGCGCTTCACATACAGCCCGTTCACCTGATACGGAATCGTCAGGCTGGTGCTTTCCTGTCCTTTTTCCGTCAGGCCGTCAATGATGTAGTAATTGCCATCCTTGATGTAGGTGAAGCAGTCGGCACAGGTGTTGTCGCCCTCGCCCACGATGCTGGCATCCGGCTTAATGGGCTTTTCCGGCAGGATGATTTCCGTCTTGCGGGTATTGCCCAGCTGGTTCTTGATGTCCTCGACAAGATGCACCGTGTAATGAATCATCCCCGCTGCATTCAAATGAAAGTTGGAATCAAAGAAGAATTCTTTCTCCATGATGCAGCTGTCCATGTCGCTCATGATCGGGAAATCGAAGCTGCCCCGGATAAAGTCGTAGAACGCACAGCGGCTTTCCGCATCCGTCTGTATCAGCGCCGCTTCATTGACGGGTGGAAAGGCGTAATACATCTGAACGCCGCGGCTGCGCAAAGCCGCCGCATAGCTGTTGACATATGCAATGAAATCATCGTCAAACAGCGCAGGCGTTAGGGCAATCAAGTTGTTTTCATCTATGCCGTCGGGCATGATGTTGTACTCGCGGTCAGCAGTCGTCAAATCGCCATGCGCATCGAAGGATTCGCGCGCATACACGCCGCTCGGCACTCCCGGCTCTCCGTTGCGATAGCGGCGCAGTTTTTCCGCCGCGAACGACGGAAACGCCCCCAGCAGACTTCCGCGTTCTGCCGCGGGGAATCGCCAGAAAAGCTGCATATCGCCTTCCAAGGCGTACCATGCTTCCTGTGCGGAAAAATACAGCGAAAGCGTATGTTCCGTCAGTTCGGGTGCAAAGATGACGATGTCGCCCGCCTGCAAGCAGTCTTTGGACAAGTCAAGCATCATCTTCGTGCCCAGCAGCCCGTACAGGCCGAAATTGCAGACAGCGTAGTCCTCGCCGCTGTCCTGCAGCAGCTGCTCACACAGGGCTGAATCCACGCCAAACGGGACGGCAGAATTGCCGATGATGACAATTTTCTTTCCGTCCGTCTCCGTCAGGCGCTGCACCATCGCAGGCAGCTGTGCGTAATACGTTTGGCTGTACTGCTCCGGCAGCAGTGTTCCCACCGCAAACAGCACCAAAAAGGGGATAATGACCAGCAGAAAACCTGTTGCAATGCGGAGGAAGATTCCTGCTCTTTTGCTCATGCTTTTCATCGTCATTATCCCCTGTTTGATGCGATTTCCTAATCCTTCCGGATTAGATTTGCCCGTCGTTAAAGGGTGTTTTTCCCGCTCTTGCGGCTTTTCGCCACGCTTGCAATCCACAGCGCCGTGAACACTGCCGTCAGCACCGCAGCGGCCATATCTGCGCCGATGAGGGCGTTGCGCCACCACCACGAGCTTGCACCCACCATGTCATCCGGCGAAATGTTGTTCATCGCCGCGCTGTAATTGCAGATGGTATACAGAATCTTGTGGCACGCCTCGCGCATGGCTTCGCAGAAAGTCGCGCTGTCTGCAAAGGCACTCAGCGTCGTTTCGTCGCCGCTGCCGAGGAAGATGTTCGTTCCAGCAGGAATGCCATCCTGAAAGGTCATGTAATCTCCCGCAGGGCCTACCGCCATATCGGTGATGCAGAAGCCATTGAAGCCCCATTCGCTGCTCATGATGCCCATCAGACCGCTGTATGCGCCAACCCATGTCGTGCCGGCGCGGTTAAAGCTGTTCATCACGCTTGCCCCATTGCCGTAATCGGGCGAAAGGGCATATTCAAACGCACGGAGCATGATTTCGCGCGCTTCCTGCTCGTTCAGCCAAATGCTGATGCCTGCGCGCTGGTCTTCCTCGTCGTTAAAGACGAAATGCTTCACCGTCGCCACCACGCCTTGGGACTGCATCCCGCGCAGTTCGCTCGCCGCCATCATCCCCGTCAGGAAAGCATCCTCCGAGAAGTATTCATGGCTTCTGCCGCCAAAGGCAATGCGGTGGATATTGACGCCGGGCGCGTACAGGTTCTGCTTGCCGTTCGCCAGACTTTCCTCCGCAAAGACTTCGCCGAGCTTCTCCACCAGATCATCGTTGTAGGTTGCTGCCCAAATACCCTCGCTGGGGAAAGAAAGCCCGCCCAAGGACGTGCCGACACCCGTCGGGCCATCGGAAGCATTCGTCGCAGGCAGACCGACAGAAGTCGTCACAACCGTCTGGTAGTAACCGCAGGAAATCAGGTAAGACTGCTCGCCGAAGCTCATCTGATCCAGCAGCTTGTCCCAGTCGCTGTCATTGTACGCCTTGCCGCGGAGCATCGCCAGCTGCATTCCGTTGTCTTTGCCGTAAACGGGCATCTGCGCATCGCTGCGTTCCACAATCGGCTGATTGCTCTGCAAGCCATCGTAGACTTCCGCCGCGGTGATGGTGATGGTTTCATGGGGCATCGTGCCCTGCCAGTCGCTGCGGCTGACGTATGTCACCACATTGCGGTCAAGGTATTTGTTGGGGTTGGCGTCATCAAGCAGGTTCGTAATTTCGGCATATTCGCCATTCGCATTTTTGTGAATGGAAACTGCTTTTTTGAGCCCTGCTTCTTTGGTCGAAATGGCGAAGGTCTCGCCGCTATGGCTGAACGTGACCTTGCCCGCCAGCGCCGCCTGACCGCTGCCCACCATCTTGCTCTGGTCCACCGCCGCATTCTGCTCGTTTTCACGCTGGAACGCCAGTATGTTGTTGACCGCATCATGCGCGCCGTTCCCGACAGCGAAATAGTAATCGCCGTCATCGACGATATAGGTCTTGGCATTTTCAGCGTCATAGCTCTTGAACTGCTCCTTGGAGACGCTGACCACAACCCGCTGGCTCTGACCGGGCGCAAGCGCTTCGGTCTTCGCATAGCCGACCAGTTCGACTGCCGCCTTTTCAACGCCATTGGCGATGTCATACGCCGTGTAGGGCTTTTGCAGGTAGACCTCGACGACTTCCTTGCCTGTGTAGGTATCCCCTGTGTTGGTGACAGTCACGGACACGTCGTAGCCGCTGCCATCCTGATTCTGCGCCACCGCAAAATCAGAGAACGCGAAATCCGTGTAGGACAGGCCATAGCCAAAGGAGAACGCTACATCCGCATCGTAATCGTAGTCGCCTGTATTTTCGCGTCCAATGACGCTGTCATAATACCGGGTTTCAAAGTAACGATAGCCGACATAGATGCCTTCGGAATACACACCATAGTACATGTTGGATTCTTTCAGACCCGCTTCCTGATAGTCCTCGTAGGACTGTGCAAAGCGCTTGGCGGTCTTTTTGCCGACATTGTTGTACAGCAGCTGCATGGCTGCCGGTGCGGCAAAGTTGTCTTTTGCATAGGTATCCGTCAGTTTGCCCGAAGGGACATATTGCCCCACCAGCGCGCCCGCCACCGCATGAATGCCCGCAGAGCCGACATTGCCAACCCACAGGCAGGCGTCCACATCAATGTCGTAGGTGCTGCCGTTCGCGGTCGTCAAGCCGTCAAGGAAATCCAGCTGAATGGTTGCCGAGGTGTTCAAAATCACGATGATTTTGTTGACCTTCCCCTGCTTTTTGAGCTGCGTCAAGCCATCCAGCACGGACAGTTCGTTCTCGCTCAGGGACAAGTAGCTGCCATCATGACCGTCGCTGCGATTGGAGGGCATATCGCTGCCCTCGCCTGCGGTGCGGGACACAACCGCAATCGCCGTCGTGCCTTCCAGCGAGGTTTTGACGCTGTCGCTCATCGCGCTGAAAGGCGCATCATTGATGAGCTTCGCATCGCGCACGGGAACAGCGGCATAGTAGTTCCATGCGTCTTCATTGACGACTAAGCCCGCATTTTCCAGCGCATCTTTGAGGTTTGTATACCCCGCCGTGGATGCGCCGCCCGAACCGGACGTAGCATAGCTGAAATTGTAAGCGCCGGACAGCACGGTGCTGACCCGCTCGCCCTTTTCCAGCGGCAGCGCATTGTTCTTATTGCGCAGCAGCACCAGCCCTTCGCTTTCCACTTCTTCCGCCACCGCGTTGAACCGCTGCACCAGCGCATCATAGTCGCCCGTGTACGTTCCCTGCTGGTAGACGCCGCCGAAGTAATCGTAGGCTGCATCATCCGAGTAGGTGATTTCCGCCGTTTGAATGCCCAGCATCGAATTGATGGTGCCGCGCTGGCTCATGGCAATTTCATAGCCGCCGCTCACAATCACGAAGACCGACGCCATCAGCAGCGCAAGCCCGCCCCAGCGTTTTCGACTCCAAAACTTGCTCATGCTTTCACCTCTGCATCTTTCGCCCAAGGGCGCCAGTCATTCAGCAGCGTCCCCGCCAGCGCCAGCACCGCCCCCAGCAGCAGGCAGGCCGATGTGGCGGCAAATCCGGGAATCAGCGGGCTGTACTGCTCCACATCAATCGCCACAACCACTGCGCCGAGGAACATAATCTGCGTCAGGACATACTGCATGATGGTATAGAACAGCAGCAGATAGGAAACGGCACAAAGGGGCTTCACCAATTCCTTCGCAAGCGACCACGGCAGCAAATCCACCACCATGCTCAGCACAGCAAAGCCGATGGCCATGCCGCCGCACAAATAGAGCTTGCTGCTGTATTCGGTTGCGTAGATATTGACGCCATACTTCGAGTACAGCACCATTGCTGCCGCTGACAAAATAATCACCGGCAGCATCAGGAAGTATCCTACTCCGCGCGAAGCAAAATACTTGTTTGAACCCTTCATCAGTTTTCATACTCCTTAAACGTCAGTACAGAGGTCGCCGTCAGGTAAATGCAGTCCACCACAGGCGCATATGCACGGACAGTCCCGTCTGTACGGCTGCTGTCGTTATTGATGTAGATGCGGATGAGGTTGTCGCCCTCTTTAATGTCAATGTTGTTGATGAAGCAGGTCGTGAAGTAATCCTCGCAGTCGCCGCCGCCCATGTCCTGCGCGTTATCCGGGCGTTCAATGGTGATGGGGTTGTAGGACACCGCTTCGCCGTTGACGAGGATTTCAATCTTGGAGGCATTTTCGTTTGCTGTCATGTACAAGGTGCGGAAACGTGCGCTCAGGCGCATACTCAGCGGCACACCGTTCTCCGCTTTGTCCGAGGTAAATTCAAAGTCCAGATAAGCGCCCTTGTAGTCCAGCCCGGCAACGTACTGCCCGCCGCTGGCTTTGAGCGAGGACGCAATCATCGCCGTGCCGTTCGCCGAGCCGGACAGCGCCACGCCGACCTTCAAGCCGCCTTCGGTCACCGTATCATAGACCCAGTTTTCTTCGCAGTCATAATCCAGCCCAGTCAGCTGCGTCTTTTCCGCCTCGAAGGTGTACTTGGTGCTCCACTGCGCGTATACATTCACGTCTTCCGTGTACTTCGCCAGACGATTGTATTCTTCGCCATCTTCCAGATACCAGCCGCTGAAGCTGTATCCTTCGCGTTCAGGTTCGGACACTTTGGAGATGTTTTTGCCGTACTCAAACGCCATCGTCGTCACAACGTCGCCTGCGTCGTTCACGACGCCGCTGCCATCGAAGTCATAGTTCCAGTAGAAAGTCGCCTGCCCCTCTTCCGCCAAGGCGCAGGTGCTGAGCAGCAATGCGCTGAAAAGCATGATGCTGAGAAACCGTTTCATCGAAATGCCTCCTTTTTTTGAAAAGTCTCCCCGGTAACAGCGTGACCCATTGCCGGGGAGACCGTTATTCATTTACCGGATTAGTCCTCAGCGCCGGGAACAACGCCGTTTTCATCCGCAACGCGCATGGTCACAACGATGCTGACCGTCGTTTCGGACACTTCGGTCTTGCCCTTCTTGTTGGTGCTTTCCTTCATGGCGTGGAGTTCTACCGTAAAGGTGTAAACACCCGCCGCCGTGGGCGTACCTTCGACCGTACCTTCTTCATCCATGGTCACGCCGTCCGGCAGCGCACCGTCGATGATGGCATACGTCAGGGTATCGTAAGCATCCTTCGTAATGACATTGGAGGTGAACTCTGCAACGAACTCATTGCCGACCTGTGCCGCCGCAAAGTCGTCGCTGCCTTCCTTCGCCACAATCGCGGGTGCTACCGTGATGCTGTTGACAACCGTCTTGCTGATCCAGCCGTCAATCAGGCAATCCACCGCAAAGGTGAACGTACCCACTTCGCTGGGCGTGCCGCTGATTGCGCCGGAAGCCGCATTGAAGGTCAGACCCGCCGGAATCTTGCCGCTGGCCATGCTGTACACCACCGCAGAACCGCTGTTCAGCGCCGCATCAATCGCGATGCTTCCGTTGAAGCTGACACCCTGCGTCGCCGCCAGCTGTTCGCCGTTCAGGTCAAGATCCCAGTAGCCGTTCAGGAACGCAGCGGAATTCGCTTCTGCGTAGAAAATCGACTTCGCGACCTGACGCACCCAGTACCACTGCGTGTAGCAGATCTTATAGACGGTGCTGCCTTCTTCCGCGCCGTGCTGCGCAAGGTACACACCCTCAGCTTCCGCCACCGTACCGTCGGGCAGCTGTTCGCCCGCTTTGTAGAAGCCGCCGGTAACCGTGCTGCCGGTTTCAGGATTCGTCTGACCGGAAAGGTATTCCATGTTGGTCGTGGTCAGAATCGTCTGGTTGCCCGCGCGAACCATCGCGTCAGGCGAGGTCTTGCTGTCCCAGCCAATCCAGCCGTCGGTGGTGAAGGGCGCATTCGTGCCCCACTCCTGCTGATACAGCATGACGCCCAGATTGTAGTTGGACGTGTTGCACAGGCCCCCCAGACGCGCATAGCCCGTCATGCCCGCATTGGAGCCGCCCTCTTGGAAGCCCAGCTGGAAGCAGCGGGAATAGACTTCACGCACAGCCTGTTCATCGCACCAAGTGAAGTGAACACCGCGGTCGGTTTCCTGGTCATTCATGAAGACGTGCTTGAGGTAGCAGACAATGCCCTTTTCCTTTGCGCCATTGACAACCGCCGCGCAGATTTTGCCGCCCTGCAAGCCGTCGGAGGAGAAATACTCGTTGTTGCGGCCGGAGAAGGGCGAACGATGATGGTCAGCACCCGGTCCAAGCCACTCCGTGTTGCCTTTGAGCAGAATCAGGTTGCCCATGATCACGCCCTCTTTGTACGCGAGGTCGGTGTTCCATGTAGCAGCCATAATGTCCGCAGACGTCCACTGGTGGGTCGATTCGTAGTTCGTGGGGCTGTCCGCAGCGGTCGTAGACGGCTTTTCCGTAGAAGCCATGGAGACGCTGCCCCAGCCATTGTAGGTCATCACCATCGCCAGCTCGTCGAAGGTCAGCTGGTTGAGGAATTCATCCCACTTCGGATCGTCATACGCCACGCCGATCATGTCTTTGAGCAGAATGGCGTTGTCGGAGGAGGCGTACATCCAAGCCAGCTGGTTGCCGTTCTCATCCTTCTTGCTGATGAGCTGGTTCGTGTTGCTGCCCGTCACGGGATATTCGCCGAACTCACCCTTGACCTGCGTCCAGTTTTCGGGGACTTCGGTCTTCGACCACGCATAGCCCTTTTCATCGTCCACTTCAAAATACTGCTGATAGCGGGCGGTGTTGTCGCGCGCGCCGGTCTGGGTGCTGGCTACGTTGTAGTTGTCCCAGTAGGAAATCGCATTCAGCACATTGTTGTAGAACGTCAAATCAGAGGCCGTGGGGGCCACCGGGAAGGAGAGGTCGAAGCCGTTGATGACCACGCCCAGCGGGTTGGTGGGTACCATCGCACCGCTGTAATTGCTGGTTGCAAACACAAGCTCGTCCTTGTCCGCACCCTGATAGGTATTCTCCGTCGCAGACTTTTCATCCGCGCTGATTGCGCTGTTGCGGGACAGCACGGTCATGCCGGAACCGTCCTTCATCATCTCATCCGTGCGGATGTTGCCGTAGTTGATGTCGCCCAGCTGGCTGTCCGCATTGTAGCCGTCGCCGTTGTTGTTCACACCAGCGGTGAACAGTGCAGAGAGCTGGCCGCCGGAGAAGTCGTCCTGCTCCGTCGCGATGGTCTGCGCCACCGTAAACTTGACTTCTTCGTAGGCATCATCATCAGCCGTAACGTCGGTATCCAAGTCGAAGTGGCTGTTTTCCATCAGGCGCAGCGTATATTCGCCCGCCTCAAAGATGTACGCGCCGCGCGTTTCCCCATCGGACTGCACCTGATAGGAATACCAGCTGGCCATATCCTGCACGTTGATTGCGATGACAACCGTCTCGCTCTCGCCGGGCTGGATGACGCCCGTCTTGGCATAGCCCACCAAGGTCACCGCCGCATGTTCGGTCACGCTCTGGTTGCTGTAATCGTCGTAGGTCACATACGCCTGCACGACCTTCTTGCCCGCCATTTTGCCGGTATTGGTCACTGTCACAGGAACGTAGATGGTCTTGACCTCCGCCGCCTTTTCCGCAGTGGAAGCGAAGACAGCCGTGTCCGTCAGCGCCGTCTCGCAAGCCGCATCGGTGAAGATGCCGCCCTGCTTGAAGGTGAACGAGGTGTAGCTCAGGCCAAAGCCGAAGGGATACGCCACATAGCGGTCAAACCACGCCTGTGCAATGTCCGTACCCTTGTATTCGACGCCGCGAATGGTGGCCGTAGCATCCGGATTCGCCACAAGGTAGTTGTACAAGTCCGTGTAGTAGGTTTCGTAGAAGCGGTAACCGTTGTAGATACCTTCTTCGTAATCTACGCCGTGGAACCCTTCTCCGTCGGAGATGTACAGGGAGCCCGTCGCACCGCCTACGCCATCTTCATCCAGATAGGTGTTGGAGCCAGCGCCGCCGGTCAAGCCGCCCGTCTGGGCATTGTCACCGAAGTTGTACCAAGTGGGGTCGGCGGTAAAGTCAGAATACCACTCGTCCACCAGCGCACCGGACGGCGAAATGGTGCCGTTGAGCAGCTTCGCCACGCCGTTCAGGCCGCCTGCACCGGGACGGCCGATGTTCATGATGGCATCAATGTTCTCATCATTCTTCAGTTCATCCGTCTCGATGTAGTTCGACGTGTTCAGCAGCACGATCACCGTATCGAAGTTCTCTTCGACCAGTTTGAGCAGTTCGCGCTCGCTGTCCGTCAGCATCAGGTAGTGCTTGTACGCATTGCCCTCGTTGTCGGTGTACAGCGCCACATGCGAATCGGTATCATTTTCACCCAGCATGTTGACGCCCGCTTTTTCAGCAATCACGCGCTTGGCATCGCTGCCTTCCGCGCCAGTACGCGAGAACACCACAATCGCCGCATCGTTGTAAACCTTGAAAGAGTTTATAACCTGCGCATTGAAGGTGGTATCTTCACTGCCGATGTTGCTGTTGCCGCTGCCGACGGAGCTGTTATTGCCCGCCACAGCGTAGTTGGACTGGTAGTAGCTGCGCAGCGCCGGGTTCACGTTGAAGCCCGCGTCCGCCAGCGCACCAGAGAGGGTAACATCCACATTATCGGATGCGCCATTGCCCTCCATCGCCTGTTCGGTCACGCCAAACACGCTGATCCACGCATTTCCAGCCAGCGGCAGCGCCTTGTTTTCGTTCTTCAAAAGCGCCGAGCCCTCGGCAGCAATCTCTGCTGTCAAGGTTTCAGCCGCTTTCTGGGCTTCTGCCATGCTGTTGTAGTCCGTGGTGTACACGGGTGCGTCAACAGTTCCTTCTGCAAACGCAGGGAAGGTGGTCGTCACTGCCAAAACGGCCGCCAAGAGTAGGGATAGTTTCCGCATTGGTCTACCTCCTTTTACTTATCTGCACAGAAACATCCTGCGCATTTAGGCACATTATACTGAATATCATTTCTTCTTTCGCCGCCATTGCACGTTTAGTCGCCTTGATAGCATAACTTGCAGAATTTCGCTGCTGCGGATAAATTGGAAAGGTCAGGGAGGATTGCAGCCTGCGCAGTATTTTCTTCCTGTCAATTAACGCTTCATAACCGCAGCGCCTGCGCTGCATTCACAGGGTTTGGGAAAGGTGTTCCCAACAAGCGAATCGTCATTTTTAGCAAAATGACCCTGCTTGCCCGTGTTATCTCAAATTCGAGATTTTTGATTGTGCAAGCAGGGTCAACGTTTTACTTTTGACATTTTTGCTTGTTGGGGACACAGCCCCAAGCCCCATGAATGCATCGAAGCGATGCGGTTATAAAGTGCTATGTGTAATCAGCATACCTACGCCAGTTTGTCGTTGACTTTTACATGGTCAAATTTTCTTGCTCGAAATACTATCATGTGCGATTGAATTTTTCTGCCACAATATGCTTTGAGCAAATGCTCAACTCTAAATATGCATCAGTCATATCGTTCATCAAACTGAATTTGACCGTATTACCTGAAGCTGTGGCTTCCAATATACTAATTTCATCCCAATCAGCCCCTTCAGGAATATTATAGTCGGATACATTACTGAATGTGACCTTAAGCAACCCTGTTTCAGGATCGGTCTCATTGTATCCTCTCTGCATCCAAAACGCAAAGTCTATCAAAAGCACAATTGTCCTTCCAGCGTCAAGAATCTCAACACTGTCGATAAGGCTATCATGCAAAATATAATTTTTCACAAAATCAAGCGCTGTCATTTCAGTTATCCTCCTTTGGTAAGATGTGTGATGCTTTGCTGTTCTTTTTTACGGGGTTGCCATTATAGATAAAGTCATAAATGGTGCGTGGATTCTTTTTTCCTTGTGTTCCAACAATATTCCCTTGATGCACCGCTTCTAGAATAAGCAACAAAAGCGCAATGCCGGCAATTCTGGATTTTCGTTTCACGGTTCATTCCTTCTGTCAGTCGCAATCGGTCTGCCCACAGATTTTCCCTTGTTCGTCAAAATAGAGAAACTCATATTGACATGGCAACAGCAGTTGACCTTCCTTCGACAATTGACCATACAGTCCGTCCTTCTTTACGATAAAGCTTGTGTCATTCCAAGGAAAACCATCATCCGTTGGCATTTCATACTTTTCAGAACACAAGAATGCTTCCGACTGAAGGTCATATAATCGAAAGTTGTACCCATTGCCGTCGGCATTGATCCAGCACAAATGATCCGGCGTAATGCTGGAAACAGAATACGCTGTTGTCGGGTAAACAAGCACGCCCGCTGTTGAAATCAAGCCAACCTGATGCCTGTCGCTCCCGACAACCGCATAACCATATTCAAAGTTTCTTGCAAATGCATATCGAACTTCTGACATAATGTTTCCATTGCTATCAATGTATGTATATCCCTGTTCATCTTCTACACATGCAACGCCGCAGCTAAATGGATACGCTTCGATATAAATGCTGTCAACGATGATGTTGCCCTGCTGATCGATATAACCCCAGAAACCGTTCGAAAAACAAGCCGCTGCTCGTCCTTCGGAAAACGATTCAGATGTTAGCATCTCATCGTAGGTGTACTGCAGCACATAATTGCCGTTTCGATCGATAAAGCCTAAAGTTTGTTCATCCTGAACATATACAAGCCCTTCCGAAAACGGCTCAGCATAATACCATGACGGCGGAATCACCCATTTGCCGTTCGCATCAATGAAGCCGTTTTCACCATCGAAGTTGCCAGCCAAGATCGGGTAGTCACCGACTGGCGTAGCATCGATAAACAGATAATCAAAACCGGTAATCAGTCCGTTCGCATCGCACAGTGCCGCCGACAGCGATGTGTCGAATTTCTCGACGCAGTACAGATTGCTGTCAATTTTGTACAGTTCGAGCGAATAGGTCGCATAGGGCATGATGAACTCGCCGTTTGCATTGACTAGGCAGCTTTGATTGCCGTCAATTATCACTTCAGGTGCGCCTGAGATGCAAGCAGGATCATTTTCGGCACAGACCACCCGGCAGTGTAGGATGCCTACCGCAAGCAGTACGGCAATGAGCATAACAACCATAAGGAAAGAACTGTGATACTTATGTGTGATGGCGTTCATCGCGTGGATGCTCCTCTTAATTAATTATCATAGCCAATTTCCTTATACCCTTGGGAAATAATAGTGGATAAGCACATTGGAATTATTCATACGCAATGCGGTCATTGTATGCAACCAAATGCGGAGAAGGGTTATCTTTAGTAAACAATCGCCATTGCTCATAGTCGTTTGGATTGTCTGCAAAGATTTCAATTTGGATATTGTTTGTTGCTTCAATGATTAAATCATGAGTTGAGCTTTCCCGAATTTGGGTAATCGTTATCGGCAACAAACAAAGAATCGTCTGGCGAAGTTGATAATCAAACAACATTCTTTTTTGATCTCCTGCATCAGCAGCATCTTCATCCTCATAATAGTATATACTGCTTCTGGTCAGAATAATATTTTTACCCTGCTTTACGCGGCATGCGCACTGTGTGTGCAAACTATATTCATTATCTCCTTTAGAAAATATCCACCAAATTAAGTCCGCACAACGGCCAATATCAACGAGCTGACATCCTTTCAGCATATTGATGTTGTATTGAGCTTCCATTTTTGATTAACCTCCAAATAAATCCAAACCTGTTTCAATGATCTCTTGTAGATCATAGCCACGGTGAGAAACAGCATTGTGTAAACGCCGAATTTTGTCCTGTGTCATATTGATGTTATGGTTTTTTCTAAGTTGACGGACAGCTTCATCAAATTGCTTATTCTGGGCTTGATTGTTCCTGGGAGTACCCTTCTTTTGCTTGGAGCCTGACAAATCACGTCCAGCCTTAGAAGCTAGCAAGAGCGTAGCACCAGCAGCGCCCGTTACCGTAGCAGCAGATGCCAAAGTGCTGGCTGCAGTTGCATTTGCCAATGCGCCACCACCAGCGAGGGCAAACCCAGCTCCACCGCCAGTACCGATTACAACCGCAGCAACGACCAATGCGGCCTCGGCAACCTTCTGAAGTGCATCCCAGAGGCCGTTGCCATTCGTATCTTCATAGCGAATGGGATTATTGGCACAATAGGTGAAGAGCTTGGCATCCCACAGCGTAAAGTCACAAAGTACCTCTGCATCTGCGTTGATGAATCGTCCCCACTGCGCATGATAATACCGACTCCTCAGGTAATACAGCCCTGTCTCCTCATCGTACACATACCCGCGATACCTGAACGGCTGTACCTTACCCAGCGTTTCCGCCATCGAGCCCGTCCGCCACAGCAGCGCACCCAAAGCGTCATAGCCGTAGCTGACAACGGTATTGCCACTTGCATCAAGAATCGCTACGATATCGCCTTGCAAATTCTTGACATAGACGTATGCCGTGCCGTTGTACACGACAATTGCGTTTTTTGCATTAAGCGGTGTAGCTTTAGGACTCCTTTTCCAGGATTATTGAGTGTTTTCAGACAGTCTGCACTTTATTTTGTAAAACCTTCTGACCACATTCTGATATCTTGATCTAACACATAATCTATGGTCGCATATTCTCCATTGGTATGAGCAACATCAGTCGCTTTCTTCCACTCCTGAATTACCGCTTCAGCATCAGCTTTAGCCTCGAAGAAGACTCCACGCTTGCAATAATCGCAATCAGACGCCGATACATATTCCTCGTAGTAGGGAGAATACAAGACCGATAAATCTGTTTTTTTGTTAGAAGTCTGGAAATAACATCTCTCTCTTGCAATGGAGAAACCATCGGGGTAAGATGAAAAGCCGGGGAGATTGGAAAAGCGTTGTATTGCACGCTGTGCAAGTTGCCGAGAAGAATATACCCCAATCTCTTTTACTTCGTTAATGTCAACCCCATCTACATCAACCGTGACGAAATATTTGTGGGTTACATAAAAAACATAACAATACCTTTCCATTGTAATCCTCCCAATATTGCTTACATATTAAACAAACTGCGCTGAATCCACTTAACTATTTTATTGAACTCAGTGCCTGGACCGGTTTTCCACTTCCCAATTCCATACTTGCTATTCATCATATTGGTTGCATTTTGCTGAGCAGAGAGACTGGGATTTACCATATCCTTGTTGGCCCAACTCGGTTTATCACTGGCTTTATCTTTGTCACTCTTGCTTGTGGTTTTTGAAAAGAAAATACCAGCGTGTGCCAATCCCAAGGCAGTTGCACCCGCTGCTCCGGTTACTGTTGCTGCGGACATCAACGTGCTGGCTACAGTTGTACTTGCCAATGCACCACCAAAGGAAGATAATCCGAACCTTCGACTGATCGGTCAGGGGTTCGGATTTCTTGTTTTGATCGAGGATATTGCTTTTTGAGCGCCTGGGGTACCGCGTTTTGCGATACCCCAGGCATGCGTTCAGATCATTTTGTATCTTCTTGTCTTGTGTCTTCAGCGTCTTTCTTGTTCCACGCCGCCAGTGCTGCCTTCCCTTCGTCGCTTTCGTAATACGCTTGGATCATGGGCAGCAGACAGCGGGCGATTCTTTCAATGGCATCGTCTGGGATCTCCATGCCGCTGCTTTTCTGTCCGCTGAAGTTTTGCATTCGGTTGAGGTGCCTCCTTTCTGTGAAAATTCTTGAAAAATGAAATGCAACCGCGTTTGAAGCCCTTCGGCTGTTCTGCGTCTGCATTTGATGTCTTGTGTCTTTATGAATCCAGTTTAGCGCAAAAAATCTGTTCTGTCAAGCTGAATCCGGGCACTTCATTCTAAACGCCTGCAGAGTATTGACAATCGGTCTTCAATACTGTATAATCAGAGCAAATGATATAGAACGATAGTTCTTGAACGAAGGTGATCTACCTATCATGCCGCCGAAAGCAAAATTTACAAAACAGCAGATTGCGGATGCCGCATTGCAGATTGTTCGTGACGAGGGCATCGAGCACCTGACATCACGCAATCTCGGAAAGAAGCTGGGAAGTTCGGCTTGTCCGATATTCACCGTTTTTGCAAACATGGAGGAAGTGGAAGCCGCGATGCGGGAGTCGGCCAAAGCGGTCTACAAGGAATATGTCGAAGAAGGGCTTGCACAGGAAATTCCGTTTCGAGGTGTGGGCG
>CAVANO010000038.1:0-46154 GCA_963590165.1 Anaerovoracaceae bacterium
CGCCGGCTGGAGCAAGATGATTCTGATTTTTGCCGTTCCCTGCGGCACCATCGGTCTGCTCCGCTTCATCTTCATTCCGGAAAAATACGATGTGGACGCCGGTACGGATAAGATCAATTTGAAGGAAGTCTGGCAGTGCCTCAAGCAGAACAAATACATCTACCCAGTGGCCATCATGTCGATGATCTACCAGTTCGTGGCGAACATGGGCGTGTCGACATACTATTACACCTATATCGTCAACAACATCGGCGCCATGAGCCTCATCGGACTTACCTCCGTAGTCATGATCCCATTCCTTGCGCTTTCTCCGGCGATCCTCAAGAAGCTCTCCGTGCAGAAAATGTGCATGATCGGATTTGCACTGTGCATCGCGGGCTACGGGCTTGTGTGGTTTGCGAAGGATAATCTTGCCATGCTGCTCGGGCTCGGCATCCTCAGCGGAGCCGGTGTGCTGCCCATCAATATGTTCAGCACGCTGCTTGTCTACGACTGCGCGGATTACAACGAGTGGCAGGGTCGCCCGAGAATGGAAGGCACGCTCGGCACGATCCCCGGTCTGGCACAAAAGCTCGGCAGCGCCTTCGGCGGATTTGTCCTCGGCCTTCTTCTGGACGCATCCGGCTTTATCAGCGCGGTAGAGGGCGAAACTGTCGCACAGCCGGAATCTGCGCTGCTCATGATCCGACTGCTCGCAAGTGTCATCCCCGCGGTTTTGTTCGCCGTTGCACTTGTTGTCTGCTCGTTCTATAAGCTGGATAAAATCAAACCGCAGATGCGTAAAGACATCGATGAGCGCCGCGCAGCCAGAGCCGCCGCAGCCGAGACCCGGTAATTTCGAATATCATCAAAGCCCGTGAAAGATCTTCACGGGCTTTCCGCAAAACAGGAGGAATGTTATATGGAAACAACCGTCACAAAAGAGATGCGATTTCGGAAAGTAAAACACATCCCCGCTTTGAAAGAAGCATCTCCGTATCTGATCGGCGGCGTCGGACTTATGAAGCATGCCGTGGACTTTATGAAAATCGAAGATTTCGGGAAGATGAACTGGAATGCGGAAAGCATCGTCGACGGCCTGAATTACCTTATCGAGCTGGAGCAGACCGGATCGCATCTGTTTCCGGTTTACTCGCGGGAGGAATGCCGCGCCGACCGCTCGAAGAAGTCGGTCAACCTTCTGCACTTTCCTGCTAAAAAAACGGGAAAGCCGTTTGTTGTATTGTGTGCCGGAGGCGCTTATATGAGCGTTTGTTCCGCCGCCGAAGGATACCCCGTGGCAAAAGTTTTCAATGAACTCGGCTATCCGGCCTTTGTCCTCAATTACCGCGTAGGCGGCAGCGGCCTGATGCCGAAGCCTATCGACGATCTCGCGGCGGCGCTGCGGTACATCCGCTCCCGTGCCGAAGAATTTCATGTGGATCCCGACCGCTATATTGTCTGCGGCTTTTCGGCCGGCGGCAACCTCACGGCCCTGTGGGGGACGGAAAACCACGGATACAAAACCTATGGTCTCCCGGCTCCCGAAGCGTTGTTCCCGATTTATCCCGCCGTTTCGCCGAAGCTGTGGGGCGCATCGGACAATAAAGCCGTTGCCGCATTTCAAAAGACCATGTTCGGAAAAGATCCGTCCGGCGAGATTCTGCGGGAATACGATGCCTTAGAGCACATCGGTGCCGACTATCCGCCCTCTTATATCGTCTGCTGCCGGGATGACGATACGGTCCCTCCGGTGAACTCCGAGGCACTGAAGAAGGTACTGGATGGCCTGCGCATTCCCGCGGTTCTGGAAATCGGAGAGCACGGCGGCCACGGCTTCGGCAAAGGGCGCGGAACCGATGTGGAAGGCTGGATCGGACGGGCGGTTGCCTTTTTGGAGCACTCGGAAAAAAAAGCAAGGAGATAATCATATGAAAAAGTTCTTTTCCAATTCATTCCTTGATTCCCGCGTACCGATGGATCATGTAACAAAGAAGGAACGGTGGCTCGGCTTTCTGCTGGGGCCGTCCGGGATGCTCCTGCTCAACGCGGTCATCGCCGGGTACCTGAATATCTATTATACGGATGTCCTAAAAGTCAGCGGGCTGTTGGGCGGGGCGTTTCTCGTGGTCATGCCCATCGTTTCCAAAATCATTGACGCCATTACAAATGTCCTTATGGGTCAAATCATCGAGCGCACTCACACACCGCAAGGCAAGGCGCGCCCGTGGCTACTGGTAGCGGCTCCCGCCGTGACCATCTCCGGCATTTTGCTGGTGTTGGTCCCGCAAGCGAGCGAAGCTGCGCAGATCGTCTGGATCACGCTGACCTACAACCTTTACTACTGCATCGCCTACACCATTTACAACATGAGCCACACCTTAATGATGCCCCTTTCCACTGGCGATACCAAGGAACGGGATAAGCTGGCCATGTTCAACAATGTGGGCAACTGCATCATCCCCGGCCTGTTCGTATCTATGCTGTTCCCCATGTTCGTTCGTCCTTTTATGGGTGTTGACCGCGGACTTTGGATCATGGTGTTCTGCATTTTCAGCGTGGCCGCTTTCCCCGCCGTTCTTTTGGAGTATTATTTCACGAAAGAACGGGTGACGGAACAGCAGAAAGTGCAGAACATCCCTGCTTCCATGCACTCCATGCGGGAGCAATGGCGCGCTTGCATCCATAGCAAATACTGGGTCATGGTCATGATCATGATGGTGGTCGGAACCCTGTTGAACGGCATCATCCTTGTTGGCCGTCTCTATTATTGCGATTGGGTTTTGGGCACCTACAATGACGGATTTACCTATACCGTTTTGAACGCCGTGGGGCAGGCTCCGTTGGGCTTCGGCATTTTCCTCGTCTGGCCGTTAGTCGGCAAATTTGGAAAGCGAAACTGCATTTTGGTCGGCTCCATTCTCTGCGTTATAGGAAGCATTGTCTCACTTCTCGACCCCAGAAACCTGGTCTTGGTTTTGAGCGGTCTGATGATCGCCTCAGTAGGCGCGCTTCCGAACACATATACCGCCACGGCGCTCATGGCAGACGCCATGGACTATGTGGAGTATAAGAGCGGCTTCCGCTGTGACGGTCTGACTGTTTCCATTTACAGCATTGTGAACACCATCAGCGCGGGAATCGGCACGGGCATCGTCAATATGGGTCTCGCGGCGTTCAACTATGTTCCGCCCGCCGCTGACGGGAGCTGGGTACCGCAGAGCGCCGAATTGCAAACACTCCTGATCGTGATGGCGCTGGGGCTGAGTGTGATCGGCCCTGCCGTCAACATCCTCTGCCTAATTCCTCACAAGTTGGATAAAGAAATGCCCGCCATCCGAGAAGAAATGGAAAGGAGAAAGAGCCATGCCTAAAATCATTTGCAACCCCTTAAATTTGGATTACCGCTATCAAAACCGCATCGAGGGCGGGCGTCCCAGCCTTTCCCGCGAGGGGGCGGACCCAACCATGCTGCTGTGGAGGGACAAATATCTGCTGTTCGTATCCATGTCGGGCGGCTTTTGGTACTCGGACGACCTCGCGGACTGGCAGTTCCACGAAACGCCGGAGCTTCCCATCTACGACTACGCTCCTGACGTGCGCGTCGTGGACGGCAAGGTGGTGTTCTCCGCCAGCCGACACACGAAATGCAGCTTTTACACCAGCGCCGACCCGCTGAATGAGCCGTTTCAGCCCATGCCGGAAAATTTTGCTTGGTGGGACCCCAACATCTTTCAGGACGACGATGGGCGGGTGTACTTTTATTGGGGCTGTTCTACCAAGCCCATTCACGGGGTGGAAGTGGATCGCAAGACCTTGACGCCCATCGGCAAAGAAGTGCAGATCATCGCGGGGAATCCGAAATCCCACGGCTGGGAGCGCAAGGGTGAAAACAACGTGGTAAAAAAGCCCGAAACCCACATGGAAAAGATGATGGCGCTTGCCCTCGGCACCGGCCCTTTTATCGAGGGCGCATACATGACCAAGCACGACGGGCGCTACTATTTTCAGTACGCCGCCCCCGGCACGGAGTTCAATGTCTACGGCAACGGCGTCTATGTGAGCGACAAGCCGCTCGGACCCTTTACCTACCAGCGGCACAATCCATTCTCCGCTGTCCCCGGCGGCTTTATGACCGCCGCAGGTCACGGCAGCACATTTCAGGACAAAAACGGGAGATGGTGGCACATCTCCACCATGCTCATCGGGGTAAACGAGAAGTTTGAACGCCGCGTCGGGCTGTTCCCCTGCGATTTTGACGAGAGCGGCGTCATGCACTGCGATCAGGCGTTGGCCGACTATCCCTTTGATGTGGAATCGGGCGAAAAGATGGGCTGGATGCTGCTTGACGGCAAAGCCAGCGCCTCCTCTGCCCAGACAGGCTGCGCCCCGGAAAACACCGTAAACGAGAACGTCCGCACATGGTGGGCGGCGGAATGCGCCGGCGCGGATCAATACCTGCTTCTCGACCTCGGCGAAGCGAAAACACTCCACGCGATACAGGTAAATTTCGCGGATCATCAGCTTTCCCATGAGGAAGCCGACATGGTTAAGAACCAGATCGGCAGCCGGAAGATCTATGTTCAGCCCCAGCGGACAAGGTATCTGCTGGAGGGCTCCGAGGACGGAGAGACTTGGATCGTCCTGCGCGATCTCCGGGAGGCGGAGACGGACTATTGCCACGATTTCTTCTGTCTCGAAACGCCCGCAAAGCTGCGTTTCCTGCGCCTTTCCCACATGGAGTTGCCTTTCGGGGGTGTCCCCGCCGTGTCAGGCTTCCGGGTATTCGGCAAAGGCAACGGCGCAGTACCGGCAGCGGTCAAAGCCGTGCGGCACAAGTATGATGGGCCGCTGAATATCCTGCTGGACTGGGATGCGGTCGAAGGCGCGACCCGCTACAATGTGCGTTACGGCATCTCCCCGGATAAACTCTATGGGAGCTGGCAGGTTGCGGAAAATCATCTGAATTTCAGCTTCGTCAACGCGGGGGAACCCTATTTTGCCGCTGTGGACAGCATCAATGAAAACGGCATCACACCGGGAGAGGTGGTAAAGATCGGATGAAAAAGTTAAGTTTCTGCGAAGGCTGGCAATATAACGGCCGGGAGATCACGCTGCCCCACGATGCCATGCTGGAAGCGGGCCGAAACCCGTCCTCCCCCGGCGGCAGCGCCACCGGGTACTACCAAGGCGGCGTCGCCGTCTACGAAAAACATTTTCCCCGCCCGGAAGAAACTTCCGTCCGCTTTCTGTTTGAGGGCGTGTATCGCAAGGCAAAGGTGGAGATCAACGGGCAGGCGGCAGGCGGCTGCGCTTATGGCTACTCGGCTTTTTCCGTGGACGCCGCGCCATACCTGATCGACGGAGAGAATACGATCAAGGTCACGGCGGACAACAGCGAGCTGCCCAACTCCCGCTGGTACTCCGGCACGGGCATCTATCGCCCGGTATGGATGCTGACAGGCGGAGAAACGCACATCGTTCCGGGCAGCGTCCGCATTTCAACGATCGCGCTTACACCGCCCACCATTCAGGTGGAGGCAAACGCCATGGGCGGTGAGCTGCGCGTCGAGATTTTTGACGGCGACGCCCTCGTCGCCACCGGCGCACCCGGCTCGATCAATATACCTGACGCCAAGCTGTGGAGCGACGAAACGCCGTATCTCTACCGCTGCAAGGTCACGCTGACGGAGCGCGGGGAAACCATGGACACGGAGGAAGTGACCTTTGGCGTCCGCATGATCTCCAAAGACCATAACGGTCTCTATGTCAATGGGAAAAATGTTCTGCTGCGGGGCGGCTGTGTCCACCATGACAATGGCATCCTCGGCGCCTGCGCCTATGCGGAGGCGGAATGGCGCAAGGTGAGGATGCTGAAGGAGGCAGGCTTCAACGCCATTCGCTCGTCACACAACCCATGCAGCGCCGCGCTGCTGGACGCCTGCGACTACTATGGCGTCTATGTGATCGACGAAGCGTGGGATATGTGGTATCAGCGGAAAAACACCTATGACTACGGCCTTGACTTTGAAGAGAATTGGCGCTTCGATCTGGAGTCCATGGTGGAAAAGGATTACAACCACCCCAGCGTCCTCATGTACTCTATCGGCAATGAAGTATCGGAACCGGCATCAGAAAAAGGTCTGTCACTGGCGCGGGAACTGACCGACACGCTCCACCGTCTGGATAGCGGCCGTCTTGTGACCGGCGGCTTCAACCTCATGCTGCTGATGCGCGCAAGAGAAGGAAAATTTCAGTTTTCCGAGGAAGCACCTGACACGAAGCCCATGAACTCATCTATGATGTTCAACATGATGGCGTCCACCATCGGTACGGGTATGAACAGATCCTCCGGGTCAAAAAAGGTCGACACCCTGATCTCACCGCTTATGGACATCGTAGATGTGGCAGGGTATAACTATGCATCCGGCCGCTACGCCAAGGACGCCAAGCTCCACCCGGAGCGGGTCATCGTCGGCTCCGAGACCTTCCCGCAGGATATTGTGAAAAACTGGCGTATGGTGAAGCAGTATCCCGCGCTCATCGGCGATTTCATGTGGACGGCTTGGGACTATCTCGGAGAAGCCGGCATCGGCGCGTGGGCTTATACCGAGGACGGACGCAGCTTCAATAAGCCCTACCCGTGGCTGCTGGGCGATGTGGGTGCGATCGACCTGCTGGGCAATCCTACCGGCGAACTCTATCTGGCGCAGGCGGCATGGGGACTGCTTACTGAGCCGGTGATCGCCGTGCAGCCGGTCAACCATCACGGCGTCCAGCCCGCAAAACAGACTTGGCGCGGCACGAACGCGATCCCAAGCTGGTCGTGGAAGGACTGCGAGGGGGAAAAAGCGGTGGTGGAGGTGTACACCGATGCCGCGGCAGTCGAGCTTTTCTTGGGCGGAAAAAGCGTCGTCAAGAAGAAAGTCAAGGACTGCATTGCCTCGTTCCAACTGGGGTATGCCCCCGGAACGCTGGAGGCGGTAGCTTATACCGCCTCGGGTAGTGAAGCCGGACGGACAATTCTCAAAAGCGCGGGTGTGGCACATCCTGTTCCGCAGTTTGAACAGGCTGCCGCTCGTCCTTGCGAGGTGCTGTTTGTTCCGGTGTCCATTGCAGACGAAACCGGGATCGTCGAATCCAACGACGACCGGGTGCTGACCGTTTCCGTAGAAAACGGCGAGCTTCTGGCCTTTGGCAGCGCAAATCCGCGCACGGAGGACGACTACCGCTCCGGGCGCTGTGTTTCCTACTATGGCCGTGCGCTGACCGTGGTACGGGCAGGCGCAGACGGCGCGGTGACGGTGACGGTTTCGGATGGCAGCTCCACAGGCAAGGCGCAGATCCCCATTGAAAGCAATAAGGAGGAATCCCAGACATGAAGAAGCAGGTCTTTAACCCTTATCTCCCGCTGGACGTCTACATCCCGGATGGGGAACCCCATGTGTTCGGCGACCGCGTCTATGTGTTTGGCTCCCATGACAAGGAGGGCGGCGATACCTTCTGTATGCTGGACTATGAGGTTTGGTCCGCCCCGGTGGACGACCTTTCCGACTGGCGCTGCGAGGGCGTGATTTACCGCGCCGAGCAGGACCCGAACCGGGACGAAAAGCGCAAATATATGTACGCCCCCGACGTGGTGCGGGGAAACGACGGGCGGTACTACCTCTACTACGCGATGGCGGGCGGCTGCTTCACCTCGCCTATCCATGTGGCGGTCTGCGACACACCCGCCGGAAAATACGAATATTACGGTTCTCTCCGCAACCCGGACGGTTCGGTTTTTGACCGGAAAATCACCTTTGACCCCGGCCTCATCAACGACGACGGCACGATCCGTCTCTACTACGGCTGGGCGATGGGAAGTGCGAAGATGAACGGTCTGCCGCCCGAAATGGCAGAAACCGTGAAGCAGCAGCTTCGTCCCATGGAGATGCAGATGTTCGGCAAGACGGCGGAGCAGCTTGACGCCGAGTCGGACGGCATCCAGGGTGCGTTCACGGTGACGCTGGCCGACGATATGCTGACAGTAACAAGCGAACCGACCCGCATTCTGCCGGGGCAGCTCGACGCCGCAGGGACGCAGTTCGAGGGTCATGCATTTTTTGAGGCCAGCTCCATCCGAAAAATCGGAGACACCTACTACTTCATCTATTCCTCGCAGGTCAACCACGAGTTATGCTACGCCATCAGCCAATATCCCGACCGCGATTTCCGTTACTGCGGGGTTATCGTGTCCAACGGGGACATCGGTTTCCACGGAAGGAAAGCGGAGGATCGTCTCGCCATCACCGGCAACAACCATGGCAGTATAGAGAACATCGGCGGCGAGTGGTATATATTCTACCACCGGCACACGAACAAAACCTGCTACAGCCGGCAGGGGTGCGCGGAGAAAATTACAATCGCCCCGGGCGGAACGATCCCGCAGGTCGAAATGACCTCCTACGGGCTGGACGACGGCCCGCTGCCCGCCGAGGGGGAATATCCCGCTCCCATCGCCTGCAATCTCACGAACGGGAGGATGCCGCACATTGAGGTGGACGGCATAAAAGATGACGTTCCCTATATCACCTGCAAGAACGGGGAGCGCATCATTGCGGACATCAGCGACGGCACGCTAATCGGGTATAAGTATTTTCAGTTCGACGGCGATGCTCGGCTGACCCTCTGCGTCAAAGGAAATGGAAAAGGCCAATTTATCGTCAAAGCAGACGATGAAGAAATCGGCAACGTTGCCGTGCATCCCTCGGACACATGGCAGGAAACGGGTACTGATCTCCGCGTGCAAGGGGTAAAGGCTCTGTTCCTGATTTATAAGGGAGAGGGAAAAGTGGATCTCAAATCGCTGGCTTTCCGAAAAACATTGACCGAGGGGGCGCACCATGTCGATCATCCGAACCGTATGCGGTGACATTGCCCCGGAGGAATTGGGCTACACCTCCGTTCACGAACACACGCTGTTCCGCCCAAGTGTTCTCAGAAAAGCCCTGTTATTTTCCGGCCCCGATACGATGCGGGGAATAAACGGCTATGAAGGCGGCGCTGACATTCAGCGCGAAGCGGCGCGGCGAGCCGGGATGGACATCGTGGAGATGCCGAAGACCAGTATAACGGGTGTACTGTCCTCCATGCACTTTCCCCGAAGCAACCCGGCAAGCAAGCTGAGCGACATGGCGTATTACACAAACGAACTGAGGGCGTTTCATGACGCGGGAGGTCACGCTCTCTGCGATTGCAGCCCGCTCCCCACGGGAAGGCCGCTCAAGGAAATCGCCGCTCTCTCGAAGCGGAGCGGCATCCATATCCTCGCCTGCGCGGGCTTTTACATCAAGGCTTCCATTCCTAAAAAACTGCTGAAATCAGGTGAGACAGGCATGATTCATCAGTTGGAAGTCTATTTGGAGCAGGGCGACGGAAGCGGGGATGCCCGCCCCGGATTTCTCAAATGCGCGGTTTCGGCGCTGAAGGACGGCGCGATTTGCCCGGAAGAAACCATGGCGGTCGACGCCTGCGCGAAAACGGCGAAGAAATACGGCATGAGTCTCCATATCCACACGCAGTTCCCCGTGCGGCAGGTACATATCCTTGCTTTGGCCGAGCATCTGAAGAATGAGATTGAAATCGACCCGGCAAAGGTCATTTTTTGCCATATGGACAGCTATGGCCTCGGCAACGGGAACCCCACGGCAATCATCGGGCACGGTGGCTACGACGCGGAGTTCCCCAAAAAACTCATGGATATGGGCTTCCATATCGGGCTCGACACCTGGGGCGTTGGAAGAGAAAAAGAACCAGAGCGTGATTTTGGGATGCTTGCCCGATATCAAATGCTCTCCGAACTGCTCGCAACCGGATACGCACCATACATGACCCTTGGCCATGATTTCATGGCAAAGTCGGGCGGCGTGCAAAACGGCGGCATGGGCTATACGGCGTTCCCCGTATTTCTCGCGGAAAAAGCGAAAACTGACCCGTTGATTGCAGAGCATCTGCATACGCTCACCGTGGACAATCCCATGAAATTACTCTCATTTTAAGGGGGGCGCGAACATGAACGCGAATATTGAAAACATCATCCATGAAATGACGCTGGAGGAAAAGGTCAGCCTGCTGTCCGGCGCAGACTTCTGGCACACCGTTGCTGTGGAGCGGCTGGGCGTTCCCACGGTCATGATGTGCGATGGACCGAACGGCCTGCGGAAGCAGGACGATAAGGCGGATCACCTCGGCATCAACCAAAGCATCAAGGCGGTCTGTTTCCCGACCTCCTCCGCTGTGGCCGCCTCATTTGACCGTGGTCTTGCAAAACGCATAGGCTCAGTTCTGGGAAACGAGTGTCAGGCCGAGGGGATTGCCATGCTGCTGGGACCGGGCGTCAACATCAAACGCTCTCCGCTGTGCGGGAGGAACTTTGAATACTATTCTGAAGATCCCTATCTCTCCTCAGAGATGGCAACTGGCTATATCGAGGGGCTGCAAGCTCAGGGAGTCGCGGCCTGCATGAAGCACTTCGCCGCCAACAATCAGGAGACCCGCCGTATGAACGGGGATTCCATCGTGGACGAGCGAACGCTCCACGAGATATATCTTGCCAGCTTCGAGGGAGCGGTCAAAAAAGCGAAGCCGCAGAGCATCATGTGCGCCTATAACCGTCTCAACGGTTCTTACGGCGCAGAGAATGGGGATTTGATCAACGGCATTCTCCGGGACAAATGGGGTTTTGATGGTTTTATGGTCACAGACTGGGGTGCGATCAAGGACAGGGTGATCGGCCTTGCGGCTGGGATCGATCTGGAAATGCCCGGCAGCCCCTCATCGCAGGCAAACAATGAAAAGGTAAAAAGAGCGGTGGAGGACGGCAGCCTGCCGATGGAAACCCTTGACGCAGCGGTGAAGCGTATTCTGACATGGATAGCCGCCGTAGAAACGTATCGGAGCCCGGACGCGACATTTGACCGCGAGGCCGATTACCGCGCTGCGGTGGAGATCGAAAAAAATTGCGCTGTACTGCTCAAGAACGACGGCGTCCTTCCGCTCCGCAAAGGAATGAAGCTCTCGCTCATCGGCGGCTTTGCAGAAAAGCCGCGGTATCAGGGCGGCGGCAGTTCCCATATCAACTCCACCTATGTCCCGTCCGTACTGGAGCTGCTGGACAGCGACCCGAATGTGGTCTACGCAAAGGGCTTTGATTTGAGCGAAACCGAGCCGGACGAAGTTTTGGAGGCAGAGGCGTTTCACGCCGCCAAGGGCTGCGACGCGGTCGTCATTCTGGCGGGTCTGCCGGAGCGGTTCGAGACGGAGGGCGTTGACCGAAAGCACCTTTCCCTCCCCGAAAATCAGAACCGACTCATTGAAAAACTGGGCAGAGCGAACAAAAACACCGTCGTTGTTCTGCATAACGGCTCACCGGTGGAGATGCCGTGGGCGGGTGACATTCCCGCGATCCTCGAAATGTACCTTGGCGGCGACGGAGTAAGCGAGGCGACGCTCTCTATCCTGTTCGGTGAGACAAATCCTTCCGGCAAGCTGGCCGAGACCTTTCCCGTCAAGCTGGAGGACAACCCTTCCTATCTCAACTTCCCCGGCGAGCGCGGCGTAGCGCATTACCGCGAGGGCATCTATGTCGGCTACCGTTACTACGACAAAAAGAAGATGGGCGTCCTGTTCCCCTTCGGCCACGGTCTGAGTTATACCAGCTTCTCTTACAGCAACCTTGCCATATCCAAGGATGCATTTGACGAGGGAGAAGCTGTCGAGGTCTCTTTCACCATCACGAACACGGGCGACCGGGAGGGCGCAGAGGCGGCACAGCTTTACATCGGCGCAAAGAAGAGCAAGGTGCAGCGCCCGGTGCGAGAGCTCAAAGACTTTGAAAAGGTTCGGCTGGCTCCGGGCGAGAGCAAGCAAGTCTGTTTCCGAATCGATAAGCAAAGTCTCGCCTATTATGAAACGCGGCTGGACGATTGGTTTGCCGAGAGCGGCTTCTACACGGTAGAAATCGGCAGTTCGTCCAGAGACATCCGGCTGAAAACCGAGATCGCTTATACGACAAAAACAGCCATTCCCATGGTCTATACGCGAGATACCTCCCTCGGCGAGCTGGCGGGCAATCCGAAAGCGGCCATGATCTTCTCGGCAGTACAGTACGAAGGTGCGACCTCGAACGACGCGGCAGCTCTTGGCGAGGGCGGCAGCGAACTGGCAGCGGCAATGATGGAGGAAATGCCGCTCAGTGCTCTGGTCAGCTTCGGCATGATGTCGAGCGAGCAGTTGGACGGTTTGGTTGCCATGCTCAATGCATGAGTATTTGAGGTGCCTATATGAAGTTCCAATGGATAAAACCTGAAACTCAAAAATTCGATCCAAAGACGCAGCAACCGGCATCCTATATCCGAAAAGAATTTACCATAGAGAGGCCCGTTCGCAAAGCGACCGCCTATATGACTGCCATGGGCTGCTATATCCCGTATTTGAACGGCGAGCGCCTCTCTGATCGCCTGCTGCTGCCCGATTTTACCGATTACACCAAGCGTGTGCAGTTTCAAACATATGATATTACTGCTCCATAATCGGCGGTATATCGGTGAATTCAAATATCGTGACATCATTGTGCCGGACGGCATTCCTGTTATCGTTCCGCAGGATTTGTTTGACCGCGTACAAACGAAGTTGGAGCAAAACAAAATGGATGCCTCCCTCTAAATTCAGGGAAGCATCCATGATGAATTACTAAGGTAATACCGCACAAATGAGGTGGTACGATGAACAATGAATTTTGTGTCAGATGCAATTGCAAAAATCGAAGGTTTACTGGATGTAAATCGAGATTTTTGCAAGCCGCAGATGGCGCAAAAGGCATGTTCAGCGGTGCCGCCGAATTGTGCGGTATTGCCCTAATTGTTCACTTAAAATGACCGTGTCCAGAAAACTGGGTACATATCAAATTGTGCTGTCCCCTTGAATATGGGCTTACTTCACCGCCATGGCAACAAGTTTCTGGCTGCGCTTGATAAATGCGGTGATTTCGTCTGCCTCCAGCGGCTGAGCGCTCATGCGCGCGAGGTCATAGAGCTGCTGGCAGAGCATCTGCGTCTGCTCGTCGTCAGCATCGCGGCTGGCAAGCGCCTGAACGGTCGCGTTGCGGCGGTTGAGCACGAGCGTGAAGCGGTCAGGCATGTCGAAGGACTGACCGTACAGGCGGCTCATTTCCTTCATGCGGCGAATCTGTTCGTCTTCTGTGACCATCGCAGGCAGGTCAGCATCGGACAGGCTTTGCAGCTGCACGGGCAGGTCATCCTTGCCCAGCGCCTTGCGGAACATCGCCTGCAGCGTCTCCTGATTCAGTTCCTTGCCTTCCTCGGAGTCCTCGACAAGACCGGATACATCTGCGTCAACACGCGCGAAGGTCAGACCCTCCTCGCCGCCGGAATACTCCATGAAGGACTGGAAGTTGCTGTCGATGATGTGATCCATGACGACGACATCGATGCCGCGGCTGGTATAGAGCGCGACGCTCGCCGCCTGCCGCTTCGGGTCGTTCGTATAATAGACCTTGAGCTCCGTCTTGCCGTCCTCGCCGGTTTTGCCGGTCTTGCCGGCGTTGGCGGTCTTGTACTCCTCCAGCGTCAGATAGCGGTCATCCGTCGTCTTGTAGAGGATAGCCTTCTTCACTTGGTCGTAGAACTTCTGGTCACGCATCGCGCCGAACTTGACGAACGGAGCAATGTCATCCCAGTACTTCTGATACGTCTCGCGCTCGGTGTTGAACAAGCCGCAAAGGCGATCCGCCACCTTCTTGGTGATGTGCGCGGAGATCTTGCGGACAGTGCCGTCATTCTGCAGGAAGGAACGGCTGACGTTCAGCGGCAGGTCAGGACAGTCGATCACGCCCTTGAGCAGCGTCAGGAACTCCGGAATGACCTCCTTGACGTTATCCGCAACGAACACCTGACCCGCGAACAGCTTGACCTGACCTTCGTACTTGCCGAAGTCATTGCGGAGTTTCGGGAAATACAGGATGCCCTTGAGGTTGAACGGATAATCGACATTCAGATGCACCCAGAACAGCGGATCTTCCCATCCGAACATCTTGTGATAGAAGTCGATGTATTCCTGATCCTCGCAGTCGCTGGGCTTCTTGAGCCAGAGCGGCTTCGTATCATTGATGAGGCTGGGCTTGGGCTCCTCGACGACCTTGCGCTTCTTGGGCGTACCGTCTTCGTTCGTTTCGCCCTCGACGGTTTCCTCGCGCTCGGTGGGCTTAGCGTTGGCATCCATCAGATAAATCGGGTACGCCATATAGCCGCAATAACGCGTCAGCACCTCGCGGACGCAGTAGAGCTCCAGGAATTCCTTCTCCTCGTCGGTGATGTGCAGGATGATGCTCGAACCGTGCGCTGTGCGTGTGCCAGCTTCGATGGCATAGCTCATGCCGTCAGCGCTCGTCCAGTGCACCGGTTCTGCGCCCTCCTGGCAGGACAGCGTTTCAATCTCGACGTTTTCGGACACCATGAACACGCTGTAGAAGCCAAGACCGAAGTGACCGATGATGTCGCCCTTCTTCTCATCGCCCTCGAACTTCTTCATGAACTCGGTTGCGCCGGAGAATGCGACCTGATTGATGTAGCGCTTCACCTCGTCCTCAGTCATGCCGATGCCGGTATCGCTGATGGTCAGCGTCTTGTTCTCCTTGTCCACCGTAATCGTAACGGACATTTCGCTCTCGTCTTCGGGATGAAGCATCTTATACTTCGTGATCGCGTCGCAGCCGTTGCTGACGACCTCACGAAGGAAAATATCCTTATCGGAATACAGCCAGCGCTTAATGACCGGCATGATGTTTTGCGCGTCAATCGATACAGAGCCCTTTTCCATTTCAATCGCCATAATCATTTCCTCCTTGGGATCTCTTTCAGGCAGCACCGCATAAGGAACGGCACCGTCATGCTTGTTTTCAGGCAGGTTTACACCCGCAGAACGTATTGTAGCACGCTTTTCGCCGAAATGCAATAGAAAATTAGCACTCATTGAAAAAGAGTGCTAACAAATTTAATCCTTTTTCGCTCCGGAAACTTTGCAAAGCATCAATCAGCCAATGAAAAAGCAGCAGCTCGTTTTGAGTTGCTGCTCTTTTCGTTCCCTGTGCTGAAAGCGTTCCGCGGACTTCGTCCGTTTTTTTTTATTCCGTTGCGGAAGGATCCTCTTCCGAAACGGGTGCCGTGGCGATATCCACCGTGCCTGCCTCGGTCAGGGGCATGATCAGATAGCGGTCAGCGAAGAGGATGCTGGAGAACGGCACCTTCGTCAGTTCATCATCCTGATATGGCTCAATGAAGACGCTTTCCTGATTCACCGCGTTCATCCGCAGGAGGAAGCTCTCGCCGAATGTCTTTTCATCATAGCGGTCAAGGCTCGTCAGCAGCTTTGCGACAGGCTCCATGCTGACCAGCACCGAGGCATTCGGCAGCAGGCTGCTGATATCAATGTAATTCCTGTTGATGACCATCTCCGCACGGACATTCCAGCCGCCGGAAACAGCGCCGTCAGGCAGGTCAACCGGTTCGATGGTGATGCGGAAGACCGTTGTCGTCAGGTTGCCGCCAGCCTGCTTGATTGCCTTTTCCATGTCCTCGGACAGGAAGTCGGTCAGACGAATCATCACGGCAGCATTCTTGTTGGAGAAGGAGATGCAGTCCACGCCGGCATTGTTCATGTACTTCAGGCTCATGTAGCCGAAACGCAGCGTCCGTGCGCCGTAAACCGGACTGCCGTAGGAGTCGGTGACATAGCCGCCGTCCTTGTTCAACTCCGCCTCGGCGCTGATGCGCAGGAGCACCTCATCCGTTTCGCTGTTCCACACAAGCGAGGGCGTGAAGGGACGTGATGTATCGTCTGGCGTATTGCGCACGACGCTGCCCAGCTCGCTGTAGGAGAGCACCAGCTGCTCCTGCGTTGTGATGGTGACGAACATCTTGCGTCCGTCCTTGCGCTCGATGCTCTGCTGGACGGGTGTCAGGCGTTCGCCGCCGCCACCGCCGCCGCCGATGTCAGCCGGCAGGATGGTAAATTCCGCCGCATCATCCGCTAGCTTGAGCGTGTAGTAATCCGCCGCGCTCATATTCGAGATGTCAAAGGCGTAATTGCCAGCCTCCTCGCCTGCCACGCGCGACAGCGTGCCGCGGACGGTATCGCCGTCCAGCAGCCCGATGACCGTGTAGGTAAAGCGTGAAGGATCCGCCTCGCCCTCGTTTTTTTGCTGATTGGCGTCAGGCGAGATGGTCAGGGTGATTTTGTTGATGGAGAAGGAGATATCCGCCGTGCCGGGCAGGTAAAGCGGATCGCCCTCCGGGATTTTGACGTGCATGACGTAGCTGCCGACATAGAACGGCAGTCCGCCGACAAGGTCGTTGCCGGAATACGTAACGGTCGCGGTTTCGGGCAGCGACATGCGCGGACGATAGGTCGCGCCGGAGTAGGTAGCATTCGCGGTTCTTGACGGCGTCCACTTCACGCGGTGCACATGGAAGCATTCCTCGCTGAAGGAGAAGCCGTCCGTATTATCCGCGCTGAGCGTCACGTTCTCCTCTGCAGAGGCGTAGACACGGAAGATGACGATATCGCCCGCCTTCAGTCCGGTTACGGTCACCTTGCCGTTTTCAGCGGTATACTGCGCGGCATCGCTCTTGTATGTATCGGGCATGGAGGCAGGTGCCTCGCCGGAATACAGCTGAACGCCGGCCGTCTTTGCGCCGTCCGCGGTGAAGGTGATGACGAGCGAGCCATCCTCCTGGTCAACTGTGCTGATATTCTTGATTTCAAGCCCTGTCACCGCCGTGCCGGCATTGTCCGTGATGACTGCGGTATACACGTTTTCGCCGTCCGTTGCAGCAATGTCGGTACCGTCAAGGTTCTCAAAGCCCCACAGGCGCAGCGTCCCGTCGTAATGCGTGGTGTACTGGTACTGCTGACCGCCGAGAAGCACCTTCAGCGATGCATTCGGCACAGGATTCCCCTGCGCGTCCTTGATGGTGATGGTGGTGCATTCCTGCGTGTCGCTTCCCTCGACAAGAACATTGCCCTTCAGCGTGATGCCGTCAAGTGAGCTTTGACCTCTGATGACGAGCCGTCCGCTGTCGACATTCAGCGTCACGGATGCGTTGCTGAGCGCGATGGGCTGTTCGCCGTCGGACAGCAGCGCGTTATTGCCGGTCAGCGTGACATTCAGCGAGCCATCCTCCACCCGAAGGACGCTGCCGCTGCTATGGAGCTGCACGGTGCGCAGCGTTGCCGTTGCGTCAGCTCCTGCGGAATGAATGGCACCGTCCAGATAGTCGTTCCTGCCGTTGACGATAAATTCCTTTGCGTCCGCAGCGTCCGCATTCGGTTCTTCCTCGGTCAGCGTGAACGTGAGCGTCTGCTTTTCGACGGTCGTCACGGTCACATTGTCCGCATCCGCCTCGATGGAATAGCTGCTGTCCGATGCACATGCCGGCAGGAGCAGTGCCCCTGAAGGATTCATCAGCAGCGGCACATCCTCACCATCCAGCGTGACCTTCTGACGGGACAGCGGCACGGAAACGGTATACGCCTCGTAGCCATCCGGCGCATCCGACAGCACCGCCGGCCCCGACAGGAACTTCGTGCCCGAAGGCAGACTCCCCTGCACGCTCAGCAGTCCATCGACCGTGATGTTCGGTGCAACGCCCATCAAAGGCATGCTGCCGCCGCCGTCAAGGATGGTTTCGCCGCGGATGATCAGGTCATAGGACGCGCCTGCCTCAATCAGCGTGCCGGATGCGGTCGCTTCATCGAGAATGACGGTAACGTTGTCTTCCATGATTTCCAGCACCGTGCCGTCCGCAATCGTGCCGGAAAGCGTGTAGACATTGCCGCCCTTGAGCGTGTTCCGCTGCCCCTGCGTGATGGTTCCTTCATCGCCGGCAGGCGTCTTCGCAGTTTGCCGCACCGTCATGGTGCCTTCCGCAACGGTTGACGTCCACTGCATGCCGTCTGACGGCGTCTTCAGCCACAGGTACAGCATACCCTCTGCATCAGGCGTCACGGTCCATGTGTACTTTTCGCCCTCGACCAGCACGTTCTGTACGCCTGACGCGGCGAAATCATAGCGCTTGCGCCCTGTCTTTTCGGACATGTCCGCGTTGACGCTTGCGCCGTCCACCATCACCTCACCGGCATTCTTGACCGTGTCGATTTTCAGCGCGCCGCCCTGGGAGAAAATCACCATGGCATCCTGACCAATTGTCAGCGTGCCGATGGTGCCGGTCATGCCGTCTTTGGCGCTGATATACACAACGGCGTTGCTCTCGATGGTCAGCTGATCAATTTTGGCATCGCGCAGTTCGAGAATCACAGCGCGGTTCTTCACGATGCGGACATCCGCACCGTCACGCGTGCCGATGATGGCATACTCGCCGCTGCGGTAGAAGGTAGCATCCGCACGGTCGATATCGATGATGCGCATCGCATTGCTCAGCGCCATGACGGAATACGCGTCCTGCTGATCAAGCAGCCACCGTCCCGCATCGCACAGCGGATAATCAAGGTTGTTGAGATCCTGCGCAATATGCTCACAGCCCTCAATCTCGCACTTCGGTGCCTGCTCGCAGTTAAGCGTCGTGTGGTCGCACTGCGACTCGTCCCATGCCGTTTCCTCTGTCGGTGACTTCGTCGCTTCTTCTGGCGTCGCTTCTTCTGTCGGCGTTTCGCTCGGCTCGTCCGATTCGCTCGGCGACGGCGTCGGTGACTTCGTCGCTTCTTCTGGCGTCGCTTCTTCTGTCGGCGCTTCTTCTGTCGGCGACGCTGTCGCTTCTGCTGTAGCAGTCGGTTCAGCCGACTTCGTCGGTTCTTCTGTCTTCGCCGGCTCTTCCGACTTCGTCGGCTCTTCCGACTTCGTCGGCTCTTCCGACTTCGTCGGTTCTTCTGTCTTCGTCGGTTCTTCCGACTTCGTCGGTTCTTCTGTCGCTAAATCTGTCGGGGTTGTCACGCCCTCGGCAAGAGAAACGCTCCCCAGAAGGAGACAAAACACCATCATCAGGGCGCATAGGCGTTTCATATCGTGTACACCTCCTACCATGCGCATGAAGCAAAGATCATGTCATTCTATTAAACGAATGAAAAGCGCTTTTCTTCCCGTTTCGCTCATAATTTTCCGTTCATGATGGCAAGAATCAGGTTGCCGTTGGAGAAAATCGGTGCAAGCGTGCTCTGGTCAATCAGCTCCGTCACCATGTCGATCGGCACAATCGTCTCGACCAGCGGCACAAGCGTGAACACCGCCAGACAAATCAGCAGACCGCGCAGAAAACCAAACGCGCCGCCTGCCACCGCATTGAGCTGCTTGAGCACAGGGAACTTGAACACTGCCTTGAGCAGATTCAGCACAATCGCCAGCACGATATAGAGCACGAGGAAACTGCCCAGGAAGCAGATGATGTTGATGCACGCCTGCAGAATGGTCTGGCTGACATAATCCGACACCTGCGTCAGACCCGAGGAGGCGAACACGCTGTTTTCGAGGTTGACCTCCAGCAGTGTATCAAGTGGCGCAGGCAGCTGCACTTTTTCCAAGATGCTGTTGATGCTGTCCGTTGTCAGCGTTGCAACATCCGTCATGGCAGTTTCGAGGTCGCCGATTCGGTTGGATGCGTCCGTGTAGTGCAGCAGCGTGCGAATCAGCTCCGGCTGCGACTGCACATAGCTTGCCAGTTTCGGTCCGACCCAGAACGACGCGAGAAAGGACATGAGCCCGCAGCCCATATTCAGCACGCTCGCGATAAAGCCGCGATACAGCCCGAAGAGGATGGAAATGCCGAGGATGCCCAGAATGACATAATCCACAATATTCATCGCAAGCTCACTCCTCCGTATTGCTTTCTCCGCCCGTGACGGCATCCGTCATGGCTTCGGTGACGGCCTCAATCGGGTCAAGACTCGCCAGATAGTCGTAATACTGCTGACGCGCCGCCGTCAGGATGGGCTCATGGTCGCCGCCGAAGACATACTGGGCGTTGATTTCCTCAATTTCTGCCTTGCGCATTGCCGGCGCACAGTACGGGCAGAACTCCAGCTTGCTGTACGGCTCCTCATCGAGCTGCGCGTAGGTAAACGATTCGAACGTCACGCCGGATTTCGTGACGGAATAGCACGTATCCGCGCGGTGATAGTACTTGCCGCCGTTGGGATTGTAGTACAGCACCGTGTCGTCATCCGGAATGGTCATCTGCCGACCCTGCCAGTCTTCCCAGATAACAAGGCGCCCGAGGTATTTGCGGTTGTCCCAAATCCACTTCATGTTGATGCCCTCGGTGTTGCGCAGACGCTGAACGCGGATACAGCCGTGGCTGGCGCGCGTGCCGAGCTTCGGTTCGTTGTAGGCATACGACTTCGAGCCATCCGCAAGCTTCGTATGGGGCACTTCGTGGAGCAGGTCGCCGTCATTGTAGCGCAGACCCATGCTGCAATAGAGGCTGTCGCTCTTGAATTCGCCGGTGAAGCTGCCAATCAGGTATTCGCCGGAGCGCGTTTCGTTGTACGGCTGCTTGGCATTTGCCAGACCGGTCGAAACCAGCAGCGTGGAAATCAGCTTGCCGTCCTCATAAATATACAGGCGCTGCGTCAGCTTATCGACCACAAGCCCGTATTTGTACTTGCTGGAATCCCATTCCTTCGTTTCAAGTGTGCTCGTCTCGACATAGCCCTGCACCAGCAAATTCCACGCCTTGATGGTGTTATCGGCGAACGAGGAGGAGTAGCACTCAATCAGCGACCAGCCGTTATCCAGCGTCTCAATCACGCGGACGCCCTGCGTGCCGCGCGTCAGGATGCCGATGGCGGGACTGTCGCTGCTCGGCTCGCGGCGGATGCGCACCTGTGTGCGTGCATCGCCCTTCACGACCGTAATCGGCGAGGTCAGCATCGCCCAGACTGCCTCTTCATCCGTGTAATCCATGGGCGTATTCCAGTAGGATGCCGGTTCATCGGTTGCGGCTTCATACGGGCTGCCGTAGGACGGCGTGAAAATCACATACGGCGTGGGAGAGGGTGTCGGCGTCGGTTCCTCGGTCGGTTCCGGTGTAGCGGTCGGCGTTGCCGTCGGGGTCGCGGTGGGCGTGGCAGTCGGCGTTGCCGTCGGGGTTGCAGTGGGTGTCGCAGTCGGGGTTGCCGTCGGCACGGCAGTCGGCGTCGCGGTCGGCAGAATCCCGAAGGCTGCCGGGTCAACGGACACATGCTCCTCGTTGGAACAGAAGCCTTCTTCATCCGTCAGCGTCAGTGAAATCGCCGTGCTGTCCGCCTTGAGCTGGTCGGTGCTGATGACGACCTCGTTCGTGCCCATGGTGATATCGCGGTTTTCCAGCAGCGTCCAGCTGTTTCCCCACAGCCCAATGGTCAGTTTCGCGTCGATGCTGGCATAAAAGTTGATCACAAACTCCCCGTCCTCGGTGTTTGCCGATGAAACGATGGACGTAATAAACGGCGCGATTTTGCCGACGATGACGGTCGTGTTCGCCTCTTCGCCATTCATCTGCAGGACGAGGCTGTAGACACCTTCCGGTGCAAAAGTGCCCTCGTACGTGCCGTTCCAGAGCAGCGCATTTTCGCCTGCGGTCACCGGATAATTCTGCATGACCATCAGCACGGTTTCGTCCGTCTGCTGATCGCGCAGCAGCAGCGTTGCCGTGCCGTCTGACGGCGTTTCAAAGCTGATCATCACCGCCTTGCCCGGGCGGATCGTCTCCGTCAGCGGCTCAAGCGACAGCAATGCTTCCTCCGCAGACATGCACGGCAGCATCACAAACAGCATGACTGCAATCATCAGTAGGCATATCATTCTCCGCATGGGTGATTGTCCTCCTAACTTTCATGCTTCCAATCCGGAAGCAGCAGCGTTTTCAGTTCCAAGGGCGTTTCTATGCGCACATCGGCGGATTTTTCCTCGGTGAACCGCGCGTCCGCATCGAGCAGCACCGTGCGGATGCCGGCAGCCTGTCCGGCTCTTGTATCCAGCGGACGATCGCCGATGATGACGCATTCGTCCGGCTGCAGCCCGTAGCGGCTCATGCAGCAGTTCACCAGATCCGGTGCGGGCTTGCGCGGCAGACCGTCCTCTGCCGTTACAAAGCCGCTGAAATAAGGGAGCAGTCCGAGTTTCTCCAGCGCCTCGCGGCAGCGCAGATCGCGATGCGTGACGACATAATGCCGAAAGCCGTGCGTTGTCAGCTGCGCCAGCGTTTCAGGAATACCTTCCACCGCTGCAAGCTGCTCAAGAAACCGGTTTCCTTCTTCCTCCCTGCATTCCGCCAGCAGTGTCTCCGCTGATATACCGCAAAGGGCAGACAGTATCGTGCACGCAAAAAGCAGGCTGACCTTCAGCAGCGACAGCACACTTTCCGGCGTGACGGTCACATCGTGACGGTGCATCAGACGCACCAGCACATCCGTCAGCATCGGATACGTATCGGCAAGCGTGCCGTCAAAGTCCCATAGGCAGCACGTCACGCCATCAAACGCCAGCTGCATAGCGATTGTCCTGTCCGCCGGACAAAACGTGTGCCCCTTCAATTCGCGCGGCGTAACGAACGCGAAATCCTCATGCTCCGTCAGATGCGGCTGTGCAGTGGTGTCCGCCGTCAGAAAGTCGAACGTCAGCCCCTGCGCCTCGGCAGAGCAGAGCATCCGAACATGCGAAACAGGCAGCGACAGTTCCTCCAGCAGCTCGCGCATCAGGCATTTTTCCGGCGATTCGCCTGCTTCCTGCTTGCCGCCGGGGAATTCCCACAGATGCGCGTTTTTGCGTCCCTCGCCGCGCTTGCAAATCAGGATGCGTCCATCCTCGCGCCGCACGATGCCGGCGCTGACTCTCGTCATGTTGCAAGCCCCCGAATCAGCTTGATTTCCGCCGCGTATCCGGCTAAGTCGTTCGGCGTTTCCAGCTCAAACGGCAGATGCTTCAGCTGCGGATGATTCACCACGCGCATCAGCGCCTCCAGCCCGATGAATCCTTCGCCGATTTTTTCGTGCCTGTCCTTGTGTGCGCCGCAGGGATTCTTGCTGTCGTTCAGGTGAATTGCCTTCAGACGTTCGAGCCCGAGCACGCGGTCAAATTCCGCCAGCACATCATCGAGGCGATTCACGATATCATACCCTGCATCGCTGACGTGGCAGGTATCCAGGCATACGCCGAGCTGGTCGCCCAGTTCCGTGCCGTCAATAATCGCGCGCAGTTCCTCGAAGCTCCGCCCGACCTCTGTGCCCTTGCCGGCCATCGTTTCCAGCAGGACAGTCGTTTTCATGTCCTTCCAGAGGATGCTGTTGAGCATCTCGCAAATCTGTCCGGTGGCAATTTCAACGCCCTGCTTGACATGGCTGCCCGGATGGAAGTTATAGCAATTGCCGGGCAGATGCTCAAGGCGCTGCAGGTCATCGAGCATCGTCCGCTTGGCGAAATCGCGGATGGCAGGGTCAGCGGAGCAGCCGTTGAGCGTGTAGGGCGCATGGGCGACAAGCCTGCCGATGCCGTGTTCCTGCGCATACGCCGAATACGCGGCAATGTCCTGCAAATCAAGCGGCTTAGCGGTGCCGCCGCGCGGATTGCGCGTGAAAAACTGGAACGTGTTCGCACCGATGGACACTGCCTCCTGCCCCATATGCAGGAAGCCGTCGCTGGCAGACAAATGGCAGCCGATGGTCAGCATAATACCCTCCTGAATGTCAATCAATCACAAGTCCGAGCAAGCGCGAAAGTTCCGCCGCCTGCTCCGATGTCACCCGCATCCCCCGCAGCGATTCCGGCGTAATCTGCCAGCCGAGCACCGCGCATGTGCGGACATCAATGTCCTTCATCGGGACGTGCGAAATCGTCATGTGCGTCATGTCGCAATCCCGAAAGGCAATCTCCTTCCAGCGAATGCTGTCGAGGCGCGATTCTGCCAGCTGGCAGTCCTGAAACTGGATATATTCCGCCTTGCCGCCGGACAGATTCATATATCCCGCACGGCAGCCCGAAAACGCGGCATGCCGAACCGTCATGCGGACAGCATCCAGCCCTGTCAGACGGCAGCCGGACAATCGGACGCGCGTCCACGAGGCGTCGGACACATCCGCGCCGGACAAATCACAGTCCTTCAGCACCACGTCCGACCAGTCCGCCCAGTGCAGCGAGCATTCCGACAACAGGCACCGCTGCAGGATGCAGTGCCGGAGCGTCCAACCGTGCAGTTCCGTGCCGGACAAATCAAGACCGGTCAGCACCGCATCGGACACATCGCGCTCCTCCGGCAATTCGGTGAGTTCAGTCAGCGTTTCCGGCATGATGGGCGACAGCATCGCTTGAATCCTCCTGATGGGCAGTCAGCATCTGCTCTGCCAGCTTTTCTACATGGTGACGCGCCTGATTCGCGAGCTGTTCCGTCTGTGCCTGAGACACGGGCGTATCCCCCATCAACCCGACAAACTGGCTGACCTTAAGTCCGAGTGCCTCCTGCATGACTGCGTCCGAGCCCTGCGGCGCAACGAGGTAGTAGCACAGGAGTGAGTCCTCCTGCCCCATGCGATGGGCTCTGTCCTCTGCCTGCGAATGAACAGCCGGCGACCAGTCCAGCTCGCCGAACACGACGCATGTCGCCCTCTGCAGGTTCAGGCCGCTCGCGGCACGAAGGCTGATGCAGAGCAAATCCGTCCTGCCGGACATGAAGCGGTCAACTGCCGTTGTCTTTGCAGCGGTCGACTCGCGTCCCGTGATGAAGCCCGGCGAAAACGATTTGAGTTCCTTGCGGTAGAGATCCATCACCTGATGATGATGCGCGAACAGCAGCACCTTTTCGCCGCCCTCAAGCAGTGCGCGCACGAACTGGCAGACGTACGGCGCTTTTGCAACGCCGGTCGCCTGACGCGCATGCTGGCTGATGGACTCCTCCAGCATGGCACGTTCCTGCGCCGTCAGCGCTGTATCCTGCTTCCAGCGGAACAGCTCATGCATGACCGGCTCCATCAGCTGCGCATAGACGCGGTCGTTCCAGTCCAGTTCCTGCACAAGCCTTCTCTTCGGCGGCAGCTCACTGAGCACCTGCTGCTTCGTCCTGCGAAGCATCAACCCTTCCCGGCGAAGGTACGCACCCAGCAAATCGGGCTTCAGGACAATCTGATTGCCGTATCCGCTGCACCATTCGCGCGAGAACGACTCCCAGTCGCCCAGGAAGTGAAAGTCAAGAATATTGATGACGTTCCAGATTTCGCCGCCGCGGTTGTAAATCGGCGTGCCGGACAGCCCGATGACATGCTCGCATGCGTCGGACAGCAGCGATGCCGCAGAGTATTTCTCCGTGCCGCTGTGACGCAGTTCCTGAATCTCATCGAAGATGACCGTGCGCAGCGGAAGCGACGGCAGCACGCTTTTCCAGCCGCGCAGCAGCAGATAATGCATGATGTACACATCCGCCTCGGGCAGGTCATACGGCTTCAAACCCTTGATGATATGCACGCGCGGTGCCTGTCCATTCACGCGCAGGAAGCGCATCGTTTCCTCCTGCCAGTTGCGCGTCAGGTGCGCCGGCGGAATGACAAGTGCGGGCATCGCGCCGGTTGACGCAAGGAACGCCAGTGCCTGCACCGTCTTGCCCAGACCCATTTCGTCCGCCAGCAGGCAGCGGTCATGCTGGCACAGGTACGATAATCCTTCCTGCTGGAACGTGCGGAGCGAGCCGGTAAATGTTCCCTCCGGCGGCGTCATTTTCGCCGGTATTTTGACGTTCTGTGCCTGCCTGACGGCGTAGTCCCGCGCGCCCTGCACCGCCTTGTCCCAAATGGCGCGATCCGCCGACTTGATTTCCAGCGGAAACCGCATCATCAGCCAGCACAAATCCCCGACCGCACGACGGTGCGCCGTGAACCGTGCTTCGCCGCGCTTTGATCCCGCGCTGCCAGGGAAGAGCCGCTTGCACACTTCCGTCACGGACGGATCGCCGCGGACAACCCAGCACTTGCTGCGCCGGTTATAGCTCAGCGTACCCAGCGGCGTGCCGGAATCCGGAAAAGTGCGCAGATACGGCGGCAGGTGCGATTCGTCATCCGCTTCGGGCTGATTTTCCTGCGTATCGCCGGATGGTTGATTCTTCTTCATAAAGCGATTCCCCACAGCCGGTTCAGGCAGATGAGCGTGACCGGCTTTCCATGAATGGTATTGGGCAATGCGACTGTGCCCTCGGTCAGGAGAATGAGCGCAGCGATTTGACTGCACTCAGCATAGCGCGTCAGCTGATTAAGCACGCGGCGCCGATCGACCTTGCCGCGTTTGATTTCGATGCCGACATCGCCGCAGAGGAAGTCAATCCGGCAGCGCGGTGCGAGCGGCACCTCATGCTGACAGGGGATGCCGCCGTTTTCAAGCGTTTCGCGGACAAGGGTATGGAGGTCATACTCGCCCTGCTGGATGGGCGCTCTGATTGTGCAGAGCAGGTGAGAGATGCTTTCTGTGGTTGATGTAATCATGTGGTTTTCATTGATGTTGCTCAGGCGAAGCACAAAGAACAGGCAACGCACGAAGAACAGGCAAAGCACAAAGAACAGGCGGAGCCTGCGTCAGTAGATGCCGGCCATCACCTGGGTGAGCTGCCCCATGGCAGACGCAACCTCGGTGGTGGTGGGCGAGGACTGGCTGATGACGGACTGCAGATTGCTGATAGCAGACTGCAGGGCGGCATAGTAGGTCGGATTCGAGGCAGCGTCGAGGCTGTACAGCTGCGACTGCGCCTGCGAGAGCAAAATCTGTGCATCGGGAATCAATGCGTTCGCCGCGGTCGAGTCCGTGCCGGAATAGCTCGTATGCACCGTGCAGGTGCCGCTTGCACCGAGCACCGCATAGCTGCCGAGGTACTCAATCAGTACGTCCTCGTATTCCGTGCCGATGAAGGACGCCAGCGGATGCCCGGATGGGATGGTCAGTACGCCGCGCGTCACGGTATCAGGGCAATACGCCGTGGCAAGCTGACCGGAGACCGTACAGACGGTCGCGGTCGTGTGCATCTGGCATGAAACCGTCGGGGCGGTGGAGCTGAGCCAGTAATCCGTGACTACGCCGTAACCCATGCTGTCGTTGCGGCAGGCATCGGTCGCGAGCTGACCGGACACGGCGCATGTCGTGACGCGCACGAGCCCGTAGTCGCTTGCACTGCCTTCCATGATGTCGCGGTTGCTGAGACCCTGATGAATTTTGCTCATGTAGCTCTGCCACAGCGGCGCGGCGGAACGTGAGCCGGTCGAGTTGGATGCGAGCGCCTTGTAGTTGTCATGCCCGACCCACAGTGCCGAGGAGTAATAGCCCGTCATGCCGGCGAAGAATACACCCTTCTGGTCGGAGTTCGTGCCGGTCTTGCCTGCAACGGTCTGACCGCTGATTTTCGCGTTCTTGCCCGTGCCGGAGGATACTGCGTCCTTGAGCATGTCCACAACCATGTACGCGGTGGATTCACTGAAGACGCGGTGGCGCTCCTGCTGTGCATGACCGTCCCAGATGATTGCGCCTGTGCTGTCGGAGATGCCGAGGACGGAAATCGGCTCCTGATACACGCCGCCGTTAGCGAGCACGCCGAACGCAACGGACATCTGCAAGGGCGTAATGCCGCTGGAACCCAGTGACAAGCCGAACGGCGTCGCGTCAATGTGGTCATCATCGATGCCCATGGCATGCAGGAAGGCAACGGAGTTATCCACGCCGACAAGCGTCATCAGCGCCTGCGCGGCAGCGGTGTTATGGCTGTTGATGAGCGCCTTGCGAAGCGTTTCCGGTCCCGAATAGGAGCTGCCGCCGTAGTTGCGCGGCCAGGAGTCCTGCCCGTTGGAGCCGCGCCAGCCGGAAATAGGCAGCGGCATGTTCATCACGACCGTCGCCGGCGATGCGCCCAGCTCAATAGCCGGTGCATAGACAGAAATCGGCTTGATGGACGAGCCGACCGGCATGTTCATATCCACCGCACGGTTGAATGTCTTCATCGCGGTCGGACGCGTGCGGCTGCCGACAATCGCCTTCAGCTCACCCGTGCGGTAATCGAGGACGACGGCGGCGGCCTGCGGCTGGATGATTTCGTCGTAGGTGCCGTCGGAATTGCGCGAACGGTACACCTTGTCATCCGGGTCGCGCAGGGACGGATATTGCGTCCAGTTCTCCAGCGTATCCTCGACCGTTTCCTGAATGCTGGTATCGATGGCGAGCTGCACGCGGTAGCCGCCGGTGCGCAGCTTGTTTTCCATGGCGTAGCGGTTGGCGGTCGTGTCCTCCAGCCCATTGAGCTCCAGCAGGATGTCAACGACCTCATCCACGGCGTATTCCACATAATGTGCGTAACTGTACATGCCGGTAGAGCTGTTGGGGTCGCTTTCGAGCACATTCGCGGTAGATGTGTCGAGGGCGCTCTGGTACTGCTCATAGGTGATGAACTGGTTCTCGTACATGCAGCGGAGCACATAGTCCGTGCGGTTGTTGGTGATGGCGGCGTAATCCACGCCTTCCTTGGAGCGCGTGTAGAAATTGCGCCGCGGATTATAGTAGTAGGGCGAATTGCACGTGCCGGCAAGCATGGCGCACTCGCGCAGCGTCAATTCACTCAGTGACTTGCCGAAATAGCCCTGCGCGGCGGTATATACGCCGTAGTAGTTTTCGCCCAGATAAATCGTGTTCAGGTAGCTCTCCAGAATCTGATCCTTCGTGTAGCGCGTTTCAAGCTGAATCGCCAGATACGCCTCCTGAATTTTGCGCTTGTAGCTCTGTTCGGAGGACAAAAGCGTGTTTTTGATCAGCTGCTGCGTGATGGTTGAACCGCCTTGCGTTGAGGAGGACGTCAGGTTTGACACGAACGCGCCGACAATGCGCTTGATGTCAATGCCGTTGTGCGTATAGAAACGCGCATCCTCCACCGCAACGAACGCCTGCTGCAGATATTGCGGCATCGCATCGATCGAGACCATCACGCGGTTTTCCGAGCCCTTGTATTCGGTTATCAGATTGCCCTCGGAATCGTAGATGAAGGAAGTTTGCGCCTGGTCGTCAATCGCGGCAAGGTCAAGCGTCGGCGCCGTTTCCATATAGCCTTTTGCAATGCCGATGACCGCGCCGACCGCCGCAAGCCCTGCAAGTAGAATCAGCACGGCGAAAATGCGGACGACATTCACGAGCACACAGAGCACGAAATTCGGCTTTTTCATTTCGGGCTTAAAGATGGAGGCAGGATATTCCTTTTCCTTCTCCGGCAGATAATCGCCCGTGTCAATCGGCGGCACAGCGCCCCAAAATTGCTCATGGGCAAACTGATCCGCCTGCCCCTCCACCTGAACGGGCTGTTCGGCATCATTCTGCCACTGCTCCTGTGGTGCGTCACTGTTCTGGATTTCCTGATCATTCGGTTGGGAAGACGGCTCCCATCCTTCGGAAAATGGTTGCTTATTCACTGCTTCAACTCCCTTGAGGTCGGATGCCCAAACGGCAGGCGACCGGTCATAAAAAGCGTAAGAGTGTGAAATCATACATTTTCACAGTGTATAGTATATCATGGTTTCGCCTTTTCTGCAATGCGGGCTTTGTCCGAGCGTGTTACAAGCAAAAATCGTATGCTTGCGGCAAAAAAAACACATTCTGCGGCGCTTTCATAAAAAATTCTGTAAACTATTGACATGATTTTGCGTTCGTGATAAAATTAACATAGGAAAGATTCGTTAATTTCTTGTCACAGTGATTCGCAAAAGAAGGTGATTCCATTGACACAATAGAAAGAACGCCCTGTAACCACATACGAACGACTGATCAATCGCACAAAGGGGGATCATAACATGAAAAAATGGTTAACTATCAGTCTCGCATTTGTTTTGATTTTCACACTTGCTGCACCTGCATTTGCTGTTACGGTCGTTGGACCGAGCGTAACTTTCACTGCTGCAACTGGAACAAAGGCATCGACCAGTTCTGAACCATACTTGCACATCTATGTGTTTTCCGCTCCAGAAAATGAATACTTCGTGTTCCGGGTTACGAATAACAGTGTCGGTAAACAAGTGTCTCCTGCATATTACTTCTATTCTGGCGGCACAAAAACGATCTACTACATGGCAGAAAGTCGTACAGCCGGTTATGTACAGGCTGGCGTCAGCTATTCTGCGAGATTTAGAACGAGCCAGACAATTCCCGCTGGAACCTCCTGCACTCTTCAGGCTGCATTTTCGCCATAAGCAGGTTGTTCTTTTGTCCAGTATCGCTTAGGTGTTTATGACCGAGCAAGGGGCAAGATTGCCCTTGCTCCCCCATTCAAGAGGAGGATTCAAATGAAAACGAAGCGCTTGTTTGCACTGTTTTGTGTAGCTTTTGTCTTGCTTCAGCTATCCTGCGTTTGTGCAGAAAGCAATGAGCTGTATATCGCTGGTAATATGATGCTCATGGATAAAATGGAGGGATTCGAAAAGGAAAGTGGAATTCATATCACATTCAGTTATGATTTCAACATTCAGGATGTCATCGCAAACGCCTATGTCATCCAAAATCCGGACATCGATGTTTTTGTTATTCGTACTGATTCCGGCTTGTATACAATCAAGAATACAAATTACTATGAATCGCTGGAAGGCAATGAAACGCTGATGCAGGCATATCAAAGCATGTATCCGGTGTTTCAGTCTGCCATGACGGATGAAGGGCACCTTGTCGGCGTGATGGTCAATGCCTCGCCGATGGGCATGATGGTTGCCGAGGATACGCTGGCAGAATGGGGATTCACCGTGCCGGAAACCTTCGATGAACTGCTGGACACGTGCAATGCAATTCTGGCAGATGACCTGCTCACCAGCGATATGACGCTGATGATGGATTCCTATACGCAGCAGAGCGTGATGAACCTGTTCATGAAGTATTATATCATCACGAGCATTCAGGAAGGGCGCAGGGTTGATTTCCAGAATGAAACGTTCCTGCATTACGTTCAGCGCATCAAGGATGAACTGCCGGAAACGGACACCTTGACAGGCGAGCGTTTTGATATTATATTTATGCTGCCGAGTGCCGTGGATGTCCCGTCCACGCGGATTCAGCGTTTCCCGCGCATCTTTGAAGACCAGAGCAGTGCTGTAGAGACCTACGCAACCATCGCCATCGTCAATCCGTATTCCGACAATAAAGATGCCGCCATCGATTTCCTGACATACTGCGCGACGCATATGACAAATTCGGATTATTTCCTCTATCAAACGCTGACCGACCCGATTGAGAATCCGACCGTTGTTTCGCAAATCGAAAGTCTGGAGAAAGACATTGCCCTGCTGGAAACAGCCGAAAACCGGACGAATGAGCAGGAGGACAAGCTGGCGGATGACCGTGCACAGCTTGAGCAGCTCGAAAGCAAGCGCTACATGGTCACGGAGGACGCCATCCAGTATTACCAGTCGCTGGCGGAATCGCTCTACATTTCCGAGGGTTCTCCCCTGTCCTATGACGATGCGCTGCGTGTGCTCGCTGAACGTTACCTGAACGGCGCGTTCGATGCAGAGACTTTCGCACAGGAGTGCCAGTCGCACATCGAGATGATTTACGCCGAAATCGGAGAATAAAGGCAGAAAGAAGACCTCATCACCATGCGAGTGCTTGACATTGACCTTGACTTTTTCCTTGCCGACTGCTGTCCGCTGTCCGAAAAGGGGCAGCGTCCGCCGCTGACGGGTCATGAGCCTTGGGCGGAAGCAGATGTCCGCACATTCTTAGAGGAACAGTGCGGTCTGTCCCGCGAAACACCTGTTGATGGGCGTGTGTTCGAGACGCACGACTGTGCCTTGCATTTCTGGGAGGAACAGATTGCCGCCGGACGATTGACCGCGCCGTTCGATGTCACCCACGTCGATGCGCACAGCGACCTCGGCATCGGTTATCCCGGTCCGAACTACGTGCTGTTCAACGTGCTCGCCATGCCGGTAGAAAAGCGCCTTGACATCCAGGCCTTTTACGCACAAAAAAAGCTCGATGAGGCGAATTACCTGCTTTTTGCGCTGGCAATGCGCCGGATTTCCTCGCTGGACAACGTGCGCAATCCGCGCTCGCGGCAGGACATTCCGGCTGTTTTGCTCGACCAGGACGGCAATATCCGCCTGAATTCGATGACGGCGCAGATGTTTGCCGCGAAAAACGGTGCAGAACCGACCGTTCCGTTCCGCGTGTATGAGGATTATCGTGATTTTCATGCGAATGGGAAGTATAACTTCGTGACGCTTGCCATTTCGCCGCGGTATGCGCCAGCGGAGGCTGATGCATTGGTGAATGTCATTCGCGAATATATCAAACCGTGATCCGCGGAACGTTTTCAGCGCAGCTGCTCATTTCGAGCAGTTGCTTTTTTCATGCCGCAGAGATTTCGCCTCTGCGGAGGCGACCAGAGGGCAAGAAAACAGACAAAGTCTGCGGTCGCCCTCTGGACTGCTTCGCAATGCACTCTTCATCATAATTCTATCATGCAACGCTTAAGCAGGCTTCGCCTGTTCTGCTTCGCCTGTTCTGCAGCACCCCGTTTTTTTTGCTGCACCCTTGTATTTTCCGGTTAATACGGCTATAATATTTCAATACCGGTGGAAGGCTTCACGGCCGAATTTCGGCACGGCGGAGCCCGATGAAGAAGGAGGAACCATTCCGATGGAAGAAGCAATGACTCGCAGCAATTTTGTCTGGGAGGCTGTCGAACAGGATCTCAAGGACGGGCGCTACACGCAGGTGCATACGCGGTTTCCTCCCGAACCTAACGGCTATATGCATATCGGCCACTGCAAGGCGCTGATTACGGACTTCCTGACGGCGGAAAAGTACGGCGGCAAGTGCAACCTGCGCTTTGACGACACGAATCCGGCAAAGGAAGATACGGAGTTCGTCGAGGCCATCAAGAACGACATTCACTGGCTGGGCTTTGACTGGACAGGCGGACTGTATTATGCGTCCGACTATTATGATCAGTGCTATGAAATCGCTGAGGACTGGATTAAGCGCGGTCTGGCGTACGTCGACGAGCTCAACAAGGAGCAGATGCGCGAATACCGCGGCACGCTGACACAGCCCGGCAAGAATTCGCCGTGGCGCGACCGTCCGGCGAAGGAAAGCCTCGACCTGTTCCGCCGGATGCGTGCGGGTGAGTTTGCCGAAGGGCAGTACACGCTGCGCGCCAAGATTGACATGGCATCGCCGAACATCGTCATGCGCGACCCCACCATGTACCGCATCCTGTACAAGGAGCATTGGCGCACGGGCAAGAAGTGGTGCATCTACCCGATGTACGACTTTGCGCACCCCATCGGCGATGCGCTCGAGGGCATCAGCCACTCCCTGTGCTCGCTGGAATACGAAATTCATCGTCCGCTGTATGACTGGGTTGTCGAACACAGCCAGTCCATGCTGCCGGCACGTCCGCGCCAGATTGAATTTGCCCGTCTGAACATGACCGGCACCGTCATGAGCAAGCGCAAGCTGCGCGCGCTGGTAATGGGCGGCTACGTCAGCGGCTGGGACGATCCGAGAATGCCCACGCTGTCCGGTCTGCGCCGCAGGGGCTGCACCGCCGCCGCCATCCGCGATTTTGTCAGCCGCATCGGTCTGAGCAAGGCGGATTCCGTGGTAGATACAGCGCTGCTGGATGCCTGCATCCGCGATGACCTCGGCGAAAAGGCGGCACGCGTCATGGCAGTGCTGCATCCGCTCAAGGTCGTGCTGACAAACTGGGACGAAGGCAAGACGCTCACGCTGACGGTGGAGAATCACCCGAAGCATCCGGAAATGGGCACCCATACCGTGACGTTCGGGCGCGAGCTGTACATCGAGCAGGAGGACTTCATGGAGGTGCCTGCGAAGAAGTTCCAGCGCATGTACCCCGGCTTCGAGGTGCGTCTGAACGGTGCGTACATCGTCAAGTGCGAAGGCTGCAAGAAGGACGAAAACGGCAATGTCACCGAGGTTTACTGCACGGTGGACATGGACAGCCTGTCCGGCAGCGAAGGCGCCGACCGCAAGATCAAGGGCAAGACGCTGCACTGGGTGTCCGCAATCGATGCGGTTCCGTTCGAAGCACGTCTCTATGACCCGCTGCTGGCGGATGACAGTGCGCTTGAGGACGAGCAGGAGCCTGCCGCTGATGCTGCCGACGAAGAAACCAAGGAAGAGGACGAAAGCAAGGACGCCACGCTTTCCCGCGCAGATTACGACTTCCTGAAGAAGCTGAATCAGCATTCCCTGACGGTCGTCAAGGGGTTGATTGAGCCCTACGCGAAGGAATGCCCCGTCGGCACGGCGCTGCAGTTCCTCCGCACCGGCTACTTCTGCAAGGACAAGGATTCCACCGATGAGCTGCCGGTATTCAACCGCACGGTCGGACTGCGCGACGCCTTCGCAAAATCAGCAAAGTAACTCAGACTTCGTCTGATTGATTGGACACCTCCTGCATCAACCAAGTTTTATTTCCACGGTTGAGCTTTAGCATAGCAATAACCCCGATTTTTGGTTAGAATCACCATCTACATAAATCAATCACCCTTAGCAAAGGCAGGAAACATCATCATGAATCAAGAAGTACGCACCCGCTTTGCGCCGTCCCCGACGGGCTTCATGCACCTCGGCGGACTGCGCGCTGCTCTCTACGGCTACCTCTTCGCCCGGAAAAACGGCGGCAAGTTCATCCTCCGGATCGAGGATACCGATCAGGTTCGCTTTGTCGAGGGCGCGACCGAGGTCATCTACGACACCCTGCGCCGCTGCGGCATGAATTGGGACGAGGGGCCCGATATCGGCGGACCGGTCGGCCCGTATATCCAGTCCCAGCGCAAATCGCTGTACCTCCCCTATGCCCAGCAGCTCGTCAAGAGCGGTCACGCCTACTACTGCTTCTGCACGAAGGAGGAGCTGGAGGAGCGCCGCGCCGCCTGTGAAGCAAAGGGCGAAGTCTTCAAGTACGACAAGCACTGCCTGCACCTCTCGCAGGAGGAAATCCAGCAGAAGCTCGATGCAGGCGTACCGTACGTCATCCGCCAGAACGCCCCGACCACCGGCGAAACGAGCTACGATGACCTCGTTTTCGGTCATATGACCTTCCCGAACGACACGCTCGATGACATGGTGCTGATCAAGCAGGACGGCATGCCGACCTACAATTTCGCCAACGTCATTGATGACCACCTGATGGGCATCACGCATGTCATGCGCGGCATGGAGTACCTCTCTTCGACGCCGAAGTACAACCTGCTCTACGAGGCATTCGGCTGGGAGATTCCGCAGTACATTCACATGCCGCCGGTCATGCGCGACTCACAGCATAAGCTGTCCAAGCGTGACGGCGACGCATATTTCTCTGACTATGTCGATAAGGGGTACCTCGTCGAAGCGATTGTCAACTATCTGGCACTTGTCGGCTGGAATCCCGGCGATGACCGCGAATTCTTCACCCTCGATGAGCTGGTGGAAGCGTTTGACATTCACCGCATCAACAAAGCGCCCGGCATCTTCGATGTGAAGAAACTGACGTGGTTCAATGCAGAGTACATCCGCCGCCTGAGCCCCGAAAAGTACCTGGAGATGGTCACGCCGTGGTTCGACAAGGTGTTCGGCGACAGCACCAAGATGGACTACAAGCGCCTCGCGGAACTGATGCAGGGGCGTACCGAGGTGTTCAACCTCGTGCCGGACATGGTTCGCTTCCTGAAGGAACTGCCGGATTACGACAGCGCCATCTACATCAACAAGAAGGCAAAGACGAACCGTGAGGTCTGCCTGAAGGCGCTGAATCTGCTCAAGCCCGTGCTCGAAAACGTGACCGAGTGGACGGAACCTGTGCTGCATGACGCGCTGATGGCCGCCATCGCCGAGGCAGGCATGAAGAACGCTGCCGCACTCTGGCCGCTGCGCATCGCCATCTCAGGACAGATGAGCACGCCCGGCGGCGCGATTGAGATTGCATACCTGCTTGGCCGCGAAGAAACGCTTCGCCGCATCGATGACGGCATTGCGCGCGTCATGGCGATGCCGGAAGCATAAGTACGCGTCTGCGGACGCGCCAGAGGGCTTTGCGATCGCCCTCTGGACTCCTTCGCAGCGCATTTGTTTGGAAACAGACGAAAAAAGCAGACGAAAAAAAAAGCAGACGAAGTCTGGAGATGACGCCGATGAAGCAATCGTTCAACAGCGTCCGGAATCTGACGCTTTGCGGCGTGATGGCGGCGCTGGTGTTTGTCATGACCTACATTCCGAAGATTCCCGTGCCGGTGACCGGCGGCTATGTTCATCTGGGCGACGGTGCGGTTTTCCTGTCGGTGCTGCTGCTGGGGCCGCTGGGCATTCCGGCGGCGGCAATCGGCTCGATGCTCTCTGACCTTGCCGGCGGCTACATGGTGTATGTGCTCCCGACATTCCTCATCAAAGGGCTGATGGCGCTGATTGTATGGCGCATCTGCCGCCCCGGACACACGCTTTCCGCCGTCATTGCCTTTGTACTGAGCGAGGCAGTAATGGTGCTGGGCTATTTTCTGCTGGAATGGGCGCTGTATGGCATCGCGTCCGCTGCAGCCGCCATCCTGCCGAACGTGATTCAAGGGCTCGCAGGCATCGTCATCGGCATGCTGTGCACGATGCTTGTGCCGCGGCTGAAGAAGGTTGTCCGGCTGAATTGACAAGTGCAAAAAAGAGGCTGCTTCCAAATTCGGAGGCAGTCTCTTTCTGTCTGGTAATTTATTCCGCCGCGGCCATGGCCTGCGTTTCCGCCCAGCCCTTATCCACGGTGCGCTGATGCTTTGTTGCGTAGGTACCGATGGCGGTGACCTGCGCCTCGGTGCGCGGGAAATGGATGCACAGGTGTCCGGCAAAGTCGTTGTTTGTGATGTGCTGGACGCCGTGCGGCATGGAGTGGGTCGTTGCCATGCGGACAGTGCCGTCAGCGAAGATGACCCAAACCGCCTTGGGTGTCCAGTCGTTGCCGCCGAACGCCTCCAGCATTTTCGCCGTATCCGCGGCAGTCAGCGGCTCCGCCTCGGCGTGCTTCCCGTAGGAGAACATGTGCACCTGCCACGAAATGCCGGTGGAGTAATCGTAGACGGTGGCGTAGGGGTACTTTTTGCACTCCGCGCGAACGGTGGAATACCAGTATTCATAGATAACATCGGATGCCTTGACCGTCTCGGCGGTGATGACGCGGGCAGTCGCGGTCGGCGTGGGCGATGCGGTCGCGGTACCGGGCTGACTTGTCTGATTTGTCTGGCTGTTCGACTTGCCAGTTGCCGTGCCGCTGTTCAGCTTCGAGAGCGTCTTCTGACCGGCAACGCCATCGACATTCAGCGCGTTGTTCAGCTGGAACTCACGAACCGCCTGATACGTCTTCGTGCCGAAAACGCCGTCAGCCGAGCCGCTGCTCAGGTAACCCAGCGTAATCAGCTGATTCTGCAGCACCTTCACCTGTTCGCTGCGGTCGCCCTTTTGCAGCTTGCGTGCGGTAATGATGGTTTCTGCCGGAGAAACAGTCGTGATGGGTGCGGCAGTTGGGGTGGGTGTCGGAGATTCGGCAGTGGTGGAGAAGAGTGCCGCAAGCGTCTTTGCGCCTGCAACGCCGTCGCGCGACAGCCCGTTGCGCTTCTGGAAGTTGTAGATGGCTTCTGCCGTACCGGTGCCGTAGATGCCGTCCGCCGTGCCGGTCAGGTAGCCGAGGGAAATCAGCCGCTGCTGAACGGCAATGACGCTGTCACCGGTCGATCCGCGGCGGAGCGTCTGCGTCAGGTCGATGGTCGCACCTGCCATGGTCGTGCCGTCGCTGCCGATGGCGGAAGCGGAATAAAGGAGGACTTGCGTGTCATATCCCGCCACGCCGTCCACATCAAGCCCATTGGCACGCTGGAACGCGCGGATGGCTGCCGCGTCATCCGCCATGCAAACGCCGTCAGCACGCGAGTTGTAATAGCCCAGTGCCGTCAACCGATTCTGCAGCCGGAGCACGGCATCGCCTGTCGTACCGACACGGATGACAACAACGTTCGATTTCGTGATCGGTTCAGGGGTAGATGTCGCGGTCGGGGCAGGCGTCGCGGTTGGGGCGGTGGTGATCACGTAATCCGCCGAGATGGCGATGTAGCTGAACAGCACCTGATACGTGCTGCTGCCCGCCACGCCGTCGCTGTCGAGCCCGTTGCGCGTCTGGAAAGTCTTGAGGGCATTGACGCTGGCGGTGCCGAATATGCCGTCTGCCGTGCCGGTCAGGTAACCGAGGTCAATCAGGCGCTGCTGCACAAGCTTCGCGTCATTGCCGCTGGAACCCTTGCGAACAACGGCGGACGGCGTGGTCATAGGCTGGAAGGTCGTAGCGGCAGGTGTCGCGGTGACGACGCTCATGGTCGGCACGGTGGAGCCTGCGTTGGCGAGCTTCTCCTGCGTTTCTTCGCCGCAGATGCCGTCCGCCTTCAGCCCGTTTGCCTTCTGGAATGCCTTGACAGCCGCCTGCGTGTCCGTATCATACGTACCGCTGATGGTGCCGGTATAATACCCCAGCGAGGTCAGCCGCGTCTGGATGATGGTGACAAGCACACCCTGGTCATGCAGCGTCGCGGAGGTTCCGGCGATTGCGGGAAGCGTCTTGATGTCGGTCTTGGTGCCCGAGGTGTTCTTGGGCTTGCCGCTGTAGAGCAGTGCCTGCAGATTCGCGTCCGCAATGCCGTTCATGGGCAGCGAATTGAGCTTCTGGAAGGCGATCACCGCCTCCGTGGTGGACGTGCCGAACGTTCCGTTGACAACGCCGGTGAAGAAGCCGAGCTCCTTGAGCGCCTGCTGCAGCGCGGTGACCTGGTCGCCGGTCGAGCCGGACTGCAACACCTGATAGGCGGTTTCCGTCAGAAGCGCTTCGGTGGGGGCAGCAGTCGGCGCCGCGGTGGGCACGGCAGTCGGTTCAACAACGGTCAGCAGACGGATGTATTTCGTCATGCAATAGCCGGTCTGTTCATTGTAGGTAACCTGCGCCCAATCGCCGCTGACGCTCGAAACGGTAATGCTTGCGCCCTTGGGGATGCTTGCAAGGCGCTTGCTGGAGGTCGAACGCGTGCTGCGCAGGTTGACCGAAGCGGTCGTGACCGTCTGATAGGGATAGCCGTACGCAATGTCGCCCGATGTTGAGGTAACCTTCTCCGCGTACTGCTTGAAGATATAGCCGGTCTGCCCGTCATAGGTGATATGGAGGAAATTGCCGCTCGTGCCGGTCACGCTCACAACCGTGCCCTTCGGGATGCGCGCGATGATGTTGCTTTCCGCCGAGGACGGGCTGCGGCGCAGATTCGTGTCTGCCGTGATGGATGCGGAATAGGGATAGGTCGTCTCGGCAGCGAGCGAAACAGCGGTCAGGCTGCCCAGCAGGCAGCACAGCACGAGCACGCACGCCAGAAAGCGCCGGCGCAGGGAAGACGAATAACAGGTCATGAGCCGTTCCTCCTGAAATCAGTGGTTGTGGCAAAAACGCATCGATTCTGAAGCAGAAAAGATGCACGGAATCATCACGCATGCGGCACCGCCGCAAGGGGACAAAAATTCATCTTCCATTTTAACGATTTCAAGGGGAAAAGTCAATCATCGGCAGCAGGTTTTACAGGTGCAAAAACGGGTCAAGGGGGACTTCGTCCCTTTTCAGCACGCGGAACCTGTAAGCAAATGCGTTCAATTCAATCGCGCAATGGGTCCAAGGGTCGAAGACCCTTGCAGGGTGCAGGGACGGCGTCCCTGCTGGGGTTTGGGGCAAAGCCCCAATCCATCATTCGCAGCCGAGCGAAGCAATGGCTGCGGTATACTGCTGCATGGGTAAGCAAAGGCACATCATTTTTATCAGCAATTGAAACATGTTGCGGACTTCGTCCGTTTTCTTTATGTTGCACAGCAATTGAAACATGTTGCAGACTTCGTCCGTTTTCTTTGACCCACTCGAGCAACGCATTTTTCATGCTTTTTTACAAACACGCGCCGGATTTTGAGTAAACTTAACAGCCGCGCTGTTTTGTTTTTTACACGCGCCGGGTAAGATGAAACACGTTCAAGGGAACAAGAACAGGAAAGCCGGACGCAAGAAATCATCCGGCGAATAAGGAGGAAAACCCACTATGAAGAAGTTTCTCGCGCTGCTATGCGCCGCCGTGCTCTGCCTCGGCTGCGTACCTGCCATGGCGGAGGAATCCGAAACCGCCGCGACGCCCAAGTACGTGTTCATGTTCATCGGCGACGGCATGGGCAACCCGCAGGTGACTGCCACGCAGTACTACCTCGGCAGCATTGAAAACCCCGACAGCGATTACCCGGTTCCTGCTGATCTGTCCTTCACCACCTTCCCGTACCTCGGACTGGTGACAACCTACGACAGTTCTTCCTTCTGCCCGGACTCCGCATCAACCGCCACCTCGATGGCTTCCGGCAAGAAGACACTTTCCGGCGTCATCAACTACGACGTGACGCTGACCAACCCTTATAAGCTGATCACCGAATACGCCAAGGAGGCCGGCAAGAAGATCGGCGTCATCACCTCCGTATCCGTTGACCATGCGACGCCAGCTGCTTACTATGCCAAGCAGCAGTCCCGCAACAGCTACTACGAAATCGGTCTGCAGGCTGTGACCGGCACGACCGTTGACTACCTCGCCGGCGGCGGCTTCAAGAAGGAAACAGGCGACGGCACGCAGCAGTCCCTGCTGGAGATCGCTGCGGAAAACGGCTGGACGATTCCGACCACAAACGACGAAATCCGCAACCTGTCCTCCGAGGACGGCCGCGTGCTCGCCATCAGCCCTGACCTGCAGGATTCCAAGTCCATCTACTACGAAATTGACCGCGAGCAGATGGTTGCCAACGGCGAGGATGTGCTCTCTCTGGCTGACTTCGTCCGCAGCGGCATCAACGTCCTGAACAACGAAAATGGCTTCTTCATGATGTGCGAAGGCGGCAAGATCGACTGGACCTGCCATGCCAACGACGCTGCAACCTCCATTCATGACACGCTTGCGCTCTCTGACGCCGTGCAGGTGGCACTGGACTTCGCTGCCGAACATCCGAACGAGTGCCTGATCATCGTCACGGCTGACCACGAGACCGGCGGCATGACCATCGGCTTCGCAACCACCGCTTACGACACGCACTTCCAGTACCTTGCGAACCAGAAGATTTCCTTCACTGCCTTCGATGATGTCATTGCCGAGCTGAAGGAGAACAACGCGACCTTCGAGGATGCCCTGGCGAAGGTGGAAGAGTACTACGGTCTGACCACCACTGCCGACCAGGATCTGACCCTGACCGAAACCGAGCTGGAAAGCCTCCGCACTGCTTGGAACGTGGTCACGGGCACCGAAACATTGTCCGATGAACAGTCCGCGCTGCTCTACGGCGGCTATAACGCCTTCTCCATGGCTGTCAGCCACATCATGAACAACAAGGCTGGTCTCTCTTACACTTCCTACGCCCACACCGGTCTGCAGATTCCTGTCTACGCTTGGGGCGTCGGTGCTGAGAACTTCTCCGGCCTCTACGACAACACTGGTATCTTCACCCGCACCATGGAGGTCATGGGGCTGACCGCTGATGCTGAGTAATGGGAAAACAACAAGGGGGCTTTCCGATCGCCCCCTGGTCGCCTCCTCAGAGAAGAAAACAATCCCAGGGCAGGAGCTGCATTTGCGCCCCTGCCCTGTTTAAGAATCAGCCGGGAGGTCATCATCATGAAATCAAAGAAAGCGTGGAAAACAAAGCAGAACTGGGCGTTGTGCCTTGTAACGCTTGTTGTCTGCGGGTTGCTGTGCCTGTTGCCCGATGAGCACCTCAATGTAACAAGCACCTTTCCGCGCGAGCAGGTGCGCATCGATTCGGTGGACAATAGCATGCTCGATGCGGTCGGCATCGTCTATAACGGCGTGCAGCCCTGTCAGGTCACCATCCTCACGGGCGAATACGCCGGTCAGACTGCCTCATCATATAACTACCTGAATTCCGCGCTGGATAAGGATAAGCTTTACGAGGCGGGTGACACCGCGTGGGCGATGATTCAGGGTGACGCCTCAAAGCTTGTCATCACGCTGATTGACCACTACCGCATCGGCATTGAGGCCGGCGTGGTCGCAGTGCTGGCACTCGTGCTGATTGCCTTCGGCGGCGTCATCGGCTGCGGCGCGATGGTTTCGCTCGTTGCAAGCGCGGTCATCGTGTGGAAGCTGCTGATTCCGCTGCTGCTTGACGGCATTGACCCGATGCTCGCTTCCTTCGTGACCGTACTTGTGCTGACCGTGCTGATTGATGTGCTTGTCGCGGGCTTCACGCGGCGCTGCCTGACAGCGGTGCTCGGCTCAATTGCCGGTACGCTGGTCACCTGCCTGAGTGCATGGGGACTGACGTATCTGCTCAAACTCGACGGCGGTGACCTGCCGTATGTCGTACCGCTGCTGAGCCAGTCCGCCATGCAGATTGACACGCGCAGCCTGTATATCGGCATGATGTTCCTTGCGAACTCCGGCGCGTTGATGGATTTGTCGATGGATATCAGCGTCTCGCTGGAGGAAATCCACCATCATAAGCCGGACATCAGCTATCCGGCGCTGATGAAGTCGGGCTTGCTGGTCGGCAGAAGCGTGCTCGGCACGATGACAACGACGCTGATGCTGGCATATTCGGGCAACTACCTGTCAATGCTGATGTACTTCGTCGGGCAGGGCACGCCGGTAACGGACATCATCAACCTGAAATATGTCGCTTCGCAGCTGCTGAATACGCTGGTCGGTTCGTTCGGACTGGCAGCTGCGGCGCCGCTGACGGCGCTGATCGCCTCGGCGATGTACCTGCGTGCGCCGGCAAAGAAGAATCCGCCGGATGAGCAGCAATTGGTGCTCCCCGGGCATCAGGCCGCCGAGGAATGCACCGCTGATTCTGCCGAAGCATAATCTGCGGATAATAAGAACAGCCAGGCTGGATTGCGTGTCCTGCCTGGCTGCTTTTTATTTTATTGATGGTGCAATTGTCTTCCGCTTCATCCTCTGAAATACAGCACGTCCCTGACCGGCTCGCCGCCGATTTTGTAATCCACATGCTCGTTCATGCGCTCGAAGCCGTGCTTGCGGTAGAAGCCGTCAGCAATTTCGTTGCCGTCAATTGCCCAGACATAGAATTTTTCGTAGCCGTCGAGCTGCATCAGGCGGATGACCTCCTCCAGCAGCTGACCGCCGATGCCCTTGCGCATCGTGTCCGGCAGGAGGTAAAGCGAAAGGATTTCGCAACAGTCGGCATATTGTTCATCGCGGCCGCGCCCGTAAATGCAGCACCCAACCGGCTTATCGCCGTCATACGCCATCAGCCCGTAGAACTGTCCGCAGGAGAGCCATGAGCGGATGGACGGCACCCAGTATTCATCCGGCAGACGGTCGAGATAATGCTGCGAGATGTGTCCGCGGTACGTTTTGCGCCAACTGGTGGCGTAGATGTGGCTGATCAGCCCGGCCTGATCGGCAGTGGCCTCGCGGAATGTCAGCATAACGATACACCTCCTCATGAAGAATCAGCGACCTCTGCTTACATTATCCTCCAACAAGAATAAAATGTCAAGTCCTCCGCAAAGCAAGCGGATAAAATGCACCTTCTCAATCGTTTATATCTGTGGTATAATCATGAAAAGGCGTATTCAAACGCAGGAGGAACTGTTGATGACAAAGCTACCGGTGCTATATATTGTTGTACCCTGCTATAACGAAGAAAGTGTCCTGCCCATTACGAGCACCATGTTCCGCGATAAGCTCCGTCAGCTCCATGCGGACGGCAAAATCAGCGACAAGAGCCGCGTGCTGTTTGTCAATGACGGCAGCAAGGACAAGACATGGCAGATTATCACCGAATTATCCGCGTCCGACCCCTGCTTTCAGGGCATCGCGCAGAGCCGCAACCGCGGTCATCAGAAGGCGGTCTGGGCAGGGCTGATGGAAGCAAAAGACCGTTGCGACATCACCATTTCGATTGACTGCGATGGGCAGGATGATATCAACGCCATGGATGCAATGGTGGATGCGTATCTGGAAGGCTGCGAAATCGTCTACGGGGTGCGCTCCAAGCGTGATACGGACACCTTCTTCAAGCGCTTCACCGCCGAGGGGTTCTACAAGCTGCTCAACGCGATGGGTGCGGAGGTCGTATTCAACCATGCCGATTACCGGCTGATTTCCAGTCGCGCACTGCAGGCGCTTGCGCAGTTCCGCGAAGTCAACCTGTACCTGCGCGGCATGGTGCCGCTCGTTGGATTCAAGTCCACCAGCGTCTACTATGAGCGCCATGAACGCCTCGCCGGAGAAAGCCATTATCCGCTCAAGAAGATGCTCGGGCTGGCGTTTGACGGCATTACGAGCCTGTCCGTCAAGCCGATCCGCATGGTATTCTTCTTCGGGCTGCTGGTGACGTTCCTGTCGTTCATCGGCATCCTTTGGGCAGTCATCGCGGCGTTGGCGGGTCATGCGGTGGCAGGCTGGGCATCGCTGGCATGCCTGATTTGCTTCGTCGGCGGCGTGCAGTGCCTCTTTCTCGGCATCATTGGGGAATATATCGGCAAAATCTATCTGGAGGTCAAGCAGCGTCCGCGCTACATTATTTCGGAACGAACTGCCGAAATGGCAGATGAGGATCAAAAGGGATAAGGGAGGAATCACATGCTGTACGAGGGGAAAATCTGGGTCGGCACAGGGGAAAAGCCAGTCTTCCTGCTGCCGGAAATGGCAAACCGCCACGGGCTGATTGCAGGCGCGACCGGCACGGGCAAGACCGTGTCGCTTAAAGTGCTTGCGGAAGGCTTTTCCGAGATGGGCGTGCCCGTCTTTCTGGCAGACATCAAGGGCGATTTGGCAGGCATGACGCTGCCCGGCACGCACAGCGATGCCATCGCCTCACGGCTGACGAACTGCGGTGTCCCGTCGTTTGAATACCGCGCATTCCCGACCGTCTTCTGGGACGTATTCGGCAAGGCGGGGCATCCGGTGCGCACAACCGTCAGCGAAATGGGACCGACGCTGCTGTCGCGCCTGATGGGGCTGAACGAGACGCAGACCGGTGTGCTGAGCATCCTGTTCCGCGTCGCGGATGACGAGAACATGCTCCTGCTCGACCTGAAGGATTTGAAGGCGATGCTGGCGTATGTCGGCGAGCATGCCAAGGAATATACGCTGGACTACGGCAACGTGTCCGCCGCATCCATCGGCGCGATTCAGCGTGCGGTGGCGCTGCTGGAGGATGAAGGCGGCAATTCCTTCTTCGGTGAGCCTGCGCTGAACATCTCCGACTGGCTGCAAATCGACGAGAACGGACGCGGTGTCATCAATGTGCTGGCGGCGGATGTGCTGTCGCGTAAGCCGCGGCTGTATTCAACCTTCCTGCTGTGGATGCTCTCCGAGCTCTACGAACTGCTTCCGGAATGCGGCGATTTGGAAAAGCCGCGCCTTGTGTTCTTCTTCGATGAGGCGCACCTGCTCTTCGATGACTGCCCGAAGGCACTGCTGGAGATGCTCGAACAGGTCGTTCGGCTGATTCGCTCCAAGGGCGTCGGCGTGTACTTCATCACCCAGAGCCCCAGCGATATCCCCATGACCATTCTCGGACAGCTCGGCAACCGCATTCAGCATGCGCTGCGCGCGTATACGCCGCTTGATCAGAAAGCTGTCCGCACCGCCGCGATGACCTTCCGCACGAATCCGTCATTTGACACTGCGGAAGCCATCACAACGCTCAAGACCGGCGAGGCGCTGATTTCCTGCCTGGATGCAAGCGGTGCACCCGGCATTGTCGAGCGTGCAACTGTGCTTCCGCCGCAAAGCGCCATGAGCGCCATTTCCGATGAGGAACGGCAGGCATGCATTGAAAACAGCATGTTCTACGGCGTCTACGACACGCCCATTGACCGCGTATCCGCTTACGAGATGCTGGCAGGCGCGTTCGACAAGGAACAGCTCGATCTGCCGGAAGTTCCGACCATGACGGTGCCGCAGGTGACCACCGCAGAGCCGACCGTCAGCCGTCCCGAGGCATTTCTCGTTTTCGACCCGAAGACCGGGCATTATGTCCAGCGCGAAACGGTTGCTCAGTCTGCGCCGGCCGCACCGGTCGCACCGGTCGCACCGGTCGCACCGGTCGCACCGGTCGCACCGGT
>CAVANO010000039.1:0-34983 GCA_963590165.1 Anaerovoracaceae bacterium
ATCTGACACAAAATTCATTGCTCATCGCACCACCTCATTTGTGCGGTATTGCCTTTATTCTGCAGGGAGGAAATTGCTCTTTTCTTGTTCCTTCGCCAGCGGCAGTTCAAACCAGAACGAGGTGCCTTTGCCCTCCTCGCTGTCCACGCCGAACGGCACATGATGCTTTTCGAGGATGCTGCGGACAATCGACAGCCCCAGTCCGCTGCCGATGACGGCGCGCTTGTGCGACTCCTGCGTGCGGTAGTAGCGGTTCCAAATCAGCGGCAGCTCGTCCTTCGCGATGCCCTTGCCGGTGTCTGAAATCGTCAGGCGCACCCAGTTGCCGCGTCTTTTTTGTGTGATGGTGACGGTCTTGTCCTCGCCCGTGTAGGTCAGCGCATTGCCGAGCAGGTTGTAGACGACCTGCTCAATCCGCTGTTCGTCCGCATGAACCGCCAGCTGCTCATCCGGCTGGAAGATAACATGATAGCCATTTTGCTGCACCATGCGACTGACGCGCTCGGCGATGCCCTGTACGGACAGCGTGAACGGGTAATCCGCCGGATTCAGCGGAATCGTATCCGTCTGCAGGCGACTGAAGTCGAGCAGCTCATTGACAAGGCTCGTCAGCCGCTGCGTTTCATCGATGATGGTCTGCATGTTTTCCGGTGTCGCTTCGCCCGGAATATCGCGCATCATTTCCGCATAACCGCCAATCATCGTCAGCGGTGTTCGCAAGTCATGACTGATGTTTGCAATCAGCTCGTGCTGCAGGCGTTCAACCTGGCTGAGCTCCTTTGCAGCGTACACGAGCGTCTGATTCAGCTCCGCCATCTCGCGGTATTCGCAGCCGTGCGGCGGAATCACATAACGACCGTGCGAGAGCATGTTCGCAGCTTCGCTCGTTTCAACGATGGAACGCGTGACCTTGCGCGAAATGAGCATCGCCAGCACTGTTGCGCCGAGAATGACCGTCACGGTAATCAGAAGAAGCTGGAGACGAAGCGTCGAGACCGTGCTATCCAGCGGCGTAATGACGCAGTTGAGTAGCAGATAGCCCTGCGTATTGTCCGGCAGCGTCACGCGGCGCGCGCAGAGCAGGCTTTGCGTGTTTGATGTATCGATTTCGGGAACATTGCCGCGGAAAACATGGCTGTTGTACTGGTCGGGAACGGTCGCGATGTTGAATAGCTCGGTCAGCGTTGAGCCGTCCTCCGGCGTCAGGTCACACCAGAACGACAAGTCGCGATTGCTCATGCGGTGAATCAGGCAGTACCGCGTGTCCTCGGAGGACAGGAATGTGTGCATGTTTTCATCGAGCAAGAGAATGCAGACGTCGTTTTGCCGTGAGAGCGTGTCCATGAGCGAATGCAGTTCCTCATTGCCGATGTTTTCCTCGACTGAATCCGCCGCAGCCGTAATCTGGCGCGTCTTGTTCCAACGATAAAAGTCGTTTAGCCAGACAATCTGCATCAGCCACATCAGAATCAGCACAAATGCCACAAAAGCCGCCAGGTATATGAGCACCCGGCGGCGGATCGGCGGACGTTTTGTGCTTCGCTGCGGAGAATCCTGCCTTTTTTTGATTGCAAGCAGCTGCTTCATAATCAGTCCTTCTCAAAGCGGTAGCCGACACCGCGCAGGGTCGTAATGCGGTCGGCGTAATCGCCGAGACTCCGGCGGAGCAGCTTGATGTGCGTGTCGAGCGTGCGGTCATCGCCGAAGAAATCATACCCCCACACGTCGCTGATGAGCTTTTCGCGGGTCAGCGCGATGCCGCGGTTGCGCACCATGTAGAACAGCAGATCATATTCCTTGGGCGACAGGTTCAATTTCTCGCCGTGAATCGTCACTTGACGCGCGGTGAAGTCAACCACCATATCATCGATGGTGATTTTCTCGCCGTCCTCGGCGGTTGCGGGAGCTGCACTGCGCTTGAGAATAGCGGCGACGCGCATCATCAGCTCGCGCGGCGAAAACGGCTTGACAACATAGTCATCGATGCCCAGCTCGAAGCCGTGGATGCGGTCGTATTCCTCGCCGCGCGCGGAGAGCATCAGAACCGGTACCTGCGATTTCCGGCGAATCTCGCGGCATGCGGAAAAGCCGTCCAGCTCCGGCATCATGACATCCATGATGATCAGATCATAGCTCTTCTGACGGCACTTTTCGACTGCTTCCATGCCGTTCTGCGCCTCCTCGACGCTATAGCCCTCGAATGCGGCATATTTGCGGATGAGCTCGCGGATTCGGGCTTCATCGTCAACAACAAGCAACGTCATGGTATTCACCTCATTGCATTCAGCAATTTATCCTTTATCATTATAGCCGAATATGCTTGTAAAAGCAAGTTTTTCATCCGGTCAGACAATGTCAGGGAGCGGACAATGAAATCTGCAGCAGCTCCCCATTGCGCAGAATTCCGACCTTGCAAGGTTCTGCCTGCCTGTTGAAAAAATCATCCGCGTCTGCCAAATCTGTGACGGTGGTTCCGTTCAGCGTCTGCAGTACATCGCCTGCGCGGATGCCGCTGCGGTCGGCACGGCTCTGGTCAATCACTGCAAGGACGTAGAGACCTTCCTCTTCTGAATCCTCCTCGAGCAGAACCAGTCCTGCCGATGCGCAGCCTGTCAGCTGTACGCTTTCCTGCTGTGGTCTGAAGAGCAATCCGATTGCCAGCAGCGCGCACGCCAGCACGCCCACAACGATGATGCATTTTTGCCGCATTTGCGCCACTTCCTTCAATAAATCTTTCTTTACATTGTTATTGTAACCGCTTTGCGTGAAGGGTGCGTGAAAGTCCCTTGATTCCTGCCTGAATTTGCGGTATACTGAAACAGAACTTTTCTTTTGTTTGCGGAGAAGGAGGCGGTTTTCTATGGCATATGCGCATGAGGCATCGCGCAAGCGTCCGGCTCCTGTCGGCAGTGATGCCATCGCCGGCTGTACGGCGACCGGTGTCCTCAAGGTGATTGCTTTAGTTTTCATGTTCATTGACCACGCCGGGAAAATGGTTTTTTCGAGCTATCCGGAAATGCGGATGCTTGGGCGAATTGCCTTTCCGCTGTACTGCTGGTGCATGGTGGTCGGCATCAGCTACACGCACTCTGTGCCGCGCTATCTCCTGCGAATTGCGCTGATTGGGCTGATTTCGCAGCCGCTGTATATGGTTGCACTCAATCACTCGGTGCTGACGCCGAATATCTTCCTGACGCTCTTCATCGCTCTTTGCGCCGTGTGGGGTATCCGCGAAAAGAAACTGCTGAGTCACATCTGGGCGCCCATTCTGGCGCTGTGCGCGGCGCAGGTGCTCGGTTGTGACTACGGCTGGCGCGGCGTAATGCTCGTTATGCTGCTCTATGGTGTGCGTAACAGCCGTGCGGGCATTGCCTGCGTCATGGTTGCATATTGCCTGTTTTGGGGTAGCAGCAGCTCGCAGATTACAAGCGCATTCGGCATTGATTTGACCGGCTTGATCGCTTCGCCGATCGGCAGCGTCCTTTCGCCGTGGCTGCGGATGCAGGCGCTGGCAATTCTTGCGCTGCCGCTGATGCTTCTGCCGACCTCGGCGCACATCAAAATGCCGCGTTTGCTGAGCTATTCGCTTTATCCGCTGCATCTTGTTCTGCTGATTGCGCTTGAGGCGTTCTTCGGGCTGACCATCCACACCGAGCAGCTGGTGAACGCGTGGAATGCGCTCATCTCTCTTTTCTGACATATGGAACAAACGATTCAGCTCAATCTGGACGAGGCGCTGCGCTACGCCGGTGTCCGTTCGCCTGTGCCGGATGACCTGCGTGCACGTGCAGAGGTGCTGTCGCAAATGATGCGCCAAAGAGTCATGCCGCGGTATACATGGCGGATGAGTCCGCTTGTGCATCAGGGAAACACGCCCGTGCTTGCTGCTGCGGACATTCTCTTGCCCGGTGGCACGGCAGAGCGGATGCTTGCTGATTGCGACAGTGCTGCCGTGCTTGTCAGCACGCTCGGCACATCGTTCGACACGCTGCTTCGGCAGACGGAGGCACGTGACATGGCGGATGCGTTGCTGCTCAATGGCTGCGGCGCGGCGTATGTCGAGGCGGCTTGCGATGCGGCAGAGCGCGAGATTGCCGCGCGTTTTCCGCAAAAGTATCTGACTGACCGCTTCAGCCCCGGTTACGGCGATTTGCCGCTTTCCATTCAGGCATCGCTCCTCATGGTGACGGACGCATCACGCCGTCTCGGTGTCACGCTGAGCGATTCCTGCCTAATGAACCCTGTCAAAACGGTAACTGCCATCATCGGGCTGTCCGACCATCCCCAACAGGCAAAAATCCGCGGCTGTAATTATTGCACGCTGCGGATGCATTGCCAACTGCGAAAGGCTGGGAAATCCTGTGGAGAATCAACTGATTTTTCTTGACGGCGCCATGGGCACGATGCTCCAGCGCAACGGGCTGAAGCCCGGTGAAATTCCGGAGCTGCTGTCCATCACGAATCCTGCGCTGCTGACGGACATTCATCGCCAGTACATCGAGGCGGGTGCACAAATCATCTATGCCAACACGTTCGGCGCAAACCGCCGCAAGCTGCAGAATACGCCATACGCGGTCGATGCAGTCGTGACTGCTGCCATCGGTGCGGCAAAAAAGGCGTGCGAGGGTACATCTGCCTGCGTTGCGCTTGATATCGGACCGCTCGGTGCGCTGCTTGAGCCGCTCGGCACGCTTGCATTTGAGGACGCGGTTGATCTTTTCGGCGAAATCGCGGAGGCAGGCGAAAAAGCTGGTGCAGACCTCATCTGCATCGAGACGATGACCGACCTTTACGAGGCGAAAGCGGCGCTGCTTGCCTGCAAGGAGCGGACGAAGCTGCCTGTCTGGGTGACGATGAGCTTTGACAGCAACGGACGCACCTTCACCGGCTGCACAATTCCTTCTATGGCGCACACGCTTGAGGGACTCGGCGCGGATGCCATCGGGCTGAATTGCTCGCAGGGACCAAAGCAACTGTTACCGCTGTTCCATGAACTGTGCCGGACAACATCACTGCCGATTATCGCCAAGCCGAATGCTGGACTGCCCGACCCGGTTGACGGTCACTATGATCTGCCGCCGGAGGAATTTGCTGTGGCGATGCACGATGCAGTTGAGGCGGGCGTGAGCATTGTCGGCGGCTGCTGCGGCACGAATCCGACATATATCCGTGCATTGCACGAAGCCGTCTGCGGCATGAAGCCGGGAAAGCGCGATGTCCGCAGGTACAGCTTCCTCTGTACGCCGACCGTCCCGCTTGAATTGACTGGGATCCACCCCATCGGCGAGCGCATCAACCCGACCGGCAAGAAGCGCTTCCAGCAGGCACTGCTGAATGACGATTTGGACTATATTGTCGATGTCGCCATTGCACAGGTCGATGCCGGCGCCCAGATTCTCGATGTTAACGTCGGTTATCCAGGTGTCGACGAGAAGACGATGCTTCCGCGCGTCGTCAAGAAACTGCAGGAGAGCATCGATGTACCGTTGCAGCTTGATTCAACGAACACCGAGGCGCTTGAGGCTGCCCTGCGCGTCTACAACGGCAAGCCTGCGGTCAATTCCGTCAACGGCGAGGAAAAGTCGCTGAAGACGCTGCTGCCCATCGTCAAGAAGTACGGCGCGGCGGTTGTCGGGCTTGCGCTCGATGAAAAGGGACTGCCGCACACGGCGCAGGAACGGCTCGGCATTGCGAAACGCATCCTCATGGCTGCTGAACAAATCGGCATTCCCCGCGAGGATGTGTTCATCGACTGCCTGACATTGACCGTATCCGCACAACAGGATCAGGCGGAGGAAACGCTTGATGCACTGCGCCTTGTCCGTGATGAACTGCATCTGCAGACTGTGCTGGGCGTATCGAACATCTCCTTTGGGCTGCCGTACCGCCTGCTGATGACGCAGACATTCCTCATTCGCGCACTGAACAACGGCTTGACGCTGCCGATTATCAACCCGAATCAGAAAGAAATCATGGACGCAATCGCTGCGTACCGTGCGCTCAGCGGCGAAGACGAGAAATGCAAAAACTATGTTGAGCGCTTCGCCAACCAATCGATCCCGACAGCACCGGCCGCACCGGTCGCACCGATCGCATCGGTCGCACCGGCTCCAGCGGCTGTTGTTACGCTCGATGATGCCATCATCCGCGGGCTCAAGGGCGATGCGGCACGTTTGGCAGGCGAGCTGCTCCAGTCGGAAAACGAGTTGTCGCTGGTGGAAAATCACCTGATTCCGGCGCTGGATAAAGTCGGTGCGGACTACGAGCAGGGCAAGGCGTTCCTGCCGCAGCTGCTTTCCGCAGCACAGGCGGCGCAGGCGGTTTTCACCGTCATCCGCGACAGCCTTGCCGCGCAGGACATCCAGCCGGTCAAAAAGGGAAGCATCATCATCGCGACCGTCAAGGGCGATATTCACGACATCGGCAAGAACATCGTCAAAACCGTGCTGGAGAATTACGGCTATGAGGTGCTTGACCTCGGGCGTGATGTGCCGCCGGAGACGATTGTCCGCACCGCCGAGGAGCAGAATATCCGCCTTGTCGGGCTGTCTGCGCTGATGACGACGACGCTCCCCAGCATGGAGGAAACCGTACGCCAATTGAAAGCACTGCCTAATCCGCCGCTCACTATGGTTGGAGGCGCTGTGGTCACGGAGGATTTCGCGCACCGCATGGGCGCTGATTTCTACGCGCACGATGCCAAAGCCGCCGCCAATATTGCAAAACAAGTATTTTCTTGAGAGGACACCGCTATGCCGATTCGCATTCCCAATGATTTGCCTGCAGCCAGCGCACTGCGCAGCGAGAACATCTTCGTCATGACCGACACCCGCGCCAAGACGCAGGATATCCGTCCGCTGCGGCTGCTGCTGCTTAACCTGATGCCCACGAAAATAGCCACGGAAACGCAGCTTGCACGTCTGCTGGGCAATACGCCTTTGCAGGTGGAGCTTGATTTGCTGATGGTCACGACCCATGTCGCGAAGAACACGTCCGAGGAGCACATGCTCGCTTTCTACAAGACATTCGAGCAGGTACGCGACCTGACGTATGACGGCATGGTGATCACCGGCGCACCCGTGGAGAAAATGCCGTTTGAGGAAGTTGAATACTGGGACGAGCTGTGCACCATCTTCGAGTGGACAAAGACGCATGTCACATCCACCTTGCATATCTGCTGGGGTGCACAGGCAGGGCTGTACTATCACTGGGGCATTCCGAAGCACCTGATGGACAAAAAACTCTCCGGCGTCTATCCGCACCGCGTTACCCACAAAAACAGCATCCTATTCCGCGGCTTCGACGACACGTTCATGGTGCCGCACAGCCGTTACACGACCATCCGCCGCGAGGATGTCCTTGCCCATCCGGAAATGAAAATTCTCGCCGAGAGTGATGAAGCAGGCATTTACGCCATCTCCACCCACGGGGGACGGCAGATTTTCATCACCGGTCACTCTGAATACGATGCGGACACGCTCGAAAAGGAATATCTGCGCGATAAGAATGCCGGTTTGCATCCGGATGTGCCCTGCAACTATTATCCGAACGATGATGACACGAAGCCGCCGGTGTGCACATGGCGCTCGTCGGCGAATCTGCTGTACTGCAACTGGCTGAATTACTTTGTCTATCAGGCGACGCCGTATGATTTGAACAGCGTCGGCATTGTGGTTATGGACGATTTCAAGGAGCAGCACGACAACAACCAATAATCCAATAAGCAGTCCATCGTTTCTTCGTCCCTTGCAGGAATTCGCCGCGTGTGGTATACTGAATCCGATTGGGGAGGTGAAAGCCATGTACGATGAGTTGCAGCAATGGATTGACAGCAGTCGGCGCATTGTGTTTTTCGGCGGCGCAGGCGTATCGACCGAGAGCAACATTCCGGATTTTCGCTCGCAGGATGGGCTGTATCACCAGAAATATGATATTCCGCCGGAAGAAATTCTCTCGCGCACCTTCTTCCATCGCCATCCGGAAGAATTTTTCCGCTTCTACCGCGATAAGATGCTTCCGCTGGATGCGCAGCCGAATGACGCGCATAAATACCTGGCGGCGCTTGAACAGGGCGGTCGGCTGACAGCGGTCATCACGCAAAATATTGACGGTCTGCATCAGAAGGCAGGCAGCAAAAACGTGCTGGAGCTTCACGGAAGCATCTACCGCAATCACTGCATGAAGTGCGCACGCTTCTTTCCGCCGGAATTCATCCGGGATGCAGACGGCGTGCCGAAATGCCCGTGCGGCGGTATCGTCAAGCCGGATGTCGTACTGTATGAGGAGGCATTGTCGGATGACGTGATTGCATCGGCAGTGCATTACCTGCGTCAGGCGAATCTGCTGATTGTCGCCGGAACAAGCCTGACGGTGTACCCTGCCGCGGCGCTTCTGCGGTACTTCGGCGGCAGCAGAATCGTGCTCATCAACCGCGATGCAACACAGTTGGATACGCAGGCGGATTTGGTGCTGCACGAGAAGGTCGGGGAAGTGTTCCGCCATCTGCGCCCGACACCGCTGGAGGAAGCATGATGACTGCATTGGAAACGCTTTTTTCCGCAGAAGGCAAGGAAAGATACCGTCAGGCAGCACAGGTGCGCACGTCCTGCCGGAGCTATGCAGGAACGCCTGACAGTGCGGCATTTGCGGCGCTGTCCTATGTCATCGGGCGGTATGCCATGAGCGGTGCGAGACTCGTGCTGACTCCTGTGGACGAGTCGCTGTTTACCGGCACAATTCTCGGCATGGGGCGCATTACCGGCTGCCGGATGGCGGCAGTTGTGATCGCGGACAGGCGCGAAGCTATGTGCCGCGTGAATGCCGGCATCATCGGTGAAGCGTTTGTCCTTGAAGCGACATCGCAGGGGCTTGGCACATGCTGGGTTACCGGAACGTACAAGCGCAAGCTGCTGACGCTTCCTTTGGGGCAAACGGAAGAAATCCTCGGCGTTATTGCTGTCGGCATTCCGTCTGTACCGCTGAAGCTACCGGAAAATCGCCGCCGCAAGCCCATGGAACGGCTCATTCACGGGGATATGCCGACCGGGAACGCCCTTGCTGCTGCGGAACTTGTCCGCATCGCGCCATCTGCCGTGAATCTTCAGCCGTGGACGATGGAAGTGCATCCGGACGGACAGTTTGCGCTGATGGTCGGCAGCCGGACGTTACTGGACGGCGGCATTGCGCTATGCCATGCGGAGCTTGCCGTTGCGGGAACCCATCACTGGTCGTATCAGCTGACATCAGGCGGTCTGACAGCCGTCGCTACAATATAAAAATCAACAGAAAGAAGGTTTTTTCCTATGTCCGATTACCGCATCGAAACACAATGTGTTCAGGCCGGCTACACGCCCGGCAACGGCGAGCCGCGCCAAATCCCGATCATTCAGTCCACCACCTTCCGCTACAGCACGAGCGAGGATATGGGAAAACTCTTTGATCTGGAAGCTTCCGGATATTTCTATTCTCGTCTGCAGAACCCGACCTGCGATTATGTCGCGGCGAAAATTGCGGCGCTTGAAGGCGGTTCGGCGGCAATGCTGACCGGCTCGGGTCAGGCAGCGAACTTCATGGCGTTGTTCAACATCTGCGAGACGGGCAGCCACATTGTCGCGTCTTCCTCCATCTACGGCGGCACATTCAACCTGATTTCTGTCACGCTCAAGAAGATGGGCATTGACTCGACGTTCGTTTCGCCCGATGCGACAGACGAAGAGCTGGATGCTGCCTTCCGCAGCAACACGCGTGCCATGTTCGGCGAAACCATCGCGAATCCCGCACTGACCGTGCTGGATATCGAACGCTTTGCGGCGGCGGCACACCGTCACGGCGTACCGCTGATTGTGGACAACACGTTCCCGACGCCGGTGAACTGCCAACCGATCCGCTTCGGTGCGGACATCGTGACGCACTCGACGACAAAGTACATGGACGGTCACGGCGCGGCAGTCGGCGGCGCGATTGTCGACAGCGGCAAATTCGACTGGATGGCGAATGCAGAGCGCTATCCGGGGCTGTGCACGCCTGATGAAAGCTACCACGGCATTACGTACGCTGAGAAATTCGGCATCGGCGGCGCATTCATCACCAAGTGCACCAGCCAGCTTATGCGCGATTTGGGCTGCGTGCAGTCGCCGCAGAGCGCGTTCCTGCTGAATCTCGGTCTGGAGAGTCTGCATGTCCGCATGCCGCGCCACTGCGAGAACGCCATGAGTGTCGCGGAATTCCTCGAGCAGCAGCCGGAAGTCGAATCGGTCAGCTATCCGCATCTGCCGTCCAGCCCGTACTACGCCCGTGCCATGAAGTACATGCCGCACGGTGGCTGCGGCGTTGTGTCCTTCGTCCTGAAGGGCGGACGCAGTGCGGCGGAATCGTTCATGAAGCATCTGACGCTCGCCGCCATCGAGACGCATGTCGCCGATGCACGTACGTGCTGCCTGAATCCGGCAACGTCAACGCATCGCCAGATGACCGAGGAGCAGCTCGCCGCGGCTGGCATTCCAGCCGGTATGGTGCGCATCAGCCTTGGTCTGGAGAATAAGGATGACCTGATTGCCGATATCGCACAGGCACTCCATGCTATTAACGCCTAACCTAACATGAAATAAGGGTCAAGGGACGAGAAATCCCTTGACCCTTTCGCAATTGAGCGGGCATATCTGCATGAGGATTGCGCTTTGCCTAAGTTCTTCTTCACAGGTGCCGCTGAATATGCTATAATATAGTTGGTTTATTATGTGCATATAAAGGGGGCATTTCATGGATGTCAAAAAGCTGCTGACGGAGGTCACGGCACTGCCGGGCGTCAGCGGACAGGAGGAGACGGTCAGCGCATATTTCGCGGAGAAATTCCGTCCATTTGTCGATGAAGTGACGGTCGATGCGATGTACAGCGTGATTGCCCATAAAAAAGGTATCGGACCGAAGGTCATGCTCTGCGCGCATCTCGATGAAATTGCGCTGATGGTGACGCATATTGAGGATGACGGCAGCCTGCGCCTTCGCAGCGTCGGCGGTGTCGATCCTCGTATTTTGCCGGCAAGCCGCGTCTGGGTACATGGACGCGAGAAACTTTTCGGCACGATCGGTGCGTTGCCGCCGCATCTGATGAGTGATGACGACCGTGCGAATAATTATACGCTGGATCATCTGTATGTCGATATCGGCATGACGGCGGAGCAGACGAAGAAACTCGTGCACATCGGCGATCTCGTGACGTTTGACGGACCGTCCCGTGAACTGCTTAACGGGCAGTTTGCCGCAAAGACGCTTGATGACCGATCCTGCGTGGCAATTCTGCTTCGAGCAGCCGAGCGCCTGCAGAAGCTCGTCTGCGACGCTGATGTGTATTTTGTATGCTCGGCGCAGGAGGAGGTCGGCGGCTGGGGCGCTATGACCTCTGCCTTCGCGGTGGAGCCTGATTTGGCAGTCGTGCTCGATGTCGATTTCGCGAACACGCCGACCTGTCCGCCGAATGCTGCACTGCCGCTTGATGCGATGATTGTGACGCATGGCCCATACGTGCAGCCCAAGCTCAATCAGCGGCTGATTGAGTGTGCCAAGGCGCATCACGTCCAGCTGAACGCGAATGTCGCAGGACGCTACACCGCTACGGATGCGGATGACATTGGTCTGAGCCGCGGCGGCGTGCCGACGGTGCTGCTGTCGCTGCCGGAAAAGTACATGCACACCTCCGTCGAAACTATCGATCTGAACACGCTGGAGGAAGGTGCACGGCTGCTGGCACATTTTGTTGCGGAGCTCGACAATCACTGGGAGGATGACCTATGGATCTGAAGACATTGACGGAGATGAACGCTCCTTCCGGCCATGAGCAGGCCATCCGGCGCTTCTTGCTCAAGGAATTGCGCGAGAAGGGATTTGCGCCGGCACTTGATCGCATGGGCAACGTGATTGTTGAAAAAGAGGGCACCGGCGAGGCGCCGCGCAAGCGCGTCATGGTCAGTGCCCACATGGATGAGGTTGGGCTGATTGTGACCTCTGCCACGGAGGACGGGTATTTGCGCATCACAACGGCTGGCGGCATTGATCCGCGCGTGCTTGTGTCCAAGCGCGTGACGGTCGGCGATGATAAGCTGCCCGGCATCATCGGTGCGGTGCCGATTCATCTGCAGTCCGCCGACGAACGCAAGCGCGTGCTGCCTATCCGCGAGCTGCTCGTGGACATCGGCGCGAAGAGCAAGGACGAGGCGGAGAGCAAGGCGCCCATGGGCACATACATCTCTTTCGATACGCCCTATGTGGAGTACGGCGATGGCTTTGCTTGCGGTAAGGCATTCGATGACCGTGTAGGCTGCCTGACGCTGTTCCGCTTGCTGCAGGAGGAACTGCCGGTTGACCTCGTGGCATGCTTCGTGTCCGAGGAGGAGGTCGGCTGCCGCGGCGCGAAGGGTGCAGCATTCGTCAAAGAGCCTGATATCGGCATCGTGCTGGAGGGCACGACCTGCAACGATCTTGGCGACGTGCCGGAAAACGCACACGTCTGCGAAGCCGGTCAGGGCGTTGCAGTGTCCTTCATGGACGGAACGTCCATTGCGAACCGTGCACTGTTCCGAAAGGCGCTTGAAGTCGCAAAGGCAGGCAATATTCCGCATCAGGTCAAGCACAGCGTGTCTGGCGGCAATGATGGCGGCGCCATTCAGCGCGCACGCGGCGGCGTTCCGGTTGTGGTGCTGTCCGTGCCCTGCCGGTATATTCATTCGCCGTCTTCCGTGGTCAAGCTCAGCGATGTGGAAAGTCAGTTTGCGCTCAGCCTTGCGCTGCTGCGTGCACTTTAATGATAGGAGAAGAAGCCTATGTTTGATTTGCTCAAGAAGGTGCTTGCACCGGTTGCTCCCTCCGGAATGGAGGAACCCGTTGCAGCCGTCATCCGCGAGGAAGTCGCGCCGTATGTCGACACCATCGAGACGGACGCACTTGGCAACCTGATCTGCACGAAGAACGGCACCGATCCGCAGGCGGAAAAGGTCATGCTGTCCGCACACATGGATCATATCGGTTATATCGTTACCGGCATCGAGAAGGAAGGATTCCTGCGTGTCACGAACGTCGGCGGCGTCAGCACGATGATGAGCCTGACGCGCCATGTCACCTTCCCGAACGGCGTGCAGGGCGTTGTTGTGTCCGAGAACGGCAAGGATACCGCGATGAAGGATCTCTTCGTAGATATCGGTGCGCAGGATAAGGCGGATGCGGAAACGATGGTGCAGATCGGCGATGCCTGCGTGTACGCCAATGACTGCTTCCGTCTCGGCCAGCACCGTGCCGCAAGCCCTGCCATGGATGACCGTGCTGCTTGCGCGCTGCTCATCCGCTTCCTGCAGACGGTCGGAAACACGCGTCGGACAATCATCGCCGTGTTCTCCGTGCAGGAGGAGGTTGGCTGCCGCGGCGCGAGGGTTGCGTCCTTCGCCAAGGCGCCTGACAAGGGCATTGCCATCGACGTGACCGCATGGGGTGACACACCCGGCACGAAACAGCCCGACATCAAGCTCGGCGAAGGCATTGCCGTGAAGGTGATGGATCGCGGCAGCATCAGCAACCCCATGCTCCGCGAAGCGCTGATTTCTGCCGGCGAAAAGGCAGGCGTCAAGACGCAGCGCGAGGTGCTGCCATTCGGCGGAACGGATGCGTCCGCCATGCAGACGAGCCGCGGCGGCATTCCGGTTTGCACGCTGTCAATTCCATGCCGCTATGTGCATTCGGCGTGCGAGGTGATTGACCTGCGCGACCTCGAAGCTGGTGTGGCAGTGCTGAAGGCATATTTTTCTTGCTGATTGATTGCTGTTTCTGCTTTGGATTTTATGTAAACAGAATCAGATTATTTCGTCCGTGAAGGGAGCTGTCCCATGACATTTCTGCTCGGAATTGCGTATCTGCTGCTGTTCCTGTTTGCCGGGACGGCGTGCGTGACTTTTCTGCTGCCGCGCCGCTCGGTGCTGACGCGTATCTGGCTGGGCGCGAGCCTTGGCCTGTTGCTGATGATGTGGCTGCCGGCACTGATGGCGTTTCTGGTAGACTTCACCATGACGGCACACTATCTGGCGGCTGGCTTGCTGCTGGTGATTACGCTTGCATGCTATCTGCTGCGCGACCGTTCGCCCCGAAAGCAGTGGGATACAGCGGAAACGGCGTTGCTTAAGCAGATACTGCTGGTTGTCTTGCCGCTGACGATTCTTTCAGGCTATCTGCAGTATACGCATTGCCTGCGCGTCGGCGATGACGGCGGCTGGTGGGTCGGGCAGAGCACATACGGCGACCTGCCGATGCACATGTCCTTCATCACCTCGATGAAGAACGCGTCCTTTCCGCCAGAATACGCAATTTTCCCGGGGCAGCGCCTTTGCTATCCCTTCCTGACGGACACGCTGTCCACTTCGTTCTACATGATGGGTTTCTCGCTCCGTTGGGCGATTATCGTCCCGGGCACCTTTATGATGATGCTGTGCTACATGGGTGTCATGGTGCTCGCACGCGAAATGACGGCCGGCAAAAAGACCATCATACTGGCGACGCTGCTGTTCTTTCTGAACGGCGGTCTTGGCTTCATCTACAATTTCGACCTGGCAGGCGGCACGACGTCCGACGGCACGCTGACGATTGTCGAGCGCATCAAGGAGATTCTTGAGGGTTACTACACGACGCCTACGAATCAGCCGACGCCGTACAACCTGCGCTGGTCGAATGTCATCGCTGACCTGATGATCCCGCAGCGGACGCTGCTGGGCGGCTGGTGCATGGTGCTTCCGTGCTTCTACCTGCTGTATACCGGCTTTGCGCCGCAGCTTCGTCCGCAGAAGACGGAACGTATTCGCCTGACTGTGCTGCTGGGTATCTGGGCTGGTGCGCTGCCGCTGGTGCATACGCATTCGTTCCTTGCGTTGGGGCTCTGCTCGCTTGGCATGCTGATTTACGATTTGATTCACGACAAGGAACGGCTGCCTCAACTCGGCTGGTATGCCTTGTATGGCGGTCTGGCGGTCGTGCTGGCATTGCCGCAGCTCCTCTGCTTTACGTTCGGGCAGGTGTTTGAATCATCCGGCAGCAACAGCTTCCTGCAAATCTGGCTCAACTGGGTCAATGGTTATCAGGATGGGGACAGCTTCAATTTCTATGACTTGTACTTCTGGTTCTATCTGAAAAACATCGGTCTGCCGTTCCTCGCGCTGTTGCTGGCGCTGTTCGAGAAGAATCCGAAGCATCGGCGGATTTTTGCCGGCGCGATTCCCATCATCATCGCCGTGGAAACCGTCCGCTTTCAGCCGAACATCTACGATAACAACAAGCTGATGTATCTGGCATGGATGCTGTGCTGCATGATTGTTGCGGACTGGTGCCGCGATGTATGGCACCGGCTGCGCGGCATGCGCGGACGTTATGCGCTGGCGGTCGTGACGGCGGTTGCGGTCTTCCTGTCTGCAGGGCTGACACTCTGGCGCGAATGCGTCAGCAATTATCAGGCGTTCTCCGCCTATTCGGTGGAGGCAGGCGAGTATGTGCGCGACAACACCGAGGAGCATTCGACCTTCATGACCGGCACGCAGCACTTGAACCCGATTTCCTCCATTGCCGGCAGGAACATCGTTTGCGGCCCCGACCTGTGGCTGTATTATCACGGCCTGGACACGACTGAACGCAAGGCGGACATTGCCGCGTTCTACACCGATCCGGAAAACAACCTTGGCATTCTGGACAAGTACGAGGTGGATTACATCTACGTCAGCAGCTACGAACGCAGCAATTATGATGTGGATGAGGAAGCACTCGACCGGCTGTTCACGCGGATTTTCGAGAACTGGGAGTGCGTGATTTACGCCGTTCATCCGGCGGAAACGGAGGATACCAATGGAGCGTCTGCTGCGCTTCTCTCTGGAGCATGACCGGATTATCCGCCTGATGTACATGGTGGAGGAACACCTCGTACAGGTGAATGCGCGCGTCATCGCATACGATGAGAAGGAAGTTTCCTTCATCACAACCCGTTCGCCCAGAACGGTGGTTATTCCGAGGGAATGCCTTCTCTCGGCGGATTTTCGCCGCGGTGATGATGGGCAAGTTGTCTGAAATTATATTGAAATCAGGCGACATTGAGAGCACTGCCTGAAATAACAACAAATCACCTTGCTAACACCCCAAACCAATGAGATAAAGAAAGGAACAATGATGGAACAGGCAGAGAAAAGAACGCTGACCGGCATTGATCTCTCCCGAACCTCGGCGCTCCTGTTGCCGTGGACGATCGACCCGTGGGGACATAAGCGGCCGCCGCTGTCCGGCGAGGCACTTTCACTGAGCGCAGAGCTTGCCAGCGACGTCTATGACATGGCGATCGAGCCGTGGCTGGACGCAGGATGGCATGATGCCACTATTCAGATTGACGGCGAGCCGAATGCGTTGCCGCCAAACAATCCGCTGAGTGCTGTGTGGCGCAGATATTGGATTCATACGCGGCTCAAGCCCATGGGCGCGTTGGGTCAGGTGCTCGGTGCCTTGCGCCTTCGCGGCAACGCACCCGGCAATGCGGCTGTCATGATTCACCCTGCCGGAAATGACCGGTATGTGGTCGCGATCGGCTTCATGGGCACAGGCGGACGCTTCTACGACTGGTTCAGCAACTTCCGCATGACGACGCAGGACGGCATGCACCGCGGCTTTCTGGAACTTGCACGTCAGCTGGAAGGCAACGAAGAGAAAATCGAATTTCCCGAAACGGCTGAGGAACTTGGTCTGGAGAAGCTGACGCTCAAGGACGTGCTGGAGGACATGAAGAGCCCGTCAAGCCGCTTTACGCTGTGGCTTGCCGGACACAGTCAGGGCGCGGCAACCCTGCAGGTTTATGCGCACCTGAAGCTCCGTGAAACCGGCATCTGTCCGCGCAACCTTATCGGCTACGGCTTTGCATCGCCGACAGTGATGACTGGTCAGGCGGTCGAAGATCCGTCCGATTATCCGCTGTATCATGTCCTCAATACCGATGATCTCGTGCCGCACTGCGGTGCGCAGGTGCATCTGGGCGTTTGCCTGCGCTATCAGGCGACGGAAGATCTGCGTAAAAGGTGCTACAACTGGAAGCGTGATGAGCGTTCCGTGCAGACACGGCTTGCCATTCGTCCGGTCTTTTATCAGATGGTGGACACACCGACGTGCTTTATCGGCGGCATGGCAATGCTGGATACGTTCGGGCATGTCACAGGGCTTGAGTTGCTGAAAATGCTGGGTCTCGGCGGATTTTTGCCGCTTGACCGTGCGCTGGAGGACAAGGACGCGGAGGAACTCGTGAAGGGACTGAATCAGCGCGCTGCCGTTGCGTACAAGAGCGTCACCGGACACGACCCTGATGCGGCAGAAATTGCCGAGCAGTCCAGTGCCATGCAGCAGGTCATTGACCGCTTCGGGCTGCCGGCATTCCTGGAAGCAGCGAAGGAGCTGATGATTTGCCCGCACTACATGGTGGAGCACCCTGAGGAGGGCTACATCGGCACGTATTTCTACATTGTCATCAACGGCAAGAACAGCTTTCAGCCGTTTGTCTGGAAGGCTGGCGAGGTTCCGACACGCGTATACCGCAGAACAATTCCGTGCGTCATGGTGGCACGGGACGCAGGGTCGGAGCGTGCGCATCGTATGCGGATGCAAGGCCGACGGAGAAAACTGCCGTTTACGCATCACGATCCGCGCAGGAGCACATCACAGCACGTGAGTGCAAAGGTCGTTCGGACGGTTAAGCAGAAGCCTGCCGAGCAGCTCGGACGGTTTACGATCGGGCATCTCCTGCGCCGCAAAAACGAAGAAAAATCAGACGAAACATAAGGCAACACCGCACAAATGAGGTGGTACGATGAACAATGAATTTTGTGTCAGATGCGATTGCAGAAATCGAAGGTTTACTGGATGTAAATCGAGATTTCTGCAAGAAGCAGGCAGATGGCGCAAAAGGCATGTTCAGCGGCGCCGCTGAATTGTGCGGTATTGCCGTAAGGCAATCATGTGAAGAAAGGGATGGAACGAAAAAATGGAGACTTGGGTGTGGGTTGTTCTGATTGTTTATCTGCTGGTCGTGAACGTGGTGGCGTTTGCGCTGATGGGCATCGACAAGAGCAAGGCGAAGCGCGGCGCATGGCGCATTCCGGAGCGGACACTGTTCCTGCCGGTCGTGCTGTTCGGCAGCCTCGGCGGCACGCTGGGCATGGTGACCTTCCGCCACAAGACGAAGCACTGGTATTTCAAGTATGGTTTTCCTGCGCTGCTGGTGGTGCAGGTGCTGCTGATGATTGCAGGAGCATATCTGCTGAGGTGATGCATGACGGACTTGTTTTCCCAGCAGGATACGCCGCTGGCAGACAGGATGCGTCCGCGCAATCTGTCTGAATTCATCGGTCAGCGCCATTTGCTGGCGGAAGGGAAGCTGCTGCGCCGCGCCATCGAGGCCGACCGGCTGACATCCTCCATCTTTTTCGGACCGCCCGGCTGCGGCAAGACAACACTCGCCTCCATCATTGCCGGAAGCACGAAGTCAGCCTTCGTCCAGCTCAATGCGGTAACGAGCGGCGTTGCGGATGTGCGAAAGGTGATTCAGGATGCGCAGGAGCGGCGGCTGTACGGGCAGAGCACCTATCTGCTGCTGGACGAATGCCATCGCTGGTCGAAGGCACAGAGCGACAGTATCCTGCCGGCAATTGAGCGCGGTACTATCCGCTTTATCGGCTCGACCACGGAAAATCCGATGGTTGCCATGACACCTGCTATTGTCAGCCGATGCCGCGTGTTCCAGTTCTATGCGCTGACGGAAGCAGATGTGCTGACGGCGATGCGCCGTGCGCTTGCTGACCCTGAGCGCGGCTTCGGAACGCTGAAAATTCAGGCGGACGACGATGCACTGCGCCATATTGCGCATATCGCGGGCGGCGATGTCCGGGCGGCGCTCGGCGCGGTTGAAATGGCGGTGCTGACGACGCCGGCGGATACGCAGGGAATCATTCACCTGACTATGGCGGTTGCAGAGGAATCCATCCAGAAACCGATGATTCGCTGCGACGAAAGCCTGTATTATGATATGCTCAGCGCTTTCTGCAAATCGCTGCGCGGCTCGGACAGCAATGCGGCACTGGCGTGGTTCGCGCGGCTGATTTATGCAGGGGTTGACCCGCGGCTGATTGCACGGCGCATGATTGTTCATGCAAGCGAGGATGTCGGGCTGGCAAACCCGATTGCCATGCTTCAGGCAGAAGCGGCAAGCCGTGCGCTGGAGTTTGTCGGCATGCCGGAAGCCCGTATTCCCATGGCACAGGCGATTATTGCCATCTGTGAGAGCCCTAAGAGCGACAGCGTGATCAAGGCGGTTGACAAAGCCATGGCAGACGCGGAAAAGGGTGGCTATACGACAGTGCCTGTCCATCTGCGCGACACGCATTACGCAGGTCACGGCAGAATCGGCAGCGGCGACGGCTACCTGTATCCGCATGACTATCCGAATCATTATGTCCGTCAGCAGTACATGCCAGAGGAGCTCAAGGGCAGGCACTACTACGAGCCGACGGATATGGGTCACGAGGCGACGATTAAGAAGAATCAGCAGATTCGGGAGGGACACTGATGCGGCTGAAGAAAATCGGTGAGCACATGTCCGTCAAAAAGGCGGCTGTCTATGCGATTGTCATCAACAGCATGCAAATCGGGCTGATTCTCTTCATTCTTGCACTCATCGTGATTTCGCCGAAGTATTCCCTCAGTCAGGGGCTGACGCGCTTTCTTGTTGGCATCGCGGCGCTCGTCATCATCTGGGGTGCTGTGATGGATATCTGCGAGGCATCATCGACCGTGCGGCTGATTCGCCAGCTCGATGACATGGATGACACCATTGAGGAGATGGAGAAGCTCAACAACACGCTTCGGAGCCAGCGGCATGATTTTCTCAATCATCTGCAGGTCGTTTACAGCCTGATGGAGATGGAGGAATACGCAGAGGCGAACCAGTACATCGAGAAGATTTACGGGCAAATCACCGCTGTCAGTCAGGTGATGCGAACCGCCAGTGCACCGGTGAATGCACTGCTGCAGGTAAAAGCGGCGGCATGCAAAAAGGCGGAGATTTCCCTGGGTGTGAATATCACGTCCAGCTGGAAGGAACTGCCTGTGCCCGGCTGGGAGATGTGCAAGGTGCTGTCCAACCTGATTGACAACGCGATGGATGCCGTTATGGACTTGCCTGCGAACCAGCGGTTGCTGACGATTGAACTGAAGGAGAATCTGAAGGAGTACGCGTTTTCCGTGGCGAATACAGGCGCGATGATTCCGGAGAGCGCACAGGAGCGGATTTTCGATGCTGGCGTCACGACAAAGCAGGATGGGCACGGCATGGGGCTGTACATCGTCCGCGAAACGCTCAGCAGGTACGGCGGCACGATTCGCTTCACAAGCGATGTGCATCAAACCGTGTTTTTCGGTTCAATTCCCAAGGAACCATCAACACAGGAAGCAATTCTGAGAGGAGCAGAATGATGGAAAGAATGTTTTGTACGCACAGGATTCGCAGGAATATTGAAATTCCTGCCCTGTGGACACTGACAACGCTCGATGAGGGCGGGCTGAATCAACCGATGCAGGTGCTTGTGCCGAGCGTGTGGGAGAGCGTGCCGGTGCTGAGAGCTTACCGCGGCAGGGCACGCTATGAAACGACAGTGCATTGCGGCGGCAATATCCGGCTGTATTTCGGCGGCGTGTCGTTCCGTGCGCGCGTACTGATTGACGGCAGCGAGGCGGCAACCCATTATGGCGCGTTTACTGCGTTTGAGGCAGTCGTGCGCAATGTGCCTGACGGCGTCCATACGCTGACAGTCGAGGTGGATAACCGTTTCGGCGAGGACTCTGCGCTGCATGTACCGAACGACTACTATTCTTACGGCGGCATCACCCGTCCTGTTGCCATCGAGCAGTTGCCGGAAGTGTATGTGGACAGCATGGCCGTCACGACTGTGCAGACAGCTTGCGGTTGGCAGATTCATGCCGATGCTGTGCTGAAGAGCATTTCCGATGTGGATCAGTCGGTCGATGCTCTCCTGACCATTGCGGGCAAGGCTTTCACGCAGACGATGAGGATTCCGGCAAACGGTGAATCCACCATGAACGTGACTGCCGACTACGAGCGTGTCACCGCATGGACGCCTGAAACGCCTGCACTGTACACCATTGAAACCGAAATCCGCAGCGAATCGGTGCATGATGACCTGATTGACCGCTTCGGGTTCCGTGAAATCAAGGTGTCCGGCAATGACCTCCTGCTCAACGGAAAAAAGCTCCGCCTGATGGGCTTCAACCGCCATGAGGAGTACGGCACATTCGGCTGCAGCGTGCCGGTTGAGGCGATGGCAGAGGACATCATGATGATGAAGGACATGCACGCGAATTGCGTCCGCACCTGCCATTACCCGAATGACCCGCGCTTCCTCGACATGTGCGATGAAATGGGGCTGCTTGTCTGGGAGGAGGCACACGCGCGCGGATTGAAGGAAAATCAGATGCGCAATCCGAACTTCCTGCCGCAGACAAGAGCATGCATCCGCGAGATGATTGCCCAACACCGCAATCACCCGTCCATCTTCATCTGGGGATGCCTGAATGAATGCGCGGATGACTGCGATTACGGTGCGGACTGCTACCGCGAGGCATACCGCCTGCTGCATGAGCTCGACGGCAGCCGACCGATGACTGCTGCGCTGCTTGAGCGCCCCGGCAGCCGCGTCTTCGGCGACAGCGATGTCGTCAGCGTAAATATCTATCCGCGCTGGTACCATGAAACGCCGGTCGCAGTGAGCCTGGCAAACAAGATTCAGGAGATTGAAGCAAACGGCGGCGCAAACAAGCCCATAATCGTCAGCGAAATTGGTGCCGGTGCGATGTACGGGTATCATGACCCGCTGGTTGCGCCGAAGTGGTCGGAGGAACGGCAGTGCACAATTCTGGAAGAGCAGATTGAGGCTGTACTGGCAAATCCGAAGTGCTCGGGCGTGTTTCTGTGGCAGTTTGCGGATTGCCGCGTGACGGAAGAATGGGCGATGCATCGCCCGAAGACGCATAATAATAAGGGCATTGTGGATGAATACCGCCGTCCGAAGATGAGCTATGCAACGGTGAAGAAGCTCTTTGCCGAGCATACCGCAAAATAAGCACGCGAAACGCAATGGGTCAAGGGAAGGACTTCGTCCCTTTTCTTTCCTCCTTGCAGGGCGCAGGGACGGAGCCCTTGCTGGCGTTTGGGGCAAAACACCCATTTCCGCGGAACGCCGGCGTTTGCCGGATTCCAATAGATCATTCAAGAAAGGTGAAGGGAGTTACCAAAATGAAGAAGATTGTATCACTGTTGCTTGCCCTGATGATGCTGCTGACCATCACCGCTATGGCAGAAAGCGACAAGGATCAGCTGGCTCGTATTCAGGAGAAGGGCGAAATTGTGATCGCGACCGAGGGTACTTGGGCACCGTGGACGTATACCGATGAGAACGGCACGCTCGTTGGCTTCGATGTTGAAATCGCGACTGCCATTGCGGAAAAGCTCGGCGTGAAGGCGACCTTCGTGACGGTTGAGTGGGACGGCATCCTTGCAGGCATCGACTCCGGCCGCTACGATATCGCGGCGAACGGCATCGATGTGACGGAAGCTCGCTCGGAAAAGTATAACTTCAGCGTACCCTATGCCTATAACCGCACGGCGCTCGTCGTCCGCGGTGATAACGATACGATTACCTCCTTCGAGGATCTTGCAGGCAAGAAGACCGCAAACTCCATCGCCAGCACCTACATGATTCTGGCGGAGGAATACGGCGCGGAGGCGGTCGGCGTGGATACGCTTGACCAGACCATCATGCAGGTCATCACCGGCCGTGTGGACGCAACGCTCAATAGCGAGGTGTCCATTGCGGATTATATGCAGAAGCGCCCGGATGCCGATATCAAGATTGTCGCCCTGACAGAGGAAGCCAACCTTGTCGCCATCCCGACGCGCAAGACCGATGACAGCGCAACGCTGCTTGAGGCCATCAACACCGCCATCGCAGAACTGCGCGAGGAAGGCAAGCTTAGCGAGATCTCGATCAAGTACTTCGGCCGTGATATCACGATGGAAAGTGTGACGGATTCGGCAGAGTAAATCATTCTTCAAGGTACACAAAAAGCCCGTGCTGCACAATGGCAGTACGGGTTGATTTTGAGTGGCTGATTATGCGCGGTGACGACGGCATTTGGGTGCCTTTTCCGCAAGCAGTGCCAGAAGATGCCCTTTCTCGCTCTGCGTCATCTGACTGGTGAACACCGGAATCATGCTGTTCGCACGCGTCAGCAGCGCCATGGAGTCTTCGCCTTCGATGACGTCCGTCAGGTTGTCGTAGGGGAGGACGGTCATATCACCGCTTGTCTGATTGAGCTGGTGTACGCCGTCATCGCCGAACGCAACGGACATTTCCGCCATACCGTCAGGGTATCTTTCATTGAGCATCTTGCCGAGTGCTTCCAGCATGCGTGTGCGGTTGCGGCGCATCATCAGGAAGAGCACAGCGACAAACACGACACCGGCAGGAAGCACATACCACGTGCGGGACATGATGGAGATGATGATTACCGCCGCCGCCATGACACCCATGCCGACGTACATATTCAAATCCTGCGCACGATAGAGCAGCCAGCGCTTATAGGCGGCATAAAACGAGAGGTCGAGCACGCCGCTTGTCATAAATTGCAGGGATGGGTCTGCAGCTTGTAAATCAGTATCCATGATAATTACCTGTCTTCGTTTCCTTTCCCATGTTCAGTCGATGATTCATCCTCGTTGCAGCTTTCCTCGGTTTCAGGGGTCAGCTTCGTGACGAGCGCCGATTCAACGCGGTGATCCTCCAGCCGTTCCACGCGGATGTGTACGCCGAAGCAATCCAGTTCGGGCGTGCTGCCGTCCTGCGGGATCGTGGTGAACTGGCTGAAAATCAGTCCGCCGAGCGTGTCGTAATCCTCGTCCTCGGGCAGATTGAGCGACAACACATCGTTCAGATCCTTGAGGGATGCCGAACCGCTGATGCGCCATGTGTTTTCGCCTGCGCGGACGATTTCCGCTTCGGTCTGCTTGTCGAATTCGTCGTAGATGTTGCCGACAATTTCTTCCAGCAGGTCTTCCATCGTGATGATACCGCTCATGCCGCCGTATTCATCGACCACAATCGCCATGTGGATCTTCTTCGTCTGCATATTGCGGAAGAGCTGATCTGCCTGCACGGTTTCAGGCACGAAGTAAGGCTCGCGGAGCAGCGAACGCAGCGGCTTGGGCTGGTCGGACTGCGCATTGAGCAGGAAATCACGCGTATTGAGGATGCCGATGATGTCATCGATGTTCTCGTTGTAGACGGGGAAGCGGCTCAGCCCGGAATCACGGATGGTGCGGAGGATTTCGTCAGGCGTGTCATCCGCCCAGATGCTGGTGACATCGGTGCGGTGCGTCATGACCTCCTCGGCGGTGGAATTGTTGAATTCAAATATGTTTTCAATCATTTCCTTTTCCGTCTCTTCGATGGCACCGCTTTCGCCGCCGATGTCGACCATCATGCGGATATCGTCTTCGGTGACCTCCTCGGCAACGGCACCGGGGTCAATCCCGAAGAGGCGAAGCAGCCCGTTTGTGGATGCACGCATCAATAGCGTCATCGGACGGAAGAGCACCATGACGAAGCGCAGCGGAAGCAGCATGCGGTGCATGACGGAATCCGGATGCTTCAGGGCGATGCGCCGCGGGAGATGAATCCCCAGCACGAGCATCAGGAAACAGAGAATCAGGATGCAGAGCAGGACGCAGAGCACATAGAGCACATTCGCGTCCAGGGTGGAACCGGCTCGAAGAATCAGATCCTTCAGCCACGGCGCGAATGACGCCGCGGACAGCGCAGCACTCAGAAAGCCAAACAGCGTCACACATAGCTGAATGGTGGACTGTGCACGGGCAGGTGCCTCTGAAAGCTGAAGGAGCAGCTTGGCGGCAGGGTCGCCGTCCTCCTCATCGCGCCGCAAATCGGCGGTGTTCAGCGCGGGAATCGCAGCCTCTGCCGCGGAAAAGAAGGCGCTGAGAAGGAGCAGAACAAGCTGAAGCAATATCGGACCGGGCCATGGGTCGCCAGACACAGAAAAACCTCCTTAGTAAAACGGGCGAAAGGAATCGTCCTTGCAGCGGCTGTTGCAAGGGAAGCACCGCGGACGAAGCGGGACAGCCTGTATACAACAAACCACGCTACAGTATAGCATAAAAAGCAGGAGATTGCAAGGAAAACTCTTTCCGTGCCGGTGATTACGGCGTCCATTCCAAATCGGCGCTGACATAGCCGTATTCATCCGGAGTCTTCTTATTATAAGTGTATACGTATTGCACCTCTGTCCAAACAGACTCGCCGTCTACTATTTCCCAGTGTGCGGTTTCGCGAACATTGAACACGAGTGTCGTGCCCTTGCTGAACGTGCCGTTTTGAACATATTCACCGGTTGCCGCATCGTATTGATAGCGTGCTGCCGCCTTTGTCAGCTTAATTTCGTTCGGAAGCGCCTTCTTGGGCGTTCCGCCGATTTCTTTGAGTGCGACATATCCGCTCTGACCGTCCTGCAGACGCACATGGGCGTATTTGCCGCTGATGCCGAGCACCTCGACCACGGTGCCCTTGGGGTAGGAAGCGATGATATAGGAGGGAATGTCATCCATGCAGTCCTTGAACAAGGTGACCTCTTTGGCGGTTACTTTCTTGAGCGGCGGCGCCATGCTGCCGTTTGACGCATCGCTGCTGTAGTCAAGGTATTTCGTCATGACCCAGCCGCATTTGCCCTCAATGCCTACATACGTCCAGCCATCAGCTGTGCGGCAGGAGAACAAGTTCGCTACCTCTGTGCCGGCGTAATATTTGCCGATAGAATAACTGTTCTTGTCGGGCGTCATACGCAGATTCAACCGTGCGGCGGCATCGTCGCTGATAATCAGCATGCTGGCACAATTGTCCGTCTGACAGACGGCATTTTGGAACATCCAGCCGACAGCACCGTCAGAAGGATTATACACCATGACAAAGTCGTCATACGCGGCAATGGCGAAGACATAGAGAGATGTATCCGGCTTTGCAACGGAAAGGACATCCGTGCTGTCAGGTGCGTAAATCGGCTGTTCGGATAGCGTGCCGTAGAGGTACGGCGCGGCAGGGCAGCCAAGTCCGGAGGATGAGGCGCGGTCGGAGCCGCGGTCAACGCAGGCGGAATCAACCCAACCGGTCATGTAGCCGACGTTGATTTGCAGCATGTTGCCTTGCTCCTGCAGCACGGTGACGCGTACATCATCGAACAGGTAGGCAGTGATTTCGGCGGATTGGGAGGCTTCCGCGTACAGCAGAATGCACGGCGTGCCATCGACGGCAGTGTCTGCATACAGGCTGTAATTGGTCACGCCAAGCGAACGGTCGCCGTCGGGAGAGGCATCGGATGCGGCCTTCAGCACGGCGTAATCCGTCGGGAAGGTTGAAATGTCCGCCTCGCCGAGAAGCACGGGATAAGTGTTGAAGCAGTGTTCAAGCGTTTCGCGGTTGGTAACGACGGTGGCTGTCAGGGAAATGATGTCCTGTCCGGGTGCAGAGATGCGGCTCAGGAAGAAACCGTTTGCACCGCAGAACCACGAATAGACTGTGCCGTCTGCATAGGAAATGTCAAATGCATCGCAGCCGTCGTATTGGCTGACATCCTCATCGGAAGTTTGACCGTATTTGACGGCAGCGGGCAGCAGGGAAGGCACATCGCCGTTTTGACGGAGCGCCTTTGCGGAGCAAGTGACATGCCATGCGTTTTCGGCAGAGGAATAAAAGCCTGCCGCAAGGATATATTCGCTGTCTTGCTGCAGAATCATCTCGATATACGACCACTGCCCGAAACGCATGGTGACGTAGCCGTCGGCAATGGCGGCATCTTCATAGCCGCTGCCAGACAGTACGTTGCTGAGTTCAGACGGCAGCGCATCTGTGAAATGCAGCAGGAAAGAACGGCTGTCATCGGATTCCGCAGACGCGGCGGCGAACAGCATCATCAGGCAGCAGAGCAGGGCAGTCAGGCGTTTCATGGCAAATCCCCCAAATTACAAGATCCCAATCATATAACGCATAGCAGGGACATTTTCATGCATCAGACGGGAAATAATCTTTTCACCCAAACTTTTTCACGCTAAAGTGTTGACATATTCACTTTTCTGTGCTAACATGATAAAGCGTTGAAGCGAAAGGCGCTCAACAGTCTGATTCGATATTGGAGGATGATTCCTATGAAAATGATGAAGAAAATGATGGCGATGCTGCTTCTGCTGGCCATGTGCGCACTGTCCGCCTGCGCGTTTGCGGAGGAATCCGACCTGAGCTACGTTCAGGGCAAGGGCAAGCTGGTAGTTGGCATTACCGATTTCGAACCGATGGATTATCAGGATGAAAACGGCAACTGGATCGGCTTCGATGCGGATCTGGCAGCCGCGTTTGCTGCATCGCTGGGCGTGGAAGTCGAGTTTATTGAAATCGACTGGGATAACAAAGTGCTTGAGCTGAACAGCAAGAACATCGACTGCGTCTGGAACGGCATGACGCTGACCGACGAGGTCAAGAGCGCGATGAGCTGCTCCAATGCGTATATGAACAACGCGCAGGTTGTTGTGGTGCCCGCAAGCGTTGCGGACAAGTATCAGGATGTCGAAAGCCTTGCCGGCTTGACATTTGCGGTGGAGGCTGGCAGCGCCGGCGAAGCGGTTGTGACGGCGCTTGGTCTGAACGTGACGCCTGTGACGGCACAGTCGGATGCACTGATGGAGGTTGCAGCAGGCACGTCTGACGCGGCGGTGATCGATGCGCTGATGGCGGCTGCGATGATCGGCGAGGGCACCGGCTACGAGAGCCTGACCTACACCATCGGTCTGAACAGCGAGGAATACGGTGTAGGCTTCCGCACCGGCTCTGACCTGACTGAAGCCCTGAATGCCTTCCTTGTGACTGCCTATCAGGACGGCACCCTTGCAGCGCTTGCCGAAAAGTACGGTGTGCAGGCGGCATTGATCGCTCAGGAGTAACAGGCTTCGCCTGTTTTCTCTGGCTTCGCCTGATCTCTTTAGCTTCGCCTGTTTTCTCTGGCTTCGCCTGATTTCTTTCATGTAACACTTTTTTGACTGTGGACTTTGTCCGTTCTTCACCGTTGAAAAATCTCAAATTTCATTGTTGGAAGAAGCCTTCCATATGCAGGGAGGCTTCTTCCGCTATCTTGTGATCACGAAAGGCTTGATGAACATGACCACCTTCGCGGAGCAGTTCCCTGTGGTTGTCGCAACCCTCAATGAAGGCTTTCTGCAGACGCTGAGGCTCTTCTTCGTGACCCTCCTCGGCGCGATTCCGCTGGGACTCGTCATTGCGCTGGGCTCGATGTGCGCCTTCAAGCCGCTCAAGTGGCTGACAAGGGCGATTGTCTACGTTATCCGCGGTACGCCGCTGATGATTCAGCTGCTGATTATCTTCTATTTCCCCGGTCTTGTGCTCGGCAATAACATCTGGGGCGGCGGAGAATCGGGACGTTTCCTCGCGGCATCGATTGCGTTCGTCATCAATTACGCATGCTATTTCTCCGAAATCTACCGCGGCGGCATTCAGGGCATCCCGGCAGGGCAGGAGGAGGCAGGGCTTGTGCTTGGCATGACGCGCAGCCAGATTTTCTTCCGCGTCAAGCTCCTGCAGATGATTAAGCGGATTGTGCCGCCGATGTCCAATGAAATTATCACGCTTGTCAAGGACACAGCGCTGGCTCGCATTATCGCGCTTCAGGAACTCATCTGGGCAGGAAATTCCTTCCTGAAGGGCTCACATGGCATTTCCGGCGTCATCTGGCCGCTGTTCTTCACAGGTGTCTACTACCTCGCGTGCAATGGTCTGCTGACGATTCTGTTCGGCAGGCTCGAAAAAAAGCTGAATTTCTTCCGCTGAGAAAGGAGATGAACCGTGATGGCATTGCTGGAGGTCAGTGGAATCCGCAAATCGTTTGAATCAACATCTGTCCTGCGCGACATCAGCTTTACCATGGACAAGGGCGACGTGATGTCGATAATCGGCTCGTCTGGCAGCGGAAAAACGACGTTGCTGCGCTGTTTGAACTTCCTTGAAACGCCTGATGCGGGCACGATTAAGCTCGACGGACAGATTTTGCTCGATGCGGGCAGTCCGCAGAAAATGCGAAATGAAGAGCTCCGGCAGCGGCGGCTGCATTTCGGACTGGTGTTCCAGTCGTTCAATTTGTTTCCGCAGTATACGGCGCTGGAAAATGTCTGTCTTGCGCGGGAATTGCTGCTGAGGGAAAAGACAAAGGACCGTTCGAAGCGGCGCGAAATTCGCGAAAGCGTCACTGCACAGGCAAAAGAGCTGCTTGCGCAGATGGGCTTGCAGGATCGCATGGGCAACTATCCGCATCAGCTTTCCGGCGGACAATGTCAGCGTGTGGCGATTGCGCGCGCATTGGCGCTTGAGCCGGACATCCTCTGCTTCGATGAGCCAACATCTGCGCTTGACCCGGAGCTGACGGGCGAGGTCTTGAAGGTCATCCGGAATCTGGCAGATCGCAATACGACGATGATTATCGTGACGCATGAGATGGCATTCGCACGTGACGTTGCGAGCAAGGTCGTTTTCATGGATGACGGCGCGATTCTGGAGCAGGGTACGCCGGAGGAGGTGTTCCTGCATCCGACGCAGGAGCGCACGAAGCACTTCCTGTCGAACTACAGCGGACTGTAAAAATGCAACTTGAAAGCGCATTCATGCATTTTCAAACTCTTTCAGCAGCAAAAATGCAGGAAGAACATGCAGGAATCGAAAACGTTAACGACTTAAACAGATGCAAAAATGCGGATTTGGCGGTGCCAATATGAAATACCGATCCTATTGTACTGCTTTTGCATTTTTGAATTTCTGCACTTGCAATTTTTAAGAATCTGCGCTATAATTGCCTCATTCCACGAAAGGGAGGATACCTACCATGAAGAAGTTTGCTGCTTTCTTTCTTGCAATGGTCCTGATGCTTACCTGCTGCGCCGCTGCGCTGGCGGACGAAACCATCAAGATCGGTGTCTTTGAGCCGTCCTCCGGCGATAACGGTGCCGGCGGCAAGCAGGAGGTTCTTGGTATCGAATATGCCAACAGCCTGACCCCTACAGTTGAAATCAACGGCACGACCTACAACATCGAGCTGGTTGTTGTCGATAACCAGTCCGCGACTGACAAGGCGGTTACCGCTGCACAGTCGCTCGTTTCCAGCGGCGTGTCCATCGTGCTGGGCTCCTACGGCTCCGGCGTTTCGATGGCTGGCGGCGACATCTTCGCGGCGGCTGGCGTGCCGGCCATCGGCATCAGCTGCACGAACCCGAACGTCACCCTGCTGTGCGACTACTACTGGCGCATTTGCTTCCTCGATCCCTTCCAGGGCAGCGTTATGGCGAACTTCGCTTATGACAAGGGCTGCAAGAAGGCGTATGTGCTCACCATGCTCGGCGAGGACTACGGCAACGGTCTGGGTCACTACTTCACGCAGGCCTTTGAAGCGCTGGGCGGCGAGGTCGTGTCCGAAACCTTCCCCGAAGGCACCAGCAACTTTGCTGCATACCTGACCAACGCTGTCAACGCTGGCTGCGACGTCATCTTTGCGCCGTCTGCAACCACCTATGCTTCCCTGATCATTGACCAGGCTGCCTCTCAGGGTGTCACCTTCCCGATCATGGCTGGCGATACGTGGGAGTCCTCTGTTATCCTCGATGCCGCGAAGGGCAAGAACGTCGAAGTGTACGTTTCCACCTTCTTCGCCGAGGACGAGAGCAATCCGGCTGCTGTTGAATTCGTGACCGGCTTCAAGGCTTGGCTGAATGCCAACAGCGACAAGCTGACCAACAATGGCGGCAACGACATCGTTGCGGCTGTGTCTGTGCTGGGCTTCGATGCTTACAACGTGGCGATTGAGGCGATTAAGGCTGCTGGCTCTGCGGATCCTGCTGCCATTGCTGCAGCGCTGCCGTCTGTGACCTACACCGGCGTTACCGGCGCCATCTCCTTCGACGAGAACGGCGATGCCAACAAGGATATGGCTTACATCAAGAAGGCCAACACCGAGACGGGCGAATTCGACTTCGAAAAGACCCAGTCTGTTGCCGGCCTGTCTGAGTAAGCAACTCAGCGGTCATTTCCAGCGAACCCGTGCCCGGCAAAGCGCGGGTTCGCTTTTACGTACAGCCTGCCGCTTGCCAAAAGGAAGCTCCATTGGAGGAATAACGAATGTTTGATAAGCTGCTGCCTTATCTGCTGTCGGGCATTTCCGACGGCGGACAATACGCGCTGATTGCCGTCGGGTATACCATGGTGTATGGCATCCTGCGGCTGATCAACTTTGCGCACGGCGATATTTTTACCGCAGCCGGTTTCTTTATGGTGTATCTGGTCGCGGCGCTTCCGCTGACCGTTTCCGTGCCGCTGGTCATTCTGCTGACGGTGGTGCTTGGTTTCACGGTCGAGCGCGTTGCCTATAAGCCGCTGCGTACCGCGCCGCGCATGTCCATCATGATTTCCGCCATCGGCACGTCGTATCTGCTGCAAAACCTGATGTGGTACGTGACCGGCGGTTTGGCGAAGCAGTATCCCGTGCTGCCGTGGATTTCCGAAAGCGTGACGATCGGCTCGGCAACCACGAAGATTGTGACGCTCGTGACGCCTGTGCTGACGGTCATTCTGGTCGTGGCGCTCGTGCAGCTGATCAACCATACGAAGATCGGCATGGCGATGCGCGCAGTGTCCCGTGACTTCGAAACGGCGCAACTCATGGGCATCAAGATCAACAGCGTTATTTCGATGACGTTCATCATCGGCTCCGCGCTGGCGGCGATTGGTTCGATGCTCTTCTTTACCAACTATACCACCGTCACGCCGACGGTCGGTGCGATGCCCGGCCTGAAGGCGTTTGTCGCGGCTGTTTTCGGCGGCATCGGCTCGATTCCCGGCGCAGTCATCGGTGCATTCATCATCGGCATCTGTGAGAACCTGATCAAGGCGGCAGGCTATACGGCATTCTCTGACGCGTTCACGTTCGCACTGCTGATCGTCATCCTGCTCTTCAAGCCCAATGGTCTTTTCGGCGAGAAGATTGCGGAGAAGGTTTGAGGTGAGCGGAATGAAGAAGAAATCGGTAGGGAAAGCGATTGTTTGCGCGCTTGTTGTGGCGCTGATCTACTTCCTCGCGTGGCTTGCTGAGAAGAAACTGGGCACCAGCTCCATGTTGGTTACCGTGCTCAAGAAGGGTGCGGTCTATGCGCTGATTGCCGTCTCCATGAATCTGCTCAACGGCTTTACGGGTCTGTTCTCGCTCGGTCAGGCAGGCTTCATGCTCGTCGGCGCGTATACGTATGCCATTTTTACGATTCCGATGGCGAAACGGCAGGCTGTGTACATGTACTACGCCGGCGGCTGTGTCACGGTAGAGCTGAACTTTATTGTTGCGCTCATTCTGGCAGGCGTTGTTGCGGCGATTTTCGCGGCGCTGATCGGCATGCCGGTGCTGCGCCTCAAGAGCGACTATCTTGCCATCGCGACGCTGGGTTTTGCTGAGATTATCCGCGCGATTGTGCAGTGGGATACGCTCGGTCCGGTGACGAACGGCTCTAATCTGCTCAAGACGTACCCGACGTTTAACTCGCTGATGCCCGGTAACTCTGTGCTGGTGCCGTTCATTATAGCCGGGATCTGCATCGGGTTGATTATTCTGCTCATCAACTCCACCTACGGCCGCGCGTTCAAGGCAATCCGCGATGACGAGATTGCGGCCGAGGCCATGGGCATCAACCTGTTCCACCACAAGCAGATGGCGTTTGTTATCAGCTCGTTCTTTGCGGGCATCGGCGGCGCTCTGCTGGCGATGTATCAAGGCTCGCTGCAGGCGAATGCGTTCAAGTCCTCCATGACGTATGAAATCCTGCTGATTGTTGTCATCGGCGGCATGGGCAGCGTGTCCGGCAGCGTGTTGGCATCGTTCCTGTTTATCGCGTGCAGCGAATGGTGGCTGCGTTTCCTCGATGAAGCAACCTTCATCGGTGACTTCCAGGTGCCGCTGCTCGGCTCCGGCTTCCGCATGGTTGTCTTCTCCATCGTCATCATGATCGTCGTGCTGTTCTTCCGCCGTGGTCTGATGGGTGACCGGGAACTGTGGAACCTGCGCATACCGAAGCGGAAAGCGAAGAAGGAGGCGAAGGAAGCATGAGCAACGTCCTGCGCGTTGAAAACGTCACGATGCAGTTCGGCGGCGTTGTCGCGATTAACAACCTGTCCATGGAAGCGAACGAGGGCGAGATTGTTGCGCTGATCGGTCCGAACGGCGCCGGCAAGACGACGGCGTTCAACTGCATTACGGGCGTCTACGAGCCCACAAACGGTGCCGTGTACTTTCAGGATCGCCCCATCGCGGTGAATCATCCGTCCGGCAGAATGAAGCACGAATATGCCGGTCAGAATGCGGACAAGTACACTGGTCAGTACGCCCACATGACGCCCGACAAGATCACGAAGCTCGGCATTGCCCGTACGTTTCAGAATATTCGCCTGTTCAAGTCACAGACGGCGTTTGAGAACGTGCTGATTGCCACGCATCTGCGCCGTACAAGCAATGTGTTCACTGCAACGCTGCACCTGAACTTTCGCGAGGAGGCGGCGATGCGGCGCAAGGCGATGGATTTGCTGGAGGAGGTCGGGCTTGCTGATCTTGCAAATGAAAAGGCAACCTCGCTGCCCTACGGTAAACAGCGCCGCTTGGAGATTGCGCGTGCGCTGGCGACTGACCCGAAGCTTCTGCTGCTCGATGAGCCGGCGGCTGGCATGAATCCGCAGGAAACCGAGGAGCTTGGGCAGTTCATCCGGGAAATTAAGGATCGCTTCAACCTGACTGTCTTCATGATTGAGCACCATATGAACCTCGTCATGGATATTTCCGACCGCATTTACGTCATTGACTTCGGCAAGCTGATCGCTGAAGGTACACCTGCCGAGGTTCGCGATAATCCTGCAGTCATTGCCGCATATTTGGGGGTGGATGAGGAATGAGCTTGCTGAAGGTCACGGATCTCCATGTCAACTACGGCGGCATCGACGCACTCCGCGGCATTTCCTTCGATGTGGAGGAAGGCGAAATCGTCACGCTGATCGGCGCGAACGGCGCAGGCAAGTCTACAACGCTGCGCACCATCTGCGGTCTTGTTCGCTCGAATGCAGGGCGCATTGTCTATGACGGGCGCGATATCACCAGCATGAACACGCAGCGCATTGTTTCCGAGGGCATTGCGCTTGTTCCCGAAGGGCGCCGCGTTTTTGACAATCTGACGGTCAAGGAAAACCTGATGATCGGCGCGTATCTGCGCAAGGACAAGAACAGCATCGAGGAGGACATCGAGCATGTCTACACGCTGTTCCCGCGCCTGCAGGAGCGCAGCTGGCAGAAGGCAGGTACGCTTTCCGGCGGCGAGCAGCAGATGCTGGCGGTTGGCCGTGCGATGATGACGCGTCCGCGCATCCTGATGATGGATGAGCCGTCGCTGGGTCTTGCACCGCTGATTGTAAAGGATATTTTCTCTATCATTAAGCAACTGAACGAGACCGGCATCACGATCCTGCTGATTGAGCAGAACGCGAATACGGCGCTGCGCTGTGCCCATCACGCGTACGTGCTTGAAACGGGTCGTATCACGATGTCCGGCACCGGCGCTGAGCTCCTCGCAGACAAGCGTGTGCAGGATGCCTATCTCGGCGCGAAGTGACAATTTCAAATGCATAAGGCAACACCGCACAAATGAGGTGGTACGATGAACAATGAATTTTGTGCCAAAGGCAGACCGGCGAAATAAAGTTTTATTTCGCCGCCGCAGATGGCGCA
>CAVANO010000040.1:0-8241 GCA_963590165.1 Anaerovoracaceae bacterium
ATCACCAGAGGAAGTCTTTTATGATACGGTGTTGCACTTGACTTGACAATTCAAGCAGTAAAAATACATCATCAGGCCGGGGAAGAGAGAAATTGCATCTTGTCCTCGGCTCTTTTCTATGCTATAATAAATAAAGGTGTGCTTAGCGCCGCTTTTTGTGTGCCTAAGATTCACCAAATGAATCGGTTTTTCCGGATTGCACAGGGGCAAAGGTTATGGAATGTTCTGCTTTTGCACCGACTGCGCGGTTCGGGGCATCGAATGCGTTTGCAATTGTTGTGCATGAATATTCATGCATGATTGACAAAAACTGATGGAGGATATCGACGCAATGAAACATCTGCTGAAGCTTCTGGACCTTTCCACGGAAGAAATTACGGAGCTGCTTGATCTGGCGGATCGCCTGAAGGCTGAAAACAAGGCTGGCGTGACGCATCACCTTCTCAAGGGCAAGACGCTGGGCATGATTTTTGAGAAATCCTCCACCCGTACGCGCGTCAGCTTTGAAACGGGCATGTACCAGCTCGGCGGACACGCGCTGTTCCTCTCCAGCCGCGACCTGCAAATCGGCCGCGGTGAGCCGGTGCAGGACACTGCGCGCGTGCTGAGCCGCTATCTGGACGGCATCATGATCCGCACCTTTGCGCAGGAAGAGGTCGAAACGCTTGCCAATGTCGGCAGCATCCCGATTATCAACGGTCTGACGGACTTCTGCCATCCTTGCCAGGTGCTGGCGGATTTGCAGACCGTCCGCGAGCATAAGGGCAAAATCGAAGGGTTGAACATGTGCTATATTGGCGATGGCAACAACATGGCGAATTCGCTGATTGTCGGCTTCCTCAAGATGGGTGCGCATGTGTCCATTGCCTGCCCGAAGGCGTATCAGCCTGACGCGCAGGTGCTGGCCTTCACCGAGCAGTATCCGGGCAAGTTCTTCATGACCGAAGTGCCGCTGGAGGCAGCGAAGGACGCGGATGTTATTTTCACCGATGTTTGGGCGTCCATGGGTCAGGAGGAAGAAAAAGCTATCCGTGAGAAGGCGTTCCGCGGCTATCAGGTGAATGCGGAACTGCTTGCTGCCGCGCATCCGGGCTGCATGGTGCAGCACTGCTTGCCGGCACACCGCGGCGAGGAAATTACGGCGGATGTGTTCGAAGCGCACGCAAATGAAATTTTCGATGAGGCAGAAAACCGCCTGCACGCACAGAAGGCTGTCATGGTGGCAGTCATGGCGGACAAGAAGGATTGATTTTTTCAGAAAAAAACTATGGAGGAGACGTGCATGAAGGGCTACTTGCTGCTGGCCAACGGTCAGCTCTACGAAGGCACGCTGATGGGCGCCGCAAAGCAGGTCATGGCTGAGCTGGTGTTCACCACCGCGATGACAGGCTATCTTGAAACGCTGACCGATCCTTCCTACGAAGGTGAAATCGTCATCCAGACCTTCCCGACCATCGGAAATTACGGCGTGATTCCGGAGGACTTCGAGTCCTGCATGCCGCGGTTGTCGGCGTACATCGTCCGCGAGCTGTGCGATGCGCCGAGCAACTTCCGCTGCCAGGGTAAGCTCGATGACTTCCTGAAAGAGCATGATATTCCCTGCCTGACGGATGTCGACACGCGTGCGCTGACCCGCACGATCCGCAGTGCCGGTGTCATGAATGCGGCACTGCTGACTGAAAAGCCGGAGAATCCCGAAGAAATCTGCGCCCAGCTGCGTGAGCTGCCGTTCCATCCGTCTATTCAGGATGTGACGTGCGACGGCATTCAGCCCCCGAAGAAGCCGGGCAAGCACAATGTTGTTCTGTGGGACTTCGGCGCAAAGCTGAACATTCAGCGCGAGTTGGAGAAGCGCGGCTGCGCGGTGACGGTTGTTCCGGCAGATACAACCGCGAAAGAAATTCTTGCGCTGAATCCAGACGGTCTGATGCTTTCCAACGGTCCGGGCGACCCGGCTGACAACACGGCAGTCATCGCCAACCTGCGTGAGCTGATGCGACACCACATCCCGACGTTCGGCATCTGCCTCGGTCATCAGCTGCTGGCGCTCAGTCAGGGCGCAAAAACCGTGAAGCTTAAGTACGGCCATCGCGGCGCAAATCAGCCTGCGAAGGATGTCAAGACGGGTCTGTCCTACATGACGAGCCAGAACCACGGCTTCGCGGTCGACACGGATACCCTGCCCGATACCGCGTCACTGCGCTTCATCAACGGCAACGACGGCACCTGCGAAGGCATTGACTACACGGACATGCCGGCGTTCTCCGTCCAGTTCCATCCGGAAGCATGCGGCGGTCCGCTCGACACGCGCTTCCTGTTTGACCGGTTTATCGCCATGATGGGAGGGAATAAGGAATGCCGCTGAATCCCGATTTGCATAAAGTAATGATTATCGGCTCCGGCCCGATCGTGATCGGTCAGGCTGCCGAATTTGACTATGCCGGTTCGCAGGCGTGCCGCGCGCTGAAGGATGCCGGACTTGAGGTCGTGCTCGTCAACCCGAACCCCGCGACGATCATGACCGACCATGCCTCTGCGGATCACATCTATATCGAGCCGCTGACGCTTGAAACGCTTCGCCGCATCATCCTGAAGGAAAAGCCTGATTCGCTCCTGTCCACCCTCGGCGGTCAGAGCGGTCTGACGCTGTCGATGCAGTTGGCGAAGGAAGGCTTCCTTGAACAGCACGGCGTCAAGCTGCTTGGTGCAAAGTGCGAGACCATTGAGAAGGCGGAGGATCGCCAGCAGTTCAAGGATACCATGATTGCTATCCACCAGCCGGTCATCCCTTCCGAGGTGGTCGAGACGGTGGAAGATGCGTTGGCGTTCGCAAAAACCATCGGCTATCCGGTCATCGTTCGTCCGGCGTACACGCTGGGCGGCTCCGGCGGCGGTATCTGCCAGAACGAAGAGGAACTCGCGGAAATTGCCGAGAACGGTCTGCGCCTTTCTCCGATTACGCAGATTCTTGTCGAAAAGTGCATTTCCGGCTGGAAGGAAATTGAGTTCGAGGTCATGCGCGATAAACTCGGCAACGTGATCGCCGTCTGCTCGATGGAGAACATTGACCCGGTCGGCGTGCATACGGGCGACTCGATCGTTGTTGCGCCTGCCCTGACGCTGGCGGACAAGGAGTACCAGATGCTCCGCCGCGCCGCTTTGGACATCATCACCGCGCTGGAGGTCGAGGGCGGTTGCAACTGTCAGTTCGCGCTCAATCCTGATACATTTGAATATGCTGTCATCGAGGTTAACCCGCGTGTCAGCCGTTCCTCGGCACTCGCGTCGAAGGCGACCGGCTATCCCATCGCCAAGTGCGCCGCGCAGATTGCAATCGGTTATACGCTCGATGAAATGAAAAATGCTGTCACGGGCAAGACGTGCGCTGCGTTCGAGCCGGCACTGGACTACATTGTCGCGAAGATTCCGAAGTGGCCGTTTGACAAGTTCGTCTACGGCAAGCGCACCCTCGGCACGCAGATGAAGGCGACCGGCGAGGTCATGGCCATCGGCGTGAATGTCGAGCAGGCGCTGATGAAGGCGGTTCGCGGTGCGGAAATCGGCTGCGATACGCTGCGCATGAAGTCCATGGCGAAGCTGTCCGTGGATGAACTTCTTTCGCTGATTGCCAAGTGCACCGATCAGCGCATGTTCGCCATGTACGAGGCTATCGCGCGCGGCGTAACGCTGGAGAAGTTGCACGAAATCACGAAGATTGACTATTTCTTCTTAAATAAGTACCTGAATCTGTACAAGATGGAATGCCGCCTGCGCGAAGGCAATATCGATGCCGATACGTACCTGCGCGCCAAGAAGATGGGCTATCCGGACAAGGCAATTGAACGTCTCTCCGGCGAAAAGGTGCCGATGCATCGCAACCCCGTCTACAAGATGGTCGACACGTGCGCAGCGGAGTTCGAGGCAGAAACGCCCTACTTCTACGCGACGTATGACGAAGAGAACGAAGCGCAGGAATTCCTCGATGAACGCCCGAAGAAACCGTGCATGGTCGTTCTCGGTTCCGGCCCCATCCGGATTGGTCAGGGCATCGAGTTCGACTACGCGTCTGTCCACTGTGTCCGCATGCTCAAGAAGGCCGGATACGATGTTGTCATGATCAACAACAACCCCGAAACTGTCTCGACGGACTTCGATACGGCGGATAGGTTGTACTTCGAGCCGCTGACAACGGAAGACGTGATGGGCGTCATCGCGACGGAAAAGCCGGTCGGCGTTGTGGCGGCATTCGGCGGTCAGACGGCGATTAAGCTGACACACTCGCTTGAACAGGCAGGCGTGCGCATCATGGGTACGTCCGCGGACATGATTGATGCGGCAGAAGACCGTGAACGCTTTGACGCGGCGATGGAAAAGTACGGCATCAAGCGTGCTAAGGGTCGCACGGTCATGACAACCGAGGAAGCCGTCAAGGCGGCGAATGAGCTGGGTTATCCCGTACTGGTGCGCCCGTCCTACGTGCTCGGCGGTCAGAACATGATCATCGCCTATCAGGACAGCGATATTGTCGAATACATGCAGATCATCCTCGCACAGGGCATCGAGAATCCGGTGCTGATTGACCAGTACCTGATGGGCATCGAGGCGGAGGCGGATGCCATCTGCGACGGCACGGACGTGCTGATTCCGGGCATCATGGAGCATGTTGAACGCTCCGGCATCCATTCCGGCGACTCCATCGCCGTCTATCCGGCATGGAACCTGACCGGTGCCATGACGCAGCGCCTGATTGAGGTCACGCGGCAGATTGCTCTTGAGCTTGGCACGCTGGGTCTGATCAATATCCAGTACATCGTTTATCACAACGAGGTGTACGTCATTGAGGCGAATCCGCGCGCAAGCCGTACCGTGCCGTACATCAGCAAGGTTACCGGCGTGCCGATGGTTGACCTCGCCGTCCGTGCGATGCTTGGCGAAAAAATCCGCGATATGGGCTACGGCACGGGTCTGTACCGGCAGAGCCCGTATTATGCGGTCAAGGTGCCGTGCTTCTCGTTTGAAAAGCTGGCTGACGTTGACACGCATCTGGGACCGGAAATGAAGTCCACCGGCGAGGTGCTCGGCATCGGCACGAATCTCCAGGAAGCGATTTACAAGGGTCTTGTGGCTGCAGGATACAAAATGCGCCATCAGGGCGGATTGCTTGTTTCCGTGCGCGACAAGGATAAGGCGGAGGCCATCGACTGCGCGCGCAAGTTCGCCAAGCTCGGCTTCAACATCTTCGCAACGCCCGGCACGGCACGCGCCATGCAGGAGCATGGGCTCTACGCTGCTGTCGTGAAGAAGGAAGCGCAGGAGAAGATGCTGGAGATGGGTCAGGTGCAGTACGTCATCTCCACATCGAACAAGGGTCGTCTGCCGCAGCTCGAATCGGTGCGCATGCGCCGTAAGGCTGTCGAACGCGGCATTCCGCTCTTCACGAGCCTTGACACCGCTAACGCCCTTGCTAATGCGCTGACGAGCCGCTATTCGCTGGGCAATGTCGAGCTGGTTGACATCAACAACATGCGCACGAAGCACAAGAAGCTGACATTCGTCAAGATGCGCGGCACGGGCAATGACTACCTGTATTTCGATTGTTTCGAGCAGACGGTCGAGAGCCCTGAATCGCTCGCGGTGCGCCTGTCTAACCGCCGCACCGGCATTGGTTCTGACGGCATTGTGCTGATCATGCCCTCGTCCATTGCGGATGCGAAGATGCGCATGTTTAATGCCGACGGCACGGAAGGCTCGGTTGCCGGCAACGCGCTGCGCTGCGTCTGCAAGTACCTGTATGAAAGCGGCCGCGTGCGCAAGGACGTTATGCAGGTTGAAACCGGCTACGGCGTCAAGAGCGCCAAGCTGTTCATCCGTGAAGATCAGGTGTTCTCGGTGCTGGTGGACATGGGCTGCCCGGTCTTCGAAGCATCGCGTATCCCTGTTAAGCTCGACGGTGACCGCGTCATGCTGCGTCCGGTGTTCCTTGCCGGCGAAAAGCGCGAAATCAGTTGCGTCAGCATGGGCAATCCGCATGTGATTATGTTCGTCGAGGACGTGAACCGCATTCCGCTGGATCAGGTCGGTCCGCAGATCGAGCAGGATCCGCTCTTCCCGGAGCGTGTGAACGTGTCCTTCGCGCAGATTCTCGACCGCAACGACATCCTCATGCGTGTCTGGGAACGCGGTATCGGCGAAACAGCTGCTTGCGGCACGGGCGCCTGTGCTGTGGCGGTTGCCGCGGTTGAAAACGGCTACTGCACGCGCGGCGCGGATATTGATATTCGTCTGCCCGGCGGTACGCTTGTTGTCCGCTACCAGGAGGACGGCAAGGTCTGGCTGACCGGCGATGCCAAAACAGACTTCACCGGCACCATCGAAATCTAAAATTGGGTCAAGAGGGACTTCGTTCCCCCTTGACCTTTTTTTGCGCTGGCGGAAAAATCTCCTTCAGCTCTTCCATTTCGGCGGCGAATATGGTATAGTAGGAAAGTACGCTATAAGGCAACGACCACGGAAATGTAAGGAGCAAACCCATGATCACAGTAAGCAATGTTTCTCTGACGTTCGGCGGACAGAAGCTGTTTTCCGGTGCAGATTTGAAATTCCTGCCCGGTAACTGCTACGGCGTCATCGGTGCGAACGGCGCGGGCAAATCAACATTCCTGCGCATCCTCTCCGGTGAGCTTGAGCCGACAACCGGCACGGTTACCATTCCGGCGGATCAGCGTATGTCCACGCTGAAGCAGGATCAGTTCAAGTATGATGCCTATCCCGTGCTGGATACCGTCATCATGGGCAATCAGCGGCTCTATGATATCATGAAGGAAAAGGACGCACTGTATGCCAAGCCTGACTTTTCCGATGCGGACGGCGAACGCGCGGCGGAGCTTGAGGGCGAATTTGCCGAAATGGACGGCTGGAATGCTGAATCCGATGCGGCAACGCTGCTGACCGGTCTGGGATTGCCGGTCGAAATGCACACGATGCTCATGGCGGATTTGAAGGGCGGCGAGAAGTTCAAGGTACTGCTTGCGCAGGCGCTGTTCGGCAATCCGGATATCCTGCTGCTGGACGAACCGACGAACAACCTCGATAACCGCTCGGTTGCGTGGCTCGAAGATTTTCTGATGAATTTCCCGGGCACGCTGATTGTCGTCAGCCATGACCGTTGGTTTCTGAACAATATCTGCACGCATATTGTCGATATCGATTATAACCAGGTTAAGCTGTATGTCGGCAACTACGACTTCTGGTACGAATCCTCCAAGATGATGCAGAGCCTGATGAACGACCAGAAGAAGCGCCGCGAGGACAAAATCAAGGAGCTCCAGGCGTTCATCCAGCGCTTCTCGTCCAACAAGTCGAAGGCGAAGCAGGCGACAAGCCGCCGCAAGCTGCTTGACCAGCTGACAATTGAGCAAATGCCTGCATCGTCGCGCCGCTATCCGTGGGTGTGCTTCACGCCCGAACGCGAGGCAGGCAAGGATATCCTGCAAGTGTCGAACATCAACTACACGCAGGACGGCGTCCAGTTGCTCAAGGACGTCTCCTTCATCGTGACGAAGGGGCAGAAAATTGCGCTTGTCGGCTCGAATGAGCAGGCGCAGACGGCGCTCTTCCGCATCCTTGCCGAGGAAATCAAGCCCGACAGCGGCTCCTTCAAGTGGGGCGTGACCATCTCCACCAACTATTTCCCCAAGGACAACAGCAAGTTCTTTGACGGCTGCAACCTGAACATGATGCAGTGGTTCGCGCAGTATTCGCCCGAACAGCTTGAAACGTACATGCGCGGCTTCCTCGGGCGTATGCTCTTCTCCGGCGATGACGTCTACAAGCCTGTGTCTGTCCTCTCCGGCGGCGAGAAGGTGCGCGTCATGCTCTCGCGCATGATGCTGTCCGGCGCGAATTTCCTCATGCTTGACCAGCCCACGAACCACCTTGACCTTGAATCCATCACGGCGGTTAACAATGCGCTGATTAACTTCCCCGGCAACGTCATTTTCACGTCGCAGGACCACCAGTTCATCACGACCATTGCAGACCGAATTATCGAAATTAAGCCCGACGGCACCATTGCGGACTACTACTGCGGATACGAGGAGTATCTGGAGAAAATCCGCGCGCAGGAAGGCTGAGAAAACAAACAGGCACACCGGCGAATGGCTTCCCGATGTGCCTGTTTTTGTTTTAGGTAACACCGCACAATTCAGCGGCGCCGCTGAACATGCCTTTTGCGCCATCTGC
>CAVANO010000041.1:0-37253 GCA_963590165.1 Anaerovoracaceae bacterium
TGCTTTCTTTATCGAACAAAATGCAAACACTCAGGTGAAGATAACTTTGGCAATAAAAAAACGCCCTGCCGATGCTTCGATGAAGCAATCAGCAAGGCGCAAAATGCAAATCAGTTGGCTTGATTTCGGTGGCGAATCATGGTATAGTATTGTCGAAGTAAGACTGGGAGGCGCTGCATGGACAAGATTGACGTGAAGGCATACGGTACACTGCTGTCGCTGCTGCAAAGCGAAATGTTTGGGCGGGATGCAGAGATCAATGCGGCGGATGTCGATTGGACGTTCACGCTTACGGAAGCGGATCGCCACGTGGTGACGGCGCTCTTGTTCCCGACGATGATGCAGCTGCCGGGCGTGCCGGATGATGCACTCGGCAGCGCGTGCAATGCGGCGATGTCCACATCGCAGTCGCTCGAAGTGATGCTTGAACATCAACGTAAATTGCTTGATTTGCTTGAACAGCACAATATTCCATGCGTTATCCTGAAAGGCATGAGCGTCGCGAGAATGTATCCGCATCCGGAACTGCGTGCTCCAGGCGACATCGATATCCTCGTTGATGAGGAGAACATCAACGAAGTTGGAAGGTTAATGCTTGCGGATGGGTTTGCGTTGTCGCACGATCAGGAGAAGCACGTGTGCTATGACAAGGGCAATTTGTCAGTGGAAGTGCACAGGAAAGTTGCTCGTTACCCGGACAATGAGAAGGGGCATTACACGAAGGAATACATGCGCAGCGCACCGAACCGTGCGGTGCAGGCGACGCTGAACGGCGTATCATTTCCAGTTTTGCCGGATGTCGATCAGCTGATTTCGCTGCTGCTGCATATGGCGGAGCACCTCTCTGACTCCGGCATCGGGCTGCGTCAGCTCTGCGACTGGGCGGTTGCAGTGCACGCGATGCGCAGCGAAATAGGAGAGGAACAATTGCACTTGCTTGACCGGTGCGGCTTGCTCGTGTTCGCAAAAACAATGACGAGGCTCTGTGAAAAGTACCTCGGGTTGCCGCCGGTTGATTGGGCTGCGGATGCCGATGAAACGGCAACGGACACGCTGATTAGCGATATCCTTGACGGTGGAAACTTCCGTGCGCAGTACAATGCCCGTCCGCTCGGCAGCGTGCTGACGGATGGCTACAACACTGAAGACCGCCGCAAAACTTCCGTAATCCGCAGTTACATTCAGTTTGTCCGTAATCGACTCCGCTATGAACACCCGTGGGCGAAGAGCTTCCTGTGGGTCATTCTCTTCGGCGCATTCTATCCTGCACGGTATATCGTTCGCATGCTTCTCGGCAAACGGCGCAAGGTCAATGTGAAGCAGGTTATTCAGACCTCGCGTGAGCGGGAGCAAATGATCTGGCAACTGAAATTGTATAAATGAACAGGTTGATAGAAACACGCGAAAGCAACATGACGTACAGGCTCCGCGTGTTATTTTCGTTCGACAACGCTTTCGCTGCAGGTGTCGCAGCGGAAAACACGCTCATATCGGCAGCATAGCGCTTCGTATGCCTGATCAGCCTGCAATTCTGTGCTGAATACACCGAAAACTGCCGAGCCGCTGCCGGTCATCAGCGCCGCAGCTGCGCCGGATTGTCGCAGTTCATCAATTGCCTGGGCGATGGCAGGACGCATCTGCTCGCTGACAGGCTGGAGAACGTTGCCGAGTGCACGGCAGAGCGCAGGCAGGTCGCCTGATGATAATGCTGCCTGTGCGGCATCATTGTCAGGACGGCAGGAGACAGCACATGCGTGATAGGCGGTGAAAACGTCGCGCGTGGAAAGCCCTTCACACGGCTGAATCACAACAAGCGGAAAAGTTCTGCGGAAGGGGAGTGACGTCATGCACTCGCCGATGCCGGTCGTGCGCGTCAGTCCGCCGCGGATGCAGAAGGGGACGTCTGCACCGAGCGTTAGACCGATTTTCTCGAGCACAGCGGCGGATAGATTCGTCTGCCATAGCCGGTTCAAACCGATGAGCACTGCCGCAGCGTCGCTGCTGCCGCCGCCCATGCCTGCCCCGACAGGAATGTGTTTCTCCGCGTGAATGCGGGCACCATAGGGGCAATTCGTTGCGGCTTGGAGTGCGTGAGCCGCCCGAAGCGCCAAATGATGCTCGTCTGCCGGCAGCAGCGGTGAACCGCCGGTCGTCAGCAGGATGGAAGCGTCATCCGTCAAAGTCAGAGTGATTTCGTCGCTGAGCGTGACGCACTGCATCAGCATGTCCATCAGGTGGTATCCATCCTCGCGCTGACCAGTGATGTCGAGCGTCCAGTTGATTTTCGCGCGCGCAAGCAGATGCAGCGTCGCCATGAGCATCGCCTCCAAGAAATTGCTGCCTTTATCATACGCCAAAGAGAATGATTGTGCAAGACGAAAAAATGTGTTATACTATCATTGCCCGAAAATAAGGGTAAACCTATGGCATGGCGGATGCATCCGCCGCAAAGGAGACAAATGAAGGAACAGGATAAACGGCCGGTTCTGCTGAATTTGGTCAGTACGATTCGCGAAGAGGAAGGCGAGCCGGAACTGCCGATGCAGCTTTTTTGCCGCGGTGAGCTGAAGAAAACGCCGAGCGGCTATCTGATTCGCTATCAGGAATCTATCCCGAACGAGGATAACAGCGACATGGTGACGAATGACGTAATTCTGTCGCTGTCGGACAACCGCGTGACGATGAGTCGCCCGGGCGAGTACGGCACGACGATGGTGTTCGTCAAGGATCAGCGCTTCGAGGGCGCGTATCATACGCCTTTCGGAGACATGGCGATGGCTGTGTTTCCTACGCAGGTTCGCTGCAAGGCAGGCATGGATCACGGCACGGTGCATCTGGAGTATCAGCTGGATATGCAGGGACATAGTGCCGCAATGCACACCATTCATATCGACTACGCCGCAACAGACGGAAAGCAGCCGTGCTGACGATGCTACGCCGCGAGGTGCAGGACATGATGGCAGCGGTCGGGGAAGGAATGGCACGAAAACCTGCGCTGCGCCGCGCATCGAACGAATTGGCACTGTTGGCAACGGATTTTCCGCTGATTGCGGACGAGGAGCGCACACGGCGCTTCTGTCGATTGGCGCAGGAAAATGGCTGGTGCGTCTGGCTTGAAAACGGCTGGCTGATGCTGGACAAGGCAGTCCCTGCACCGCCCAGGGCGGCGCCTTCGGATCATGCGGACAATGAGCTGCGCTGCTGCATCAGTCTGCTGACCCGCCATCCGGAAGTAGGCGACGCAACGAGGTTCATCCGAGCGCTTGTTAAGGCAGATGAAGCAGGCCGTCAGCCGATGCAGCGATTGTGCCGGCAAATGCATCAGGAGTTTGCCGCGATGCTGCGGACGCATCAGCCGCTGCCGGGTGCGCTGTTGCCGTATTTATGCCGGGCAGCCGGAAAAGGGGAGGACGCAATATGATTATTTCATGCATCGGACATGCGAAATTTCTGATTGAGCTGGACAACGGTCTGCGCATCGTGACCGACCCGTACGACGCCTCCTGCGGCTATCCGGTGACGGCGAATCCGGCGGATGTCGTGCTCGTGTCGCATCAGCATCACGACCACAATGCCGTGGACACCATTCCCGGCAAGCCGCGCGTGATTGACCGTGCAGGTGCGTTTGACCTCGGTGGAGGCGCGGTTGTGCATGCTATTGAGGCGTTTCACGATGACCGGCAGGGGAGCCTGCGCGGAAAAACGCTGATGTTCCGCCTGAACGCAGAGGGCGTGAACGTGCTGCATCTGGGTGACCTCGGACATCTGCTGACGGCAGAGCAGCGTTTGCTGCTGGGCAATGCGGATGTGCTGTTGATTCCTGTTGGCGGTTACTACACGATTGATGCACAGACGGCAAAGGCAGTCGCGGAATCACTGCATGCGCGGGTGATTCTGCCGATGCACTACAAGACGGCGGCAAACGCGTCTTGGCCGATTGCACCGGTGAGCGAATTTTTGAACCTCTATCAGGACAAGGCGGAAGAACTGCCGCTACTGCGCGTTTCGGGCAACGATCTGGCATGTCAGCCGAAGTTGGTCGTGCTCAAGCCGCTCAGTCTGAGCAAAGCACAGTGATTCCCATCAATAATACCACAAAAAAGCAGGACACCGAATTGTCGATGTCCTGCCTTTTTGTCATAGCTCGTGGGAAGCAGAGCCCATAAATTAGTTGAGCCCGAAACGCTTCTTGAAACGATCGACGCGTCCGCCGGTATCCACCAGCTTCTGCTTGCCGGTGTAGAAGGGATGGCACTTGGAGCAGATATCTACCTTCAGTTCCTTCTTAGTAGAGCCGGTCTCAAACGTCTCACCGCACACGCAGCGAACGATGCACTTGCCGTAGTTGGGATGGATCTTTTCCTTCATTGCGATTTCACCTCTTTCGCGCATGCAATGATCAGCTTATTCAGCCACGAAAATTATTTTATCATACTTATCGCCGGATTGCAAGTGTTTTTTTGATTTCCCAAAACTTTTCCTGCTTTTCCTGACGATTACTGCTTCATGAGGGCTGCCCAGTCCTTAATCCGCTGGAGAAGCTCGCTGTTATTCGTCGTTTTTTCAAGCATGGACTGCAGTTGCGGAATCATATCAACACTGCGGAGGCTGCCGAGCATGTCGTGGATGAGCTGGATGCCGTCCAGGTGTTCCTGGGTAGCAATCAGCTCTGCACGCTTGGTGCCGGAGAGCGTCAGGTTGATCGGCGGATAGATGCCTGCGCGAGCAGTCGCCTGATCGAGCACCAGCTCCATATTTGCCGTTCCCTTGAAGTCCTCGATGATGGAGTCATCAACGCGGTTGCCGGTTTCGGTGTTCATGACGGCAAAGACCGTCAGCGTGCCGCCTTCGCGCGTGCAGCGCGCCGCACCGAAGAGCCGCTTCGCCTTCTGCAGACTGGCCGGATTTACCATGCCGATGGACTGGCGTCCCTGCTGGACGGCGGCAGTGGTGTAAATCTTGGAGAGATACGTCAGGTTGTCGACAAGGAGCACGACGTCCTTCTTCATTTCGACAAGCCGTTCGGCGCGCTCGAGCGTCAAATCAACGATGCGCAGATGATTTTCGGGCGTCATGTCGAATGTCGAGGCGATGACATGTCCATGCGCATGGTCACGGAAGCACGTTGCGTCCTCGGGCGTACCGCCGAGCAGCAACGTCATGACCTCTGCATCAGGATGGCAGATGCTGATAGCATTGTCGATGGACGTGAGCAGGCGAGCGCGGTCGGCGGCAGGCGGACATTGAATCAGTGCACGCTGCCCGAAGCCAATCGGGGCAATCAGGCTGATGAGCCGCATATCGAGGTTGTTCTCGGTGCCTTCCGACTCCATGGTGATGGGCGTATGCGGATAGCAGGGCGTCAGGTCATCGAAGGACGGGCGGTCGGCGATGCTGTCGGACGCGTAGCCGTTGACCTCGGTGATATAGAGCATGGCGGAGTATTTGTCGCCGTCACGCTGCGGACGCACCTTGCCGCTGACGAAATCGCCCGTACGGAGCGAGAAGCGGCGAACCTGCGCCATGGACACATAAATATCGCGGGTGGAAGGCAGCATGGACACGCCGCGCAGGAAACCGTATCCATCAGGATGCAGATCAAGATAACCGCAGCCGTCCTGACAATCCGCCGGTGCGAGCATGTCGTTCTGCTGATTCATGGGACGGTAGTCACTCGTCATGTCGCGCTGCACACCATACGACGGCTGACGCATCTGCGGCGCACCGTAGGACACGGGGGCATCATAACTGCGCTGCGAACGGCTGTCGCTATAGGCGGGACGACGGTCACTCTGCGGCGCAGTGTATGTCGGACGGCGGTCATTCCATGTGTTCACGGGACGGCTGTAGTCCGTCGAGGCGGATGCATAGTACGAATCGTCATCGCGCTGGGAATCCTGCTGGGATGCCGGTCCGAAGCGCGGCGTATAGCTGGCAGGACGCGTGACAGGACGCTGATAATCATTCTGCTGCATCGGCGGACGCGTCGGACGGCTGCCGTACGTGCTGCTGGACGATGCCTGATAGGCAGGCTTGGTGCCGAAGCGAGGCGGTGTTGCGGGAGCCTGATAGGCAGGACGGTAGTTACTGTAAGCCGGACGGGAAGCAGTCTGTTCGGACGATTGAGCAGCCGTGTCAGCCGTGTCAGCCGGTGCGACCGGTGCGACCGGTGCGACCGGTGCGACCGGTGCGACCGGTGCGACCGGTGTGGCCGGCGTTGCTGGTGCTACCGGCACTGCCGGAGCGATCGGCACTGCCGGAGCGATCGGTGCAGCCGGAGCGGTCGTTACTGCCGATGCGGTCGGAGCGACCGGAGCAGGCTGCGCCGTTGGTGCCGGTGAAGGGGCAGCAGGTTGTGCCGGAGAGTTGGCAGCTGCTTTTGCAGTGTCGGGCTGGACGGACACGTCAGCCTTCTTGGCATCGCGGGCACGGTTCAATTTCTCGACAATGCCGGCCTTTGAAATGCCTGCACCCAACATCACACCCATTGCTTTGGCAACCTTGCGCAGTTCCAGCACGGTGTACTCGTTAAAATCCTTGTTTTCCCATTCGGACATAAAGAAGCTTGCCTCCTTATGCGCATGCAGCGCAGCGTTTCTTCATTATATAATATATATTGAATATAGCATATTGTCAGCGAACCTGGGCAACAATAAAATCTCGATGAACGGCTTGTTCGACAAAGTGGGAGAAATCATCATAGGGCGGTTCGGTCATTGGCGAAAAACCTGCTTGTTCGAGCAACGTCAGAAATTGATCCTTGCGCAACGTCAGCGTATTGAACGAAATCGCCGCGGCTCCGCCTGATTTGAGCGCGTTTCGCCATGACGGCAGGATGCGTTCAAGCAACTTCGGAAAACTTTCCGTTTTCCTGCCGTTTTGCGGTGCATGCTGGACACCGTAGGGCAGGTCGCAGACAAGCAATTCGGCTTGATGCTTCTTCAGCAGGCTGCCGATGAGCGCACTGTCGCAGTGGGCGACGGTGAATGAGCGGACGTCGCCGGCGGAGAAGTGCTCCTTCGTGTCGCTCAGCGTGTATTGGGCGACAGGCACGGCATTTTGTCCGACGGTTCGGCTGCTTTGTTCAAGCTTGTGCTTCAGGTGGTGGAATTGCAGATAATTGCTGAAATAATCCATCGCCTCCTGCAGCGCACGCAGGTCGATATCCGTGCAGACAGCGTTCATGCCGCCTTGCAGCGCGACAAAGCCGGTTGTGCATTTGCCGCACATCGGGTCAAGCACAGTCAGCACCGAAGATGATTGTGCAAAATCGCTCGCAGCACGTGCGCAGTTGAGCATCATGCGCGTGAACGATGCATTCGTCTTGCCCTTGTATTTAAGAATTTCAGACAAGTCATCCGGCAAAAATGGGCTGCCCGACCAAATGATCGGTCGAAGCAAATCGGGTGCTGTGCATTCGAAGAGCATCAGACGCGAACTGTGGCGGCTGATGCATTGAAGCGCTTCAGGGGACAGTGCGTCAGCTGTGAACGACAAGAACGGCACATCACCGAGCATTTTCGCCTCGACCGCATCCGGCAGCGACAGTGAACGCAACAAGCAGGCAAGCTCAGATTGACCAAGCCGCACCTGCTCCTCCCGGTATCGTATATTCGGGTGTGGTGTAAGCTGCAAAAAGAATTGCATTAAAAAATGAACTCCTTGTCAGATAATGATGATTGGATAGAATGCAATAATTCAATCACCCAGCAGAAATCAATGGCTTTCTCATAATAGATGGATGAAGAGCCTGCTGCTGCTCATAGTATATCAAAAAATGTTCGGATATGCAAGAGGATTACAAAAGAAAATCCCCTTCCAGGACGAACCTGAAAGGGGAAAACCATGTGCGAAATTCAGCACGGCGGATGAGCCGCATAGAAGACGGTCACCCTTCAGACTGACATACACCACGGCGCAAGATGAATAAAATCATCAATACTTGCGCTTGCGGGCAGCCTCAGCCTTCTTCTTGCGCTTAACGCTGGGCTTTTCGTAATGCTCACGCTTACGAACTTCCTGAATCACACCGCTGCGGGCGCACTGACGCTTAAAGCGCTTCAGAGCACTCTCCAGGGATTCATTCTCACGGACGCGTACCTCAGACACTGTTATCCCTCCTTTCGCTCATCTCGCCTTGACATCAGCCACATAGACAGACGGATGGCGAACCGTATGTTCATTATAGCAAAAGAACGTCAACTCGTCAATGCCTATTTGCAAATTTCCTGTGAATTTACCGCTGTAAATTTGCTGATTAATGATTGAATAAGATAGTATGATGACTACTGCGTAAAGTCATCATGACAGGTTTCTTAGCAGCTTGCCCGTTTGATTCGGCAGTGTAACAACGAACGTTGTTCCTTCCTTCAGTTTGCTTTCAACGTGAATGGTACCGCCATGAACCGTGACAATCCATTCTGCAATTGATAACCCGAGACCGGTTCCTGTACGGTCGCGTGATGCGTCTGCGCGGAAGAAACGCTCGAAGATGTGCGGCAGGTTTTCAGCACTGATGCCGATGCCGTTGTCGGCAACGGTCAGCCTGGTGTTACTGCCGGAGTGCACGGCGTTGACCCATACGTCGCCGCCATTCTTGCCGTATTTTACGGCGTTTTCTGTCAGATTCAGCAGCAGCTGGGTCATCAGGCTTTGGTCGGCAGTCAGTTCGATACGGTTATCTGCGGCGAAGTGCAGCGTAATTGACTTCGCATCCGCAATCGGTCGCAGCGCCTGAAGGACGCCGTCAAGTACATTGTTTAGGCAGATCTGTTCCATTTCAATCGGATAGCGATGTTCTTGCGCACGTGTGAGGGTCAGCATCTGTTCAATCACGCGCTGCATTTTTCTGCATTCGCTGAGGATGACTTCCACATTCTCTTGATGCGCCGCGGAAAGCGACGTGTCTGTCAATAGACTCTCAGCGTACGCGCGAATAACGGCAATTGGCGTGCGCAGTTCATGGGAGGCATCAGAGGTAAATCGGCGTTCGCGGCTGAAGGAATCCTCCAGCGAGGCAAGCATGCGGTTCAGCGTTCGCGTCAGCTCACCAAGTTCATCATGTACTGGCTCTTCCGGAATGCGTTGCGTCAGGTCACCGCATGTGATGATGTCCGCACAGCTGATGATTCGATGAATTGGCTGCAAGGAGCGCCGTGCAAGCAGAAAGCCGATCAGTGCTGCCCAAAATGTCATGACCGGTACGCCGAGCAGAAAGACAGCCTCGAACAGTTTGAGCGTTTCGTACATCTGCCCATAGGAGGTAACAACACGGATGCGGATAGTATCGCTGTCGATGGCGATTGGTTTTGAATCGAGCAGCAGTCATTCGCTGCCGGACAGGTGCACGTGCGTGAAGTTGCCCTCGCTGACAGGAATCTCGTCAAATAGAACGATGTCCTCGCCACGAGAAAAGAGTTCGCTGCCGTTCTTTTCCATGATATAATAGCTGATACCTGCCTTAATCGGCGTTTCGTCCTCGAAAATCAGCAGTCCCTGCTTCTGCTCGACCTGCGAGGATAACTGTGAAAGCGCGAGTGTCAAATCTTCCTCAAGGAGCCCATTCAGGCGCGAGGAGGTAATAAAGTACAGTGCAGTGAAAAACAGCACTGTGATGCCAAGCACCGAAAGCGTGAACCAAATCGCTGTCCTTGTGCGCAACGTCAGCTTATGCTTCATCTGTGTCCACCTGAAGCGCATAGCCAATTCCGCGTACAGTCTGGATGTACTTGACCGTTTCGTTTTTGTCAAGCTTTGCACGCAGATAGCCGATGTAAACCGGCACGAGATTGGAATCGAGTCCGCCCTGGTAATCCCAGACGTGGTCGTAAAGCTGCTGCTGCGTGAGCACTTGTCCGGCGTTGCGCATCATGTATTCCAGCAACGCGTATTCCTTGGCAGTCAGTGAAATTGCCCGGCCGCCGCGGTGCACGGTGTGCGCAACCGTGTCCATCTCCAGCGAACCAACGCGCAAAACCGGTGAACGGGATGAGGTGCCGCGCCGGAGCATCGACCGTAGCCGTGCTAACAACTCCGCGTATGCAAACGGCTTCGTCAGGTAATCATCCGCGCCGCAGTCCAACCCACGCACACGGTCGTTCACCGCGTCCCGTGCCGTCAGAAGCAGGATGCCGCATGCAATGCCGCGTGCCCGAAGTGTCCTCAGCAGCGTCAGTCCATCGATTTCAGGCAGCATAATGTCGAGAATAATACCGTCATATGAGACAGAAAGCGCATATGTCAACCCGTCCGCACCGTTTTCGCAGGCATCCACTGCATAACCATCTCGCGTAAGCCGCTTTGCAAGAATCTCACACAGCGCCTTGTCATCCTCCACGAGCAACAGCCTCATATCATTCAGCTCCCTTCATTTCTATTATAGCATGAAAGGATAAGAAAGAAATAAGAAAAATCGATCGCTCTTGACCGAATGATTCTTATGCTGATTTGTTATGATGGATGCGTACAGGAAATGCGACCCTGTGCAAAATCACAAAATAGAGGAGAGATGCTTGATGAAGAAATGCTGGATGATGCTTGCGATGGCGTTGCTGATCGTCACGACAGTTCATGCAGAGGAAAATGTGTGGGAAACGGCGTGTTTTGATGGAATGTGCATGGAATCCTATGAGGATGATGAATTGCGGATTGCGATTGGGAAAGTTGCAGGCGATGGCTATGCAGGCTTTGTGGCGGACGTGCAAATCAGAGATGCGTCCGGCTTTCATGCTGGCACTGCGCAGGGCGGCTTCGATACGTTGTCCCATATGGCAGAACAGGCGGGTGCAGTACTCGCCATTAATGCGGATGATTATGCCACGCACAAAAACGGCGTGATTCTTCGCAACGGCGAAGTGTTGCGAGAAAAAAAGACAACGCGCCATCTGCTTGCTGTGCTGCCTGATGGGTCATTCGAGACTGTAAGCGACAGAAAGGCAGAGACACCGACGGAATTGGCGAACCGCTTGACTGCACTCGGTGTGCAGAACACGTTTGAATTTGGTCCTATTCTTGTTGAAGAGGGTCATGCAGTTCGTTTTCCGTCCTCGTTCGACCTGATTTCCACAAGCGAAAAGCGCCGGGAGCCGCGAACCGCGATCGGGATGATTTCGCCGCTACATTATGTTATTCTCGTGATTGATGGGCGTCAGCCGGGATATTCCGACGGTATTTCACTGCAGATGCTTCAGCAGCTGTTTGTTGAATTCGGCGCACAAACAGCAATCAATCTGGATGGCGGCGGTTCGACGGAGCTATGGTTCATGGGTGAAATCCTGAATCAGCCTGCTGGCGGAAAGGAACGGAGCTTGTCTGACTGCATCTGGTTTTGAAATAAACGAAAAGCGCTCCTGACGAAAAGATGGCATCAGGAGCGCCTTTGCGTTTAAGCATTGCAGACGATGTTTTCGAGCACGTTGACCATGGTTTCCATCTCGTTGACGCTGACGAGCTCCTTACGGCTGTGGTAGTTATAGCTGCCGGTGGAGAGATTCGGGCAGGGAAGCCCCATGTAGGAAAGGCGTGCGCCGTCCGTGCCGCCGCGAATCGGCTGAATCAGCGGCGTGACGCCGTTGGCAATGAAGGCAGCCTTCGCTTTTTCGACCACGTCCATGTGATTCTCGATGATTTCGCGCATGTTGCGGTAGCTGTCGCGGACATCGCAGGTGAATGTGCCTTCGCCGTATTTCTCGTTTAGGTACGCCGTGATGCGCAGGACGGTTGCCTTGCGTTCATCAAACTTCTTTGCATCGTGGTCGCGGATGATGTAGGCGAGTGTCGTCTTTTCTTCGTTGCCTTCAATGTGGCTCAGGTGATAGAAGCCCTCGTAGCCGCAGGTATGGGCAGGGGTTTGTTCCGGCGGCAGCATGCTGTTCCACTCGATGCCCATCAGTACGGCATTGCGCATCTGGTTCTTGGCACTGCCGGGATGGATGTTGACGCCGTGTACGGTGACGATGCAGCTTGCTGCGTTGAAATTTTCGAACTCCAGCTCGCCGAGTGCGCCGCCGTCAATCGTGTACGCGTAATCCGCCCCGAATGCGGCGACATTGAACAAATCTGCGCCTCTGCCGATTTCCTCATCGGGCGTGAAACCAACGCAGACCGTGCAGTGCTCCGGCGCATCGGGCGCGGTCAGCTTCCGGCAAAGCGCCATGATTTCCGCCACGCCAGCCTTGTCATCGCCGCCCAGCACGCTGTCGCCGCTTGTGACAATCAGCTCGTGACTCTTCAAATCCTTCAGGAAGGGGAAGCCGTCAATGACAACGCCGTTCTTGAGCGTGATGGCATTGCCGTCATAATTCGGGATGACAACCGGATGGGTCGGACCTTTCACACCATCGGACGTATCCATATGGGCGATGAATCCGACCTTCGCCGGATGGTCCCCCTTGGCAGGAATGGTCGCGTAGACATAGCAGGAATCATCGACATAGGCGTTCTCGATGCCCATCTGATGGAGCTCGTCCACAAGCAGGTGTGCCAGCGTCCACTGACCTGCGGTAGAAGGGCAGGTCGTACTTGCTTCATCGGAAGTGGTTTCGATCTGCACATAGCGCAGGAAATTTTCCCTCACATCGGACATAGTGATTGTTCCTCCTCTTTCATGGATGATTTTTTGTGTTGTTTTCCAGAGGGCTTTGCGATCGCCCTCTGGACGCCTTCGCGATGCACAACTAAGTGGCTAAGGAAGCGAGCGGAAAGCTCCATTCATCAAAATTCATGCCTGCCGAGCGCTGCAAGCGCCGTCTGAATGCCGTCGACCGCCGCTGATACAATGCCGCCGGCGAAACCTGCCCCTTCACCGGCAGGGTATAGCCCGTCAATGTGCTCCGCTGTCAGCGTATCCCGACTGCGCGGCAGCCGAACGGGTGACGATGAGCGCGTTTCAACGCCTGTCAGCAGCGCATCAGGATGTGCGAAGCCGCGCAACTGACCGTCCATGCGGCGAATGCCGAATTTGAGATCCTCGATGATGAAATCCGGCAGGCATCCGCGCAGATCGGCAGGAACCGTGCCGGGGCGGTATGTCGGCTGAACATCGCCGAAATGCGTGGATGCGCGATCAGCAAGGAAGTCCTCAACGCGTTGCACCGACGCGATGTAATGTCCACCACCAAGGCGGTACGCTGCCTGTTCGATGCTGCGCTGCCAGATAAATCCGGCGAGCGGATGGTCATCGCCGAAATCCTCCGGCCGTACGCCGACAAGCAGCGCACTGTTGGCATTTCGGCCGTCACGGGCGTGGTAGCTCATGCCGTTGACACAAAGGCCGTCCGGCTGGCTTGCTGCGGCAATCACCTCGCCGCCCGGACACATGCAGAAGGTATATACGCCGCGTCCGTCAGGCGTGTGCACGGCTAATTTGTAGTCGGCTGCATGGAGAGCCGGATGCGTCCAACTGCTTCCATATTGGCTCTTGCTGATGAGCGATTGCGGATGTTCGATGCGCACGCCCATGGCGAAGGGCTTTTGTTCCATCCGAACGCCCTGCCGGAACAGCGTCTGCATCGTGTCGCGCGCGCTGTGTCCGATGGCGAGGATGACGGTGTCGGTCAAAAGCTCCGTTTCTTCACCGTTGCAGGTGCACGCAATGCCTTCGATGTGCTCGCCGCGGACAATCAGCCCGGTCAGCCGTGTGCTGAAGCGCACCTGACCGCCGAGGCGAATGATTTCCTGACGCATTGAGCGGACAACGTTTTTGAGCAGGTCGGTGCCGACGTGCGGCTTAGCGGTGTACAGGATGTCCTCCGGCGCACCGTGGTCGACGAATGTCTGCAGCACCGTGCGGATGAGCGGCGATTTTGTGCCGGTTGTCAGTTTGCCGTCGGAAAACGCGCCCGCACCGCCTTCGCCGAACTGCACGTTGCTTTCAGGGTCAAGCGTGCCGTTTTCCTGCATCTGTCGGACGGATTCGGTGCGCTCCTCGACTGCTTTGCCACGCTCGAGCAGAATTGGGCAAACACCGGCGCGTGCAAGCGTCAGCGCGGCGAAAAGCCCGGCAGGCCCTGCGCCGACAACGACTGGCGGCTGGGCAAATGCAGCATGCGGCAGTGCCGGCGGCTGCGGAAATGAATAGGGGACAGCGACATCCGCACGGAGGTGCGAAAGCAACGGTTGTTCGTTCTGCACGGTGACGGCGGCGCTGATGACGAAGTGGACATTGCCCTTGTCGCGCGCGTCAACTGCCTTCTTGAGCAGCGTCACGCGCTTCAATTGGGCAGGCGTGCAGCGGAGCTTCTTCACAATCAGCGCTCGGAGCGATTCATCAGTATAGTCAAGCGGAAGATTCAGGGAATCAAGGCGAAGCATCAAGAACCTCCTTACATCCGCTGGTCGCGCTGGACGATGCCGCCGTGACCGGGCAGAATGAGGTACCCCTTGCCGTCGAGCATGGCGAGGAGCGTCCGGAGAATGGTGTGATAGCGCGGCGAATCGACATTGACGCTGCGTGCGAGATACGGTGCAAGGCGGTCGAATTCCTTCTGCGGCGGCGTCATGCTGTGCGGATTGATGTAGTCATCGCCGGTGAAGGCAATCAGGTGATCCTGGTCAATCAGCACGGTTTCGCCCGGTACATGGCCGCCGTTCCCCTGCAGAACGGTGAAGCGCATGTCGCCGAACAGGAACGCGCCGATGGGACTGAGCGGCTGCTCATCGTCTCCGTGGGACGTATTCAGGATGCGCAGACGGTTCAGCGGCGGATGGCGGTATTCAGTGATGAGCTTGTTCAGCCGGTAATACGGCAAACCGGTCGGCGAACCTTCGCGCCCTGACGGCAGCCCGAGCGACTCGTTCGCGAAGCAATCTGCCGTGCGCTGACTGCACCAAATGACCGGCATACTTTCCGAAATGCCCGTGTGGTCGGAATCGGAGTGGGTCAGCAGCATTTCGCGCTTGCGTTCATCGAAGTCCGGAAAGAGGGCACGGAGCTGACGGAGCGTATACCGTGCGCAACAGCGGAAACCGCCGTCCACCACAAGCAGTGCGCGTGTCTTCGTGTCCTCCAGCACGGTGATATTGCTGCCCAGCGGCGGCTCCAGCACGACAGCGCGGACACGGTCGGTCAGCGTCAGATGCGTGATGCGGCAATCGTAGGCGGCGCCGTTGTGCTCGGCGACAAACCGCGCGAAACGGCTGATGTACTCAAACGTCTTGCTCGGCGGCTCGTTGCGCTCATCCAGCTCTTGCATAATCAGGTTCGTGTAGTAGGTGAATTCGCGTGTCTGATCCTGCGTCAGGCGGAGCAAACGCCGGATTTCGGATGCGAAGCGCAGATAGAATACGGTCGTGTCGAGCTTCTTTTCGCCGGAATCATAGGAAAGAATCTGCACGGGACAAAGCGAGGACAGTTCTTGCAGCAGCGTGTCCATCACGCCGGGCTCCTCGATGTACAGCCCCATTTTCAACGCGGACGTGTCCTCACCGGAGGATTGCTCGGAGATATAGGAGATATTCACATGCTGGCGCGACAGAACCTCCAGCAGGGGAATGACGGCGCCGGGACGGTTCGGCAGGTCGAATTGCGCCAGCACGATTTTCGCATGCGGTACGGACTTGAGGAAGCCGGATTGCCGGAGCTCGTTTTCAATGGCAGACAGCGCCTGGTCATCTGCCTCGACGTCCAAAAAAAGCGCATTGGCATCGACCGCCTTGTTATAGCTGACACGCACCATGTTACCGTGGTGGCGCTCGATGATGCGGCTTGCTTCGAGAAAGGCACCGCATTGGTCCGGCATGTTGGTCATAAAGGATTTAATCATGGGTGGTGGCTCCGTTCGCGATGGTTTCCTCATGCCACCGGATGTCCTCCGGTGCATAGAATGCTGCTTCTGGATAGTAGACCTTGGTCAATTCGAGCCCGTGCGGCGGTGCAGTCACGCCCAGTGACAGCCGGTCGAGCGTGCGGAATGCCTCTGTGAACGCGTCCGCGCTGCGCTTGTGCTGCCCAATTTCGATGAGCGTGCCGGCGATGATGCGCACCATGTTGTACAGGAACGCATCGCCCTCGACCGTCAGGATGATTTCATCCTCATGCGTGTTCAATTCGGCAAGGCGCATCGTGCGGACAGTCGTTTTTGCTGTGCCGCCGGATGCCTGAAATGCCGCGAAATCATGCGTGCCGAGCAGCGAAGGCAGCGCGGATTTCATTGCGTCGGTATCCAGCGGAACGGGAATGTGCACATACAGATTTCGGCGCAGTGCGCTGCCGTGGCGGCTATTTACGATGCGGTAGGTGTAGCGCTTGCCGGATGTCATGAAGCGCGCGTGAAAACCGGATGGCACTTCGCGTCCATCCAGTACGCGGATGTCGCGCGGCAGCATCGTGTTGAGCACGAACGGGTATTTTTCCGGTGGAATGGACGAACTTGTGTCGAAATGTGCGCATTGTCCGCGCGCGTGAACGCCTGCGTCCGTTCTGCTTGCACCAGTAACGGTAATCTTTTCGCTGGTCGCGCGGGAAAGCGCCTCTTCCAGCACCTGCTGTACGGCAAGCCCGTTGTATTGACGCTGCCAGCCGCTGTACGCTGTGCCGTCATACTCGACGGTCAGCAAAATCCGCTTCTGCATCAGAGCACCCCGATGGCGCGCGCAACAACGCCTTCCAGCACGATGACGAGCATCAGCGCGATGACGGCACCGTAGGCATAGTAGTCATTCTTGGTGATTTCAAGCTTGCGAAGGCGCGTCCGGTTTTCGCCGCCGTGATAGCAGCGTGCTTCCATGGCCATGGCAAGCTCACCGGCACGGCGGAAGGCACTGACAAAGAGCGGCACGAGCAGCGGAATCATCGCCTTTGCCCGGGCAAACAGGTTGCCGGTTTCAAAGTCTGCGCCGCGCGCCATCTGTGCCTTCATGATTTTGTCCGCTTCTTCCATCAGCGTCGGAATGAAACGGAGCGCGATGGACATCATCATTGCCAGCTCATGGGCTGGAAAGTGAAAGCGCTTGAGTGGCGACAGCAGCAGCTCGATGCCGTCGGACAGTGCGATGGGCGATGTTGTCAGCGTCATCAGCGAGGTCGCGAGCACGAGAAACACCAGGCGCAGCGAGTAGTGCATTGCCTGCGAAAGCCCTTCGCGTGTGATGTGGAAAATCCACCAGTCCAACAGCGGTGTTGTGCCGTTGGAAAAGAACAGATTCAGCAAAAAGGTCAGAATCAGGATGATGCGCAACGGTTTGATACCCTTGAGCAGCATTTTGAAGGGCACGTTTGACAGCTTCGCCGACCAGTACACGAATGCGAGGATGATCGCGTAGCCGACGAGCGTGTGAACCATGAACACGGCGACAATCATCAGAATGGTCAGGATGATTTTGGTGCGCGGGTCGAGGCGATGGACGAAGCTGTCAACCGGGTAATACTGCCCTAACGTGATGTTCAGATTCACGGTTTGTCTGCCTCCTTCGCCTGCTTTTCGCGCCAAAGGCGGAGCAGATGGTCATGCAGTTCCTCCTGCGTGTACAAATCCTCCGGCAGCGGCAGTCCTGCCTGACGGAGCTTTGCACACAGCTGTGCCGCTTCGGGGACGTTCAGCCCGATGCTGCGCATGGTGTCCGCTTGACGGAACACGTTTCGCGGCGTGTCAGTCATGACCAGCTCGCCCTTGCTCATGACGATCATGCGCGTTGCGAGCCGTGCGCAATCGTCCATGCTGTGGCTGACCATGACGATGGTGACGCCGCCTTCGCGGTGCAGTTCGCTGAGCATGCCGAGGATGCGGTCGCGTCCGCGCGGGTCAAGCCCTGCTGCCGGTTCATCGAGAATCAGCACGCGCGGCTCCATGGCAAGTACGCCCGCAATGGCGACACGGCGCATCTGTCCGCCGGAAAGGTCAAATGGGCTGCGGTCGGCGTACTTGTCGTAATCAAGGTGGACATGTGCCATGGCACGGCGAACACGCTGGTCAATTTCGTCTTCGCTCAGTCCCTGATTCTTCGGGCCGAAAGCAATGTCTTTGGCGATGGTTTCTTCAAACAGCTGATATTCGGGATACTGGAACACAAGCCCGACCTTTTGCCGGATGCGGCGGCGGTCGGCATGCTCGTCGTTCAAATCCTCGCCGTCGACCAGAATCTGCCCGCTTGTGGGCTTGAGCAGCCCGTTCAGGTGCTGCACGAGCGTTGATTTGCCGCTGCCTGTGTGCCCGACGATGCAGACGAATTCGCCGTCCTCAATCGTCAGCGAAACATCATGCACGGCGGTTGCCTGAAAAGCGCTGCCGGCACTGTAGGTATGCGTTAGATGCCTGACTTCGATGGGCATAGCAGCGACAGCACCTCCTTCGTCATTTCGTCTACCGTCAGCGCGGTGCCGGACAGCGGCATGCCGTCCTTGCGAAGTGCGTCCGACAGCGCCGTCATGTGCGGCACGTCCAGATGCAGCTCGCGCAAGCGGTCAACCTGCGGGAAAATCTCGCGCGGCGTGCCGGTCAGCACGGCATTTCCCTGATTCATTACGATGATGCGGTCAGCTTGTGCCGCCTCTTCCATGAAATGCGTAATCCAGACGACTGTGATGCCCTTTTCGCGGTTGAGTCTGCGGATGGTGGACAGCACCTCCTGACGCCCGGCCGGGTCCAGCATGGCGGTTGCTTCGTCCGCGATGATGATGGCAGGTTCCATGGCGAGGATGCCGGCGATGGCGATGCGCTGCTTCTGACCGCCGGAGAGCATGTGCGGTGCGGATTCGGCAAATTCGCTCATGCCGACTGCCTTGAGGGCACTGTCAATCCGCACAATCATCTCCTCGCGAGGCACGCCGAGGTTCTCAAGCCCGAATGCGACATCCTCGCGCACGACGGTTGCGACAAGTTGATTGTCAGGATTCTGGAAAATCATCCCTGCCTTGCGGCGGATTTCCCACAGTTTGTCCTCGTCCTGCGTATCCATATTGCAGACGGTGATATGCCCCGATGTCGGCAGATAGAGCGCGTTCAGCAGTTTGGCAAGCGTGGATTTGCCTGAGCCGTTATGCCCGAGAACGGCAAGAAATTCGCCTTCATGCACTTGCAGCGAAACATGGCTGAGCGCATCGGCGGACGCGTCCTCATAAGCAAAGGTAACGTCCTGAACGTCAATGCATACGTTCATGATGAAAAAACTCCTTCGGAAAAATGCGCCATAAAGCTTAATATATAATGAGACAAAAATAATTCTATCACGAAACAGGGAAAAAGACAAGTTTGCAGCAGAAAAAGCGTATAATCCAAAAGAAATCATACGAACTAAGGAAATTCTCATCTCGAAAGCTTTTCTTTTTTGCTGGTTTTATGCTATAATGACGATGGCTGTATTTTTCTAACCAGAAAATGAGCATGTAAGAAGGAGTCATCCATGAGCAAATCCAAGCGCAAGAACAGGGAACAGGCGGCACAGAAAGCGAAAATCATCGGCGATGTTGCATTCTGGGTGTCGTTCGCGGGCATCATGTGCCTGCCGCTGCCGTGGGTGTGGCGTGCTGTATGCGGTCTCGCAGTCGGAACCGGTCTGAAGAAGCTGATTACCATCATGGGCACGCCGCTGGAGGGACTTCATACCGAGAATGGCGAACGCGTGAAGGAAGAGCCTGTCACGGAGGTCGGTACGCCGGAGGATAACCATGCCAAGGAAGTCGTTGCTAACGGCTTGTCGCTGCTGGAGCAGATTGGCGAGGAACGTGACGAAATTGACGAGTACGTCATGACGCGGCGTCTGAAGGAACTTGATGAGCTCGTCCGCAAGATGCTGCAAACGGTCGTCGAGCATCCCGATGAAACGAGCCGCCTGCGCAAGTTCATCAGCTACTATCTGCCGACGACGCTCAAGCTCTTGCAGTCCTACCGCACGATCAAGGCGCGCGGCGTTTCCTACAGCGAGATGACGGCGACACGCGATCACCTGATTCAGGCGCTGGACAAAATCCTGCAGGCGGCGCAGAAGCAGCTTGATGCCATGTACAAGGACGACATGCTGGATATGAGCGCCGACATGGATGTCCTCGAGCAGATGCTCAAGCGCGATGGTTACATGGAGAGCGCACTGGACGAGGCGCTCCGCATGCATGCGGAAGACGCAAACGAACCGGCAGAGCCCGTCGCCCAGCCGAAAACAGCAGGAACCGCTGCCGCACAGCAGATGGCACATGGTGCGCCGATTCTGGAAGTGCCGGAGGAGAATAAAACGTCCGCCAGCCGCCAACATACGCAGCAGCATATGTTCTGATGCACGAATCAATTCAATAACACATATAGGAGGAATGACCCATGACTGAACAGTTCCCGATGCTTTCCCTGACGCCCGAAACGCCCGACCCCGTAGCCCCTGATGCAGGTCAGAGCATCCAGCAGACGGCCTCGCCGCTGACCGTGCCGTCCACACAGCCGGCTGTTGTGCCGCAGCAGAAGCAGGAGAGCGCACCGCGCCTCGACCAGAGCCAGCTGACGCCCGCCGAGAAGCAGGCGATTGAGACCTTCCTGACGAAGCTGGACATTACGAATCCCGACCATGTGCTGCTGTTCGGTGCTGATGCGCAGAAGAAGATCAGTGACTTCTCCGAGAGCGCACTGCAGGCCGTCAAGACGCAGGAAACCGGCGAAGTCGGTCAGATGCTGGAGAACCTCGTTGTCGAGCTGAAGGGCTTCGAGGATGACGCGAAGGAGCCCAAGGGCATCATGAAGCTCTTCCACAGCGCCGATAATCGCATCGAGCACATGAAGGCGCGTTACACGAAGGCGAACGTCAACGTCGAGAACATTGCGTCTTCGCTGGAAGGCTATCAGGCGCAGCTGCTCAAGGATGTCGCCATGTTCGATCGCCTGTACGACCAGAATACCCAATATTTCCGTCAACTGACGCTCTACATCATCGCCGGCGAAGAGAAGCTCCAGCGCGTGCGCGAGGGTGAGCTGAAGGAACTGCTGGATAAGGCAGCGAAATCCGGCGATGCTATGGACGCGCAGAACGCCAATGACCTGTCCGCCCAGTGTGACCGCTTCGAGAAGAAGCTGCATGACCTCAAGCTGACGCGTCAGGTGTCCATGCAGATGGCGCCGCAGATTCGTCTGCTGCAGAACAACGACAGCCTGCTGGTGGAGCGTATTCAGTCCACTATTTCCAACACTTTGCCGTTGTGGAAGAACCAGATGGTGCTGGCACTCGGCCTGCATCATACCCAGCAGGCGGTGAAGGCACAGCGCGCCGTGACCGACATGACGAACGAACTGCTCAAGAAGAATGCCGAGACGCTCAAGGTGAACACCATCGAAACGGCGAAGGAAGCAGAGCGCGGCATCATCGACATCGAGACGCTTGTCCAGACGAACCAGAGCCTGATCGACACGATCAACGAGGTCATGACCATCCAGAAGGAAGGCCGCACCAAGCGCATCGAGGCGGAAAAGACCCTCTACCAGATGGAAACCGACCTCAAGAAGAAGCTCCTCGAAACCAAAGTCTGATTTTTCAGGGCTACAGCCTGCGTCCGCAATGGTGCGCAGGCTTCGCCTGTTTTAATCTTCGCCTGTTTTAATCTTCGCCTGTTTATTCCTTGCAGGCATGCAAGGCTCACTTTTTGAGTGGATTTTGAAGTGCAATGCGAAGGAGTCCAGAGGACGAACGCAAAGCCCTCTGGAAAAAAAGCTGCATGCCAAATCATGCAACATGAAAGTATATTGCAAAGGAATCCCCCAAAGGCCAAAAGAAGGAGGCATTGCAGATGCGCATCATCGGTCTCACCGGCGGTATTGCCTGCGGAAAATCCACCATATCCATAACGCTTGCGCAGCTGGGCGCGGTGATTATCGATGGCGATCAGCTCTCGAGAACGCTCACTTGCGACGGCGGTGCAGCACTGCCGGCTATTCGCGCCTCCTTCGGCGACGGCGTGTTTCATCCTGACGGTTCGCTGAATCGCCGCGCGTTGGGACAGCTTGTCTTTTCGGATGACGATGCCCGATTGGCGCTGGATGCGCTGATGCAGCCGCTGATTCGCAGGATGATTCTCGACAGCATCGAAGCGGCGCGGAAAGACGGCGCAAAATGCTGCGTGCTGGATATGCCGCTGCTCTATGAGGCAGGGTTGGATGTCCTCTGCGATACGGTTTGGTGCGCATCGCTCCCGCACGAAATGCAGCTCGAACGGCTGATGGCGCGTGATGGGCTGACGAAGGCGGATGCACAGTTGCGAATCAGCAGTCAGCTTGACCCGGCGGAAAAGGTGCGCCGTGCCGATGTCGTCATCCCGACAAATGGCACTATCAGCGAGACAGCTGCATTGATTCCACCGCTGTATGCAGCAGAGCTTGCCAAGGAGGAGCATGATGGAAAACAATCCGCTTCCGCAGCGCCGCCGGCGGTCTGACATCTATCAGACGGCGGCTCAGGAAGAAGCAACGCAGACGATGCCGATCAGGCAGGTTCAGCCTGTCCAGCAGTCACAGCAGGCAGAGCAAATAAATCAGACAACGCAAATAAACCAGGCGGAGCAAATAAGTCAGTCGAAGCAAGTAAGTCAGGCGAAGCCTGTGCAGTATCGGCAGCCGAATCCATATCGCCAGCAAAGTTCATATGCGCAGCCGCCGTGGACACAGCAGCCTGTATATCAGCCGCAGCAAAGAAACCAAGTGCAACAGCCTGTGTATCAGCCGATACCGAGATGCCAGACAATGCAGACACGGTTTCAAAACCAGGCGAAGCAGGAAAATCAGGCGAAGCAGATAAACCAGGCGAAGCAGATAAACCGGGCGAAGCAAATAGAACAGGCGAAGCAAATAAACCAGGCGAAGCCTGCGTGGATGACATGGTCGATTGTCGGGCTGTGCGTCATGCTGTTGGCACTGCTGGCTGCGCATTACCTGATGGAGGCGTATCTGACCACACGTGCGAAGGAATGGGCGGACGCATATCAGGAGACGCTCGATTATTATCACGTTACCGAGTCGGCAGACGGCAGCTACGCCATTACCTATCAGGATATCATTGAGCGCTATGCGGATGAATATAACCTTCAGCCTGCGTTTGTCGCCGCTATTATCCGCAATGAAAGTTCCTTCCGCACGGACGCGGAATCAAGCGTCGGCGCGCGTGGTCTGATGCAGCTTATGCCGGATACCGCCTCGTGGATTGCCGGAAAGCTTGGTGAAAGCGGCACTTATTCTTTCGATCACCTCTACGATGCGGAGACGAATATCCGTTACGGCTGCTGGTATCTGAATTATCTGTCGCGCATGTTCCGCGGCGATGCGGTGCTTGTCTCCGCCGCTTACCATGCCGGACAGACCACCGTCACCCGTTGGCTGAGCGATCGCAGCATTTCCTCTGATGGCGTGACTATTGCCGTGGAGAATCTGCCGGACGGCCCGACGAAACAATATGCAGGGAGAGTGACGACCACTTATGGCATTTATCAGGCACTCCTTTACCCGGATGACACTGCGCAGACTGATGAGTCTGCTGTTGGCACTGTTGATTCTGCCCGTGCTGACCGCTGAGGCAGCGATTGACAGCAGCTCGCTCGTAATTGGCATTCAGTCGAAGAAGACGACGGAACTCAAGCCGCTGTTTCCTGAAGAACGTGACTTGCTCTCGATCTACGACCTCGTCTACGACAGCCTGATTACCATCGATGATGACTATCAGCCACAGGCAGGGCTTGCGGAAAGCTGGTCGCAGACGGGCAACGGCCGCACATGGACGTTCACGCTGCGTCAGGGTGTCCTGTTCTCCAATGGCGATGAGGTGACGGCGCAGGATGTCGTTGCAACCGCCAATTATATTATTGCCGCAGCGAAGGCGGAGAACGCGACGAACCTGGGCTATTACGCCAATCTGCGCTATTTCGTCAAGGAAATTACCGCGACTGATCGCTATACGGTGTCTGTCCGCGCGGATCGGCAGTATTACGGCGTGCTGTACGCGATGACGTTCCCTGTTCTGCCGGAAGAGTACCTCGACAGCAGCAATCCGCCCGGTTCGGGCGCATACATGGTGTCCTCCTTTACGCCCTATTCCAACGGCATCAAGGGTTCGCTGACATTGACCGTCAATCCGTATTACAGCGAAAAGACGCCGCAGTATTCTACCCTCTATTTTGACCTCTACGGCTCGGATTCCGAAGTCGTCAACGCGTATCAGTACTCGAATGTGGATACGATTTTCTCGCGCTCGCTGTCCATTGCGCAGTATAAGTCCTCCTCCAGCACGCTTGCCATCACGTACCGCACGAATCAGCTCGAATGCCTGCTGCTGAATAATTATGTCAGCTCCATGACATCCAACATGCGACAAGCAATCCGTGCGTGTATCGATATCGATAGCATTGCCTCGACTGTGTATATGAACATGGTCGACAGGACGGACACGCCGTTCGTGCAGGGAACATGGATGTACAACAGCAACCTGACGGACTATTTCCAGGTTGACCTGAATAAGGCGCGGCAGTTGCTCGAGGAGGATGGCTGGACGGATACGGACGGCAGCGGTTATGTCGATAAGCCCAACAAGGACAACGAGGCGACCGACCTCACGTATACGATTCTCGTCTACGAGGAGCCGGACAACAGCGTGCGTGTCGAGGCGGCGAACATGATTGCGGATATGCTGGAGCAAATCGGCATCAGTGCGACCGTCACGACGGTGACCTTCGACACGATGAAATCGCGGCTGAAGGCCGGCAACTACCAGATTGCGCTGGTGTCCTACGCCATGGACGTGTGTCCTGACGCGGGCTTTATGCTGATGAGCGGCAACACGGGCAATTACACGACCTACCGCTCGACCACGATGGACAGCCTCTGTAAGAGCCTTCGCACGCAGGTGACGCAGGAGGATTATCAGTCCGTGCTGTATCAGATTCAGGAGCAGTTCGCGATTGATTGCCCGTTCATCTGCCTGTACTATCGCGGCGGCACGGTGCTGACCCGGTACATGTACACTACAACCCGCGATGTTCGGGAAGGCCACCTGCTTGACGGCATCGAATCGTATTTTGATTAAAGAGAGAAGGACACATCCATGGATTGGATTGAATTGACCGTTCACACGACTACCGCGGGCGCGGATATTGCCTCCGAAGCATTGATGACGAACGGCGCTGCCGGTACGATGGTGGAGGATCGCGCGGATATCCCTGACCCCAATCAGCCCAACGGCTATTGGGAAATCATTGATCCGAATCTGATTACATCCATGCCGGAGGATGTTCTCGTTCATGCATGGTTTAAGCCGGACAGCGCCTTTGCCGACCGGATGCAGTCGCTTCGCAGCCGCTTTGAAGAGCTCAAGCAGATGAATCTCGGCATCGACCTCGGCACGCTGGAAATCGGTACGGTCAATGTGCATGATGAGGACTGGTCGGAAGTTTGGAAGAAGTTCTATAAGCCCTTCAAGGCGGGACGTTCGCTCGTTGTCAAGCCGACGTGGGAGGCGTATGATTCTCAGCCCGGCGACAAGATCATCGAGATTGACCCCGGCATGGCGTTCGGCTCGGGCACGCATGAAACAACATCGATGTGCCTTGAACTGCTGGAGGATGCGCTGCATGGCGGCGAACGCGTCATCGATGTCGGCACGGGCAGCGGAATTCTGGCAATTGGCGCGGCGATGCTCGGCGCGAAGGATGTGCTGGCGATTGATATCGATCCGGTTGCCGTCCGTGTCGCAAAGGAGAATATTGAGCATAACCATTTGTCTGACCGCGTCCGTGCGGTTGAGGGCAATCTGCTTGAAAGCAGCGATGGCGTGTGCGAACTGTGCGTCGCGAACATCATTGCCGATGTCATCTGCATGTTTGCGCAGCCGCTGGTTGATCACATCGTTCCCGGCGGTCTGTTTATCTGCTCCGGCATCATCAAGGAACGCGAGCAGGATGTTGTCAAGGCACTGACTGCGGCAGAATACACCATCCTCGAGACGAAGCGCAAGGGCGAATGGGTTGCCATGCTCAGCCGGAGGAAAAACTGATGCACCGCTTTTATGCCGATCAGGATGCGCAGACGGGCGAAATCGTGCGGCTTTCGGACGAAGATGCACATCATGCAGTGCGCGTGCTTCGTATGAAGTCAGGCGATGAGGCGGAGCTGTTCGTCAGCGGCAGACGGTACCTCGCGGAAATGACCGAGCTGACCGCCGAACAGGTGACAGCGAGATTAAAGCAGGAGCTGCCGTCTACCGAGGCAAAATTGCGGATCACGCTCTATCAGGGGCTGCCCAAGGCGGATAAGATGGAGCTGATTGTGCAGAAAGCGGTTGAACTGGGTGCGGACAGCGTTGTGCCGGTCGCGATGGAACGCTGCATCGTACAGCTCAACGCCAAGGACGGCGAAAAGAAGCAGGAACGCTGGCAGAAAATCGCCCGTGAGGCCTGCAAGCAGTCCGGACGCTGTCGGATGATGACGGTGCATGCACCGGTGAAATTCGATGCAATGCTGACGATGCTCGGAAAGCACGAAGCGGCAATTGTCCCGTGGGAGGATGCACGCGGCTATTCACTGACCGCCTTTCACCGTGAGCATCCGGACATCCGTGACCTTGCCGTTGTCATTGGACCGGAAGGCGGCATGAGCGCGAATGAAATCAGCCGAATGCAGGAAGCACATTGCCGCAGCGTGACGCTTGGTCCGCGCATTCTCCGCACGGAGACTGCAGGGCTCTGTGCCATGAGCGCCTTATTCTGCCTTTACGGCGAATTGGAGTGAAATCATGAAAACTGTCGCTTTCCACACGCTTGGGTGCAAGGTCAATCAGTACGATACGCAAGCGATGCTGGAAAAATTCCGCGCCGCCGGATATCAGGTTGTTCCGTTCGATTCGGCGGCGGATATTTATGTCATCAACACATGCACGGTGACGGGCACAGGCGATAAGAAATCGCTGCAATTGGCAAGACGCCTGCGCCGGGAACATCCGGACAGCGAGTTGATTCTAGCAGGATGCCTGGCGCAGCGCAAGCCGGAAAAGATGCTGGAGGCAGGCGCACGCCTTGTCATCGGGACGCAGCACCGCGGCGAGGTGGTTGAACTGCTGGAAAAGGCGCTTGCAGAAAATACACGCCTGAACGCTGTCAACGACCTCAACGCTACAACCCCCTTTGAGCCGCTGACGATTTCTTCGCAGGAGGAGCATACGCGCGCGACACTCAAGATTCAGGAAGGCTGCAACAACCATTGCACCTACTGCATCATTCCGAGCGTGCGAGGACCGATTCGCTCCCGTCCGGTGGAGGAAATTCGTGCAGAGGCACAGCGGCTTGCCTGTGCCGGCTTTACGGAACTGGTGCTGACCGGTATTCATCTGACGAGCTACGGACGTGATTTCGCCGAGCGGCAGACGTTGCTCGATGCCATCCGTGCCGTGCATGAGGTCGACGGCATACGCCGAATCCGCCTCGGCAGCCTTGAGCCGACCATCGCGACGCCGGAATTTGCCGAAGCATTGGGCAATCTGCCGAAGGTCTGTCCGCAGTTTCATCTGGCATTGCAGTCCGGCAGCGATTCGGTGCTGGCACGGATGGCGCGGCGCTATAACATGCGCATGTACCGCGAGGGTATGGCGAATCTGCGCGCTGTTTTCCCGATGGCGGCGTTCACGACCGATATTCTGACCGGTTTCCCGGGCGAAACGGAAGAGGAATTCCAGCAGACGCGCGACTTCATCATTGAAGCGCAGTTCGCGAAGATTCACGTGTTCCCATACTCGCAGCGGGAAGGGACGAAAGCGGCAGTCATGCCGGGGCAACTCAGTACCGCCGAAAAGGAAAACCGAGCGCGTGCGCTGATCGCAGTCGGCGAGGAGATGACGAAGCAATATCATCAGCGGTGGCTCGGCAAAACGGCTGAGGTGTTGCTGGAGGAACCGGCGGACGGCTGCTGGACGGGCTATACGCCGGAATATATCTCGGTGGCGCTCCCGAAGGGCGTGCAGGGAAAGCAGGGCAGTTTCGTCCGCGTCCGGCTTGATGCACTGACAGAAAACGGGCTGCACGGCACGCCTGTAATGGAGGAAAACGTATGACAGTGGTATTCTGGGTTAGCCTTGCACTGATTGCCATTTCGATTGGCATGTTCATTCAGGAACCGAGGCGCGTCATTAACGCGTTTGTGCTGGAATGCGGCATCTACTGGCTGATGCATTCGACGATTCCGCTGCTGGCGAATGATCAGCACCTGTATGAGCTGGTCTACTGGGGCTATGTTGCGCTTGTCGTGTTCCTGATTGCTTTCGGACTGATTCTCCTGTGCGACTGGTTCCTGATGCTCAAGCGCGAGGGATTCTCCAAGGCGAATCTGCTGCCGCTTGCTTTCGGTCTGCTGACGATTGTTGTCGGCATCTGGGGCATCATCGACATGAACAGCGGCATCTCCGGCTCTGCATGGCAGGTGTTCTGGCTAAGCATCGTGAAAAATCTCGTCATGTACACGCCGCTTGCACTGAGCATTGTGCTGTTGTTTGCGCTCGTGTATGTGATGATTCCCAAAAAGAAGGCGGATTACATCATCGTACTTGGCTGCCGCATCCGCAAGGACGGCACGCCTACGCCGCTGCTGCGCGACCGCCTCGACCGTGCCATTAAGTACTGGAACAAGTACGGCAAAGCGCCGACATTCATCGTGTCCGGCGGCAAGGGCGCTGATGAATGCGTTTCCGAGGCGGAATCCATGCAGAAATACCTGATTGCGCATGGTGTGCCGGAAAATCAGATTCTGGTCGAGGATAAGTCCACCAGCACGCAGGAGAATCTCCTGTTTTCGCATCGCCTCGTTGACCCGGCGTCGCACTGCATCATCTGCACGAGCAACTATCACGTACCGCGCGCGGTGGTGCTGGCACATCGGCTGCATCTGGCAGATCAGGGCATCGGCGGTCATACGGCGCTGTATTATCTGCCTGCCGCGTTTTTTCGCGAGTACATCGCATTCGTCTATAACAACAAGTATGCTCTGTTGATTTACCTCGCCATCGCCGTGATTTTCTCATGGCCGACGGTGTAAATTGATAATTTGAATACCTGAAAGGAGAAACTGTCATGGAAAACTGCCTGTTCTGCAAAATCATCTCCGGTGAAATCCCGTCCACGAAGGTCTACGAGGACGAAAACACCTACGCTTTCCGCGATGTCAACCCGATGGCACCTGTGCATGTGCTCGTTGTGCCCAAGACGCATGTGACGTCCGTTGCCGAAATCGACCAACTGCCGGACGAGGTCATTGCGGCATGCCTGCGTGCCTGCAAGAAGGTTGCATGCCTTGAAGGCGTTGATAAGACTGGTTTCCGTGTCGTGTCCAACTGCGGCAGCGATGCCTGCCAGAGTGTGCCGCACCTGCATTTCCATGTTCTTGGCGGCAAGGCGATGGCAGACAAGATGGCGTAAGGCGCAGGCACATAAGAGGAGGAATGTCATGGGAAAGCTCTTTACATGCCTGCGCGCGGTCTATTGCACCTTCACGCCAAGGATGACAACAACGTGGGAGGAACCGTTTTCGGGCAAGCCTTGCATCTTTGTCTGCAACCATGTCGGTGCACTCGGCCCGATTGACATTGTGGCGAAATTCCCATTGCGCGATGAAGTCTTTGCATGGTGCAATGAGGGGATCATGAACCGTAAGACGTGTCCGGCTTACGTGCGTCAGGACTACTGGTGGGAGCCCGGATGCCGCTTGGAGCCGCTCTACAACGCGACGCTGCCTTACATTGCTGCAGCGATTCTGCCGCCGGTGCTCAAGAGTGCGCCGACCATCCCTGTGTATCACGATGCGCGTGTAATGACGACCATGCGGCAGAGCATGAAGGCGCTCAAGAACGGCAAGTATGTGGTGATTTTCCCTGAACAGCCCAGCGGATTCGGTGAGCATCACGACTGGATTAACACCGGCTGGCTGAACATCGGCACCATGTTCTACCGAGCGACAGGTACGAATCTCCTCCTCTATCCTGTGCATATCGACACGAAGAAGCACTGTTTCGAGGTGAAGAAGCCCATCGTTTACGATGGAGAACGTCCGCTGGAGGAGCAGCAGGAGGAACTTGTCCGTTGCCTTGCTGCCGGATTGCGCGGGATTCCCGTACAGGAAAATGCATAAAAACAGCACCCTCGGGCATGATGTTCGAGGGTGCAACTTAATTAGCTGATGAAAAAGATTACTTGCGGATCTCTCCGCAAAGGTTGCTGACAAGGAGTTCATCCGTATCGGGCTGGGCAAGCGCCCACATCATCTTCGTGACTGCCGCTTCTGTTGTCATATCCATGCCGGAAAGCACATCTGTCCGCAGCAACTGTGTGCCGACCTCGTAAATCGACAAATCAGCCTTTTCGTACATGCACTGCGTCAGCACAAGAATCCGAATTCCCTGCTCACGCAGCATCCGCAGTTTCTCGACGAGATTACGCCGGATGTAGTGCAGCCCGCCTAAGCCAAACGCTTCAATGACGAGTCCACGATAGCCGCTTTGGGCGATGAAGTCCAGTACATCCGGCTGTGTGCCCGGAAAGAGCTTCAGCAGGAATACGCGGCTGTCCACGTCCGGACGCAAGCGATAGGGGACGTCAATCTGCTGTGGACGCAGAAAGTGCACGCCGCCGCTGTCCACCATGCCGGCAAGCGAGCGGTTCACGCTGTCGAATGCGTCGAAGGACAGTGTGTGCGTCTTGACAGCGCGTGTGCCAAGAATCAGCTTGCGGTTGAAGCATACGTATGTGCCGGCAACCCCCATGCAGGCCGCCTCGATGGCGCAGGACAGGTTGATTTCAGCATCGGAAAGCGGCGCACCGAGCGGCAACTGACTGCCTGTCAGGATGACCGGCTTTGTCTGCCCGAGCAGCATGTAAGACAGTGCAGCGGCAGTGTAGCCCATGGTGTCCGTGCCATGGGTGATGACGACGCCATCGCATTCTTGCAATGCCTTGTCTGCAGCACGCGCGAGAATCGTCCATTCCTCCGGCTGAATGTTGCTTGAATCCATCGAAAAGACATCCATCGGCAGCAGCGTCACATCGTGGCGGTTGGAGAAGCTCTCCGCAAGTTCCTCGGCCTTGAGGGCAGGCGAGAGGCCGTCCGGCGTGTGGCGGCAGGCAATCGTTCCGCCCGTGGCAAGCAGCGCAATCCGCATCGTGGTCACCTCGTGCATTTTTTCCGCATCATTATAACACAAGGATGGTCAGAAAGCAAAACCTGTGCTATAATCAGAAAGGATTATTTTTTGGAAGGAAGGCGCTTTTGTGCTGGTTGCATTGCTGATTCTCCTGGTGCTCTTTGCTGTGTACGTCTGGATGCTCCATCCGAATGTTCAGCGGCGTGACATGTCGCATCTGGCAACGGTGGATTATGCGCACCGCGGCCTGTGGAATGATGAACGCCCCGAAAACAGCCTGACTGCCTTTGCTGCGGCGGTCAAGGCAGGATACGGCATTGAGCTCGATGTCCATCGGACGAAGGATGGCGTGCTTGTTGTCCATCATGACGACAGCCTGAAGCGCATGTGCGGCATCGACAAAAAAATCGCGCAAAGCACGCTGGCGGAGGTTCGTGCATGTCGTCTGCTGAACACATCTGAGCAGGTGCCGACATTCGATGAGGTGCTTGAAACGGTTGATGGGCGCGTGCCGCTGATTGTTGAATTAAAGGCAGAAGCCAACATCGAAGAAGTATCCTCCGCTGTCAGCGAACGCATGAAGCGCTATGAAGGGCAATGGTGCATGGAAAGCTTCGACCCGCGCTGCGTGCAGTGGTTCCGCAGAAACGACCCGACGATCATCCGCGGACAGCTCGCATACGGGCTGCACGGCAAAAAAAATCGAACGTTTCTCGATTATGCGATTGCGTCGCTGATTTTCCATATGTTGAGCCGTCCGGACTTTCTGGCGTATGACTTTTCGAGCGAAGCGGGGGTTAATCTGCCCGTCCGTCTTGTCCGTCTGATGCATCCGTGGATGGTCGCATGGACAATCCGTTCGCAGGAGGAGCTTGACAGATGCCGCACAGGGTATGACATCGCGATTTTCGAGCGCTTTGTGCCGCCGACGAAAAATCAACAATAAGGAGAGAAGGACATGGAAATCAGGAAAGCAGTTACAGCTGACCTTGACGGCATTGAACAGATTTATGAGCGGATTCACGATGGGGAAGAGCAGGGATTGTCGACGATTGGCTGGATTCGCGGCGTTTATCCGACGCGAGCAACGGCTGCTGCTGCCATTGAGCGCGACGACCTGTTCGTGATGACGGAGGACGGCAAAGTCACGGCATCGGCGGTTATCAATCAGATTCAGGTGCCGGAATACAAGGAGGCACATTGGCAGCACGCAGCGGCGGATGACGAGGTCATGGTGCTGCACTGCCTGACGGTTGATCCGCAGATCAAGGGCAAGGGCTTCGGGCGTGCGTTCGTTGCGTATTATGAGGATTACGCGCGTCAACACGGCTGTCCTGCGCTGCGTATGGACACCAATGTCAGGAATACACGGGCACGCAGGCTGTATCAGATGCTCGGCTATGAGGAGGTTGGTATCGTGCCCTGCGTGTTCAATGGGATTCCAAATGTGCAGCTTGTGTGCCTCGAAAAATACTTGGGCTAAGCATGGCGCGATCGCGCTCGCACCTTTCGACATGCACAGGCATGCTGGTTGATTTGTATTTGATCCGTTAATGAGGAAGGAAGCAATTGGTGATGGAATGCACGCTGTGTCCGCGCGAGTGCCATGCATGCCGGACAACTGAGGAGGGACACGGCTTCTGCCGACTGCCGGAAACGATGCTGATTGCCCGCATCGCGCCGCATCTGTGGGAAGAGCCGCCCATTTCCGGCAGGAACGGGACCGGTGCGGTGTTCTTTTCCGGCTGTACGCTGCGGTGTGCCTACTGTCAGAATGCCGAAATCAGCCACCGCAACGCCGGACGCTTCTTCACGCCGCGCGAACTTGCCGATAAGCTCAAGCGCCTGGAGGAGATGGGCATGCAGTCCATCTCCTTCATCACCGCGACGCCGTATATTCCGCAACTGCTGGAGACGCTTGACATCTATCGTCCGCATGTGCCGCTGGTGTGGAACACGTCCGGCTATGAGCGCGTGGAGACGCTCAAAATGCTTGACGGCGTCATCGATGTCTATTTGCCGGATTTGAAGCACCGCAGCGAACAGATGGGGCGGCTCTGTGCACAGGCACCGGATTATTTCGCGCATGCATCCGCCGCAATCCGTGAAATGGTGCGTCAGACCGGTACGCCGATGTATGACGAAAACGGCATAATGACGCGCGGTACGCTGATCCGCCATCTGATTTTGCCGGGACTGACAAGCGAAAGCTGTCAGCTGCTGACGTGGGTGAAGGAGGAATTGCCCGATGGTATACCGGTCAGCCTGATGCGGCAGTATATTCCGTGCAATAACGTCAGTATCCCCGGTCTGATGCGGACGATTACGAACCGCGAGTACATCCGTGTACGCGATCACATGCTGTCGCTCGGACTGCCGGGCTACCTGCAGGAGCCGGAAAGCGCCTCGGAGGACTTCGTGCCTGTATTCTGCAAAGACGAGAGTTTTGTGTAAGAGGAGAAAAAATGAAATCAGAGAAAGAAATCGCTGCGAAGGTCGAAGCACTGCTGAAGCGGATGACGCTTGAGGAGAAGGCGGCGCAGATGGTGCAGGTGCCATACACGGTTGCAGGACGTGAGGAATCGCTGCGCTGGGCGAAGCTGGGTGCAGGTTCGTTCCTGCATGTGCTGGGGGATGACGCACGCGAGGTGCAGCAGGCGGCGATGTCCAGCCGACTGGGCATTCCGGTGCTTTTCGGCATCGATGCCATTCACGGTCATGCACTGAATGACCATGCGACGGTATTTCCGTCTCAGCTGGCATGCGCTTGTGCGTGGAACCGCGATGTTGTCCGGATGATGGGCGAAGTCACTGCGCGTGAGGTTGCAACGGACGGTCTGCACTGGACGTTTTCACCGGTGCTGTGCCTCGGACGTGACCCGCGCTGGGGACGCATTGACGAGACGTTCGGCGAAGACCCGTATCTTGCCGGCGAACTGGGCGAAGCGATTGTACGCGGCTATCAGGGAGACGACCTTTCGGATGACGAGCACATTCTCGCCTGTGCCAAGCATTACATCGGTTACGGCGAGGCAGTCGGCGCACGCGATGCCTGCGACACGGAGATGACATACCGCAAGCTGAAGGAGACGTTCCTGCCGCCGTTCGAGAAGGCATTCCGTGCGGGGTGCGCTACTGCGATGACTGCGTACGGCTCCATTGACGGCACGCCGTTCACTGCCGATGCCAAGACGATGAAGACGATCCTTCGCGGCGAGGCTGGTTTTGACGGCTTTACCGTGACGGACTGGGCGAATTGCCAGTCGTTGATTTTCAATCAGCATGTCGCCGGAAACATGGTTGATGCATCGATCCTCGCCGCAAATGCCGGCAACGACATGATGATGACGACCGTCGAGTTTTACGATGCCGCGATTGAAGCAGTTCGCAGCGGCAGGCTCGATGAAAAGGTGCTTGATGAGGCGGTTCGCCATATTCTGACCGTTAAATTCCGCATGAACCTGTTCGAAAAGCCGGAGAAGCGCGGCAAGCCAGGCTGCCTCGGTTGTGAGGAGCATCTCGAAGCAGCTCGCACTGCGGCGAGAAAGTCCGTCACGATGCTGGAAAATCATGGCGTGCTGCCGCTCAAGCATGTTCGCAGCGTGGCGGTTATCGGACCGAATGCGGACGATATCCGTGCTCAGTACGGCGACTGGACGTATTTCACCCATCCGACCACCATTCCCGGCAGACCGGCTGTCCGCCCGTTCGTGACCATCCGCGAGGGCATTGAAAGCATTGCGAAAGAGGAGAATATTCGCGTCACGTATCATCAGGGATGCGGCGTGATGCCTGCCGACACGGACGACATTCCGGCGGCAGTTGATGCATGCAGGGATGCGGATGCCATTGTACTTGTAGTCGGCGATGTTTGGGAGCAGCACGGCGAAACGAAGGATCGCGCGAATCTTGACCTGTCCGGTCAGCAGATGACGCTCTATCGTGCGCTGCGCGCACTCGGTATTCCGCTTGTCACGGTGCTCCTGTCTTCCAAGCCGTTGTCCATCACGGAAATCGCTGAATCGACCGATGCGCTGATTTGCGCCTTCAATGGCGGCATGTTCGGCGGTCAGGCAGTCGCTGAGGCGATTTTCGGGCGGCTGAATCCGTCCGGAAGGCTGCCGATCAGCTTTCCACGTCATTCCGGTCAGGTGCCCGTGTACTACAATCAGCTGCCCGGCTGGCACAATACACCGGCACACTACGAGGATTTGCCCGGTTCGCCGTTGTTTACCTTCGGCGAGGGTATCGGTTATGCGCCATTCTCCTACCACAATTTGTCGCTTGATGCAGAGAACATGCAGTTGTCCGTCACGGTGCAGAATGACGGTCAGGTGGACGGCGAGGAAACCGTGCAGGTTTACATGCACGACCTCGTTTGCGACATCATGCGGCCAGTCAAGCAGCTCATTGCCTTCAAGAAGGTGATGCTGAAGGCAGGGGAGGCAAAGACGGTCGTCTTCCGGTTGAGTAAAGATGACTTGACGTATGTCAATCGGCAGGAGAAGCGCGTGTTTGTGCCCGGTGAATTTGAACTGATGGCAGGGCACAGCGCGAAGGACGAAGATCTGCTGAAGATGACGGTTACACTGTAATTGCGCATTATTTTCTTCCTCCACCCCTTGACAAACGCTCTGCATCGCGCTATAATAATCATGTTTGAAGCAGAGGCTTGCCCGTCTCTCACCTTGCACGGCTAACGCTGTCGGGTATTATGGCTTTTTCCTTCCGTGATGCGGATGCATCAGCGGAATCAGAATGAAAAGCTTGCAGCGACGGGTTTACAGCCCGCCGCTGTTTTATTGTATGGAACAGGTCGGTCGGCTTCAGCAGCAAAATTGGGAGGTGTATGGACATAGCACTCGATCTGATGATCAATGAGGAAATCCGCGACCGAGAGGTTCGTCTGATTGACGAAAACGGCGAGCAGCTCGGCGTCATGCCAACAGCCAAGGCGATGGAGCTGGCGGAAGAACGCGGCCTCGACCTGGCCAAGATTCAGCCCACAGCGAAGCCGCCGGTGTGCAAACTGCTGGACTATGACAAGTACCGCTACGAGCAGTCGCGGCGGGAGCGCGAAAACCGCAAGAATCAGCGGGTCGTCGAAACCAAGGAGGTACAGCTGTCCGCCACGATTGAGGAAAATGACGTCCTCACGAAGGCGAAGATGGCAACCAAGTTCCTCCAGGGTGGCGATAAGGTGAAGGTGTCCATCCGTTTCCGTGGCCGCCAGATCACCCACAGCGAAATCGGCATGAAGGTCATGCAGGACTTCGCGGCTCGCTGCGCCGAGGTTAGCTCGGTGGAACGTCGTCCGATGATGGACGGCCGTCATATGATCATGATCCTGGCTCCGAAGGCGGCAAAGGCATCTTTCGCTGAAAAGAAGGCTGCCCGCGAAACCGTCAAGGAGAATCAAGAACAGGAATAAAACGGGATTCGCGGCATTCGCCGTTTCCGTTTTATCAGCATTGGAAGGAGGACTCACACCATGCCTAAGCAGAAGTCTCACCGTGGTGCTGCCAAGCGCTTTTCCTTTACCAAGACCGGTATCGTAAAGCATAAGCAGATGAACGCAAACCATCAGGTTCGCCTCAAGACCACTAAGCGCACCCGTCACCTGCGCGCTGACGGTGTCGTGGATAACGCGGCAGAAGCCAAGACCATCCACAAGCTGCTCCCCTATAAGTAATTAAGCCCAATCGCTGGCAAGGAGGATACTCACAATGGCACGTATTAAGAGAGCTGTTAATGCTCAGAAGAAGCGCCGCAAGGTCATGAAGCTGGCCAAGGGCTACTGGGGTGCAAAGTCGAAGCAGTACCGCGCTGCGTCCGAGCAGGTTGCTCGTTCTCTGCGCTATGCCTTCAAGGGCCGCAAGATGCGCAAGCGTGATTTCCGCTCCCTGTGGATCACCCGTATCAACGCTGCTGCCCGTCTGAATGGCATGAGCTATTCGACCTTCATCAACGGCCTGAAGAAGCACGATGTGGTCGTGAACCGCAAGATCCTTGCTGATCTCGCTGTGAACGATCCGGCTGCTTTCGCAAAGCTGGTCGAAGTTGCCAAGGCGTAATTGCATTGCAATCAAAAAGCTGACATTGTTCCTGTTATCGGACAATGTCAGCTTTTTTGTGTCTTGAATTTATAATCTAAGTGCAACACAAAAAGAAGTGGCATCAAAGCGAACATT
>CAVANO010000042.1:0-7613 GCA_963590165.1 Anaerovoracaceae bacterium
AATGTTCGCTTTGATGCCACTTCTTTTTGTGTTGCACTTAGATTATAAATTCAAGCTGGAATATTCTCCCGTCAGAATCTCCCGAATGTACGAATCCCGATGCGGCAGATTGACCTCCGCACGGGCAATGTCCGCCGCCGCTTCGTTGTCATACGGCACAGACAGCGCCGTCATCAGCAGCATTGACGGCGTTTGCGAGCCGACCTCACCCTCGAGCAGCAGTGCATGCGCCTTGGGCACGCCCATGCTGTTGCCGACGCTGCCTGTGTTGAGGATGTATCCAGCATCGAGCGTGCGCAGGAATGGGCGGTGGCTGTCCGCAAACGCGACGCCGCCATATGTCACGCCATTCGCTGTGAAGGTAGCAGAAAGCAGCTCCTTGTCATCCTGCGCGCGCAGCAGCTCCGTCACAGGCCGACCGTGGAAGAAGCGAAAGTGCGTGCCGCTAAACCACTCGTCTGTCTCGCGCGGGAGCGAACACAGCCACTGCATGCGTTTCTCGCCGAGCTGGTTCCAGAAATATCCATCCTCGGCAAATTCGCGTCCGCCGATGCCATAATCCCAGTTGCCGCCGACAAAGCGCGTGCAATTTGCCCGAACCCAGTCGCACGTTTCGCGGGACTGCGGTCCTTTGCCGACCGCGTCGCCGAGAAACCAGATTTCATCCGCGCTGCAAGTGCGCAGCGCTTGCTCCATCGCCAGCGTTGCGGTCATATTTCCATGGAGGTCGCCCAGCAAGGCAATTTTTTTCATGCGTGCCTCCTTCAATCCGGATAGGTCATCGTGCTTTCGCTGCACCTTGCCAGCACAGCGCAGTATTTTTCTGCCTCATGCTTTGCCTCAGGCAGATCATGCTCCATATAATTGCCGCACTCAATCCGCTTTGCGCCGGGAATTTCACCCTCATAATCCGCCGCGAACCGAAACGCATCCTTCACAAGCTGCAGCGCCGCGTCATGGCTCAACGTGTCGCGCAGGATGAGATAGAAACCCGTCCGGCAGCCCATCGGTCCGAAATACACCACCTGCTCCGATGCTTCCGACGAGCGTACGAATGTTGCAATCAAGTGCTCCAGCGTATGCAGCGCACCTTGGCAGATATAATCGCCCTGATTGGGATACTTGAGCCGCAAGTCATACGTAATGCAGTCGCCGTCGATGCGTGAAATATACATGCCTGGCGTCAGCGTGTCATGATTGATGGAGAAAGATGCAATCTTTTTCAGCATGAGGATTCCTCCTTGTCGAAATCGAAATGATTATACCACATTTTCATGCACATGGCAAGTTGCACGCGGAACCTGTATGCAAATGCGCTCAACTCATTCGCGAATCGGGTCAAGGGGGGACTTCGTCCCTTTTCCTGACCCTTGCAGGGCGCAGGGACGAAGTCCCTGCTGGGGTTTGGGCAAAGCCCCAATCAAAATGGTACAAGTCAACAATGAAAATGTCACCAACCATGCCCCGCGAGCGCTGAACAGAGAAGCGGACGAAGAGAAACGGACGAAGAGAAACGGACGAAGGGAAACGGACGAAGTCCGCGGAACGTCTTCAGCGCAGCACAGGTAATTAAACCCTTGCGGCACCCTATTTTCCCGAAGCACTTGCAACTTCCGCGTAACTCGTGCTATAATGGTTAGGAAGTATGTCTTTTGATGATGCAGAAGCGGCTTCATGAATGATTTTATCAGGAGATTTCCTGTTTGTTTCTGAAAGGAGAACCTTATGTTTGAATGGGTCAAAAAGCTCTTGGGCAGCAGCAACGATGCGGAGGTCAAGCGTCTGCAGAAGACCGTCAACGCCGTTGAAGCGCTCGAGGAGGAATACAAAGCGCTGAGCGATGATGCGCTGCGTGCCAAGACGGATGAATTCCGTGAACGCCTGAAGAACGGCGAAACAGAGGACGATATCCTGCCCGAGGCGTTCGCCGCCATCCGCGAGGCTGACGCGCGCGTACTGGGCATGCGTCCGTACCGTGTGCAAGTCATGGGCGGTCTGGTGCTGCATCAGGGGCGCATCGCCGAGATGAAGACAGGCGAAGGCAAAACGCTTGTTTCCACACTGCCTGCATACCTGAACGCACTGTCCGGCAAGGGCGTGCATGTCGTGACGGTCAACGATTATCTGGCTCGCCGCGACAGCGAGTGGATGGGCAAAGTGCACCGCTTTATGGGACTGAGTGTCGGTCTGATTGTGCATGACCTCGACAGCGCCGAGCGCCGCGCCGCCTACGCCTGTGACATCACCTACGGCACGAATAACGAGCTCGGCTTCGACTACCTGCGCGACAACATGGTCATCCGGCAGAATGACCTCGTGCAGCGCGGGCACAATTTTGCCATCGTCGACGAGGTTGACTCCATCTTGATTGATGAAGCGCGTACGCCGCTGATTATTTCCGGTGCCGGCGACAAGTCCACCGACCTGTATGCCAAGGTCGATGCCGTTGTCCGCACGCTCAAGCGCGACGAGCACTTCGAGGTTGAGGAGAAGAAAAAGGCGATCACGCTGACCGATGAAGGCGCCAAGCGTGTCGAGCAAGCCTTCAACATCGAGAACATTAACGATGCGGAAAACGCAGAACTGAATCACCACGTCAACTGCGCCCTGCGCGCCAACTTCCTGATGAAGCGCGATGTGGATTACGTCGTCAAGGACGATCAGGTCATCATCGTCGACGAATTCACCGGACGCCTGATGATCGGCCGCCGCTACAGCGAAGGTCTGCATCAGGCCATCGAAGCGAAAGAGCATGTGACCATCGAGCGCGAAAGCCGCACGCTGGCAACCATCACCTTCCAGAATTATTTCCGCATGTACCACAAGCTCTCCGGCATGACGGGCACCGCCAAGACCGAAGAGGACGAGTTCCAGAATATCTACTCGCTGGATGTCGTGCAAATTCCCACCAACAAGCCGAATATCCGCAAGGATCTCGACGACATGGTGTACAAGACGAAGGCTGCCAAGTTCGCCGCCGTCGTCAACGCCATCAGCGAGGTGCACGAGAAGGGTCAGCCAGTGCTGGTTGGCACGGTCACGGTCGAAACGAGCGAAATGCTGTCCTCGCTGCTCAAGCGTAAAGGCATCCAGCATGAGGTGCTCAACGCCAAGAACCACGCCAAGGAAGCCGAAATCGTCGCGCAGGCTGGTCATTGGGGTGCCGTTACGATCGCCACGAACATGGCTGGCCGCGGCACGGACATCCTGCTCGGCGGCAATCCCGAATTCCTTGCACGCCGCGCGATGCGTCAGCAGGGCTTTGATGACGAAATCATCGAAGCAGCGACCGGTCACGCAGAAGATGTCTCCGAGGAAATTCTCGCCGCGCGCGAAACGTACCAGTCCCTCTATCAGGACTTCAAGAAAACGACCGATGCCGAGCACGAGCGCGTGCTGCAAACCGGCGGTCTGCACATCATCGGCACGGAACGCCACGAGTCACGCCGCATCGACAATCAGCTCCGCGGACGTGCCGGCCGTCAGGGCGACCCCGGCTCCACGCAGTTCTTCATTTCGCTGGAAGACGACCTGATGCGTCTCTTCGGCGGTGACCGCATCATGCCCATGGTCGAACGTCTCGGTCTCAAGGATGACGAGCCGCTGCAGGCAGGCATGCTCACCAAGCAGATTGAGGCCGCACAGAAGCGCATCGAAGGCCGCAACTTCGACATCCGCAAGCACGTGCTGGAGTATGACAACGTCATGAACCGCCAGCGCGAAATCATCTACGGTCAGCGCCGCCGTGTCCTCATGGGCGAAAACGTCCGCGAGAATATCCTCGGCATGGCATACAAGCTCATCGATGCTGCACTCGCACGTCACTGTGCCGCCGATGACGGCACCGATTGGGACATCACACAGCTGACGAATTATCTGGAGAACCTCTGCATCCACCACGGCAAAATTGCCGAAATCGACAGCATCGTCCGCTCCGGCGACCGTGACCAGCTCGCACAGGCACTGAAGGATGACGCACGTGCCTTCTACGAGGAGCGCGAAGCGATGCTGACGGAACTTGGGCTGGACATGCGCGAAATCGAGCGTGTCGTGCTGCTGCGTTCGGTTGACTCCCGCTGGATGGATCACATCGATGCCATGGATCGTCTGCGCGACGGCATCGGTTTCCGCGCCTACAGCGGCAAGAATCCCGTCACTGAGTATCAGATTGAAGCCGGTTACATGTTCGATGAGTTGAACCACCTCATCCGTGAGGACACTGTCCGCCGCATGTATCAGCTGCGCATCGAACGCACTCCTGAGCGCGTGCAGGCAGCCGTCCGTCCGGTCGAGGGGAAGCCGATGGTGCCGGGCAACGGTCAGCCGCGTCAGCCGAAGCGTGTGAAGCCTTCTGAACGCATCGGGCGGAACGACCCATGCCCCTGCGGTTCCGGCAAGAAGTACAAGAACTGCTGCGGCCGCAACACGGAAGAAGCCTGAAGGCCGGAATGTCCGGCGCATCCGCCATAACGTCCGCCGCATTCTTCCCACTCGCTTCCGACCGAATAATAAGGAGAGAAAACCATGGCGCTTATTGATATTCCGCAGTACCGTCAGCAGCTTGCAGAGATTCAGCAATCCCTCAAGGCTTCCGGCGAAGCGCTGCATATCGACCACCTCCGCGAGCAGCTTGATGAGCTGACTGAGGAGATGAATCAGCCGGAATTCTGGAACGATCCGGATCATTCCGCAAAGGTAAATCAGAAAGTTTCCAACCTGAAGGGTAAGCTGGAGCATTATGAAAAGCTGCTCTCCACCGCCGATGACATTGAAGTGATGTTCGAGATGGCTGAGGAGGAGCATGACGAAGACACCGTCAATGAGGCGGTCGAGGAAATGAATCAGCTCCATGAGCATGCCGATGCTTTGGAGTTGGAAACGCTCATGCGCGGCGACTACGATGACCGCGATGCCGTGTTGTCCCTGCATGCAGGCGCAGGCGGCACCGAGGCGCAGGACTGGACGCAGATGCTCTACCGCATGTACACGCGCTACTGCGAAAAGATGGGCTTCACCGTCAAGTTGCTTGACCTGCTCGACGGCGACGAGGCGGGCATTAAGTCCGTCACGTTCGAGGTCAGCGGTGACCATGCCTACGGCTACCTGCGCGGCGAAAAGGGCGTGCACCGCCTTGTGCGCATCTCGCCTTTTGACGCCAACGCACGCCGCCATACATCGTTCGCATCGCTCGACGTCGCACCGATGCTCGATGAGGATGATTCCGACATTGAGATCAACATGAAGGACGTCCGCGTCGATACGTATCACTCCAGCGGTGCAGGCGGACAAAACGTCAACAAGACGTCCTCCGCCGTCCGCATGACCCATTTCCCGACCGGCATCGTCGTTTCCTGCCAGACCGAACGCGATCAGGTGCAGAACCGCGCGACCTGTATCAAGATGCTCAAAGCAAAGCTGCTCGAGCTCCGCGAACGCGCCAAAGAAGAGGAAATGGCAAACATCAAGGGCGAAATGAAGAAGATTGAATGGGGCAGCCAGATCCGCTCCTACGTCTTCCAGCCCTATACCATGGTCAAGGATCACCGCACGAATTACGAATCCGGCAACATCGATGATGTGATGGATGGCAATCTGGAAGGCTTCACAACCGCCTACCTGAAGATGCAGTGATGCGCATAACCACCCGAATTTCCGCGGCGCTGCTGAGTGTTGGACTGCTTGTCTGCTTTCTCAGCAGCGCCGTCTATCTGCTGGGGACAAACGCATCCGTGATGGAAGCCCTCATGCGCCGCACCGCGCCGCCGGAGGACACGTATCTGCCGGAGGAGGATTATCCGCTTGCCGTCAAGACCATCACGGATTACCTGACCGGCAGGGTTGAGGAATTCCAATTCACCTTCACCATGGATGACACGGAATACCTCGCATTCAACGAGAAGGAGCAGCGGCATATGGCGGACTGCCGCGTGCTGTTCCGGCTTTGCGGACGAATCGCCGCCGCATCCGGTGCAATGGATGTCCTGCTGTTCTGTCTGCTGCTTGTCCGGCGTGAACAAAAAGCCATTTCGCTGCTTGCGCGGGTGATTGCTGCAGAAATCCTGTTGCTGATTGTCTTCGGCGTCCTCGCGGCGTGCTTCTTTACGGAAGCATTCACGCTCTTTCACCGTCTGCTGTTTTCCAATAACCTCTGGCTGCTCAATCCGCAGACGGATTTGCTTGTCCGCCTGATGCCGACAGCCTTCTTCACGCATTACGCGTTGCTCATCGCTGCGGCTGTCCTGCTTGCATTGGCGCTGTCAGCCGTGCTTGTGCAGATCGCGGCGCGATCTTCCTCCAATCACCGAAAGAAGGAGCTTTCATGACATATACCGAGCAGGCTGCAGAGACGCTTGAACGCCTCCGCAGCCAGTCCACCGTCCGCATCCTCGCGCTGGAAACTTCCTGCGACGAAACAGCTGCAGCCATTGTCGAGAACGGCCGTACCATCGTGTCCAATATCGTTTTCAGCCAGATTGACCTGCATGCGCTCTATGGCGGCGTTGTGCCGGAGATTGCCAGCCGTGCCCATGTCGAAGCATGCGACCGCGTCATTGACGAGGCACTTACCGCCGCTCATATGCGTCTCGCGGATGTCGATGCGCTTGCCGTCACCTACGGTCCGGGGCTCGTCGGCGCATTGCTGACTGGCGTGAGTTGCATGAAGGGACTGAGCTACGCTGCCGGAAAGCCGCTCATTCCCGTCAACCACATCGAAGGGCATGTTTCGGCAAACTATATCTCGAATCCCGATTTAAAACCGCCGTTCCTGTGCCTTGTCGTGTCCGGCGGACACAGCCATCTGGTGCGCGTCAACGATTACGGTGACTACACGCTGCTCGGGCAGACGATGGACGATGCCGCCGGCGAGGCATTCGACAAGGCGGCACGCGTGCTGACGCTCCCCTACCCTGGCGGACCGCGGATTGACGCGCTTGCAGAAGAAGGCAATCCGCACTACATGACGCTGCCGCATCCGCACACGCCCGGTAAGTATGATTATTCATTCTCGGGCATGAAGACGGCTTTCCTGAACGCGGCGAACAAGCTGGAAATGAAGGGCGAACCGCTCCCGAAAGCAGATATGGCTGCATCGTTCCGGTACTCGGTCGTATCGGCGCTGGTGGAAAAAGCGATGCTCGCGGCAAAGGATACGAAAGCGCCTGCGCTGGCAATGGCTGGCGGCGTATCTGCGAATCGTCTGCTGAGAAGGATGATGCAAGAGGCAGCGGACAAGGCCGGATTGCCGCTGTATATGCCGCGGATTGATTTATGCACGGATAATGCCGCGATGATTGGGTCAGCTGCCTATTACCGGATGCTCAAGGGAGAGCTTGCCCCCTTGACGCTGAATGCGGTTCCTTCCCTCAAGCTGGTCTAAAACAACACTGCTGAATTGTGCGGTGTTGCCCTCATCATCAGTGTATGTGACAAGAACAAGGGGGCTTTGCGGTCGCCCCTTGACCCCTTCGCAATGCGCCCTCATGTTACTTGATTTGTATTGTTGTTAAGCGATTTTGTGCCTGCTGACACAACCAAGTGGCTTTGCGATCGCCCCCTTTGAAGTGCTCCCCTTGTCAAGTACAATTTTGATTTGGTTAGGGTAAAATCTAGAG